>NZ_CP060295.1:6036927-6712812 GCF_014302995.1 Variovorax sp. PAMC26660
TTCCCGCCGGTCAAAGAACGGCTGCCGCGACAGCCGCCTACCAATCCAACCAGGGCAGCCTCGTCGTGCTGTTCGAGGCACGGCACGCCGAAGTCGAGGCACGGCGCAAGCTGCTGACGCTGCAGCGCGACCTTGCCAAAGCTCGAATCCAACTGGCCTTGCGGCCGCTGACCGCCGAGGTGGCGCAATGAACAGAACACACACGATGGGCGCCTTTTTGCTGGCCGCCCTGTTGCTCGCCGCAGGCGCCTTCTACCTGGGCCGCAAGACCGCGCAGCCTGCGGATGCGTCGATGGCGGCTCCGGCTGCCGATGGCCGCAAGGTTCTCTACTGGCGCGATCCGATGGTGCCGGGCCAGCGTTTCGACAAGCCCGGCAAGTCACCCTTCATGGACATGCAACTGGTCCCGGTGTACGCCGACAGCACAACGGGCTCGGGTGGCGAGGAGGGCGTGAAGGTCAGTCCCTCGGTCCAGCAGAACCTGGGCATCCGCTATGCCAGCGTGCGACGGACGGAAACCTCCGCCTCGTTCGACGCGGTCGGCAGCGTGCAGTTCGACGAACGGCTCAATGTCGCGGTGCAGACCCGCGTTGGCGGGTATGTCGAACACCTGTCGGTGCGCGCGCCGATGGAGCGTGTGCGCAAGGGGCAGGCCCTGGCAACGGTCTTCGCGCCGGAATGGCTCGGGCCGCAGAACGAGCTGCTTGCGCTCAAGCGATCCGGCGTTTCTTCCGACCTCATCGCGGCGGCGCGTGAGCGCATGCGGGCCATGTCGATTCCGGGCGATCTCATCCGGCGCAGTGAAGAGACGGGCACCGCGCAGGCGCGCTACGTTCTGGCCGCGCCGGCCGATGGCGTCGTGGCCGAACTCGGCGTGCGCGAAGGCGTCGCGGTCACGCCCGGCATGACGCTGTTCCGCATCGCTGGCCTGGAAAAAGTCTGGGCGGTGGTCGAGATTCCCGAAGCGCAGGCGGTGCGCCTTGTGCGCGGCCAGAAGGTCAAGGCGACTCTCCAGGCCGATGCGGCGCAGTCCTTCGACGGCACGCTCGACGAGATCCTTCCCGAAGTCAACGTGGCCACACGCACGCTGAAA
The DNA here is from genome assembly GCF_014302995.1 of Variovorax sp. PAMC26660. Lineage (NCBI taxonomy): Bacteria > Pseudomonadati > Pseudomonadota > Betaproteobacteria > Burkholderiales > Comamonadaceae > Variovorax > Variovorax sp. PAMC26660. Next base: position 6,038,021 of record NZ_CP060295.1, read on the forward strand.
GCCCGCTTCGAGGTCGACAACAAGCACGGAAAGCTGGTGCCCGGCATGCTGCTGCGGCTGCAGGTGGCCGGTGCCAGCAGCACCCGGCTGGTCGTGCCCGCCGAAGCCGTGATCCGCACCGGCAAGCGTGCCGTCGTCATCGTGCGCAAGGCCGATGGCGCGTTCGAGCCGCGCGACGTGTCGCTGGGTGCGGACATGGGCGACGACATCGAGGTCGTCTCGGGTCTTGTCGACGGCGACCAGGTGGTGGCCAGCGGCCAGTTCCTGATCGACTCCGAAGCGCGGCTGCGCTCCGTGCTGGGCAACATGGCTGCACCGGCAACCGCTCCGGCCACAGCAGCCTCGGCGCCGGCCGTCGCAATTCACAAGGCACAAGGCAAGGTCGAAAGCGTGGCGCCCGACGGCATCACCATCTCGCATGGCCCCGTCGCAACGCTCAAGTGGCCGGCCATGACGATGGGCTTCGCCAAGACCGCGCCGGCTGCTTTCCCGGACATCAAGCCCGGCGACACGGTTCGCTTCGAGTTCAAGGAAGGTGGCCCCACGGGCTATGAACTGGTCTCCGTGCAGCGCGTGCAGGCGGGCGCCAAGCCATGATCGCCGCGCTCATCCGCTGGTCGGTCGGCAACCGCTTCCTGGTGCTGATCGCGACCGTGTTCCTGGTGGCCGCCGGCTGGTGGTCGGTGGCGCGCACGCCGCTCGATGCATTGCCCGATCTCTCGGACACGCAGGTCATCATCCGCACGCCTTTCCCGGGCAAGGCGCCCCAGGTGGTCGAAGACCTCGTGACCTATCCGCTGACCACCACCATGCTCAGCGTGCCCGGTGCCAAGACCGTGCGCGGCTATTCCTTCTTCGGCGATTCGTTCGTCTACGTGCTGTTCGACGACAAGACCGATCCGTACTGGGCACGCTCGCGCGTGGTGGAGTACTTGAACCAGGTGCAGAGCAAGCTGCCCGCAGGCGCCAACGCCTCGCTGGGCCCTGACGCCACGGGCGTCGGCTGGGTCTACGAATACGCGCTGGTCGATCGCACGGGCACGCGCGACATCGGACAGTTGCGCGCGCTCAACGACTGGTTCCTCAAATTCGAGCTGAAGACCGTGCCCGATGTGGCCGAAGTCGCCAGCATCGGCGGCATGGTGCGGCAATACCAGGTGGTGCTCGACCCCGACCGCATGCGCGCGCTGGGCATCACGCAACAGACGGTGGTGGACGCCTTGCAGAAGGCCAACCAGGCATCGGGCGGCTCGGTCGTCGAATTTGCCGAGGCCGAGTACATGGTGCGCTCGCGCGGCTACCTGCGCTCGCTGGACGACTTCCGCACGATCCCGCTGGCCGTGTCCGGCGCCACGCCGGTGCTGCTGCGTGATGTGGCGACGGTGCAGGTCGGCTCCGAGATGCGGCGCGGCATCGCCGAGCTGGACGGGGAGGGCGAAGTGGCCGGCGGCGTGATCGTCATGCGCTCGGGCAAGAACGCGCGCTCGACCATCGAGGCCGTCAAGGCGAAGCTGGAAACCCTCAAGCCCAGCCTGCCGCCGGGCGTCGAGATCGTGCCGACCTACGACCGCTCGCTGCTGATCGACCGCGCCGTCGAGAACCTGCGCGCCAAGCTGATCGAGGAATTCATCGTTGTTGCGCTGGTCTGCGCGGTCTTCCTGTTCCACCTGCGCTCGGCGCTGGTGGCGGTCGTGGCCTTGCCGGTCGGCGTGCTGGCTGCGTTCATCGTCATGCACTGGCAGGGCGTCAACGCCAACATCATGTCGCTGGGCGGCATCGCGATTGCCATCGGCGCGATGGTAGACGGCGCCATCGTGATGGTCGAGAACGTGCACAAGCACATCGAGACCTTCGAGACGACGCATGACCGGCAACCGACCGTGGCGGAACGGTGGCAGCTCGTTGCCGATGCCTCCGTGGAAGTCGGGCCCGCGCTGTTCTTCTCGCTGCTGGTGATCACGCTGTCCTTCGTGCCGGTGTTCTCGCTCGAAGCACAGGAAGGGCGCTTGTTCTCACCGCTGGCTTTCACCAAGACCTACGCGATGGCGGCTGCGGCGGGGCTGTCTGTGACGCTGATCCCGGTGCTCATGGGCTACCTGATCCGGGGGCGCATTCCGCACGAAGCCGCCAACCCCGTGAACCGCTTCCTGATGGCGGTGTACAGGCCCGCGCTGGAACTGGTGCTGCGCTTTCCCAAGGGAACGCTGGCCATGGCCGCAGTGCTGCTGGCGCTGACGGCGGTGCCGTTGATGCGCCTCGGCGGTGAGTTCATGCCGCCGCTGGACGAAGGCGACCTGCTCTACATGCCCTCCGCGCTGCCGGGGTTGTCGGTGTCGAAGGCCTCCGAGCTGCTGCAGCAGACCGACCGCCTCATCAAGACCGTGCCGGAGGTTGCGCGCGTGTTCGGCAAGGCGGGTCGCGCGGACACGGCGACCGACCCGGCCCCGCTCGAAATGTTCGAGACCACCATCCAGTTCAAGCCGAAGGCGCAATGGCGCGCGGGCATGACGGCCGACAGGCTGGTCGAAGAGCTGGACCGCGCGGTGAAGGTGCCGGGCCTGACCAACGTGTGGGTGCCACCCATCCGCAACCGCATCGACATGCTGGCGACCGGCATCAAGAGCCCTGTGGGCATCAAGGTGGCGGGCGCCGACCTGGCCACCATCGATGCGCTGACCACGCAGATCGAAGCGGCCGTGAAGAACGTTCCCGGCGTGTCGTCGGCACTGGCGGAACGATTGACGGGCGGGCGCTACATCGACGTCGATGTCGACCGGCTGGCTGCCGCGCGCTACGGGCTCTCGGTGGCCGATGTGCAGGCGGTGGTGTCCACGGCCATCGGCGGCGAGAACGTGGGCGAAGTCATCTCGGGCCGCGAGCGCTATCCGATCAACGTGCGCTACCCGCGCGAGATCCGCGATTCGCTGGAGCGTCTGCGGCAATTGCCCTTCGTGACCGGCAAGGGCGCGCAACTGCTGCTCGGCGACGTGGCGAAGATCACCATCGAAGACGGCCCGCCGATGCTGCGCAGCGAGAACGCGCGGCTGTCGGGCTGGGTGTATGTGGACGTGCGCGGCCGCGACTTGCGTTCCGCCGTCAACGACATGCAGGCCGCTGTCGACAAGGCCGTGAAGATGCCCGCCGGCTATGCGGTGTCGTGGTCGGGCCAGTTCGAGTACCTGGAGCGCGCGACCGAGCGGCTGAAGCTGGTCGTGCCCGTCACGCTGGCGGTCATCTTCGTGCTGCTCTACCTGCTGTTCCGCTCGTTCGGCGATGCGGCGCTGGTGATGGCGGCCGTGCCGTTCTCGCTCATTGGCGGCTTCTGGCTGATCTGGGCGCTGGGCCATTCGATCTCGGTGGCCACGGCGGTCGGCTTCATTGCGCTGGCGGGCGTGGCGACCGAGTTCGGCGTGGTGATGCTGGTCTACCTGAAGAACGCGTTGGCGCGGCGCCTGGAAGCCGGCGAACCTATGAACGACGACACCCTGCTGGCCGCGATCCGCGAAGGCGCGGTGTTGCGCGTGCGCCCCAAGGCCATGACGGTGGCCGTGGTGATGGCCGGTCTGCTGCCGATCCTGTGGGGCAGCGGTACCGGCTCGGAGGTGATGACGCGCATTGCCGCGCCGATGGTCGGCGGCATGATCACCGCGCCGCTGCTCAGCATGCTCGTTGTTCCGGCCGCCTGGTACTTGATGCGCCGGCGTGGCAATGCCGCGCGCACCCGTTTGTCTGCTGTTTCCACCCAACCCATTGAAGGAGTTACCCCATGAAAGCCCTGCATTCCCTCGCATTCGTGCTGCTCGCAGCATCGGCCGTTGCTGCCCAGGCCCAGATGTCGAAGGACGAAATGTCGTCCATGAAGACAGCGGCACCCGCTTCGCAGGCGGCCGGCATGCTGACCGACGCGGTCGTCCAGAAGATCGACATGGCGGGCGGCGTGATCGTGCTCAAGCACGGCGACATTCCGAACCTCGCCATGCCGCCCATGACCATGGGCTTCGATGTCGCCGACAGGAAGATGCTCGACCAGGTGAAGGCCGGCGACAAGGTCAAGTTCCATGTGGAGGTCATGAAGGGCAAGCCCACCGTGACGCACCTCGAAGCGGCCCGCTGAGGGCCCGGCGGGGCTCATGGCCGGGCAAGCTTCTTGCAGCTTTGGCGCTACCGCCCGGGCAACCCCCATGGCAGGAAGCGCCAGCCGGCAGTAAATTTCCCCACTTTGGCCCTTGGGAGTGTTCGTGGACGCATGGTCGAGCCAGCAGCTTTTTCCTCTGTACGGACGCGAGGTCTTCCGCTCGCGCAAGGCGGACGAGACGCATGCGCTGGTTGCCCATGAGCTGAAGGCGCACCGCAGCGTCTGGGGGCGCGGCAAGGTCGATTCGATCTTCTGCCGCGCCGAGTTGGGCGCACTGTCCTTGTGCATCCTGCGCTATGGCTGCGATGTCGACATCGAGCCCGATGCGCTGGGCAATTTCGTGCTGGTCCAGATGCCCTTGCGGGGCCACGCCGAAATCCACGCGGGCGGCGAGACGCTGCATATCCATCCCGGGCAGGGCGCGGTGGTGTCCGCGCACAAGCCCGTGCGGCTGCGCTGGCATGCGGACTGCGAACAGCTCATGCTGAAGATCGAACTCAGCCGCCTGCAGGAAGTGGCGCGCCGCGCCTTTGCAGCGCGCCATGCGGACGAGATCGGCGAGATCGACTTCGAGATGCCGCTGCGGCTCGACGACGCCGCCGGCACGCAGTGGTGCCGCATGGTGGCCAACCTGGCGTCGTTGCTGCCATCTAACGGCAGCACACCGTACGATCCGCGGTGGCTCGCGCACTGCGAAGACAACCTCATGCTTTACCTGTTGTGCCACCGGCCCAACTCGGTGCGAAGGCAGCACGATGCCCTGCGGCTCGGATCGGAGGCGACCAGCCTGCGGCAGTTGCGGCGGGCAGAGGAATTCATGCGCAGCCGGCTCGAAGCCCCGCTGTCGCTGGAAGAGGTGGCGGATGCTGCCGGGGTGACCCGGCGCATGCTGGCGCTGCTGTTCAGGCGCCACCGCGATCTTTCGCCAATGGAAGTGCTGCGCAACATGCGGCTCGATGCCGCGCACGAACAATTGGCACGACACGACGGCGCGAGCGTGACGCAGATCGCGTTCAACTGCGGCTTCTCGCACCTGAGCCGTTTTGCCGCCTGTTACCGCGAGCGCTTCGGCCAGCTCCCGCGCGACACCTCGCGGGAGCCTGCCTCAAGACACTGATCAGGACTTCATCGCGCACTTCACGGCCGAGCTGTCCTGGTAGTTCTGGAACACGGTGCCGATCACCTTGTTGGCAATGCGTCCGTTGGCATCTCTGGCGATCACGCGCAGGTAGTAGTTCTGGATGGGGAAGTTGTTGGGGCCGTAGCGGAAGTCGCCACGCACCGACCTGTAGTTCGCCGCCTTGATCGCCTTGAGCAGCGCGGGTTTGTCGGCCACCTTGCCGCCAATGTCGCGCACGGCCGCATCCATGGCCATCAGCACGTCGTAGGCCTGGCCGGCATAGAACGACGGGTTGCGCCCGTTGTTCTGCTGGCGGAACGCGGCCACGAAGCGCTGGTTGGCGGGGTTGTCGAGGTCGAACGACCAGTGCGCGGTGTTGAAGAGCCCGAGCATCGGCTCGCCCACGGCGGGAATCATGTCTTCGTCGGCCGAGAACGCGGTCGAGATCAGTGCCACGTCCTTCGACAGCCCCGCGGCGACGAACTGCTTGATGAAGCTCACGCCCATCGCGCCGGGCAGGAAGAAGTACAGCGCCTCGGGCTTCGACGCGCGGATCTGCGCCAGTTCCGCCGAGTAGTCGAGCTGCCCCAGCTTGGTGTAAAGCTCATCGCCCACCGTGCCCTTGAAGGTGTGCTTGAACCCGTTGATGGCGTCCTTGCCGCCGGGGTAGCTGGGCGCGATCATCGCGACCTTCTTGAACCCCTTGTCGGAGGCGAACTTGCCGGCCGATTCGTAGTACGCGTCGTTGGGGTACGACGCGCCGAAGAAGTACGGGTTGCAGCGCGCGCCCGAATAGTCGCTCGGCCCGGCGTTGCTCGACAGATAAGGCACCTTGGCGGCGAAGAGCGGTGGCCCCACGGCGAGCGCGACGGATGAACCCACAGGGCCGGTGAACAGGTCGATCTTGTCGCGCAACAGCATGCGATCCACCACCTGCCTGGCCGTCTCGGGGTTGCCGGCGGTGTCGGCCTCGACGAACTCGACCGGCACGCCGCCGAGCTTGCCGTCGAGCTGCTTCATCGCGACGGCGAAGCCGGCCTTGGCCTCTGCGCCACCGACCGCGAACGGGCCTGAAAGATCCATCGCGAGACCGACCTTGACGGCCGGTGCCTGTGCCTGTGCCTGCGATAGCGACGGCGATGCGCCGGTGACGACGGCGATGGCCAACAAGGCCGTTCTGATGCTTGCCTGCGACATGAAAAATCTCCTCTCGGGGTGATTCGGGTGACGTGGGGGGATGCGAAGCGCGGGTCGGAGTCTGCGTGCCGCCGTGACGGCGGGCTATCCGTTTCTTGCAGCGTGGGTGGCTGCACGAAATGGACAGACAGCGGGCAGGGCGCTGCCCAGAATTGCCCGCAAACCCCATCACTTCGGAAGACACCCACGATGAGTCAGTACATCGACATCCCGGCCGCCGACGGCCAGACCTTTCGCGGCTACCTGGCATTGCCCGCCTCGGGGAAAGGCCCCGGCATCGTGCTGTGCCAGGAAATCTTCGGCATCAACGACTACGTGCGCGAGGTGGCCGATCTCTATGCCGAAGAGGGCTACGTGGTGCTGGCGCCCGACCTGTTCTGGCGGATGGAGCCGAATGTCGATCTGGGCTATTCGCCGGAAGACTGGCAACGCGCATTCGGCTTCTTCCAGAAGTTCGACATCGAGGCGGGCATCTCGGACGTCACCGCCAGCGTGAAGGCATTGCGAGCGCACCCGGCCTGCACCGGCAAGGTCGGCGCACTGGGCTTTTGCCTGGGCGGCAAGCTGGCTTACATGGCGGCCGCGCATTCGGGCGTGGACGCCGCCGTGGGCTACTACGGCGTCGGCATCGAGGCCGCCCTCGACCTGGTGCCGAAGATCGAATGCCCGATCGCGCTGCACTTTGCCGAACTCGACAAGTTCTGCCCGGCCGAGGCGCGCACCCAGGTGCTGGATGCCTTCGCCGGCAAGCAGGGCGCGCAGATGTATGTGTACCCCGGCGTGGACCATGCCTTCGCGCGCACCGGCGGCGAGCATTTCGACAAACCCTCCACGCTGATGGCGCACCAGCGCTCCATGGCGCTGTTCAAGGAAGCCATCGGGCCCGTCTACGACCTGTCGGCGCTCTGGGACAAGCACTGCGAGTACGAGTTCGCAATGCGCGACGTGGTCGCCACCATGGCTACGATGGTGAGCGAGCCCTACGTCAACCACATCCCGACCATGACCGGCGGTGTGGGTGCGAAGGAGCTGTCGCGCTTCTACAAGCACCACTTCATTCCGAGCACACCGCCGGACACGCGGCTCACGCCCATCTCGCGCACCGTCGGCGCGACGCAGATCGTCGACGAGATGCTGTTCTGCTTCACCCACACGGTCGAGATCGACTGGATGCTGCCGGGCATCGCGCCCACGGGCAAAGCCGTGGAGATTCCGCTCGTGGCCATCGTGAAATTTCGCGGCGACAAGCTCTTTCACGAGCACATCTATTGGGACCAGGCCAGCGTGCTGGCGCAGATCGGCCTGCTCGACACCCAGGGCCTGCCCGTGGCGGGCGTGGAAACCGCGCGCAAGCTGGTGGACGAAACGCAACCGTCGAACACCCTGATGCCGCGCTGGTCGAAGTCGAACGGGCTGACCATCGCCGACCCCGCGCTGCCGCTGGGATGAAAGACGCCGACGCCATGCTGGAACTCGTGGTGGCGGCCGTGAGGCCGCTCACGCCGGCCATCAAGTCCTTTGTGCTGAGCGATGCGCGAGGCGGCGCATTGCCGCCGTTTGCGCCGGGCGCACACCTGGGCGTGCAGGTGGTCCAGCCCAATGGGCGCATCGGGCAGCGTGCGTATTCGCTGGTGGCGCCGCATGCCGGCGAAGACTGCTACGAGATCGCCGTGCTCCACGAGCCGCAAGGCGCGGGCGGCTCCGCCTGGATGCACGGCCTTGCGCAAGGCGCCATCCTTGCCACGCATCCGCCGCGCAACGACTTCGCACTGCATAAAGGGAGCGCGCCGCCGTTGCTGATCGCCGGTGGCATCGGCATCACGCCGCTGCTTTGCATGGCGAGGTCGCTGGCGGCCGAAGGGTTGTCCTTCGACTTTCACTACGCCACCCGCAGCGAAGAGGCCACGGCCTATCTGCATGAAGTGCGTTCGCTGGGCGGCACGGTGGTTCACGACGGTGGCGACCCGTCGCGCGGCCTTGACCTGCGCGCGGTGCTGACCGGGCCGCAAGCCGGGCGCCATCTGCATGTCTGCGGCCCCCGGGGCATGGTGCAGGCCGTGGTGGACACCGCCCGAGCGCTCGGATGGCCCGACGACCACGTGCACTGCGAACTCTTTGCCGGCGCCCTCGAACAGACGGGCGACACGGCCTTCGAGGTGCGCACCCTGCGTTCGGGCAAGACACTGACCGTTTCACCCCGCCAGAGCCTGCTCGACGTGCTCATCGCCGCCGGCTTGGACCCCTTGTACGACTGCCGCCAGGGCGACTGCGGCGTGTGCGCCGTCGATGTGGTCGAGGGCATTCCCGATCACCGCGACCACAACCTCAGCGCACGCGAGAAGGCCGAGGGCCGAACCATGTGCACCTGCGTGTCCCGCGCGAAGACGCCGCACCTGGTGCTCGACATCTGACGAAGTTTCAGGAGACTCACCCCATGACGACAACGACCATCGACCTGCAGGCGCTCGTGCAGCCTGACCGCGTGCACAAGCGCGTCTACACCGACCCCGCCATCTTCGAGCTGGAAATGGACCGCGTCTTCGGCCAGGCCTGGCTGTACGTCGGCCACAAAAGCCAGGTGCCCAACGTCGGCGACTACTTCACCACGCGCCTGGGCCGCGAGTCGGTGGTGATGGTGCGCCACACCGACGGCGAGGTGAATGTGCTGTACAACCGCTGCCCGCACAAGGGCGCCAAGATCGTGCCCGACGGCAGCGGCAGCGCCGGAAAATTCCTGCGTTGCCTGTACCACGGCTGGACCTTCAAGTGCGACGGCAGTCTGCTGTCGGTGCCCCTGCGCAGCGGCTATGAAGACACGGCGCTCGACCTCAAGAGCCCGGCGTATTCGGTGCGCAAGGTGGCGCGCGTGGCCAGCCACCGCGGCTTCGTGTTCGCGAGCCTGTCCGAGGACGGCCCCGAACTCAGCGAATTCCTGGGTGGCGTGGCCACGTCGCTCGACAACTTCTGCGACCGTGCACCCGAGGGCGAAGTGGAGGTGGCAGGCGGCGTGCAGCGCGTGATCCAACGCAACAACTGGAAAATCTTCTTCGAGAACCTGCACGACACGATTCACGCGGTGGCCACGCACGAGTCGTCGTGGCGCGCGGCCAAGGAAGAGTACGAAGCCATGCCGGCCGGCACGCCCAAGCCCTTCGAGGTGGTGATCGTCGACGGCAACGGCGAGCCGCTGGAGTTCTGGGCCAACCTGGAACTGAAGGGCTACGACCATGGCCACGGCTTCATGGAAGGCATCTTCGTGCCGCCGACCGATCCGGTGAGCCTGGCCTACGTGGCCTCGCTCGAAGCCAGCCAGGGCGCGCAGCGTGCCGATGAAATCCTGCGCGTGAACCGGCACAACACCATCGTCTACCCGAGCTGTTCGCCGCACACCTCGTTCCAGCAGATCCGCGTGATCCGGCCCTTGTCGGTCGATCGCACGCTGGTGGAAATCTTCAGCTTCCGGCTGAAGGGCGCGCCAGAGGCAACCTTCCAGCGCACGCTCAAGTACACCAACATCGTCAATTCACCCTCGTCGAACGTGATGCCCGACGACCTGGAAGCCTACAATCGCGTGCAGGAAGGCCTGGCCTCCGACGGCGGCGACTGGGTCAGCATGCACCGGGCGGCCGGGCGCGACCAGCCTTTGCCTGGTGGGCGCGCCTCCAACGGCAACAGCGAAATGCCGGCGCGCAACATGTTCCGAACCTGGGCCGCGTACATGGGCGTGCAGGCCGGAGGTGCCGAATGAACTTCAACGACTGGCAAGAGCAGCAGGAGATCACCCAGTTCCTGCACCACGAAGCACGCCTCCTGGACGAGCACCGCTGGGACGAATGGCAGCGGCTGTTCACGCCCGACGGGCTGTACTGGGTGCCGCTGGTGCACGGCCAGACCGACCACCTCAACCACGCCTCGCTGTTCTGCGAAGACGCCTTGCTGCGCTCGATGCGGGCGCGGCGGCTCGAACAGGCCCGCGCCTATTCGCAACAGCCGCCCACGCGCACCGTGCATGTGCTGGGCAACATCTCGCTCGAATCACGCAGTGAAACAGGCGTTGTCGTGCGCTCGACCTTCCTGCTGCTCGAATGGCGCAAGACCGAGCAGCGCAGCTTCGGCGGCAGCGTGCTGCATACCTTGCAGCGCGAGGGCCGCGGTTTCCGCATCCAGATGAAGCGCGTCGACCTCATCAACTGCGACGCGGCGCACGAAGCCCTGCAGGTGTTCATGTGACCGCCGCGCTGCTGGCCATGCACTACCAGAACGACGTGCTGCACGTCGACGGCAAGGTGCGGGTGGGGGTGGCGGCCGATGATCCCGCGCGCCCCCGGCTGATCGCATCGGCCGCGCGCCTGATCGCCGGGGCGCGGGCGAACGGCGTGCCCGTGATCTTCGTGCGCATCGCCTTTGCGCCGGGCTACGCGGACTGCCTGCGCAACTGCACGTTGTTCCGGCGCGTGGCGGAAACGGGCGCGGTGCTCGACGGGAAGTGGGGCGCGGAGTTCTATGACGAATTGGCACCGCTGCCGGGCGAGGCCGTCATCACCCACAAGCGGAACAACCCGTTCTGGGCCAGCGGTCTCGAAGAGGCCGTGCGGCGCACCGGCGCCTCGCGGCTCTACGTGGCAGGCATTGCGACCAATCATGTGGTCGAGCACGGCGCGCGCCACGCCAGCGACCTGGGCTTCGAGGTGGCGGTCGTGGCCGATGCCTGCAGCACCGCGCAGGCACACCTGCACGCGGCCAGCCTGGAAACGCTGGCCATGCTCGCGGATGTGATGAATGTCGACAGCGCGATCGCGCAGATGGAGGCCATGCCATGAGCTTCGAGGGAAAAGTCGCGATCGTCACCGGCGCGGCCGCAATGCTCGGCAGCGCCATCGTGCGGGCCTTCGTACAGGCCGGCGCGCAGGTGCTCGCGGTGGACATCGATACTGCGCGCGGCGAAGCGTTGCAGGCCGAACTGGGGCCGCTGTGCCGCTTCGTGAACTGCGACATCGCATCGGACACGGCGCTCGATGCACTGGTGGCCGACGCGCTCGCCAGCACGGGCCGCATCGACTTCCTGGTCAACAACGCGGTCGTCTACGGCGACAAGGGGCTGGAGGCTTCGCGCGGCGAATGGCTGCACGCGCTCGACGTCAACCTGGTTTCCGGTGCGATGCTGGTGCAGAAGACCGCCGACGCGCTGGCGGCGCAGGGTGGGGCGATCGTGAACATGGGCAGCGTCGGCGGCAAGTTCGGCGCGGCGCGCCGGGCGCTGTATCCCGCGGCCAAGGCAGCGATCCTGCAGCTCACGCGCAACCAGGCGGTGAGCCTTGCGCCCCGTCGCGTGCGGGTGAATTCGGTGTCGCCCGGCTGGACGTGGTCGGACGCGCTGTCCCGCATGTCCGGCGGCGACCGGGCGCATGCGGACCGCGTCGCGGCGCCGATGCACCCGCTGGGTCGCGCGGGAGACGGCGACGACGTGGCGCAGGTGGTGATGTTCCTGTGCTCGGACGCGGCGCGCTTCGTGACGGGCGCGGACATTCCGGTCGATGGCGGGTTCTCGATGCTGGGGCCGGACCAGGGGCGGTCGGCCGGGGACTGGTTCAACACCTGACCTGGGGGCGGCGAAGGGCGAGCCCGACGCAGCCTCCAGGGAACCGCTGCCGACCTACTTGCCGGCCGCCTTGGCAACGCTCACGGCGCCCTTCATGCCCATGTCGTAGTGGCCGGGCTGAAGGCAGCCGAAATCGACCTTGCCGGCCTCGGTGAACTGCCAGACGATCTCGCCCGTCTTGCCGGGCGCGAGCGTCACCATGTTCGGCTCGGCGTGTTCCATCTCGGGGTTTTTCTTCATCGCCTCGTAGTGCGTCTTGAGGTCCTTCTCGGTGCCGAGCACGAGTTCGTGCTTCAGATTGCCGGAGTTGGTGACGACGAAACGCACGGTCTCGTTCTGCCGGACGTCGATGTTGGCGGGCGTGAAGCGCATCGCATCGGTCATGTCGACCTTGACCGTGCGCGTGACCTTGGCGGCGACGCCGGGCTTGCCCGTGGCGTCGTCGGTGTCGTGGCCGCCCGCATGGCTGCCGGCTGCGCTGGCGCTCGCGGCGGTGAATACGGAAAGGGCGAACAGGGCCAGGGAGTGAAGCGTTGTCATGAAATTCCTTGTGTCGGGGGATGTGAGAGAAAAATCGGGAGCCAGATGAACGAGCGCGCGCAGCCGCACCCGTGACGGATCACGGGCACGACAACGGGCGTGGTCAGGCGCGAGGAGGTTTTTCGAGAACGCGGGGCGCGATGGCCTGCATGGCGCTGTGCAGTTCCACCAGATCCGCCGCCGGCAGATGAGGGAAGGCCATGACGGATGCCGAAGGCATCAGCGCCGCTGCCTGGCAGGCGCCGCAAGTGCCGCACTTGTGGGCGGTATCGCCGTCCGGCGCGACGTGGTCATGCGAAGAAGACGCCACATGCACCGCCTGCGCCTGGGTCGGTGCCGGTGCCGGTGCGCAGAACGCCTGGGACACGGCCGCAAATCCCTGAAAGGGAATCGCGAGCATCACGGCCCACAGCAAGAACGCACGGAAACGACACATGCCGAAAATTTTATCGGCGCGTCGTCCGGCGGAGATTACATGTTGGTAATGTGGGCGACCCATGACGAAGCCATCCGCGGACACCCCACAGCCTCCCGCAACGCCAGCGCCTGCAGGGCCGATCGAGCCGGTTTCGTTCGCCGAAGCCTTGCGCTTCTGGCTCAAGCTCGGCTTCATCAGCTTCGGCGGCCCGGCAGGGCAGATCGCGCTGATGCACGCCGAACTGGTCGAGCGCCGGCGCTGGATCAGCGAGAAGCGATTTCTGCACGCGCTGAACTTCTGCATGCTGCTGCCCGGCCCCGAGGCCCAGCAACTGGCGACCTACATCGGCTGGCTGATGCATCGCACGAAGGGCGGCATCGTGGCCGGTGCGTTGTTCGTGCTGCCTTCGCTGTTCATCCTCGTCGCGCTGTCGTGGGTCTACCTGCGCTTTGGCAATGTGCCGGTGGTGGCTGGCATCTTCTATGGCATCAAGCCGGCCGTGACGGCGCTGGTGGTGCACGCGGCGCATCGCATCGGCACCCGCGCGCTGAAGAACGGGTGGATGTGGGGCATTGCTGCCGCTGCCTTCGTGGCGATCTTTGCGTTCGACACGCCGTTTCCAGCCATCGTGCTCGGCGCCGGGCTCATCGGCTACTTCGGCGCGCGATGGCATCCGGAAGTGTTCGCTATCGGCGGCGGCCACGGAAGCGCCAGCAAGAGCTACGGCCCGGCGCTGATCGACGATGACACGCCACCGCCGCCGCATGCGCGCTTCTCGCGTTCGCATCTCGCCAAGGTGCTGGGCGTCGGCCTGGGTCTCTGGTTGCTGGCGATGGGGGTGCTCATCGCCCTGCAGGGCCTGCACGGTACGCTGACACAGATGGGCTGGTTCTTCACCAAGGCGGCGCTGCTGACCTTCGGCGGCGCGTATGCGGTGCTGCCCTATGTCTACCAGGGGGCTGTCGAGCAATACCAGTGGCTGTCGGGTGTGCAGATGATCGATGGCCTGGCACTTGGCGAAACCACGCCCGGCCCGCTGATCATGGTGGTGGCCTTCGTCGGCTTTGTCGGCGGATGGTTGAAGCAGGTGATCGGGCCGGACGCCTTGTTCCTGTCGGGGGCGCTGGCGGCCAGCGTGGTGACCTTCTTCACCTTCCTGCCGTCCTTCATCTTCATCCTCGCGGGCGGGCCGGCCATCGAGGCCACGCATGGCAAGCTGGGTTTTACGGCGCCGCTGTCGGCCGTCACTGCGGCCGTGGTGGGCGTGATCCTGAACCTGGCGTTGTTCTTCGCGTACCACGTCCTCTGGCCGAAGGGCTTCGGTGGGCACTTCGACATCGTCTCGGCGGTCATCGCCGTTGCCGCCGGCGTGGCGCTGTTCCGCTTCAAGGTCGGTGTGATGCCGCTGCTGGGCCTGTGCGGCGCAGCAGGGCTGGCGATCACGCTGCTGGTGCCGGGCCTGCGCTGAAGGCGAGGGTTCAGGCGCCGGCTTGGGTCCTGTACCAGTCGATGCCGGCGTCGTCGGTCTCGCGGACAACCTCGCCGCGGTGCAGCAGGTAGTTGAGGCAAGCAAGGCTCTCGCCCGTCGCCATGCCCAACAGCGGAACGTCGGACTCGGCAATCGCGCGCGCGAACAGGCTGCCGAACACATCGACCGCACGCTTGGGCGTCTTCAACGCGTTCTTCAAGCGCTCGAGCGCGCGTTCCTGCCCCGTCTGAAGCCTGTCGATGCGGGCGTGCAGGCCGCGAAAGCACTCGTTGTGCGAGGGCAGCACCAGCACGTCGTCGGGTATCTCGCGCTTGAGCTTGGCCAGGGACGCGAGCCAGTCGCCCATCGGATCGGCATCGGGCTCGGCGGGAGACACCGAGACGTTCGACGAAATGCGCGGCAGGATCTGGTCGCCCGAGATCAGCACCTTGAGGTCGGGGCAGTACAGGCAGGCATGCTCCGGCGAATGGCCGTTGCCGGTGACGATGCGCCAGTCGTGCGCGCCGATGCGCAAGACCTCGCCGTCGCGAAGGCGCCTGAAGCTGTCGGGCAGCGGATGGATGTGCTTGCCGAAGTTGCCGAAGCGCGTGCGGTAGGTCTCGATGGCCGCATCGCTCCAGCCGGCGCGCCGGTAGAAGGCAATGGCGTCGTCCGGCGCTTCGCGCCCGGTGTCGGACACCATGACGCGGCACATCAGGTATTCGGAGCGCGTCATCCACAGCCGAACGCCGAACTTGCGCGTGAGCCAGCCCGCCATGCCCACGTGGTCGGGGTGCATGTGCGTCACGAAAACGCGGGTCAGCCCGCGCGTATCGGGCGAGTTGGCGAACAGTTCACGCCAGACCGCCACGGTGTCTTCGGTGCGCACGCCCGTGTCCACCACCGCCCAGCCGGCGCCGTCGTCCAGTGCCCACAGGTTGATGTGATCGAGCGAGTAGGGCAGCGGCATGCGTATCCAGTGCACGCCGGCCGCCACCTCGATCGATTTGCCGCGTTGCGGCAGCTCCGCGAAGGGATATATGAGCTTGCCCTTGGCCGCTTCCGCCGTTTCTTCCAGACCGTCCATCGTGTGTATCTCCTGAGGATGGATTGTGACGCCGGCTTGCGGTGTGCCCGGCCCACGGCGCCGATGCAGCGGAACCGATAATGCGCGGTTGCCTGACACCAACTACCAACCAAGCGAGGCCGCGTGAAATTCATTCATGCCGCGGACATCCATCTCGACAGCCCCTTGCACGGCCTGAGCGCGTACCCCGACGCGCCCGCCGCGCAACTGCGCAACGCGTCGCGCGACGCGTTTTCGCAACTGGTCGAACGCGCGATCGAAGAGCAGGTGGCGTTTGTCGTGATCGCCGGCGACCTGTACGACGGCGACTGGAAGGACCACAACACCGGCATCTTCTTCAGCAAGGAGATGGGGCGCCTGAAGCGTGCGGGCATCCGGGTGTTCCTGCTCTTCGGCAATCACGACGCCGAGAGCGAGATGACGAAGAAGCTCACGCTGCCGGACAACGTGGTGAGCTTTTCCTCGCGCAAGCCCGAAGTGCACAGGCTGGACGACCTGAAGGTCGCGCTGCATGGCCAGAGCTTCAAGGACAAGGCCATCACCGACAACCTCGCGCTCCGTTATCCGGAGCCTGTCGCCGGCTACTACAACATCGGCGTGCTTCACACGGCGCTGGAGGGATACAGCGCCCACGCCAACTACGCTCCCTGCTCGCTGGCCGAACTCAATGCCCGGGGCTATGACTACTGGGCGCTGGGCCATGTGCACGAGTTCCAGCACTGGTCGGAGCAGTCCGAGATCGTCTTTCCCGGCAACCTGCAGGGGCGACATATCCGCGAAACCGGCCGCCGTGGCGCGGTGCTGGTGACGGTGGAAGAGGGCCGCACGAACGTCGAGCGACTGTTCCTCGATGTGCTGCGGTGGGAGTCGGTCGAGGTCGATGCCTCGGAGTGCCACTCGATGGCCGACGTGGCCCGCCAGGTTGGCCGTTCGCTGGAAGACCTGCTCCTGGTCGACGGCCATGTGCCCCGCGCCGTTCGGGTCACGCTGCGTGGGCGCACGCGGGCGCACGGCGCGCTGTTCGGCAAGGCCAACGAGCTTCGCGCGGAAGTGCTGGGGCAGATCGCGGCCATCGGCAATGAACGCCTGTGGCTCGAAAAGGTGAAGCTCGCGACGCAGCCCTTCGATGCGATGAAGGATGTCGGCGCCCGCATGGACGCGATTGCCGATCTGCAGGAGATTCTTGGCGAGGCGGCGGCCGACCCGGCGTTCCTGGAACAGTTGCGCAGCGAACTGCAACCCTTCTTCGGCAAGGTGGCGGCCGATGTGAAGGAGGATGTGCCCTTCCTCGCGATGGCGCGCGAGGGCGACTTCACCGCGCTGCTCGCGCATGTGTCGCCGGCGCTCTTGGCCAGCCTGATGGACGGGGAGTGAAGGCCATGCGCATCCGACAACTGCAACTGCTCAAGTACGGCAAGTTCGATGGCACGTCCATCGAGTTTCCCAAGGCCACGTGCGATTTCCATGTCATCGTCGGGCCGAACGAGGCCGGCAAGTCGACGGTTCGCAATGCCATTTCCGAGCTGCTGTTCGGCATGCCCTTGCGCACGAAACTGGACTTCAGGCATGCGCTCACCGAGATGCGCCTGGGCGGCACGCTGGAAAGTGAAGCCGCAGAGACGGAATTCCACCGGGCCCGGGGCAGAACGCCGTTGCGCACGCCGGCCGACGACACGCTGCCCGAGAACCATCTCGCGCCGTTCCTCGGAACCGCCGACAAGGCCTTCTTCGAGCAGATGTTCTGCATGGACCACGAGCAGCTTGTCGAAGGCGGAAAGAGCATCCTCGATGGCTCGAAAGACGTCGGGCGCGTCCTGTTCCAGTCCGCAGCCGGCATCGCGAGCCTGGGCCCCGTGCGCGAGGCGCTGGAGAAGCAGGCGAGCAGCCTGTGGGCACCCCGCAAGCCAAGCAGCGACTACGCGCTGGCGGCACAGCGTTTCGAGGAAGCCAGCGCCGAACTGAAGAACGCACAGGTCAAGACGAAGGTGTGGAGCGAAGCCAAGAGCGCACTGGACGAGGCTGTGAACGAGATCGCCACCGAGGAGGCCCGGCGCCTGTCGGTGGAAACGTCGCGCTCCCAACTGGAGCGGGTGCGCCGCCTCGCGCCTTTCCTGCTCAAGCTCCAGACCCGCGAGAAAGAGCTGGCCGAACTGGGCGAGGTGGTCGAGTTCCCGGCCAGCGCCCTTGCGGACCTGAGCGCCGGAGGAGCCGAGCTTTCATCTGCCGAGGCGCTTCTGCAGGCGCGCGCCATGGACGTGAAGGCGCGTCGGCAAGCGTGCGACGAGGTGTCGTTCGACGGTGCCGCGCTGGCGTTCCGCAAGGACATCGAAGCGCTCGATGCCCTGCGAAGCCTGTGCGCGAACCATCCGCGGGATTTGCCCTTGCGGCAGGCCGAAGTCGACCGGCTTCTCGAAGAGGCCAAGGCCGCCGCCGCGCAATTGGGGTGGCCGGCGGACGAGGCGGGCATTCGCGCCAGCCTGCCGACGGCGCTCGCGCTGAAGGCGGTTTCCAACCTGCTGCGGGACCGTGGCGCGGTGCATCAGACGATGCGCAGCGCCGAAGAGGCCGAGCAGCAAAAAACTGTGGACCTCGACGGCCATCTGTCGGAGCTGGAAGGGCTCCAGTCGTCGGAGGTGCCCCTGAAATTGCGGCAGGCACTCGACGAAGCATTGCCGCTCAAGGCCAGCGGCGCCAGGCAGCGAAGCTTGGGCGCCGGGGTCGATCAGGCGAGCGCGAGGCTGGGCCATGCGCTGGCGGCATTGGGCCGCTGGAGCGCGCCGGTCGACAAGCTGCGTGCCATGGAGGTGCCGTCCACCACGCGAATTTCAGCGCTGCAGCGCCAGCGCCATGAAAGCGCGACGGCATGCACCCATGCGCGCGAGAAGCTGGACGCATCCCGTGCCGAAGTGGATCGGCTCGAACTCGAAGTGGCGCATTTCGAGCACGCGCACAAGGTGGTCACACCGACCGAGGTGCATGAAGCCCGAACGAGCCGCGATGCGACGTGGACGTCGATCAAGCGCGGTGACGTGCAGGTCGCCACTGGCGCGCCCTCGCTCGACGCGGCCATCCGGCTTGCGGACGAGCTGGTTGATTCGCAGCTCGGCACGGCGACCGATGCCGCGACCCTGCAGAGCATCAGGCAGCGGCTGGAACAGGCGAGGGCGGATGCCTTGCGGCATGCACAGTTGCTTGCCGACCGCACGGCCGAACTCGAACAACTCGAACTGAACTGGGCAACCGCCGCCTCGGCAGCCGGCTGGACAGGCATGCCCCTGGACGATGCCGCCGATTGGCTCGACAAGCGGACAGAAACTCTCGAAGCGCAGGAAGCGCTGGAGCAACGGCAACGCGATCTGGACGAAGAGGTTGCTTCTTCGCGTCATGCACGCGAGGCGCTGGTTTCGGCGCTGAAAGACGCGGCCGTTGCCACGCAGGACGAGGGCGACCTCGCGGCGCTGTGCACCGCTGCCAGTCTTCACGTGAGCCAGGTCGACGCAACGCTTGCGCGAAAGAGTGGATTGCAGCAACAGGTGACGCAGGCCCGGCGCGCGCTGGAGGGCTTCAAGGCGAATGCCGAATCGGCGACGCGCCAGTACGAGGCATGGGCGCTTCAATGGTCCGCTGCCCTTCAAAGTGCCAAGTTGCAAGCGGCTTCCGCGACCTTCGCCGAAGCCGAAGGCGCCGTCGAACTGGCCAACGAGGTGGCGGACCGGCTCGACAGGGCGGACGGCATTCGTCGCGAGCGCATCGACACCATGCGGGCGGACCTGGAAAAGCTGGAGGCGCAAGCGAAGCGGCTCGCAGCGCAACTGGACCCGGAACTGCTCTCGCTGGGCGATTGGCCCGAGGTGTCCAGGCGCCTGTCGCAGCGCCTTCAGGAAACGGCCAGCGCGGCGCAGAAGGCAGGGCTGGCCGATGCCGCGCTGCTCACGGCGCAATCACAGGAAAGCGAGGCCGGCCTTCGCGTAAGCACGGCGCAAGCGCGGCTGAAGCCGTTGCTGGAACTCGCCAGCGTCGAGTCGGCGCCCGAGGCCGTTCCGCTCGTGGAGCGCTCCGACAGGCAGCGGGCGCTTCGCAAGGAGCTTGCCGAGGCACGCGAGGCGCTGATTCAGGACGGTGACGGGCTCGCCCGCGAGGCCATCGAAGCCGAGATTTCCGAATACGTTCCGACAGAAGTCCTCGGGCTGCTGGAGCAGGCCAGGAACGATCTGGCCGCAGTGACCGAGCGCCTGAATCTGCTGGTGCAAAAGCGCGTTACCGCAGAGCAGGCGTTTTCTGCCATCGCGGGGCAGGCCAATGCCGCGACGGCCGAGGCAAGACGGCAAGAGGCATTGGCCGCGATGGGCGAAGTCGCCGAGCAATACCTGGAAGTCGCGACGGCGGGCAAGCTCCTCAAATGGGCCATCGACCGGTATCGCGACCGCAAGCAGGGGCCGATGCTCCAGCGCGCCAGCACGGTGTTCTGCGAACTCACGCTGGGCGACTTCACCAAGCTGGGCGTGGATTACGAGAAGGACACGCCTGCGCTGTACGCCCGGCGCAAGGGCGGGCAGGTGGTGGAGGTCTCGGGCCTGAGCGAAGGCACGCGCGACCAGCTCTATCTGGCCTTGCGCATCGCCGCGCTTGAGCTTCATCTGGAGAACGCGAAGGCGCTTCCCTTCGTGGCCGACGACCTCTTCGTCAACTTCGACGACGAGCGGGCGAAGGCCGGCTTGAGGGCGCTGTGCGAGCTGTCCAAGCGCACGCAGGTGGTCTTTCTCACGCACCACGATCACCTGTTGCCGTTCGTGCGCGAGGTGTTCGCCGGTGGCGTGAACATCATCGAGCTTCGCAGAGAGACAGTGGATGCGGGTTGAGTTGCGGAACCTACGGGCGCTGCGGTCCTCTTACCCAGTTTCTCCGCTTCCTCGATGAATGAAATCCGCAATGCCGCCGCCGAACTCTCTCGTTTCCGTCGCCGTGTGGTGGTGGTCGGTTGCGTGGTGCTGTTCGGGTTCGGGCTGATCGGCGCGCGCCTGGCATTCCTGCAGGTCGTGCGGCACGAAGAGCTGGCCGACCGGGCCGAGAGCAACCGCACCGCCATCGTGCCGGTCGTGCCCAACCGGGGGCAGATCCTCGACCGCAACGGCGTGGTGCTGGCGTCCAACTACGCGGCCTACACGCTGGAGGTCACGCCGTCGAAAGTGGCCGACATCAACGCGGCCATGGACGAGTTGGGTGCCATCGTCGAAGTCACGCCCAAGGACCGGCGCCGCTTCCAGCGGCTGCGCGAAGACTCGCGCAGCTTCGACTCCATTCCGATCCGCACGCGCCTGAGCGATGAAGAAGTCGCGCGCTTCGCCGCGCAGCGCTACCGCTTCCCGGGCATCGAGATCAAGGCGCGACTGTTCCGCACCTACCCGCATGGCGATGTGGCCTCGCACGTCATCGGCTACATCGGCCGCATCAACCAGCGCGAGAAAACCGCGATGGACGATTGGGAAGAAGAAGACCGCGCGAACTACCGGGGCACGGACTACATCGGCAAGCTGGGCATCGAGCAGAGCTACGAGAAGGCCCTGCACGGCCAGACCGGCGTGGAGCAGATGGAAACATCGGCCGGCGGGCGCGCCGTCCGGCGGCTGTCCCGCCATCCCGCCACGCCGGGCCAGACGGTGATGCTGTCGCTCGACATCAAGCTGCAGAAGCTGGTGGAAGACATGTTCGGCGAGCGCCGCGGTGCGCTGGTGGCCATCGACCCCAAGACCGGCGAGGTGCTGGCCTTCGTGAGCAAGCCGACCTTCGACCCCAACCTGTTTGTCGAAGGCATCGACACCGAGAGCTGGAAGGCACTGAGCGAATCGCTCGACAACCCCTTGCTGAACCGCGCGTTGCGCGGCACCTATCCGCCGGGATCGACCTACAAGCCCTTCATGGCATTGGCCGCGCTGCAGACCGGCAAGCGCACGGCGGACAAGGTGGAGAACGACCCGGGCTTCTACAACTTCGGCGGTCGCACCTTTCTCAGCCACCGGGGCGGGCTGGGCGGTGTCGACATGCACCGCGCCATCCAGTTCTCGAGCAATACGTACTTCTATTCGCTCGCCAGCGAGATGGGCGTGGACCTGATCCACGACTTCATGGCGCCATTGGGTTTCGGCCAGTTCACTGGCATCGACCTGCAGGGCGAGTCGCGCGGCGTGCTGCCGAGCAAGGCATGGAAGCGCGCTGCGTATCGACGCGCCGACATGAAGACCTGGCATCCTGGCGAAACCATCTCGCTGGGCATCGGCCAGGGCTACAACAGCTTCACGATGCTGCAGCTCGCGTCGGCCAACGCCACGCTGGCGAACGGCGGGGTGCGCTATCAACCGCATCTGGTTCGCGCCATCAGGGACACGGTCAGCGGGGAGGTCGTGCAGCAGGTGCAGCCACCGGCGCAGGACCTGGGCTACGCGCGCAAGCACGTCGACGTGGTGCGCGATGCGATGGTGGCGGTCACGAAGGGCGGCACGGGCACCCGTGTGTTTGCTGGTGCCGCGTACACCTCGGCAGGCAAGACGGGCACCGCGCAGGCCGTGAGCCTGGGGCCCAAGGCGCGCGCCAGCGGCAAGGCGCTGGACGAACGGCAGCGCGATCACGCGCTCTACATGGCTTTTGCGCCGGCGGAAAACCCGACCATCGCGGTGGCCGCCATCGTCGAGAACGCGGGCTTCGGCGCGGCGCATGCGGCGCCCATCGTGCGCCGCGTGTTCGACTACTGGATCGCGGGGCAATACCCGAATGACGCCGACATGGCCGCAGTCCAGGTAGGAAAGGCCGGAGCGCCCGTCGGCAAGCCGTTGCTGGCCAGCGAAGTGCAGGCCCCTGGAGATCAGGCGGAGGCCGACGACGCCGCGGCGCTCTGAGAGCGCTGGGGGATCAAGGCGCTCAGCCGACCGCCTTGATGAGCCGCTCGCGCCCGGCCTTCGCCAGCATCGAGGCGACCGCGCAGGACGCGAGCCGTGCCGGCTCGGAATCGGCGCGGCTCGTCAGGATCACCGGCACCTTCGTGCCCAGCACGATCCCTGCGGCATAGGCGCCGGCCAGGAAGGTCAGGCTCTTGGCCAGCATGTTGCCGGCGTCCAGGTCGGGCACGATCAGCACGTTGGCACGGCCCGCGACTGGTGATGTGATGCCCTTGATGCGGGCCGCCTCGGGATCGATGGCGTTGTCCATCGCCAGCGGGCCATCGAGCTGCGCGCCGGTGATCTGTCCCCGGTCGGCCATCTTGCACAGCACGGCGGCGTCGAGCGTCGAGGGCACCTTGGCGTTGACGGTTTCCGTTGCCGAAAGCAGCGCCACGCGCACGGCCGGCATCCGCAGCGCATGCGCAAGGTCGATCGCGTTCTGGACGATGTCGACCTTTTCCTCGAGCGTGGGCGCAATGTTGATCGCCGCGTCCGAAATGATCAGCGGCTGCGAATGGCCGGGCACGTCCATCACGAAGCAATGGCTGATGCGGCGGGATGTCCGCAGGCCGCCTTCGCGGCGCACGACCGCGCCCATCAGCTCGTCGGTGTGCAGGCTGCCTTTCATCAAGGCATCGACTTCGCCACGCAGGGCCATGGCGACCGCCAGGTCGGCGGCGGCATGGCTGTGCGGTGCATCGACGATCACGAGGTCCGAGAGATTCGCGCCGATCGCCAGCGCCGCCGCTTCGATGCGTGCGCGTGGGCCGATCAGCACGGGGGCGATCAACCCCAGCCGTGCCGAAGCGAGTGCGGCTTCGAGCGACACCTCGTTGGTGGGATGGACCACGGCGACGCGCAGCGCGGGCAGTTCGCGTGCGGCGGCGATCAGGCGGTCGTAGTGCGGATGGGTGGCGGGTGATGGAGCGGTCAAGGCGTATTCGGCTCGTTGATTTTCGGGCGAGTTTGATCTTTTAACCGATTGGTTTTGCCAAATGAAGCATTGGCCTTCGCACGCATCGTCAGAGCGGCGCCATCGGCCGGCGCGCGGAGCGCCGCAGCGCCTGCATCAGCGCCCTGGCTTCCACACCCGGCTGCCAGTCGGTGCGATGCACGAAATAGCTGGTGGCCGGTGCCAGGTCGCGTGGTCTATAGGCCTGCAATTGGTAGTTCTGCGCCTGCGATTCCACCAGCCGGCGCGGCACCACCGCAATGCCCATGCCCGCCGCTGCACAGCCCAGCACTGCGCCATAGGTGCTGAACGACAGCACGCGCGCACAGGCGATGTGCCGCGATTCGAGCCAGCGCTGCGCCATGGTGCGGTAGGGGCAGCCTTCGCGAAAGGCAAGGAGTGTCGGTGCATGCGAAGGCGCCTGCGCAAGCAGTTCCGCCGGGTCTTCCTGGGCCACCAGCACGAGCGGTTCGTCGAAGGCGGCCTCGTAGATCAAGCCTGCGCGCTCGGCCGTGCGCGCGGTCACGGCAAGGTCGAGGCGGTGCTGCAGCAGCATCTGCGACAGGGCCGGCTCGGCCTCGACCTCCAGTTGGAGTTCCAGCGCAGGAAAAGCCTGGCGCAAGCTCGCCAGCGCGCCGGGCAGGTGCATGGCCGTCGTGCTCTCCATGGTGCCCAGGCGCAGGCGCTGTGCCGCAAGCGTCTCTGCGCGCGCATTGACGGTTGCCTCATCGATCAGGTCGAGGATGCGCGCCGCATAGGGCAGGTAGCGCTGCCCGGCTTCGCTGAGCTGCAGGCGCTTGCCCAGACGGTTGAACAACTGGACGCCGAGGCGCTGCTCCAGTTGCTTGAGCCGCGTCGTCACATTGGACTGGGCGCAGCCGAGCATGTTGGCCGCCTTCAGGGCGCCGCCTTCGTCCACCACGGCCTTGAAGGTTTCGAGCAATACACGGTCCATGGCGTTCCTCTTGGTGCAATCGTCTGAAGATTGTAAATCTGATTATCAGATATAGAACATTCAACAAATTCGATTTGGAGATAAAAATGGACCGTAGCCTCGCATCCAGCGTCGGCACACCCAGGCGCTACCCGGCGACGCGCGTTGCCCCGTGCCTGTAGCCACATTCAAGGAGTTTTCATGGCAAGCAAGGGCCCGAGCGTCCTGGCCGCAGGCGTCTTCCTCGGCCTGCTGGTGCCGGCATTCGCGGAAGCGGCACGCCCGCTGATGCCGGTGACCGTGTTCATCTTCGTTCTTGGCACGCTCTTGCGCGTCGATCCGGCCACCGTGCTGTCGGTCTTGCGCCGGCCTGCGGTTTCGGTGCTGCTGCCCCTGTGCGCCATCGTCGTCTGCCCGGTGGTGGCAGGGCTCGCCGGTCATGCGCTGGGCCTGCCGCCTGCGTGGACCCTTGCGCTGGTGCTCGCCTATTGCGCGCCGCCGGCCAGCGGCACCTCGGCCGTGGCCCGCATGTTGGGGTTGGATGCGGCCGTTGCGCTGGTCGCGACCCTGGCGGCGATGGCGATCGTGCCGTTCACCGCGCCGCTGCTGGCGCAATGGTTCGGCCGCGATCCGGGCGTTGCGATCGAGCCGTCCAGCCTGGCGCTGCGGCTGCTGTTTCTGGTCGGCACGGCCGAAGGCGTGGCGCTCCTGGTGCGCCGGTTCGCGAAGGAACGCCTTGCCGCCCACGCGGGCGCGATCGACGGCATCGTGGTCGTCGCGCTGCTGGTCTTTGCGGTCGGCACCATGGCCGGCATGCAGAAGTCCTTGCTCGACGATCCGCGTCTTGTCACGTCGGTGATCGCGCTGGCATTCGCGGCGAACGTCGGCGTTCAGGCTGTTGCGTACCTGCTCACGCCGGGCAGCGTGCGGACCCGCCTCAATGTCGCGCTGCTCATGGGCAACCGCAACGTCGGGCTGTTGTGGGCTGCGCTCGGAGCCGCGGCAACGCCCACCGTTGCGCTGTTCTTCGCATGCGCCCAGTTGCCCATCTATCTGCTGCCACGGGTCATTCAAAGCCTGCTGCCGCGCCTGGAACTGCTGGGCGAGCGCCGCAGGGCCGCGCGCGAACCGAGGGCTGTGGAATGAACGTCCGAAACACCCATCTCCTGAACCCGCCTCATCCTATGACCCTCCTGATCGACACCGTCATTCCCCGCACGCTGGCGCAACTGATCGAGCGCTTTACCGCGAATCCGGTGACTCGGATCGAGGCCTGGCTGTTCGAGGATGCGGCAGCCCGCCGGGCGGCAGAGCAAACCCTGGCCAGGGCGGGAGTGAAAGCCGTGCTGCGCAGCGCGTACAAGCCGCTGGTGCACTTCTTTCTCGAAGAGTTCGATGGCACCGGAATGGGCGAGATCGCGGTTCAGACACCTGCAGGCAAGGGCCAACGCTTCCGTCTCGAAGCCTATCCACTGGCAGGCCTGATCGGCGATGCAGCCACGCTGCGGTTCGTCGAGGGCACCGCTCTTCAGTCGGACTATCGCGTCACGGCCGGCAACAGGCACTGGCAGGTGTTCGCACCGAACGACGACACCGCGTCGCCATGCGGCTGGTTGCGCGTCTGGCAAGGCGACACGCTGACCGAAGACGCGGCGCTGCGAACCGAATGCGAGATCGCCTGCGACGCCGCACTCGGCGCCGTTCGCCGCCACGCATGGCCGGCCACGCTGCCGCTGTTCGACACACTGGAAATCGACATCGCGACCACCGGCATCGAGCGGCGGCTCTCGTTCGGCCACGAGACCATCAGCACCTTCGAGGGGCTTCATGAAGACTGCTACTACGGCGCCCTGGAATTCTTCAAGGCGCGTGCAGGCCTGGCCGATGCCGACCGCACGCTGCAGCCGGGACAGATCGTTCCGTTGATCTCGCAAGTCGATGGGGACACGCGCGTCGCGGTGCGGCTCACAACCCATCGCCGCGTCGATCCACCCGCAGGCGGTGCAGTGGCGCTGGACACCGCCGATCGTTCGCTGGTGCCCGCAGAGGTCGAGCTTGCCGTGGCGGCGCTTCCTGGCGAGCCGTTCTCCGTGACCTCGCACCAGGGTAGAAAGGTTGCCGGCGTTCATGTGCGCGGCGCGCTGCCGGGCCTGGTGGTCACCGCTGGACAGCATGCGAACGAAAGCTCGGGCGTGGTCGGTGCATTGCGCGCGGCCCGCCACTTGAACCGCGAGCGCGGTGCCCACTACGCGCTCGTGCCGCTCGAAAACCCCGACGGTGCGGCGCTTCACCACCATCTGCAAGAAAGCCATCCAGCGCACATGGCGCATGCGGCCCGGTACACGGCACTCGGGGACGATCTGGAGGCGCGGATCACACCGCCCTTCGGAGAAAAGGCCGCGCGGCTCGAAGCCATCGAACGCACCGGTGCCCGGCTGCACCTGAGCCTGCACGGCTATCCCGCCCACGAGTGGACGCGCCCCCGCGCCGGCTATGTGCCACGGTACAACGAGTTGTGGACGGTGCCCAAGGGCTTCTTCCTGATCTTGCGTCGCCACCCGGGGCACGACGGCATGCGCTTCCTGAACGCGCTCACCGAGGAGCTGCAGTCCGGTTCAGCGGAGCTTGCCGAGTTCAATGCGAGCCAGCAGCGCATGTGGCATGCCCATGTGGGCGAGCTGCCATTCGAGCGCATCAACGGCATTCCCTGCATGGTCATGACCGACAAGCGTTCCACGGTGCCGTTCACGCTCATCACGGAGTTTCCCGACGAAACGGTTCGCGGCCCGGCGTTCCGGCTGGCCCACACGACGCAGATGCGAACCGTGCTGGCTGCGGCGCACCTGTACTGGAAGGGCCTGCTGGACTGATTCCCTAAACAGCCACCAGCGCGGCATCGACCCGCCGTGCCCGATGGTCGATGTAGTAGCCGCCGAACTCGGTGTAGCGCAGCACCAGCCGCGCACAGGCCACACAGCGGAACACGTCGCAGCGGTTGAACGGAAAGTGTGCGACCGAAATCGGCGCATCGGCCGAGTCGTAGCGTGTGCCGTTCGGATGGAATTCTTCAAAAGTGGGTTCGTCGATGTCGTCGGCGCGCAGTGTACCGACGCGCTGGAGCAGGTCGGCGGGCCAGCGCTCTTCGGTGATGCTCTCCCAGGAATCCGTCCGGTGCAGCCAACACCCGCAGGCGGATACGGTCGACTGTTCACCGGCTTCGGCGAGCTGCTTCAGTTCGTGGGCATTCAACGGCATCTTTTTCAGCGAGAGATCGGGAGGCATCGAATATAGCCAGCTACGCTATGGCATTCGCGCCCAGGCCCGCCCGGACATCGTCGGTTCGGACCTTGCATCTCGGACAGGCAAAGGAAATCTCTTGGCATCCTCTACCAACTACACACCGGCGCTGGTCGTCGGCATGCTGATTCTTGCGCTGGTCATGTACCTTCGGGAACGGCGAGCGTCACGCAACGACGACGTCAGCGATCCGCTGCTTCAGCGACAACTGGCGCTCGGTGCGATCTACGGTCGCCTGAACAGCATGGACGAACGCACCCTGAGCGGCCGGAAAGACATGCGCCATGCCAAAGAGGTCAAGCAGATGCTTGAAACCGTGTGGCATGTCGGAGGGCGCGAGGCGCCCGCGCGCATGCGCGAGCAGATGAATGCCGGCCTGCAGTCCGGCCATCGTTCGGACCCCGGTCTTTGCCGGCAGGCCGAGCGGCTTGCCGCCGAGGAACGGGCACAGGCGGGGCAGGCCGTCGATGCGGGAGCGTCTGCAAGCCTGGCGCATCGCGCGCTGCTGGCCTGGGACGTGGCCCGCTATGCCAACCTTGCGCGCCACGGGTTCTACGTGGGCTACCTGACGCGCACGGAAGCGTTGGGTTTTCTGCGGCAGGCCCACGAACTCAGCTTCGATCAGTTCGGCTCATGGGCCGACTTCGGCGAGGGCGTTCTGTTCAGCAAGCGCGTCTTCGACGCGCAGTTGACGCCGGCCGAGAAAGAGGCGGTCTCGCACTACGACGATCTGGCGGATGCGATGCATGCACTGCTGCGCGATCCGCAGTCGGCCTGGAACCGCGTTGCCTGGGCTGCTTCGCGCTAGTTGATTGGACGCGAAAAAGTCAGTTCGGCTTCGACTTCCTTCTCGCATTCGTCACGTATAGCGCTTCTCCAGCGCATCCCACTCCGGCTTGCCCACCAGCCGCTGGCGCTCTGCGAATGTCACGACCAGGCCGCTGGATTCCTGCACTTCCTTCTCGTCGCGCAGGACAGTCAGGGCCTTCTGCATGCCGGCGACGGCACCCTGCAGAGTGGCATTGGCGTAGAGGACGATGCCGTAGCCCAGCTCGCCCAGGTCCGTGGCGTTGAAGATCGGGGTCTTGCCGCCGATCACCATGTTCATCAGTTGCGGCTTGGCCAGGCGTTGGGGCAACGAACGGATCTCGTCGGCGCTGGTGACTGCCTCGACAAAGAGGATGTCGGCGCCAGCCTCGGCGAATTTCTGCGCCCGCTCGACCGCGGCCTCGAAGCCGTGGACGGCCGCCGCATCGGTGCGCGCCATGATCAGCAGGTCCTGGTCCTGCCGTGCGTCGACGGCCGCCTTGATCTTGCTCACGGCTTCTTCGGTGGAGATCACTTCCTTGCCCGAGAAATGGCCGCAGCGCTTGGGCGCCACCTGGTCTTCGAACTGGATGCAGTCGGCGCCGGCACGCTCCAGCGTGCGCACCGTGTGGCGCACGTTCAAGGCGTTGCCGAAGCCGGTATCGGCATCGACGATCAGCGGCACCGAGACCGCATCGCGGATGCGCGCCGTGTGGTCGGCGATTTCGGCCAGGCCCATGAAGCCCTGGTCGGGCATGCCGAACCACATGTTGGTGACGCCTGCGCCGGTGATGTAGATCGCCTTGAAGCCCAGGTCTTCGATGACCTTGGCGGACAGCGCATTGAAGGCGCCTGGAACGATCAGGCCGCGACGGGCCTCGGCGAGGGACTTGAGTTGCTTGCGGGTGGACATCAGAGAAATTCCATTCAATCAATCAGAAACTGTCGCCGGGTACGCGCACCCAGCCTTCCATCAATACACGGGCGCTTCGGCTCATCAGGGCCTTGGTCACCACCCATTCACCACCATCGACCTTGCGCGCTTCGGCACCGACGCGCAGCGTGCCCGAAGGGTGGCCGAAGCGCACGGCCTGGCGCTCGCCGCCGCCGGCCGCAAGGTTCACCAATGTGCCGGGAATCGCTGCGGCGGTGCCGATGGCAACCGCGGCCGTGCCCATCATGGCGTGGTGCAGCTTGCCCATGGAGAGCGCACGCACGAGCAGGTCCACGTCCGCCACCTTCACGGCCTTGCCGCTGGAGGCCGTGTAGCCAGTGGGAGGTGCGACGAAGGCCACCTTGGGCGTGTGCTGGCGCCTGGCCGCCTCGCCGATGTCCTTGATGAGGCCCATCTTCACCGCGCCATGCGCGCGGATCGCCTCGAACATGGCCAGCGCCTTCGCATCGCTGTTGATCGCGTCCTGCAGCTCGGTGCCTGTGTAGCCGATCTCGCCGGCGTTGACGAAGATGGTGGGAATGCCCGCGTTGATCAGCGTGGCGCGCAAAGTGCCCACGCCAGGCACTTCGAGGTCATCGACCATGTTGCCGGTCGGGAACATCGCGCCGCCGCCGTCACCGTCTCCTTCGTCGGCCGGGTCGATGAATTCCAGGGGCACTTCGGCGGCGGGAAAGGTCACGCCGTCGAGTTCGAAGTCGCCGGTTTCCTGCACCTCGCCTTCGACGATGGGTACATGGGCGACGATGGTCTTGCCGATGTTGGCCTGCCAGATGCGCACGGTGCACGTGCCGTTCTGGGGCACGCGCGACCGGTCGATCAGGCCCTGCGAAATCGCGAACGGCCCGACCGCTGCGGACAGGTTGCCGCAGTTTCCCGACCAGTCGACGAAAGCGCTGTCGATGGAGACCTGGCCGAACAGGTAGTCGACGTCGTGCTCCGGTCGCGTGGAGCGCGACAGGATCACCGTCTTTGAGGTGGAGGAGGTGGCCGCGCCCATGCCGTCGATCTGCTTGGCATAAGGGTCGGGGCTGCCGATGACGCGCAGCAGCAGCGCATCACGCGCCGGCCCGCTTTGGCGCGCTGCCGCAGGCAGGTCCTGCAGGCGAAAGAACACGCCCTTGCTGGTGCCGCCGCGCATGTAGACGGCGGGAATCTTGATCTGGGGAACGGATGCCATGGTGATGGGAATGGTGGTTGTCTTCTCAGGCGGCCGGCTTGTTCTCGGCCAGGAAGTCTTGCGCAAAACGCTGCAGCACGCCGCCTGCCTCGTAGATAGACACTTCTTCCGCCGTGTCCAAACGGCAGGTCACCGGCACCTGCAGCGTGTCGCCGTTCTTGCGGCGAATGACCAGCGTGAGGTCGGTGCGCGGCGCGGGCTCGCCGGCCACGTCGTAGGTTTCGGTGCCGTCCAGGCCCAGCGTGAGGCGCGTGGTGCCGGGCTTGAACTCCAGCGGCAGCACGCCCATGCCGAGCAGGTTGGTGCGGTGGATGCGCTCGAAGCCCTCGGCCACGACCGTCTCCACGCCGGCCAGGCGCACGCCCTTGGCGGCCCAGTCGCGCGACGAGCCCTGGCCGTAGTCGGCACCGGCCACGATGATCAGCGGCTGCCTGCGGTTGAGGTAGGTCTCGATCGCCTCCCACATGCGCACGACCTGGCCTTCAGGCTCGATGCGCGCGAGCGAGCCCTTCTTCTGAACGCCATCGACCACCGCCATCTCGTTGACGAGCTGCGGATTGGCGAAGGTGGCGCGCATGGCCGTCAGATGGTCGCCGCGGTGCGTGGCGTAGGAATTGAAGTCTTCCTCCGGAAGGCCCATCTTCGCCAGGTACTCGCCGGCGGCACTGTCCCGCATGATCGCGTTGGAGGGCGACAGGTGGTCGGTCGTGATGTTGTCCGGCAGGATGGCCAGCGGTCGCATGCCGCGCAGCGTGCGCGGATTGGCCGCGAGCGCGCCCACGCCCTCGCTGTCCCAGTAGGGCGGGCGGCGGATGTAGGTGGACTGCGGCCGCCAGTCGTACTGCGGGCTCACCTTTTCGCCGTTGTCCGCGTGGATCGCGAACATGGGCTCATACACCTTGCGGAACATCTCGGGCCGCACAGAGGCCGCGACGATGGCATCGATCTCTTCATCGCTCGGCCAGAGGTCCTGCAGGCGGATTTCCTTGCCGTCCACCACGCCCAGCACGTCGCGCTCGATGTCGAAGCGCATGGTGCCCGCAATGGCGTAGGCCACGACCAGCGGTGGCGATGCCAGGAAGGCCTGCTTCGCATAGGGATGGATGCGGCCGTCGAAGTTGCGGTTGCCCGAGAGCACCGCGGTGGCGTACAGGTCGCGCTCGATGATCTCCTGCTGGATTTTCGGCTCCAGCGCCCCCGACATGCCGTTGCAGGTGGTGCAGGCGAAGGCGACGATGCCGAAGCCGAGCTGCTCCAGCTCGTGCAGCAGGTCGGCATCGCGCAGATACAGCTCCACCGCCTTCGAGCCCGGTGCCAGCGACGACTTGACCCATGGCTTGCGCTGGAGGCCCAGCCGGTTGGCATTGCGCGCCAGCAGCGCGGCCGCGATCACGTTTCGCGGGTTGGAGGTGTTGGTGCACGAGGTGATGGCCGCGATGATCACGGCGCCGTCGGGCATCAGGCCCGCCGCCTCCTGCAGCCTGGCTTCGGCAAGACCGACAGCGATGTTGCGCTCGGCCAGTTGCGAGGTCGGCAGCCGGCGATGCGGATTGGACGGGCCGGCCATGTTGCGCACCACGCTGGACAGGTCGAACTTCAACACGCGTTCGTAGCTGGCCGTCTTCAGCGCGTCGCCCCAGAAGCCGGCCGTCTTCGCGTAGGTTTCGACCAGCGCGACCTGCGCATCTTCTCGACCCGTGAGCCTCAGGTAGGTGAGCGTCTGGTCGTCGATGTAGAACAGCGCGGCGGTGGCGCCGTACTCGGGGCACATGTTGGAGATGGTGGCGCGGTCGCCGATCGTCAGGCCTAGCGTGCCTTCGCCGAAGAACTCCAGGTACGCACCGACCACCTTTTCCTTGCGCAGGAACTCGGTGAGCGCCAGCACGATGTCGGTGGCGGTGATGCCCGGCTGGCGCCGGCCGGTCAGCTCCACGCCGACGATGTCCGGCAGGCGCATCCAAGAGGCGCGGCCCAGCATCACGTTCTCGGCTTCGAGGCCGCCGACGCCCACCGCGATCACGCCCAGCGCATCGACGTGCGGCGTGTGGCTGTCGGTGCCCACGCAGGTGTCGGGGAATGCCAGGCCGTCTTGTACGTAGACCACCGGAGACATCTTCTCCAGATTGATCTGATGCATGATGCCGTTGCCCGCCGGGATCACTTCGACATTGGCGAAAGCGCGCTTCGTCCAGTCGATGAAATGGAAGCGGTCTTCGTTGCGGCGGTCTTCGATCTGCCGGTTCTTCTCGAAGGCCTGCGGATCGAATCCACCGCACTCCACCGCCAGCGAGTGATCCACGATCAGTTGCACCGGCACCACCGGGTTCACCTGCGCGGGGTCGCCGCCTTCCGCGGCGATGGCATCGCGCAGGCCCGCCAGGTCGACCAGCGCGGTCTGGCCCAGGATGTCATGGCACACCACGCGCACCGGGAACCAGGGAAAGTCGCGATCGCGCCGGCGCTCGATGAGTTGCAGCAGGCATTCGTCCAGGATGGCGGGGTCGCAGCGGCGCACCAGGTTCTCGGCATGCACGCGCGCGGTGTAGGGCAGGGTGTCCCAGGCGCCGGGGCGCAGCGCATCGACCGCGGCGCGGGCGTCGATGTAGTCCAGGCCGGTGCCCGGGAGTTGTTTTCTGTAGGGGGAGTTCATCGTGGCGAATCGGTCAATGGGCCCGGCGCAGCAGGCTGCGCCGGGCGCTTCTTCTGGAAGAAGCAGGTTTATTCGGAGCGGATGTTGTTGTCTTTCACGACCTTGGCGTAGCGCGGAATCTCCGTACGGATCAGCGCCCCGAAGTGCTCTGCCGTTCCGCCTGCGGACGACACGCCGGTGGGCTCGAGCTTGGCGTTGAGTTCGGGCGCCTTCAGGCCGGCATCGAGTGCGCCGTTGAGTTTGGCCAGCACGGCGGCCGGCACGCCCTTGGGTGCGATCAACCCGTGCCATGCCACCACGTCGTACTCGGGCAGGCCGCCGGCCTCGGCAATCGAGGGAATGTCCGGGTAGGCCTGCAGGCGCTGCGCCGTGGTGACGGCGAACGCGCGCAGCCGGCCCGACTGCACGTGCGGCATCAGCGCCTCCGTGCCCGCGATCAGCATGTCCACGTTGCCCGCCACCAGGTCGGTGACCGCCGGCCCCGTGCCACGGTAGGGCACATGCGTGGCCTTGACCTTGGCCATGCCGAACATGTACTCGGTCACGATGTGCAGGTGGCTGCCGTTGCCGGCCGAGGCGAAGGTCAGCTTGCCGGGGTTCTGCCGCCCGTAGGCAAGCAGCTCCTGCAGGTTCTTCGCCGGCACCTTGGCCGGGTTGACGCACAGCACGTAGGCGCCCTTGGACAACTGGATCACCGGCGTCATGTCGGCGATGGGGTCGAAGCGCAGCTTGTACAGCGAGGGGTTGACCGTGTAGCTGCCCGCAACCAGCAGCAGCGTGTAGCCGTCGCCGGGCGTGTGCAGCGCGTACTCGGTGCCCAGCGTGCCGCCGGCGCCAGGGCGGTTGTCCACCACCACGGCCTGGCCCAGCCGCTGGCTGAGCACGTTCGATGCAACGCGCGCAATGAAGTCGGAGCCTCCGCCGGGGGCGAAGGGGCAGACGATCTTGAGCGGCTTGCCCGGAAAGGCATCCTGGGCCCAGCCCGGGCGGGCTGCGGGAAGTGCCAGCCCGGCCAGGGCAGCGGATGTGAAGGCGCGGCGATTCAGGGTCATGCAGTTGTCTCCAGTGTTGTTGTTCATGCGTCCCGCGACGGTGCGCCATCGCGGTGGCACACCGTAGTTTGCACCTCGCAGACTTCAGGCGCCGCCGGATACCGGAGATCGTGTACGGCTCAGACGCGTGCCTCGATCGGCACGAACTCAAGGTCCTCGGGACCGGTGTAGTTGGCGCTCGGGCGAATGATCTTGTTGTCGACCCGCTGCTCGACGACGTGCGCGGCCCAGCCGCTGGTGCGTGCGATCACGAACAGCGGCGTGAACATCGCAGTGGGCACGCCCATCATGTGATAGCTCACCGCGCTGAACCAGTCGAGGTTGGGGAACATCTTCTTGACCTCCCACATCACCGATTCGAGTCGCGCCGCAATGTCGTACATCTTGGCCGAGCCGGCTTCATCGGAAAGCTGCTTCGCCACGCCCTTGATGACCCCATTGCGCGGATCGCTCACGGTGTAGACGGGGTGGCCGAAGCCGATCACCACCTCCTTGGCCTCCACGCGGCGGCGGATGTCGGCCTCCGCCTCGTCGGGCGAGTCGTAGCGCTTCTGGATCTCGAAGGCCACCTCGTTCGCGCCGCCGTGCTTGGGGCCACGCAAGGCGCCGATCGCGCCTGCGATGGACGAATACATGTCGCTGCCGGTGCCGGCGATCACGCGCGCGGTGAAGGTCGAGGCGTTGAACTCGTGCTCGGCGTACAGGTTCAGCGAGGTGTGCATGGCGCGCACCCAGGCATCGGAGGGCTTGTGGCCATGCAGCAGGTGCAGGAAGTGGCCGCCGATGGAGTCGTCGTCGGTCTCCACGTCGATGCGCTTGCCCTGCGTGCTCCAGTGATACCAGTACAGCAGCATCGAGCCGAGCGAGGCCATCAGGCGGTCGGCGATGTCGCGTGCGCCGGGCAGGTTGTGGTCGTCCTTCTCGGGCAGGATGCAGCCCAGCGCCGAGACGCCCGTGCGCATCACGTCCATCGGGTGGGCGCCGGCGGGCAGGCTCTCCAGTGCGCCCTTCACGTTCGCCGGCAGGCCGCGCATGGCCTTCAGCCGCGCCTTGTAGGCCTTGAGTTCGGCGCGCGTGGGCAGCTTGCCGTGCACCAGCAGGTGGGCGATTTCCTCGAACTCGCAGACCTCGGCAATGTCCAGGATATCGTAGCCCCGGTAGTGCAGGTCGTTGCCGGTGCGGCCCACGGTGCACAGCGCGGTGTTGCCCGCCGTCACGCCCGACAGGGCAACGGATTTCTTGGGTCTGAAGCCTGCCGGTGCGGCGGTTTCGGTCGTGGTGGTCATGCGGTTTCCTTGTCCAGATAAGAGCGATCAATGGCAGCGGGGCGACCGGCGGCATTGACCGCCACCATCTCGAACACGCCCTTGAGGACTTCTTCCGTGGGAGCCCCTGGCGTGTCGGCCAGGCCGGTCACGCACACGGTCATCGAACAGCGGCCGATGCGGCTGACCCATCCGCGCAGGATGAGTTGATGGCCGACCGGCACGGGCGAGAGAAAGCTGACGCTGGTCACGCCGGCCATCACCACCTCGCGCTGCGCCAGGCCGCGCGCGGCCAGAAAGGCCGCCTTGGTCATCAGCTGCAGGCCCTGGCCGGCAAACAACGTGCCGCGGTGATTGGCATGCACCGGCAGCACCAGTTCGCGAAGTTCGGTGGTTCCAACGGATGTCGTCATGGTTCGCAATCTACGCAGAAAGGCCTTCGGAGAGAAGGACTGAAAGGGCGAAGACTTGCGAACGGGAGAGAGGCGATTTGCGAATGTTGTGAATTCGGTGATGGGGCAAGGGTGGCATCAACACCCGTGGGTGCAACTCAGGTGGTGCTTGCGGGAGAAGAGCGGGCAAGGTCCACGGTCGCGCCGGCCACGCGGCGGATCGGCTCGGTGTGCCCGTCCCAGGCCTCGGCCACGGCTGCGATCTGCTGGAAGTAGGCGCCTTTGCCGCCCGTGGTTTCCGACAGTTCGATCATCCCGCTGGGCAGGTCCGTATGAACGAAGTACGCGAAGCGCCCGCGCGTGCCCATGCGCCCGCCGTGGCCCTCCACATAGCCGGCCTCGCGAAGCTGTTGGTGCATCGCGTCGAAGCGGTCGTCGGTCCAGTAGGCGATGTGCTGCGCGCATTCCCCGTTGCGCGCCAGCGTGTCGAGATAGAGCGACGGCGCGTCGTTGCGCTGCTGGATCAGCTCGATCTGCAGGCTGCCTGAATTGGCGAGCGCGATCGACAACGCGGGCAGCGCCGAGTCTTGCCCGTAGTAGCGAAATTCCGTGGTGCCCACCGCCTCTTTGTAGAACCACGGGCCGACGCCCAGTGCGGTGCTCCAGTGCGCCATGGCCTTCTCGATGTCGCGCACGACGAAGCCGACCTGCCTTGCGGCGCCGAAATGGATGCTCATACGGAAATCTCCTGAATGTAAAAACGTTTACGCATTCATTGTTCTTCGTTGATTCACAAGGCAGGAGCGGGTTTTTACGGATGGAGGCCATGCATCGACAAGGCGCAAACTGAGTGCTTGTAGAAACGTTTCTACAGCCCTTCATTCAAAGCCCATGTCTGCTGCCCCCCTCACTTCCGCCGTTGCCCTCCCAAGCACCGCCCACGATCTCGCGGCGTCGACGCGCATGCCCCTGCGCGCGCCGCCCTATACCGATGCCGTCGCCAAGGCGGTTGGGAACAGTGCCTTCAAGGGCGGGCTGTCACCGCAGAACCTGCGGCTTGTGCTGGCGCATGAACCGCAACTGGCCACCGCGTTCCAGCAGATGGCGCATGTGGTGCTCTTCAAGGGCGCGGTGTCGGAGCGCGAACGCGAGATCGCGATCATCCGCACCGGCGCGCTCACGCGCTCCGAGTACGAATGGGGCATGCATGTGAGCATCTATGCCGAGCGTTGCGGGCTGAGCGAAGCGCAGGTGCTGGAGCTGACGCTCGGCCCTGTGAGCCACCCGCTGAGCGAGGCGTTGTGGACCGAGAAGGAGCGCGTGATCGTGCGCATGGTCGACGAGCTGCACGCGCATTCGACCGTGGGCGATGCCACCTGGCAGGCGCTGCGCGCGCACTGGCCGCACGACCAGATCGTCGAGCTGATCCTGGCGTCGAGCTTCTATCACATGGCCGCGTTCTTCCTCAACAGCACGGGCGTGCCGCTGGAAGAGGGCGCGCGGCGCTTTCCCCCGGGGCTGATGCAGGCCGAGGTTCCAGAGGAGGCGCCACACGCCGGGGGCGCGGCATCGTGAGCACCCGGCGCCCGACACCCGCTGCCGCCGGCCGCCGGCCGACCATTCGCGACGTCGCGGAACAGGCCGGCGTATCGATCGGCACCGCCTCGCGTGCGCTCAACCGTGCGGGCCGCGTGAGCCCAGCGGCCATCGCCGCCGTGCAGGCCGCCGCCGACCGGTTGGGCTACGAGCCCGATGCCATCGCCCAGAGCATGCGCACGCGCAGCACCGGCGTGGTGGGCCTGCTGGTGTCGGACCTGGCGAATCCGCTCTACGCCCGCATCGTCAACGCGGTGGAAGCACGGCTGCAGCGCGACGGCTGCGCGCTGCTGCTGGCCAACACGCACTCCGACGCCGCGCGCGAACGCGCCATGATCGATTTCTTCCGGCGCCGCCGCGTCGACGGGCTGATCCTCGGCCCCTGCGAACTCGAACGCCCGGAGCTGCTGGACACGCTGCATGCGCAGGGCATGCCCGTGGTTGCGCTCGACCGGGACTTCAACGCCGGCGTCAGCGGCGTGCACGTGGACCATTTCCATGGTGCGCTGCAGGCCACGCGCTACCTGCTGAACCTGGGCCACACCCGCATCGCGCTGCTCACGCCCGGCAAGGCCGTGCGGCCGGGGCGCGAGCGCATCGACGGGTTTCGCGCGGCGTTCGCGGAGCGTGGCATGCAGCCGGAGCCACGCTTGATTCGCGCCGAACCCTCGGCGATGGAATTCGCGTTCAGCGAAGTGCTGGCCTTGCTCTCGTCGCCGCAGCCGCCGACGGCCTTCGTCTGCCTCGGCACGCGGCTGCTGGCCGGCGTGTTGCAGGGGCTGCGCCATTCGGGCCTGAGCGCGCCCGACGATGCCAGCGTGATCAGCGTCGGCGACACCGACCTGTCGCAGCTTTTTTCGCCCGCCATCACCTCGCTCACCTGGGATTTCGACGCGGTCGGCAGCGCGCTTGCCGAGCTGATGCTCAAGCGGCTGCCCACGGCACCGGCGCATGACGGCCTGGAAGCGGAGCGCATCGTCATCACCACGCAAATGGTGCTGCGCGAGTCCTGCAGTCCGCCGGCCGCACCGCGCCCGGCGCCGCGCGAGGCCGTGCCGTTGCGCAAGCCCACGAAGCGGACGGCGGAATGAACAACGCCACCCGTTCGCCGCAGCCGCTGCGGCTCGATGGCAAGGCCGCCATCGTGGTTGGTGCTGGCACCCCGGCAGGGGCCCTGAGCAACGGCGCCGCTTGCGCCATCACCTTCGCCCGCGAAGGCGCCCGAGTGCTGTGCGCCGACCGCTCGCTCGATGCCGCACACGAAACCGTGCGCCGCATCGAAGCCGAAGGCGGCCAGGCGAGCGCCATCGTGGCCGACGTGCAGAGCGCCGAACAACTGCGGGCCATGGTCGACGCCTGCCTGTCGCTGCATGGCCGCATCGACGTGCTGCACAACAATGTCGGCATCGAGGAGTTCGGCGAGCTGCTCGACATCACCGAAGAATCGTGGGACCGCGTGCACGCCATCAACCTGCGCGGCGCGATGCTGGCCGCGCGCGAGGCCATGCCGCACATGATCCGCCAG
This sequence comes from Variovorax sp. PAMC26660, assembly GCF_014302995.1. NCBI lineage: Bacteria > Pseudomonadati > Pseudomonadota > Betaproteobacteria > Burkholderiales > Comamonadaceae > Variovorax > Variovorax sp. PAMC26660. The sequence goes on from NZ_CP060295.1 coordinate 6,077,119, forward strand.
CGCGGCGGCTCGATCATCAACATGTCTTCGATTGCCAGCCGCAAGTGGAGCCCGATGCAGTTCCTGTCGTACAGCACGTCGAAGGCGGCGCTGAACCACATGACGCGCGTGGTGGCGCGGCAGTACGCACAGCACCAGGTGCGCTGCAACGCGATCGTCGCGGGCCTCATCGACACGCCGCACGCCGCGGCGCTCTACCCGGATGCGGCCGCCGCACAAGCCGGCCGCCAGCAGCGCGACGCCCGCTGCCCCATGGGCCGGCAGGGTTCGCCGCAGGACATCGCCAACGCAGCGCTGTTCCTCGCGTCCGACGAGTCCGCCTACGTCACCGGCCTGGAGCTGGTGGTGGACGGCGGCGTGTCGCTCGGCTGAACCTGCCGCAGCCGCGCGCGCAGAACAAGACAACCACCTGGAGACAAACCATGAAGAAGACGATGCTGGCCCTCGGCCTGCTGATGGGCCTGGGCGCCGCGCTGCTGCCAGCCGGCGCGCAGGCGCAGGCCGCGGGCGACTATCCGTCCAAGCCGATCCGCATGATCCTGCCGTTCGCGGCCGGCGGTGGCGGCGATCTGCTGGGTCGCGTGCTCGGCGAGCAGATGGGCAAGCGCCTCAAGCAGAGCATCTTCGTGGAGAACAAGGTCGGCGCGGCGGGCACGCTGGGCACCCACATGGTGGCGATGGCGCCGGCCGACGGCTACACGATCATGATCGGCGGCATGACGACGCACGTGCTGGCGCCGGCCACGTACTCGAAGCTGCCGTACGACCCGGTGAAGGACTTTTCCGTCATCGGCCGCATCGGCAACTCGTCGATCCTGGTGCTCGCGACCAACGACTTCCCCGCCAACAACCTCAAGGACTTCATCGCGCTCGCCAAGGCCAAGCCCGGCTCGGTGCAGTACGGAAGCTGGGGCATCGGCTCGACCGGCCATTTCTGCGGTGAAGTGCTGGCGCAGAAGGCGGGCCTTGAACTGCAGCATGTTCCGTTCAATGGCACCACGAAGCTGGTGGGCGACATGCTCGGTGGTCACATCCAGGTCGGCCTTGTCGACATGGCCACGGGCACGCCGTACGTGAAAGACGGCAAGCTCAAGGCCCTGGCCGTGTGCACCCAGCGTTCGCCCAGCGTGCCGAATGTGGCCAGCTACAAGGAGCAGGGCATCGATTTCGACCAGACGCTCAGTTGGGTGATGTATGCGCCGGCCGGCGTGCCCAAGCCGGTGCGCGATGCGATCGCCGGCGCGCTGCAGGCCTCGCTCAAGGAGCCCGACGTGGTCACCAAGCTGCTCAACCTTGGCATCTCGGTCGATTTCGTGCCGGGCGAGCAGCAGGCGGCCATCAATGCACGCGACGTGCAGGTCTGGAAGAAGGTGGCGCAGGACGCCAACCTCAAGCTCGATTGAAAAAAGAAAGCGAACACGGCATGCAGGCACCCGTCACTCCCTCGTCCCGGCTGCTGCAAGGCTGCACCGCCGTCATCTCCGGTGCGGGGCGTCCTCGCGGCATCGGCAAGGCCACGGCCCGTCTTTTCATCGAGCATGGCGCGCGCGTCGTCTTGCTGGACCTCGACGGCGAAGGGGCGCAGGCCGCGGCGCGTGACGTGGCCGGCAGCGACGAAGGCCTGGCCCTGGGCCTCGCCTGCGACGTCCGCCAGCGCGGCGACTGCGAAGCCGCGATTGCACAGGTACTGGCCTGGGCGCCCGGCGAGGGCCGCATCGACGTGCTGGTCAACAACGCCGGACTCACGCAAAAGCGCGGCCTGGCCGACATTGCCGACGACGACTACGCGCTCATTACCGATGTCGTGCTTCGCGGCACCTTGCAACTGTCGCAGGCGGTGTTGCCGGCGATGCGTGCGCAGCGCAAGGGGAGCATCGTCTGCATCTCCTCGATGTCGGCGCAGCAGGGCGGCGGCATCTTCGGCGGCGCGCACTACTGCGCTGCCAAGGCCGGCGTGCTGGGGCTGACGCGTGCCATGGCGCGCGAGCTGGGGCCGGACGGCATCCGCGCCAACGCGATCGCGCCGGGGCTCATCCTCACGGACTTCTCGCGCAGCGGGCGCACGGACGAAGAAAAGCACGCGTCCACCAGCGGCTGGCCGCTGCGCCGCGCGGGGCATGCGAGCGAGATCGCGGGGGCCTGCCTGTTTCTCGCGTCCGAGCTTTCGTCTTATGTCACGGGCGCGACGATCGATGTGAATGGTGGTGCGCACATGGGTTGAGCCGGCAGGCCTTCACAGCGAGCGCTCTTCGCCCTTAGCTGTCGTTCAGCCCCTGCAGGAATTGCGCAATCGACGGATTGACCACTTCAGGATGCGTCAGGTTGGCCGCATGGCCGGCGCCCGGCACGGTGACGAGCTGCACGTTGGGAAGTGCCTTGACCATGGCCATGGCGCGCGACAGGTCGATGGCCTTGTCGGCTTCGCCGTGAACCACGAGGGCAGGCACAGTCACTTCAGGAATTCGCGCGCTGATGTCGTCGCGCATGGCCAGGGTGGTGAAGCACTGCAGCAGGTTGACGACTTGCGTCTGCTTCCATTTGGCGCGCCAGGCTGCCGCACCGGACCATCCGTCGCCGAGGATGATGCTTTCGATCACGCCCGCGTTGGCATCGCTGAGGCCGTTGCGGGTCCAGTCCTCCAAGAGGGCCTGGTGATGGGGCATCTGGGTCGGGTCCTCGAGCATCGCCTGGGTGTCGATCAGGATCAAGGCGCGCACCAGTGCCGGATGCGTCAGCGCGCAGCGCAGCGACAGGTAGCCGCCTTGCGACATGCCTGCAAGGACTGCGCGCCGGACGCCCAGATGGGCGAGCAAGGCGGCGAGGTCGTTCGCGGAGTCGTAGTACGTGAAGGGCGCGCAGGTATCGGTAGCGGTGCGGCCGTGGCCGCGCTCGTCCCACACGATGCAGCGATGGTGCGACTTCAGCGCAGCCACCTGCGGCTCGAACATGCTGCCATCCATCAACAGGCCGTGCGAGAACACAACCGCAGGGCCGTCGCCGCCGCTGTCTTCGTAGTAGAGATTCTGTCCATTGACCTGCGCGTATGGCATGTTTGTCGTCTCCTGAAGTGAGGCGATGTTAGGCACAAACAGCACGTACGCGGCTTGGTGCGCAGTAACCTGTGCGACTTCTCGAGGCTCAGCCCGACCTCCGCTATCTGGTTTTACAAGCTCTCGTTTTCCTTCAGCACACCGGCGTTGCGCAGCGCAGAGTCCAGCCACTTGGCCGCCGTGTTGCCTTTCTTGATGGCATCGATGCGCGCTGCTTCATCCTCGACCTTCTTTTCCGCAGCCTGAAGAAGCATCTCGATCTTCTCCCGCTCGACGACCACCACGCCATCGGCATCGCCGACAACGAGGTCGCCAGGACGAACGGTTACGCCGCCGACGGACACCGGATGTCCGATTCGCCCGGAGGCCAGCTTCGTCGGGCCGTTGGGATTGGTGCCGATCGAGAAAACAGGAAAGTCCATCTCGTCGATCTCGACGCTGTCGCGCACCGCGCCATCGATGACCACGCCGGCGATACCGACCTGCCTGCAGGCGTTCATCATGATCGTGCCCATCAGGGCGGCGCTCTGGTCGCCCTTGCCATCGATCACCAGCACGTCGCCGGGCTTTGCCAGCGCGATGGCGGCGTGGATCATCAGGTTGTCGCCCGGCCGCACTTCGACCGTGAGCGCGCTGCCAGCCAGCTTCATCCGGTGGCGCAAGGCCTGGATGCGACCGTGCAGGGCGCCCCGGCGGCCTGCCACGTCGGCAAGGATGGCAGGCTGGAACGCCGCGGCCTGCCGGACCAGATCGGAGGGAACGCGCTCGAAGTCGCGCACGATATCGGGAAGCTGTTTCATAGTCTGTCTCTTTCTTACTCGGCCTTGACGTCGGCGTCCTTCACCACGCGGCCCCACTTGCGCTTGTCAGCGGCCAGGAAGGCGCGGAACTGCTCGGGGGTGCTTCCCACGGGCTCCAGTCCGTCGGCGGCGAGCCGCTTGGCGATCTCTGGCATCGCGAGCACCTTGGCAACTTCGCGCTGAATGCGCTCGACCACGGCTGGTGGCGTGTTCTTTGCCGCGCAGATGCCGGCCCAGGTCACGGGGTCGAAGTCCGGAACGCCAGCTTCCGTTACGGTCGGAATGTCCGGAAAGGCCGCGAGCCGGCGCGGGCTGGCCACCGCCAGTGCGCGCAGCTTGCCCGCGCGCGCGTACTGCATCGAGCTGACGGGCTGGTCGAAGATCATCGAAACCTGGCCTGCAATGAGATCCGTCATCGCCTGGCCGGTGCCCTTGTAGGCCACGTGGACGATGTCGATGCCCGCGCGGCTCTTCAGCATCTCCCCGGCAAGATGCCCGCCGGTGCCCGTGCCCGAAGAGGCGAAGTTGATCTCCCCGGGCTTCTGCTTGGCGTAGGCAACGAGTTCCTTGACGCTCTTCACCGGCAGGGTTGCATTGACCAGCAGCATGTAGGGTGCGTTGACGACCTGGGTGACCGGTGCGATGTCTTTCTCGGGATCGAAGGGCATGTTCTTCAAGATGTGCGGCTGGATCGACAAGGTTCCCGTGGTGCACATCAGCAGCGTGTGCCCGTCCGCAGGCGCACCGAGCATCGTCGATGCCGCGATGTTGCCGCCGGCGCCGGGCCGGTTTTCGACCAGGACCTGCTGTCCGAGCCCTTCGGCCAGCTTCGGGGCGATCAGGCGTGCCACCACGTCGTTGGAGCCACCCGGTGAGAAGCCGACGAGGATCTTCACCGGTTTCGACGGGAAGGCATCTGCAGCCTGCGCCGGTGTGGCACCGAGCCAGACGGCGCCCGCGGCAAGGGCCGGCAGCAGCGTGAGAAGAGGGCGAAGTTTCATTGCGGTTCCTGGTTGATGGCTTGGCCCGAGAGTTCGCCGCGCGCCCGCGCAATGCGGCGGCAACCCTCCAGCAGTTGTTCGGTGCTGGCGGCAAATGAGAGACGGAAATGCGACGGCACGCCGTAGGCGCTGCCTTGCAACGCCGCGAGATCCTGCGAATCGAGCAAGTGCATCACCCAGTCGTCACTGCTCTCGATGACCGCACCCTTGTGCGAGCGAAGACCGAACAGCGCGCTGCATGACGCGAAGACGTAGAACGCGCCGTCCGGCACATCGCAACGAATGCCGTCGATGGCATTGAGCGCAGCAACCACCGTGTCGCGCCGCTTCTCGTATTCGCGCCGGTTCGAGGCAATCGTGTCTTGCGGCCCGGTCAGCGCCGCGACCGCTGCGGCCTGGGCGATCGAGTTGGGGCCGGAGGTGCTTTGCGACTGCAGCTTGACCATCGCCTTGATCAGCGCCGCAGGGCCTGCGCCGTAGCCGATGCGCCAGCCTGTCATTGCGTAGGCCTTGGAAACGCCGTTCACCGTCAGCGTGCGGTCCTTGAGGTCGGGCGCCACCTGGGCCATGGTGGCGAATTCGACATCGCCATAGATGAGGTGCTCGTAGATGTCGTCGGTCAGCACCCAGACCTGCGGGTGGCGCCGAAGCACCTCGGCCAGTGCCTGCAGTTCGTTGCGCGTGTAGGTCGCGCCGCTCGGGTTGTTCGGCGAGTTGAGCATCAGCCAGCGTGTCCTGCCGGTGATGGCGCGCTCCAGGTCCATGGGCTGCAGCTTGAAGCCTGCCGCCGCCGGACAGTCGACAAAGACCGGCACGCCCCCGGCCAGCAGGGCGATGTCCGGGTAGGACACCCAGTAGGGCGCCGGCACGATGACTTCGTCGCCCGCTGCAACCGTGCACATCAGCGCGTTGAAGATCACCTGCTTGGCGCCGGTGCCGACGATGATCTCGCCCGGCGCGTAAGACAGCCCGTTCTCATTCAGGAACTTGCCTGCGATGGCTTCCTTCAGCATCGGCGTGCCGCCCACATCCGTGTACCGTGTCTGGCCGTCGGCCATCGCCCGGATTGCCGCTTCCTTGATGTGCCCGGGTGTCTCGAAGTCGGGCTCGCCCGCGGTGAGGCCGAGGATGTCCCGGCCCATCGCGCGCAGTTCGCGCGCCCTCTGGCCGGCCATGGAACTGGGGGATGGTTTGATTCGATTCAGGCGTGGTGCGATGTGAAGCATGCCCGCAGTATCAAAGTCGGAGTGCCGCAGGACAAACGAGAAATCGGAGGAGCGAGGTATTCCTTTTTTTCCTGGCAGCCCATCGGCGTACATTCCGCAGCTATGAACTTCACCTTCAAGCAGCTGGAGGCCTTTCTCTTCAGCGCCAAGCTCCAGAGCTTCAGCGCCGCGGCGGTGAAGCTGCACACCACGCAGTCGGCCATCTCCAAGCGCCTGGCGGAACTCGAGGAATCTCTGGGCGGCCCCTTGCTGCATCGCACCTCCCACGGCCTGGAGTTGGCCCAGCCCGGCCGCGAACTGCTGCCTCTCGCGGAAGAGGCCCTGCGCCTGTGGCAGCGCATCCAGCACGACATCAGTGTCGACAAAACGCTGCGCGGCACCTTCCGCGTGGGCGTGACGGAGCTGATCGCCATGACCTGGCTCACACGCCTGATTCAGTTGCTCCAGAAGCTGCATCCCCAGCTCACGCTCGAGCCGGTGGTGGACGCGGGGTTGACGCTCTTCGAGCGCCTCGAAGCCAACAAGCTGGACCTGTCCATCATGCCCGGCATCTTCTGGGGGCAGGCCTTCGAATCGATCAAGGTGGGGCAGGTCGATCAGGCCTGGATCGCGAGTCCGCGGCTGGACATTCCCCATCGGGCACTGAAACCGCACGAGTTCGCCGACTACCCGGTGATCGAGCAGCCCGCTGGCGCCTCGAAGAACAGGTTCTACGAGGCGTGGCGCGCGGAGCACGGATTCCGCTTCGGCAAGGTCATGCTGACGAACAGCACGACCGTCTTGCGCGAATTGACGATCAGCGGCTTCGGCATCAGCCAGCAGGCACTCGACTATGTACGCCCGGACATCAAGAGCGGCCTGTTGCGCATCGTGAAGAGCGACCCCATGCCGCCGCCGCTGGTCTATAGCGCGGTCTACCGGCGCGACAACGCCAGTCCGGCGCTGGCGCGCATCGTCGAGCTGGCCGTCAAGACCTGCGACTTCACCTTGCGGGCAAGCCAGCACGACGTGGTCGTTGCACGCCCGCCGCGAGGCTCGGGCTCGACGGTACGGCAACGCGCGCTGCGCCAAGGTGCGAAGGCGCCAGCCAGGAAGGCCCTGAGGTAGGCGTCCATATCCGATGCCACGCTCCCTCTGCGCCAGCAGATCGGAGTCTCGTGATCTTTGCCGCAACGCAACAAGCAACTGATACCGCGCGCGTATCGCCCGACACCCAGACGGTATTTCACGGCGAGCCTTCGTCCCCCTAGCATCGTTCCAACGATACGGAGACCGAATGGATACACGGACAGCGCATGCGGTGAGTCGCTTGCATCCCGGCGCAGCACAGCCGACTTCAAGAAAACGGGTTTCCCCATGAGCGGCCCCCTTGAAGGTGTGCGCATCGTCGACATGACCTCGGTGCTGATGGGGCCCTATGCCACCCAGATCCTCGGCGACCTCGGCGCCGACGTCATCAAGATCGAACCACCCGGCGGCGACACCGTTCGCGGCATCGGGCCCGGCCGGAACCCCGGCATGGGCGGCATCTTCCTGCACGCCAATCGCAGCAAACGCAGCGTGGTGCTGGACCTCAAGCAGCCCGATGGCCGCGCCGCGCTGTTGCGGCTGGCCGCCGATGCCGACGTGCTCATCTACAACGTTCGACCGCAGGCCATGGCGCGCCTGGGACTGGACTACGCGGCCGTTGCCGCCGTCAATCCGCGCATCCTGTATGTCGGCGTGTACGGCTACGGTCAGGACGGGCCGTACGCGGCCAAGCCCGCCTATGACGACCTGATCCAGGGCGCAACCGCGATTCCCACCTTGAGCGTGCGCGCGGGCGCCGACGTGCCGCGCTACGTTCCCAGTGCGATGGTGGACCGTATCGTGGGCATGAGCGCGGCCAATGCGGTGTCGGCAGGCCTGTTCCATCGCGAGCGCACTGGCAGAGGGCAGTCGATCGACGTGCCCATGTTCGAGACCATGGCGCAGTTCGTTCTCGGCGATCACATGGGCGGCCACACCTTCGAGCCACCCATCGGGCCTGCCGGCTATGCGCGGCTGCTCAACGAGCACCGCCGTCCCTATGCCACGCTGGACGGTCATCTGTGCGTGCTGATCTACAACGACAAGCAGTGGAGGACCTTCTTCGGCCTGATCGGCAAGACGCAGGAGATGGAGGCCGATCCGCGCTTTCGCACCATCGGCCGGCGCACCGAGAACATCGGCGAGCTGTACCAACTGGTCGGCCAGGTGATGAAAACCCGCACATCGGCCGACTGGACCGCACGGCTCGAAGCCGCCGACATCCCCGTCATGCCGATGCACACCCTCGAGTCGCTGATGGAAGACCCGCACCTCGCAGCCGTGGGATTCTTCGAAACCGTCGAACACCCCAGCGAAGGGCGGCTGCGCACCATGGCGATCCCGACGCGGTGGTCTGACTCGCCCCCCGTGGTGTCGCGCCAGGCGCCCCGGCTCGGCGAGCACAGCGCCGAGGTGCTGGCCGAGGCCGGCTACAGCACGGCGCAGATCGAGGCGCTTGCTGCGCAGGGCGCCACGTTGTTGCCCGCCGAACTGATTTCCGAAGCGAGCTGAAACCCCATGGTGTTGAACCTTTCACCCGAACACCGCGAGATTCGCGAGTCGATCTTCAAGACCTGCGCGCGCTTCGATGCCGACTACTGGCTGGAGAAAGACCGCGTCGGCGGATTCCCCTTCGAGCTGCATCAAGCGCTCGCGCAAGACGGCTGGCTCGGCATCTGCATTCCCCCGGCCTACGGCGGCACGGGGCTGGGCATTGCCGAGGCCGCGGTGATGATGCAGGCCATCGCGGAGTCGGGGGCCGGCATGAGCGGCGCATCGGCCGTGCACATGAACATCTTCGGGCTGAACCCGGTGATCGCGTTCGGTACCGAGGCGCAGAAGCAGCGCATGCTGCCGCCGCTGATCGCGGGCACCGAGCGCGCCTGTTTCGCAGTCACCGAGCCCAACACCGGCCTGAACACCACGCAGTTGACGACCCGTGCGGACCGCCACGGCGACCACTACCTGATCCACGGCGCCAAGACCTTCATCTCCACCGCCAGCAGTGTCGAGAAGATGCTGATTCTTGCGCGCACCACGCCCCTGGCCGATGTACGCAGCCGCAGCGAGGGCCTGAGCCTTTTCTACACCACCATCGACCGTGCGCGCGTGGAAACGCGCGAGATCGACAAGATGGGCCGCAAGGCGGTGGACACCAACCAGGTCTTCATCGACGGACTGCGGGTGCCGGTGGAGGACCGCATCGGTGAAGAAGGCAAGGGCTTCCACTACATCCTGCACGGCATGAATGCCGAGCGCATCCTCGTCGGCGCCGAGGCGGTGGGGCTGGGCCGTGCGGCATTGGCACGGGCCACGCAGTACGCGAAGGAACGCGTGGTGTTCGACCGCCCGATCGGAAAGAACCAGGCCATCCAGCATCCGCTGGCCGAATGCTGGATGCAACTGGAAGCGGCGAACCTCATGGTGTTCCATGCCGCCGAAAAGTTCGATCGCGGCGAGCCCTGCGGCGCCGAAGCCAACGCGGCCAAGTACCTGGCGGCGGAGGCCGGCTACAAGACCTGCGAGACCGCGGTCATGACGCACGGCGGCTACGGCTACGCCAAGGAATACCACGTCGAGCGCTACCTGCGCGAATCGCTGATCCCGCGCATCGCGCCGATCAGCCCGCAGCTGATCCTGTGCTTCATTGCCGAGAAGGTGCTCGGCCTTCCCAAATCGTATTGACCCGAACGGAGCGACCTCTTGATCCAGCTGAACACCGGCTTTTATTTCGACGACCTGCCATCGGGCATGCGCTTTCGCTCCCGCGCCCGCACCGTGACCGAGGCAGACCTCGTGAGCTTCATCAACCTGAGCTGGCTGAACGAGGAACTGTTCACCGACACCAGCGACCGGGCCCACATGGCGATTCCGGGCCGGGTGGTGCCGGGCGCGCTGATCTATGCCTTCGCCGAAGGACTGATCACGCCGTCCATGCAGGGCACAGGGCTCGCATTTTTGAATGCCGAACTCGACATCGCCGCGCCGACCTTCGTGGGCGACACGATCCATGTCGAGTGCGAGGTGATCGAGCGTCGTGCCACCGCCAAGCCCGGATGCGGCCTCGTGCGCACCCGCAATGCGGTCCTCAACCAGCATGGCAAGACCGTCCTGACCTACACGCCGCTGCGCATGATGCGCATGAAGCCTGCAAACGAAACGAAGGCGCACTGACATGGAAGACTTCCTCAAGATCGAGCGCGACGGCGGTGTCGCCGTGGTGACGATGAACCGTCCGCAGACCCGCAATGCGCTGTCCGATGCGGATGCCGTCGAGTCGCTGATCGCGCTGTGCGACACCGTCAACCGCGACCTGTCCGTGCGCGCCGTGGTGCTGACCGGTGCCGGCACGGCGTTCTCGTCGGGAGGCAACCTGAAGACCTTGCGCGACATCGTCGGCAGCGGTCTGGGCGAGCCGGTGCACAGCCGCTACGCCTACCGCGACGGCATCCAGCGCCTGCCGCTGGCGCTGTGCAACCTCGAAGTGCCGACCATCGCGGCCGTCAACGGGCCGGCCTACGGCGCGGGCAGCGACCTGGCATGCATGTGCGACATCCGCATCGCCTCTCGCACCGCCGTGTTTGCCGAGAGCTTCGTCAAGCTCGGCCTGATTCCGGGCGATGGCGGTGCGTGGCTGCTGCCCCGCGCGGTCGGCATGTCGCGCGCTTGCGAGATGGCCTTCACCGGCGATCCCATCGATGCTGCGCAGGCGCTGCAATGGGGGCTGGTCTCCGATGTGGTCGAGCCCGATGCGCTGATGCCCACCGCGCTGCGGCTCGCGCAGCGCATCGCCAGCAATCCGTCGCATGCCTTGCGCATGACCAAGCGCCTGCTGCGCGAAGCACAGCATGCACGGCTCGACACGGTGCTGGAGATGTCGGCGGGTTTCCAGGCGCTGGCACACCACACCGCCGCGCACGAGGCTGCACTCGATGCCTTTCTCGACGCTGCAGCGGCCCGTGCCGCTGCGCGTGGCTGACACCAGGAAATGAACATGTCCTTTCAACGCCGCCACATCCTTGCCGCTGCGGGCGCGCTCGCAGCGATGCCGCTGGCCCGCGCAGCCGGCGATTCAGGCGCCTGGCCGCAGAAGTCGATCCGGCTGGTGCTGCCTTACGCTGCCGGCGGCCCCACCGACGTCGTGGCACGCGCCATCGGGTTCAGGCTCTCGCAACTGCTCGGGCAACCGGTGATCGTCGACAACCGCACCGGTGCCAGCGGCAACATCGCGACCGAGTTCGTGGCCCGCTCGGCACCGGACGGCTACACGGTGCTGTACCACTCCTCAGGCCTGGCCATCAGTCCGGCGCTGCACAAGAATCTGCCTTACGACACGCTGCGCGACCTCGTGCCCGTGGCACTGCCTGCGCTGATCCCGACCGTGCTCATGGCAAGCCCGACCTTGCCGGTCTCCAACATCGAGGAGTTCGTGCAGTACATGAAGGCGCGGCCCGGCAAGCTCAGCTACGGCTCGGGCGGGCAGGGCAACGTCACGCACCTGGGTGTCGCGCTGTTCCTGCAGGCGCTGAAGCTCGATGCGGTGCATGTGCCGTACAAGGGCACCGCACCCGCCATGGCCGACCTGATGAGCGGGCAGACCCAGTTCCTGCTCGACGCCGTGAACTCGTCGCTGCCTTTCATCCGCGATGGCCGTGTGCGCGCGTTGGCCGTGGCCGGCAAGGCGCGCATCAGCGTGCTGCCCGGCGTGCCGGCGCTGGGCGAGTCGCTGATTCCGGGCTTCGATGCACCCACCTGGCACGGTCTGCTGGTGCCCAGGGGCACGCCGCCGGCCATCGTCAAGGTGCTCAATGAAGCGGTCAACAAGGCGGTGGCCGACCCAGGCCTGCGCAGCCAGTTCGAGCCGCAGGGCGTGCTGCTCCAGTCTTCCACGCCCGAGCAGTTCGGCATCTACCTGCGCGCGGAACTCAAGCGCTGGGCCGGCGCGGTGCAGGCGGCGGGCATCGAGGCAGAGTAAGACGACAGACAGCGGACCCGGAACACCGGGCCGTACAACAACTACAAGGAACCCGAGACATGAAGACCCCTTTGCTCGCACGCTGGCTGCTGGCGCTCTCACTCGGCTGCGCCGCCACGCTGGCGGCCGCGGCCGGCTACCCGGACAAGCCCGTCAAGATGATCGTGTCGCTGCCGCCCGGCAGCGGCGCCGACACCACCGCGCGCTTTCTGGCCAGGCACCTGACCGAAAAACTCGGCCAGCCTTTCCTCGTGGAAAACCGGCCCGGCGCCGACAGCTTCATTGCCGCGCGCGCCGTGGCCACCGCACCGGCCGACGGCTACACGATGTTCGTCGCCAGCAACTCGCCGATGGTGACCAACGTGGCCGTGTTCCGGCAACTGCCCTACGACGCGGTGAAAGACTTCCAGCCGCTGGCGCGCATCGCCCGTTTTCCGATGGTGCTGGTCGTGCCCGCCAGCTCGCCCTTCAAGACCCTTCAGGACCTCGTGGCGGCTGCGCGCCTGGCGCCGGGCAAGCTCAACTTCGGCAGCGGCACCGCCACCTACCGCGTTGCGCTCGAACTGCTGCACGAGCGCAACCAGATCAAGGCCACGGCCGTGCCTTACAAGGGCACCTCGGCGGCCATGACCGACCTGGCCGGCGGCAACATCGACTACACGATGGCCGAGGTCAGCGCGGTGATGCCGCTGGTGCGCGGCGGCAAGGTGCGTGCGCTGGCCGTCGCCGCGACCGAACGCATCAAGGAACTGCCTCAGGTGCCGACCGTGAGCGAGAGCGGCACGCCCGGCTACGAGTCGTATGCCTGGACCGGTGTGTTCTTTCCCGCAGGCGTGCCCGAGCCCGTTCTCAACCGGGCATCGCAGGCCATCAGGGCGCTGATGGAAAGCGACGAGGCCAAGGCCTTCATCACCTTGCAGGGCGGGGCGGTGTTCTACAGCGCGCCGCAAGCCTTCGGCGAGTTTCAGCGCGCCGAGATAGAGAAGACCCGGCGCATCGTGAAGACCGCCAACATCGGCTACGAAGACTGAGCCGGTGGCTGCGTTGCAGACGGATGGACCGCAGCATGCGCCACCGCGATGAAATTGCGCGCGGCCGGCGTCAGGGCATCGGGCAGCGAAGCCATCGCGATGCCCACGGTGTACTTGGAGGGCATGTCGGTCAGCGGGATCAGGCGCACGCCGTTGCTGGCATACCGCTGCACCACCGCCGGCACCAGGGCCATGCCCAGTCCGCTTTCCACCAGGCCGAGGATCGTTTGAACCTGCACCGCCTCTTGCGTGATGCGCGGCTGCACGCCGGCATCCTGGAACACCTGCATGGTCAGCACGTGCATGGTGGGCACCAGCGTGCGCGAGTACGCGACGAAGGGCTCGCCCTCCAGCTCGGCGATGGCGATCTCGCTGCGCTGCGCGAAGGCCGAATCGGCGCTCACGGCCAGCACCAGGTGGTCAAGCTGCAGCACCGTGAGCTGCGCGGCGGTCGGCGTCAAGACGGGATGGCGCACCAGCGCGAGGTCGAGCGAGTGGTCCTCGATGCGCCGCAGCAGCTCGGTGGTGGTCGACTCTTCGATCTCCAGGTCCACGCGCGGGTACTGGCGGTGAAAGCTGCGCACGATCTGCGGCATCAGCGAATAGGTGGCCGAGCCGACGAAGCCGATGCGCAGCAGGCCTTCTTCGCCGGCCACGCCGTCACGCGCCGCGCGGCGGACCTCGTCGACGAAGAACAGCGCGCGCTTGGCGTTCTGCAGCACGGCTTCGCCGGCGGCGGTCAGCCGCAGGCCGGTGGAGAGCCGGTCGAACAGGAGCACGCCCAGTTCTTCCTCGAGCTTCTTGATCGAGGTGGACAAGGGCGGCTGCGCCATGTGCAGCCGTTCCGCGGCGCGGTGAAAGTTGAGCGTCTCCGACAGGACGATGACCTGCCGCAGTTGGCGAAGCTCCATGGGGGCGAATGTCTCGGTGATTGCGGCAGTGACGGGTGGCCCGCTGCGGCTGCCAAACGGTGCAGGAGCCACACGGATTATGGCGCTCGCATCCATCGCCCGAAGCGGGCAAAACCCGATGAAGCATCTGTGAGGACACACCATTGAACACCCTGCAATCGTTTTCGCTGGTCGCGATTCCACCGGAGGACGAAGCCTTGCGCGCGCCGGTCCGCGCCTTTCTGCAATCGGCGCTGCACGGCGTGCCGCCGGCCGTGCGGGCGCGCTCCTGGATGGGGTTCGACGCCGACTTCAGCCGCGCGCTCGGGCGCCAGGGCTGGATCGGCCTGACGCTGCCCACGGCCTATGGCGGTGCGGGGCGCAGCAGCTTCGCGCGCTTCGTGCTGCTGGAAGAACTGCTCGCGGCAGGCGCACCCGTGTCGGCCCACTGGATCGCAGACCGGCAGACCGCGCCGCTGATCCTGCGCTACGGCACCGAGGCGCAGCGCGCGTTCTTCGTGCCGCGCATCGCGCGCGGCGAACTCTTCACCAGCATCGGCATGAGCGAGCCCGACACCGGCTCCGACCTGGCCAGCGTCCGCTCGCGGGCTGTTCCTACCGCCACCGGCTGGCGCCTGAACGGCCGCAAGATCTGGACGACCAATGCGCACCGGGCGCACTACATGTGCACGCTGGTCCGCACCTCGGGCATGCCGGAAGACCGGCACAAGGGCCTGTCGCAGTTGCTGGTCGACATGGCGCTGCCCGGCGTCACCGTGCGGCCGATCCGCGATCTCAGTGGCGACGGCCACTTCTGCGAGGTGCTCTTCGAGGACGTCGAGTTGCCGGCCGATGCACTGGTTGGCGAAGAGGGCGCGGGCTGGCAACAGGTAACGGCCGAACTGGCTTTCGAGCGCAGCGGGCCCGAGCGCATCTACTCCAGCCTCGTGCTCGCCGAAGCCTGGCTCGCTGAATTGCGCCAGAGCGCGGCGCCGGCGGCCAGCGTGCAGGTCATTGCGGGGCGCATCGCCGCACGCATGGCGGTGCTGCGCGCGATGTCGCTGGCCGTGGCCGAGCAATTGGGCCGAGGGCTCGATCCCGCTTTCGAGGCCTCGCTGGTGAAAGACCTGGGCACCGAGTTCGAGCAGGCAATACCCGGATGGATCGAGGAAGCCTTCGATGCGCCCGGCCATCCGGTGCCATCGGTGGGCCTGTTGCAGACCCTGGCCTACGTGACGCAACTGGCGCCCAGCTTTTCCCTGCGCGGCGGCACGCGCCAGATCATGCGCGGCATCATCGCCCGCGGGCTGGGCGTTCGCTAGCAGCACGGCACACAAGGACACATGATGAACGACACACTCCTTGACGATTTCGAACGCCCGCTGCGCGAACTCTGCACCGACGACAGCCTGCGCGCCATCGAGGCGGGCGCGTCCACCGATGCGCTGTGGCATGCCATCGACGCGCTGGGCTACACCGATGCGCTCGTGCCGGAAGAGCAGGGCGGTGCGGGCCTGTCGCTGCGCGAGCTGTTCGCGCTGGTGTTCGCCACAGGCAAGGCCGGGCTGGGGCTTCCCTTCGGCGAAACCGCCGTCGCGCGCGCTCTGCTGGCCGCGGCGGGTCATGGCGAGCGGCACGGCGCCGGGCCCATCGCGATCGCGCCCGGCATCCCCGGCGACGCAGGTGCCATCGTTTGCCGTGACGTGCCTGGCGGCGCGCTGGCGCAGCAGGTGCTCGTGAGCTGGCAAGGCGAGTGGCTTCTGTTGCCGCGCGAGCGCGCAGCGGCCACGCCGGGTGCGTGGCGCCCGCAGGCTTCGGCCACCTTGCAGTGGCACACACCCGATCTCGCGGTGGCGCGCTTCGATGCAGGCGCCGCCGATGCCGTGGCGCTCTGCAATGCGCTTCACGCCGCAGGCATGGCGGGTGCCATGGCACGCGTGCTCGAACTGGTGACCGACTACGCACGCGACCGCAAGCAGTTCGGCCGGCCGATCGCGCAGTTCCAGGCCGTGCAGCAGGAACTCAGCGTGCTGGCCGAACAGGCGCATTCGGCCACACTGGCCGCCCGCCTGGGCTGCAGCGCTGTTGGCATGCGGCCCGATCCGCTGCTGGCCGCCACCGCGAAACTGCGGGCCTGCGAGGCGGCGCGCAGCGTCTGTGCCATCGCGCACGCCGTGTTCGGCGCCATCGGCATCACCGAGGAGCACGTGCTCGGCCTGTACACGCGCCGCCTGCATGAATGGCGGGCCGCGCCGGGCACGGAAACGCAGTGCGCGCGCCTGTTGGGCCAGGCCCTGCTGGCACAGCCCGACGGCTTGTTCGATTTCGTCCGGCTGCGGTTGTCCGCGCCGGCCCTTGCCTGAATTTTTACCAATCAGCATGGCCGGCAGTCGCCATGCATCGAAGGAGACAAGCGGATGGGACCCCTTCAAGGAATCAGGATCGTGGAGCTTGCCGGCATCGGCCCGGGCCCCATGGCCTGCATGCTGCTGGCCGACCTGGGCGCCACGGTGCTGCGCATCGATCGCACCGAGGCGGCCGACCTTGGCGTGAAGCGCCCGGCCAAATACAACCTGCTGCTGCGCAACCGCCAATGCGCAATGCTCGACTTGAAGCAACCCGCAGCCGTCGAGCAGGTGCTGGAACTCGTGGAAAACGCCGATGTGCTGATCGAGGGATTCAGGCCCGGTGTGGCCGAACGCCTCGGGCTCGGGCCTGAGCCCTGTCTCGCGCGCAACGCGCGCCTCGTGTACGGCCGCATGACAGGCTGGGGCCAGACCGGCCCGCTCGCCCACGCTGCTGGCCATGACGTGAACTACCTCGCACTGACCGGCGCCCTGAACGCCATCGGCCGCAAGGACCAGGCGCCTTCGATTCCCCTGGCCCTGGCCGGCGACATGGGCGGTGGCGCGCTTTACCTGGTGATGGGCGTGCTCGCGGCGTTGCTGGAAGCACGCGGCTCCGGCAAGGGCCAGGTGGTCGACGCCGCCATCGTCGACGGTGCGGCCTCGCTGGCCACTTCCTTCTACGGCCTGCATGCCGCAGGGCTGTGGGACGAACGGCGCGGCACCAACATCCTGGACTCCGGCGCGCCTTTCTACGAGGTCTACGAATGCCAGGACGGCGGATGGATCTCGGTCGGCCCGATCGAGGCGCGTTTCTATGCGCAGCTTCTGCAGAAGCTGGACCTCGATGCCGAAGCACTCGGCGGCCAGCACGACCGCAGCGCGTGGGCGCAGGCCAAGGTGCAGATCGCACAGCGCTTCAAGTCGCGCACGCGACAGCAGTGGTGCGACCTGCTCGAAGGCAGCGATGTCTGCTTTGCACCGGTGCTGTCTTTTGCCGAGGCACCCCAGCATGCACACATGAAGGCGCGCGGCACCTTCGTCGAGGTCGACGGCGTGGTGCAGCCGGCCCCGGCACCACGCTTCAGCCGCACCGTGCCGGCCATGCCCAGGCCACCCCGGGAATTGCCGGACGCCGATCTCGCCGCCATTGCCGCCGAATGGCGCGCCGCGCGAAACTGATTCCGGCATGGACGCTCCATACTGCGAGGAATCTCTTCCTTCGTGTCCATGGATGAATCCTTGAACAACACTCTTGCGGTGGTGTCCGACCGCAGGATCGAGCCGGTCGCCAGCACCAAGCTGCTTCCGCCGCGCCCGTCGCGCCGGCTGGTGCCGCGCGACGCATTGCAGGCGCGGCTGCTGGAGGCCCGGCGCCAGCGCTGCGTGGTCGTGCAGGGCCCCGCGGGCAGCGGCAAGACCAGCACGTTGGTGGCGTGGCGGCAGGCACTGCTGGCGCTGGACTTCGACGTCGCCTGGCTGTCCCTGTCTGCCGAAGACTGCGAGCCGACACGTTTCTTCGACTGCCTGCTGGCCAGCATCGGCGAGATCGATCCCGACGCGGTGCGCGAGGCGGCGCTCCTGATGGGGCGGGACAGCGATGAGTCGGCGCTCGAGCACGCCGTGATCACCGTCGTGCAGGCCATCTCGTCCCGCTCGCGGGAACTGGTGCTGATGCTCGACGATCTCCAGCACCTGGAGGACGCCCGCATCTTCCAGGTGCTGCAATGGCTGCTCGACTACGCACCGCCGCGGCTGCACCTGGCCTTTGCTTCGCGCAACGCCTTGCCGCTGTCGTTCGCACGGCTGCGCTCGCAAGGACTCGTGAGCGAGTTCGACCTGCGTGACCTGCGCTTCACCGCCGAGGAAACCGAGCGCTTCCTGCGCGAGCAGTTGGGCAGCATCGACAAGCGCGATGTGCAGGTGCTGCACGAACTCACTGATGGCTGGGTCGCCGGCCTGCAACTGTTCGTGGTCGACATGCAGGCCAAGCAGGGCGCCGCATATGCGCGGGTGCAGGTGCGCGACGCGCAGGCCTTCGCCAGCTACTTCGAAGGCGAGGTGCTGGCGCACCTGCCATCCGAAGAGCTTGCGCTGCTCACGCGGCTGGCCATCTGCAACCGTTTCTGCGCCTCCCTGTGCGCCGCGTTGCTGGCGCTGCCGCACGCCGGCGCGGGCATGGCCTTGCGGCTGGCACGGCTGGACAGCGAGAACCTGTTCATCAGCCAGGTCAGCAGCCACGACCGTGAAATCTGGTATCGCGTGCATCCGCTCCTGCGCGAGATCCTGCTGGCACGCCTGGAAAGACTGCCGGGCGACGAACGCCGCGCGCTGCATGGCGAAGCCTGGCGCTGGTTCGAGGCGCACGGGCATTTCGACGAAGCCGTGCGCCATGCGGTGCTGGCGGGCGACGCGCACGCGGCCGCCGACATCGTGGAGGCTTGCGCGTCCGATCTGCTGGCCCGGGGCGAGCTGGCCTCGCTGGGCGGCCTGATGCGGCGGCTGCCTGCGACGCAGGTACAGGCGCGCTTTGAGCTTCGGCTCGTGGCCGCCTACCTGCGCCTGTATGCGCGCGACATCGAAGCGCTTGAAGGCAGCATCGCGCAACTGGAAGCGGAGTTCGACACGCTGGACGCACTGCAGCGCCGGGGTCTCACGCTGCTGCGCGGCGGTCTGGCGCTTCAGCGTGACGACACCGAGACCCTGCTGGCGATTGCGCCGCAGCTCGAAGCCATTCCGGACGATGCACAGGCCATCTTCGCCGGGCGCAACCACCTCCTGGCCTGGATGCACATGTACCGCGACGCCTACGGCGAGGCCCGCACGCTGCTGGAAGAGGCCGCGCAGCAGCACGGCACCTCGACCGGCCGCGGCCTGATCGGGCGCTGTCTCGCCGGCATGAGCTACGCGCTCGAAGGCCGCATGACCGAGGCGGAACACCTGTTCCGTGCGGTCCTGCAAGAGGCGCACGGGCACGGCGCCGCCCGCATCGGCGTGGCCAGCATGGCCGCGGGCCTGCAAAGCGATGTGCTCTACGAGTGGAACGAACTCGAAGCTGCCTGCAGTCTGCTGGAGCCTCGCATCGAAGTGCTGGAACGCGCCTCGATTCCCGATGCGGTGCTGCGCGCCTTCGTCGTCCTGGCATGCGCGCACTGGCTGGCGGGCCGGCGCCTCGAAGCGCTCGACCACCTCGACCACCTGGAGGACTACGCCGTGCGCAACGGCCTGGACCGCCTGCTCGCGCATGCGCTGGTCCTGCGCATGCGCCTGTACCTCAAGCAAGGCGAGACCGCACAGGCCGACCAGGTGTTCGAGCGGGTCAAGGTGCTGAATGCACGCCATGCCGATGCGGGCAAGGGCACGGCGGCCGAAACCTGGCGCATCACCGAGCGTGCGCGCGCCGACATGTGCCTGCACTGGAACGACTTCGACGGCGCCGTCGATTGCCTGAAGCCCCTCGTCGAGTGCACCGCGTCGGCCGGCCGGTGGCGCATCCTGGCCGCGCTTCGGCTGCAACTGGCCATCGCGGAGTCGGGGCGCGGCAACCAGCGGACCGCGCGCCAGCAGGCGATCGAAGCCTTGCGGCTGGGCCATAGGCTCGGACTCGTGCGCAGCCTGCTGGACGTGTCGGCGAACGTGCCGTCGCTGCTCGATGCGCTGCTGGCGGACGCGGCGCTCGACCCGGTGCTCGCGTTCTATGCGCAGCGGCTGGTGGATGCGGCCGCGGCCACGCGACGCGCGCGTGCGGCTGTCGGCGTTGCAGCGAGCGCCGCAGCCGAAGGCGTTGCCGTCGACCTGCTCAACGAGCGCGAGCGCGAGGTGCTCGACCTCGTCGCGCAGGCCATGCCCAACAAGAAGATCGCCCGCGTGCTCGGCGTCACGCCCCACACCGTGAAGTGGCATCTGCGCAAGATCTACAGCAAGCTGGGCGTCGCCGAGCGCGACGAAGCGGTCGCGCGCATGCGCGATCTCTCGCTGCTGCGGGAAACCCCCAAGCTGCGCTGAACGCCGGCTAGCCATCGCGGCTAGTGGCTCGCGGCCTTCGGCTTCGCATCATCGATGCATGCGGCACCCACTGCCGCTGCGGACCGCCCGGTCCGGCACATCGATCCCAGCGAAACGAAAGGAATGGAGATGCAGCAACTCTGCAAGGACCGCGTGGTCGTCATCACCGGCGCCGGCCGTGGCCTCGGCCGCGAATACGCACTGGAGTTCGCGCGCCAGGGCGCGAAGGTGGTCGTCAACGACCTGGGCGCGAAGCCCGACGGCACGGGCGCCATGAACGGCCCCGCCCAGGAAGTGGTGGCCGAGATCCGTGCGATGGGCGGCGAAGCCGTGGTCAACACCGACGACGTGTCCGACTGGGAGGGCGCGCAGCGGCTGATCCAGACCGCGATCACCACGTTCGGTGGGCTCGACGTGCTGGTCAACAACGCCGGCATCCTGCGCGACAAGACGCTCGTGAACATGGACATCGACGATTTCGACGCCGTGATCCGCGTCCATCTGCGCGGCACCTTCGCACCGATGCGCCATGCCGCCGCATACTGGCGCGAAGAAGCCAAGGCCGGGCGCCCGCGCGTGGCGCGCGTCATCAACACCAGTTCGTCGTCCGGCCTGTACGGCATCGTCGGGCAGACCAACTATGGCGCGGCCAAGGCCGGCATCGCCAACATGACCATCGTGGCGTCGCGCGAGCTGGAGCGCTATGGCGCGACCGTCAATGCGATCTACCCGACCGCGATGAGCCGCCTCACGGAAGACCTGTTCAAGAGCGGACAGCTCAACCCCAAGGCGCCCGCCGGCGCCGCCGGGTTCGATCCACTGGACGCGGCGAACGTGGCGCCGCTGGTCGTCTGGCTGGGCAGTGTGCATTCGGGCGCTGTCACCGGCCGGGTGTTCGGCGCCAAGGGCGGGCGCATCACGGTGGCCGAGGGGTGGCGCGCGGGTCCCCATGTGCAGAAAGACAGTCGCTGGACCGTTGCCGAACTGGGCGAGGTGCTGCCCGGCCTGGTCGCACGCGCGGCGCCGAACGCCGACCTGAGCGGCCAGTTGAATCCGTCGAACGCGTGACATGAACAAGGACTGCGGGCACCGGTCCGCGGCAGGAGACACCGCATGAAAACGGCGAACTACCTTGGAGACTTTGCCGCTCTGACGCCGGACAAGCCTGCAGTCATCAACGGCAGCAGCGGCGAGCGCCTGAGCTACCGCGAACTGGATGAGCGTTCCAACCGGCTGGCGCAGGTGCTGCATGCCCAGGGCCTGCGCCGCGGCGATTGCATCGCGATGCTGCTGGAGAACCACATGCGCTGTTTCGAGGTGGCCTGGGCGGCCTTTCGCTCGGGGCTGCTGGTGACGGCGGTCAACCGGTTCCTGACGGCGGGGGAGGTGGCCTACATCGTGGAGGACAGCGGCGCGCAGGTGCTGATCTCCTCGTCTGCCATGGCCGGTGTCGCGGCCGAACTGACCGGCACCACGCCGCACTGCGCACGCCGGCTGATGATGGACGGCGTCATCCCCGGGTGGGAGTCCTACGAGCAGGCCGTGGCTTGTGCGCCGGCGCAGCGGCTGGCCGAGGAATGGGTGGGCGGCACGCTGCTGTACAGCTCGGGCACGACAGGCCGGCCCAAGGGCATCGTGCGTGCGGCGGCCCGTGCGCGCTTCGATGAGGACGTGGCGGACCCGCGGCTGATGATGATGCACCGCTACAGCTTCAATGCCGATTCGGTCTACCTGTCCACGGCGCCGCTGTACCACGCAGCCCCGCTGTCCTATGCGACCAACACGCACTTCTTCGGCGGCACCGTGGTGTTCATGCCCAAGTTCGACGCGGTCGAGTCGCTGGCGCTGATCGAGCGCTACCGCGTCACCCACAGCCAGTGGGTGCCGACCATGTTCATCCGTTTGTTGAAGCTGCCGGATGCGTCCCGCGAAGCCTTCGACCTGTCCAGCCACCGCGTGGCCATCCATGCCGCGGCGCCGTGTCCCGCCGAGGTCAAGCGCCGCATGATCGACTGGTGGGGGCCCATCGTGCGGGAGTACTACGGCGGCAGCGAAGGCAATGGCCTGACCTCGATCGACAGCCAGGAAGCGCTCGCGCGCCCCGGTTCGGTGGGCCGGGCCGTGCTGGGCGTGCTGCGCATCTGCGACGACGACGGCAACGAGCTGCCGGCGGGCAAGGACGGGCTGATCTATTTCGAGCGCGACAGCCTGCCTTTTCACTATCACCGCGACCCCGGCAAGACCCGCGCGGCCCAGCATCCACGGCACCCGAACTGGACCGCGATCGGCGACATCGGCCACCTGGACGCGGACGGCTACCTGTACCTGACCGATCGGCTCTTCTACATGATCATCTCGGGCGGGGTGAACATCTACCCGCAGGCCATCGAGGATGCGCTGGCCCTGCACCCCAGCGTGCAGGACGCCGCCGTGATCGGCGTGCCCGACGCCGAGATGGGCGAGGCCGTGAAGGCCGTCATCGAGCCCGCGCCCGGCGTGGCACCCACGCCGGCATTGGCGCAAGCGCTCATCGCCTTCCTGCGCGGCAAGGTCGCGAGCTACATGCTGCCGCGCTCGGTGGACTTCATCGACGAGATGCCGCGCCTTCCCACCGGCAAGCTCTATAAGCGCGCGCTGCGCGAGCGCTATGCCAAGGCCGAACCGAGCAAGGAGACCCAGACATGAACGACACCACCGAAACCCTGCGCGCCTCGCAGTTGCGCATCGAAGGCGGCATCGCCGAGCTCAGCCACCAGCGCCCGGCGCTGCGCAATGCGCTGTCCACCGAACTGCAGATGGACTACGCCGACGTCATCGCGCGCGTCGAGAGCGACCGCGAGATCCGCGTGCTGCTGATCACCGGCTCGGGCGGCAGCTTCTCTGCCGGCGGCGACGTCAAGTTCATGCGCGAACGGCTGACCGACCCGGGCGTGGCGACGGCGGACTACATGCGCGGCCGGCTGCGCAAGGCCCACCAGTGGCTGACCCGCCTGCGCGAGCTGGAAGTGCCGGTCGTTGCCGCGGTCGACGGGCCGGCCTACGGCGCGGGCTTCGGTCTTGCCTTGCAGGCCGACTTCGTACTGGCATCGACGCGCGCCGTGTTCTGTGCTTCTTTCGCGCGGTTGGGTGCCGTGCCCGACTTCGGCCTGCTGCACACGCTGCCGCGCATCGTGGGCCTGTCCCGCGCGAAGGAGCTG
Organism: Variovorax sp. PAMC26660; assembly: GCF_014302995.1. Taxonomy (NCBI): domain Bacteria; kingdom Pseudomonadati; phylum Pseudomonadota; class Betaproteobacteria; order Burkholderiales; family Comamonadaceae; genus Variovorax; species Variovorax sp. PAMC26660. The sequence goes on from NZ_CP060295.1 coordinate 6,100,707, forward strand.
ATGCTGACGGCGCGCCGCCTGGGTGCACAGGAAGCGCAGGCGTGGGGCCTCGTGCATGCGGTCCATGCAGACGATGCGCTGCAAACCGAGGCGAGGGCGTTTGCGCAGCGCCTGTGCGCAGGCCCGCGCGAGGCGGCCGGCATGACCAAGAACCTGGTCAACAGGAGTTTCGAGACCGATTGCGCCGCGATGTTCATGGCCGAGGCCAGCGCGCAAGCCGTGGCCATGCAAACGCCTTACCACGCCCAGGCCGTGGCCGACTTCGCGCGCGACGGCGCCTTCCGCTACGACTGGGACCGCATGGCGGCCGGGCGTCCTGCCTCCTGAATCGCAAAGGAAAACGCATGACTGAAAACGTTCTGATCGCCGGCGTCGGCATGGTGCCCTTCACCAAGCCCGGCGCTGGCCCCAGCTACCTCGAGATGGGCGGCGATGCCGTGCGCATGGCATTGGCCGATGCCGGCATCGGCTACGGGCAGTTGCAGATGGCGTTCGCCGGCTATGTCTATGGCGACACGAGCTGCGGCCAGGGTGTGCTGTACCGCGTGGGGCGCACGGCCATCCCGGTGTTCAACGTCAACAATGCCTGCGCCACCGGCTCCAGCGCGCTCTACCTGGCGCGCGCCGCGGTGCAGAGCGGGCAGGTCGAGTGCGCGCTGGCGCTGGGCTTCGAGCAGATGCAGCCGGGGGCCACGCGTTCCAACTTTCCGGATCGCCCGATTCCGCGCGGTGACGTGCTGCCGATACAGGACGCGCTGTGCGGCGATGCCGGCGAGATCCCGCGCAATCTGGTGACCTTCGGCGGCGCCGGCCGCGAACACATGCGCAAGTACGGCACCCGGATGTCCACGTTCGCCGCGATCCGCGCCAAGGCCAGCCGCCACGCGGCGAACAACCCGCTGGCGCTGTTCAGGAAGATCGTGACGACCGAAGACGTCATGAACGACCAGGTCATGTGGGAAGGCGTGATGACCCGCATGATGGCCTGCCCACCCACCTGCGGCGCGGCCGCCGCGATCGTATGCTCGCCCGCGTTCGCGCGGCGGCACGGTCTGCGCACCGACGTTGCGATCCTGGCGCAGGCCATGGTCACGGACCCGCAGGAATCCTTCGAGCCACCGACCATGAAAGGCTTCGTCGGCGCCTACATGGCCGAGCGCGCCTCGCGCGCGGTCTACGAGCAGGCCAGCGTCGACCCACGGGACATTCCGGTGGTCGAGCTGCACGACTGCTTTGCCCACAACGAGCTGCTGAGCTACGAATCGCTGGGCCTGTGCCCCGAAGGCGGCGCCGAGCAGTTCGTGCTTGACGGTGACAACACCTACGGCGGCCGTGTCGTCACCAACCCTTCCGGCGGCTTGCTGTGCAAGGGCCACCCGCTGGGCGCCACCGGCCTGGCCCAGTGCTACGAGCTGACGCACCAGTTGCGCGGCACGGCTGACAAGCGCCAGGTCGACGGTGCGCGGCTCGCGCTGCAGCACAACCTGGGCCTGGGCGGCGCCTGCGTGGTCACGCTGTACGGCAAGCATTGATTTCTTTCAGAACACCAGGAGACAAGGCCATGGTCAAGAACTCGCAAGAATCTACTGCGCGGCATCGACGGAGCGTGCTGGCCAGCCTGTGTTGCACCTGGCTGGGCTTGTCCGTGCCGGCGATGGCGCAGCCGGCGTCCTACCCCGCGCACCCGGTGCGCATCGTGTCGGTCAGCGGCGCGGGCACCGGGGTCGACGACTTCACGCGGCTCGCGGCAACGTACCTGAGCCGGAAGACCGGCCAGAACTTCTACGTGGAGAACCGCCCGGGCGCCAACAGCATCCTGGCGTCCGACCACGTCGCCAAGGCCGTGCCGGACGGCTACACGCTGCTGCTGACCGCGGCCAGCGCGGTGACGGCCAACCCCTACCTCTACAAGAAGCTGCCCTACGACGCCAACAAGGACCTGGTGCCGATTGCACGCATGTCCGTGGTGCCCATCGTGGTGATGGTGCCGGCCACCTCGCCGTACCGCAGCATGGAGGCCCTGATGGCGGGCGCGCGTGCGCAGCCCGGCAAGCTCAGCTACGGCACGAGCACCACCGGCTACAAGGTCATGGTGGCCGCGATCAACGGCCTTGCGAAGGTGCAGGCGCTGGAAATTCCCTACAAGAGCTCGGCCGCGCTGCTGCCCGACCTGATCTCCGGCACGCTCGACTACGCGATGCTGGAGGTGTCGCAGGCCGTGCCGCAGGTGGAAGGCGGCAAGCTGAGGGCGTTGGCGGTGTCGAGCCCGATGCGCGTCGCCGCGCTGCCCGACGTGCCCACGCTGAACGAACTGGGCCTGGGCGATGCCACGCTGACGAGCTGGCTGGGCCTGTTCGCACCGGCCGGCACGCCGCGGGCCGTCGTGGACAAGCTCTCGCTGCTGGCCGTGGAGTTCGTCAGTTCGCCCGAAGCCAACAGGCATTTCACGCAGCGTGGAACGGCGGCCTATCCGGCGGCGTCGGGTGAGTTCGCGAAAGCCATCCTGGACGACCAGGCGCGGTGGAAGCACTACATCACCACCACGGGCCTCCAGCCGGAATAGCGCGCAGGTCTTCGCCCGCCGGCACGCCGAGCGGCATTGCGGGCCCTTCCATTCACCCCGCCACGTGACCGGAGCCACACGCCCGGCAAGGAGTCCGCCATGAACCGCATCCCGACCTTCGTGCTTGCCGCCGCCCTGGCGGGGAGCGCGCCCGGCTTCGCCCAGGACTTTTCCAGGCGGCCCATCACCATGGTCGTGCCTGCGCCCGCCGGCGGCGCCTCCGATGCGATCGCGCGATCGCTCGCCGACACGATGGGCAAGGCGCTGGGGCAGATCGTCATCGTCGACAACAAACCCGGCGCGTCGGGCATGCTGGCCACGCAGCTCGTCGCGCGTGCACCGGCCGACGGCTACACCCTGCTGGTGACGCACACCACACCGATCTACTACGCGCACTACACGTTCGCGAAGGTGCCCTACGACGTGCGCCGCGACCTCGCATTCGTGACGCACATCTGCGATGCGAGCCTGGTACTGGCTGTGCACAAGGACGTGCCTGCCAGGAACATGACGGAGTTCATTGCATGGGCCAAGACCAGAAAAGGCCATGTCAGCTACGGGTCCTACGGGGTGGGCTCCTCGGGGCATCTGATGAGCTCCTACCTCAGCGAATCGCGCCAGCTCGGCATGTCCCATGTGCCTTACAAGGGAGAGGCACCGATGATCCAGGACCTCGTGGGCGGCCACATCCCATGGGCCTTCGCCACGGCCGGCTCCCTGTCGCCGCACTTCATGAGCGGCCAACTGCGGCCGCTGGCCGTGGTGGGTGAGCAGCGGCTCGACGACCTGCCGGGCGTGCCGACGCTGATCGAGGCCGGCTTTCGCGACCCGGAATTCAAGATCATCGGCGGGCTGACCATGATGGTCCCCGCCGGCACGCCTGCGCCCGTGCTCGCCCGCCTGGAGAAAGAGGCGCGCGCCGCGATCCAGACCGCGCAGCTCAAGGCGCGCTTTCAGGTCTTCGGCCTGATCGGAGTCGGCAACAGCGCCAAAGAGGCACGTGAGGGCTTCGAGGCCAGTGGGCCGGTCATCGAGAAGCTGGTGCGGATCTCGGGCGCACGGATGGACTGAGCGCGCGTGCCGGCAGGGCGATTGCGCGGGCCGACTCGCCATTACGGCTAGTGAATTTTGCGGCGCGACTGGCGATCATGAACCCCAAGGCGGCCCGGTTTCCCGAAGCCGCAGTTCCATCAACAGACGCATCGAGAGGAGCTCCCAGTGGAAGTGAATCGCACGGTCTTTCGCGAAGACCACGAAATGCTCAGGCCCAGCGCGCGGCGGTTCTTTGAACGCGAGTGCGTGCCGCGCCAGGCCGCGTGGGACAAGGCCGGCATGGTCGACCGCGAGACCTGGCGCAAGGCCGGTCGCGAAGGCCTGCTTTGCGTGACGGTGCCTGCCGAATACGGCGGCGGTGGCGGCGACTTCGGCCATGCGGCCATCGTTCTCGAAGAAGTGCACCGCGCGGGTGTGTCGGGCGCGGGGTTCTCGCTGCACTCCGACATCGTCGCGCCCTACATCGTGCGGCTTGGCACCGAGGCGCAAAAGCAGCAGTGGCTGCCGGGCATCTGCCGCGGCGAGAAGATCCTGGCGGTGGCGATCACCGAGCCGGGTGGCGGCTCCGACGTGAAGGCGATCCGCACCACCGCCGTGCGCGACGGTGATGACTACGTCATCAACGGCAGCAAGATCTTCATCAGCAACGGCCTGAGCTGCGACATGGTGTTGCTGGTGTGCAAGACCGATCCGGCCGCCGGCGCCAAGGGCGTGAGCCTGATCATGGTCGAGGCCGACCGCGCGGGCTTTCGCCGGGGCCGCAAGCTCGACAAGGTGGGCCAGCCAGCGGCCGACACCGCCGAGCTGTTCTTCGACAACCTGCGCGTTCCGGTTGCCAACCGCCTGGGCGAAGAGAACCAGGGCTTCGCCTACCTGATGCAGGAGCTGGCGCAGGAGCGTTTGATCATCGCCCTGTACGCGGCCGTTGCGCTGGAGCGCCTGCTCGGCCTCACGCTCGAATACGTGAAGGACCGCCGGGCCTTCAACCAGACCGTGTGGGACTTCCAGAACACCAAGTTCAAGCTGGCCGACGTCAAGGCGCAGTCGGTGGCCGTGCGCACGATGGTCGACTACTACCTGGGTGAACACCTGCGCCGCAAGCTCAGCGTGCAGGAGGCCGCCATTGCCAAGATGTACGCCACGGAGGCTCTGTGGAAGTGCCTGGACGACATGGTGCAGCTGCACGGCGGCTACGGCTACATGCTGGAGTACCCCATTGCACGCGCCTTCACCGACTACCGCGTCTCGCGCGTGGTGGGCGGCGCCAACGAGGTCATGCGCGACCTCATCGCACGCAAGCTGTGAGCCTGCGCTGTTTGCATCCCTTTTCCTTTTTTGAACTGGAGAACCCATGAGTGAAAAAGTCCTGGTCGGCGGCGTCGGCATGATCCCGTTTTCCAAACCCGGCGCGAGCCCGAGCTACACCGACATGGGGGCCGACGCGGTGCGCCGCGCACTGGCCGACGCCGGCATCGGCTACGAGCTGGTGCAGCAGGCGTATGTGGGCTACGTGTACGGCGACTCGACCTGCGGGCAGACCGCGCTGTATGAAGTCGGGCTCACCGGCATTCCGGTCGTCAACGTCAACAACAACTGCTCGACCGGCTCGACCGCGCTCTACCTGGCGCGCCAGGCCGTGGCGCTCGGCGACGCCGACTGCGTGCTGGCACTGGGCTTCGAGCAGATGCAGGCCGGTGCGCTCAAGTCGCATTGGGACGACCGGCCGCGCACGCGCGCACGCGTCGCGCACATCGTCAGCGACCTCACGGCCGACGTGGCCGACTTGCCGCAGGCCCTGCGCACCTTCGGCGGGGCGGGCCGCGAACACATGCAGAAGTACGGCACGAAGATGGAAACCTTCGCCGCCATCCGCGCCAAGGCCAGCCGGCATGCGGCCGGCAATCCGCTGGCGCTTTTCAGGAACGTCCTCAGCACCGAGGACGTGATGAACGACAAGGTGATGTGGCCCGGCGTGATGACGCGCCTGATGGCCTGCCCGCCGACTTGCGGCGCGGCCGCCGCGCTGATCGTGTCCGAGAAGTTCGCGAAAAAGCACGGCCTGCGCAGCGACGTGCAGATCCTGGCGCAGGCGATGACCACCGATCCGGTGGCGTCCTTCGATCCGCCGTCGATGATCAGCTACGCCGGCTTCCACATGGCGCAGGCGGCGGCGCACAAGGTCTACGAGAAGGCCGGCGTCGACCCCAAGGACATCCGTGTCTGCGAGCTGCACGACTGCTTTGCCCAGAACGAACTGCTGACCTACGAGGCGCTGGGCCTGTGCCCGGTGGGCGAGGGCGAGAAGTTCGTCGAGGACGGCGACAACACCTATGGCGGGCGGGTGGTGACCAACCCGTCGGGCGGCCTGTTGTCCAAGGGCCATCCGCTGGGTGCCACCGGCCTGGCGCAGTGCTACGAGTTGACGCACCAGTTGCGCGGCACGGCCGACCAGCGGCAGGTTGATGGCGTGACGCTCGCGCTGCAGCACAACCTCGGTCTTGGCGGCGCCTGCGTGGTGACGCTGTACGGCCGGAACTGAAGGGAGAAGCGACATGCTCGACCGCAACCTCATCGGCCACACCCTCGGCAAGCGCAGCCTCACCGTCGAAGAAGGCGCCGTGCGCGCGTATGCACAGGCCATCGGCGAGACCGATGCGACCTGCCTCGACGCGTCCGCGGCGCGCGACGCCGGCCACCGCGCGCTGCGCGTGCCACCCACCTTCCTGTCGTGCCTGGAAGGCCGGCTGTTCCAGACGCGCGCGCTGCTGGAGCTGGCCCGCATCGACCTGAAGCGCCTGCTGCACGCGGAGCAGACCTATGAATACCACGCGCAGGCCTATGCCGGCGACACCCTCAGCTACGAACCCAAGATCGTCGATGTCTACGACAAGAAGGGCGGAACGCTGGAGTTTCTGGTGAAGCAGACGCGCGTGACCAACCAGGACGGCGTGCACATCGCCGACCTGCGCACGGCCCTTGTGCAACGCCAGCTCACGGAGGCATGAAGACATGACGACTCTGGCACTGAAAGACATGCAGGTGGGCGACAGCATTCCCGCACTGCAGTTGCCCGCGATCTCCCGCACCACGCTGGCGTTGTATGCCGGCGCTTCGGGCGATCACAACCCGATTCACATCGACATCGACTTCGCCCGCAACGCCGGCCTGGACGACGTGTTCGCGCACGGCATGCTCTCGGCCGCCTACGTGGGGCGGCTGGTCACGAACTGGGCGGGGCAGCAGCGGCTGCGGCGCCTGCATGTGCGCTTCACCGGCATCACGCAGGTGCACGACGTGCCGCTGTGTACCGGCCGTGTGACCGAGCGCTTCGAACACGAAGGCGAGCCGCGCCTGCGCGTCGAAGTGCAGTGCGCCAACCAGAACGGCGACGTGAAGATCCTCGGCGAAGCCGTGGTGGCCGCCCTTTGACATTCATCCACAGGAGAAAGAAAGCATGAACAGAAAACTCGAAGGCAAAGTGGCCATGGTCACCGGCGCAGGACGCGGCATCGGCCGGTGCATCGCGCTGAAATTCGCTGATGAAGGCGCCAAGGTGGTGGTCAACGACCTCGATGCGGGACCGGCCGACGAGGTGGTGGCGGAGATCCGCGCCGCCGGCGGCCAGGCCGTCGCGTTTGCCAGCAGCGTGACCGCGACGGACTTCGGCAACAACTTCGTCAAGGCTACGCTCGACGCCTACGGTGCCATCGACATCATCGTCAACAACGCCGGCTACACCTGGGACAACGTGATCCAGAAGATGAGCGACGAGCAGTGGGACGCGATTCTCGATTGCCACCTGAAGGCGCCGTTCCAGGTGCTGCGCGCCGCACAGCCGTACTTCCGCGAGGTGAGCAAGGCCGAGGCCGAAAGCGGCAAGGAGGTGTTTCGCAAGGTGGTGAACATCTCCTCCATTTCCGGCACGCAAGGCAGCACGGGCCAGGTCAACTACTCGGCCGCCAAGGCGGGCCTGGTGGGCATGACCAAGACGCTGGCCAAGGAATGGGGCCGCATGAAGGTCAACGTGAACTGCGTGGCCTTCGGCTTCATCGCGACCCGGCTCACGCAGCCCGTGAAAGAAGCCAAGACGATCCAGATCGAGGGCAAGGAAATCCGCATCGGTGTGCGGCCCGAGACCATCGAGCGGGCGAGCAGCGAAATTCCGCTGGGCCGCCCTGGAACGCCGGAGGAAGCGGCGGGCTCGGTCTACATGTTCTGCATCCCGGAGTCGAACTACGTCACTGGCCAGACGCTGATCTGCGGCGGCGGGCGCGGCGGTTTCTAGCACGGGCGCTCGCTCGGCGACTTTCGCAAGGCATTTCTCATGGCACGGTTGACCCGCCACTACGCACATTGGCCCGCCGGCGTTCCGCAGACGCTGGAAGTGGCCGATCGCAACCTGTTCAGCCACCTCGCGAAAAGCGCCGAGGCCGCGCCGGACAAGGCCGCCATCTCCTACTACGGACGCTCGACCAGCTACCGCAGCCTGCATGCGGATGTACTGGCGCTGGCCGGCTATCTGCAGCAGCGGCTGGGCGTGCGGCGCGGCGACCGGGTGCTGCTGCTGATGCAGAACTGCCCGCAGTTCGTCATTGCCTACTACGCGGTGCTGCGATGCGACGCCGTGGTGGTGGCAATGAACGCGATGAGCACCGCGCAGGAGGTTGCCTACTACGCCAGCGACTCCGGTGCGCGGGTGCTGATCGCAACGCAGGACATGATGGACAGGGCGCAGTGCCTGCTCGATGACAACCGCCTGGACGGTTGCGTGGTCGGCGCGGCCTGCGAGTTCGCCGGGCGGCCAGAGGAGGTGCCCTTTCTCGAAATTCCCGAGTTCGTGCGCGAGGCGCGGCGCCCCTTGACCGGCACCGGGCTGCACGCGTTCTCCGGCGCGCTTGCGGCCGGCATCGCGCCGACCCCGATGCAGGGCGGGGGCAGCGACCTCGCCGTGGTGGCCTACACCTCGGGCACCACCGGCAAGCCCAAGGGCGCGATGCTGACCCATCGCAACTTCGCCCATGCGTCGCTCCAGCGCGTGCAGTGGCTGTCGGAGCAGGCCGACCAGACCGAACTGCTCGTCATGCCGACCAGCCACCTGGCCGGCATGAACGTCATGAACCTGGCGATCTACGTCGGCCGCACCGTCGTGCTGCTGTCGCGCTGGGACGGCGATGCGGTGGTCGAGCTGATCGAGCGCCTGCGCCTGTACGCCTGGTGCGCCGTCACGCCGATGCTGGCCGAGGTGTTCTCGCGACCCGACATCGCGCAGCGCGACCTGTCTTCGCTGCGGCGCCTCTACGGCGGCGCCACGGCCATGCCCGAGGCACTGATCCGCAAGATCGAGGAACGGCTGGGGCTGTCCTTCATCGAAAGCTACGGTTTGACGGAGGCCTGCGGCGCCTCGCACATCAACCCGCCGCAGGCCGCGCGGCGCCAGTGCGCGGGCGTGCCGCACATCAACTGCGATGCCCGGGTGATCGATCCCGACTCGGGCGTGGAGCTGGGGCCCGCGCACGCCGGGGAAATCGTGATCCACGGCCCCACTTTGTTCGGGGGCTACTGGAACCAGCCGGAGGCGACGGCGGCGGCGACCATCGAGATCGACGGCAAGCGCTTCCTGCGCAGCGGCGACATCGGCCATCACGACGAGGACGGCTATTTCTATGTCACCGACCGGCTCAAGCGAATGATCAATGCCGCGGGCCTGAAGATCTGGCCGGCCGAGATCGAGACCTCGCTCTACGGCCATCCGGCCGTGCAGGAGGCCTGCGTGATCTCGGCCTTCGATGCGCGCCGCGGCGAGACCGTCAAGGCTTTCGTGGTGTTGCGCCCGGCCGCGCGCGGCACGCTGGCGCCGGACGCGGTGACGGAATGGGCGCGCACCCGCCTGTCGGCCTACAAGGTGCCGCGCATGGTGGAGTTCGTCGATGCCTTGCCCAAGACGGCAACGGGAAAGATCCTGTGGCGCGAGCTGCAGGCGCAGCAGGACGAGCGCGACCGCGCCGCGCGCGCTGCCGCGTCCGCGCTTGCGTGAAAAACATCCGGCCGCTGGTGCGCCGCATCCAGTGGACCTTCCAAGGAGACAAAGCATGAAGAAGACCGGTGTATTCGCGTTGCTGGGCCTGGCCCTGGCCATGCCCGCACTCTCGCTGGCCCAGGCCGACGAGGGCTATCCGTCCCGCGCGGTGCGCTTCATCGTGCCCATCGGGCCCGGCAGCAGCGGCGACACGCTCACGCGGCTGATGGCGGAGCAGTTCAGGGCGGTCTCGGGGCAGGCGACCTTCGTCGAGAACCGGCCCGGCGCCGATCTTGTCGTCGGCACTCAGAACCTGCTGGGGTCGCCGCCGGACGGCCATTCGGTGGTGCTCATCAGCAACAGCACCATGGTGATCAATCCGTTGGTCATCAAGGACCTGCCCTACAAGGTGGAAGACCTCGCGCCGATGCTCGACCTGGTGCGCATTCCGGCCGTGCTGGTGACGTCGCCCGACTCGCGGTTCAAGACGCTGGGCGATCTGCTCGATGCGGCACGCAAGGTGCCCGGGTCGGTCAGCATCGGTGTCTACGGCAACTCGTACCGGTTGGGCGCGTTGGATCTGGCACGCCGCGCGGGCGTGAAGTTCAACGCCATTCCCTACAAGGGCGCTTCGCAGGCCATCGCCGACGTGATCGGCGGGGTGGCCGATGCGGCGCTGATCGACGTTGGCGGCGCGGCGCCGCTGATCGCTTCGGGCAAGGTGCGGGGACTGGCCGTGTCGTCGGGCAAGCGCCATCCGTTGATGCCGGCGGTGCCCACTGCGCAGGAGGGCGGCGTGGCCGACTACACGCTCTTCACCTTCATCGGCTTTGCGATCCGCGCCCGGACGCCGGCGCCGATTGCCGGCAAGTTCGAGGCGCTGATGGTGCGCGCGGCCGCCGATCCGGCGTTCCGCGAGCAGGTGGTGCGCATCAGCGGCGGGGAGTTTGCCGGCACGGGCCGGGAGGCGTTCAACACACTGATCGCCAGCGAGTCGGCGCGCACGCGCGAACTGGTCAGGCTCGCCGGGCCGGATTTCATGCAGTGATCGCGTGGTGACCCCGGCGCCGTGGCACCGGGGTCACGCTTTGGCAGGTTCAGCGCGCGATGATCGCGTCGCCCAGGATCTTCACCTCGCCGTCCTGGTTGGTGGTGCGGATCTCCACCTTCACACGCTCCTCGCCGTCGGCTTCGAACTTTTCGACGACCTCTCCCGTGCAGGTGATCTCGTTGCCCAGGTGCGTGATGCCGGCGAAGCGCGCGTTGAACTGGCGCACCTTGCGCTGGTCGACCCACTGCGTCAGCAGCCGGCCCAGGTAGGCCATCGACAGCATGCCTTGCGCGAACACGTCGGGCATGCCGCCACGGCGCGCGAAGTCGAGGTCGATGTGCATCGGGTTGTGGTCGTTCGATGCACCGGCGAAAAGCGCCAGGGTCGTCCGGGTGATCGGGGCGAGTGCCAGCGGCGGCAGGGTGTCGCCAGGTTCGAGGGCGTCGAAATTCAGTGTCTTCATCGGATGTTCCTTGTGCTCAGCCATTGCGGTGCACCAGCACCTTGCGGATGTCGGCCACGTGTTCCGAGCGCTGGTTGGTAACGCGGGTTTCCATGACGACGAATTCGAGCGCGCCGCCTTTCTTGTCGTAGACGTCGGTGACCCGGCTGTCGAAGTGCAGCGTGTCGCCCGCATGGGCCATGCGCCGGTAGGTGAAGGACTGCTCGCCATGCAGCACGCGCGCCAGCTCGATGCCGGCTTCTTCGCGCCAGTTGCTCGGCGGACGCGCAAGCTCCAGCGAGAACAGGAAGGTGGGCGGCAGCGGCAACGTGGGGTGGCCGGCGTCGCGCGCGGCGGACTCGTCGAAGTAGACCGGATCGGTCTCGCCGATGGCCTTGGCGAAGAAGCGCAGTTGCCCGGCTTCGGCGGTGATGGCGAAAGGCGGGAACGCCATGCCGATGATGTTCTTGTCGATCACGAAAATGCTCCTTTCTGGGGTGCCGGTTTGCCCGGCCTACAGCTTGCGCGAGATCAGGTCGCGCATCACTTCGCTGGTGCCGCCGTAGATCCGGCTGACGCGCATGTCGACGAAGGCGCGTGCGATGGGGTACTCCAGCATGTAGCCGTAGCCGCCGTGCAGTTGCACCATGTCGTCGATGCACTTCCACAGCGTCTCGGTGGCGAACAGCTTGGCGATGGCGGCTTCTTCCACCGTCAGGCGTCGGCTCATGTGCGCCGCGAGGTAGTAGTCGACCATCGTGCGCAGCGCCACCGACTGGGCCTTGATGTCGGCCAGCTTGAACTTGGTGTTCTGGAAGTCCCACACGGTCTGGTTGAAGGCGCGCCGGTCCTTCACGTATTCGAGGGTCTGCTGGAGCAGCCGCTCGAGCTTGGTTGCGGCGCTGATGGCGATCATGAAGCGCTCCTGCGGCAGTTCCTGCATCAGGTAGGCGAAGCCCTTGCCTTCTTCGCCCAGCCGGTTGAGCACCGGCACGCGGATGTCGTCGAAGAACAGTTCGGCCGTGTCCTGGGCGTGCATGCCGACCTTGTCGAGCTTGCGGCCGCGGCGAAAGCCCGGGCGGTCCGTCTCGACCACGACCAGGCTCACCCCCTTGGCGCCAGCGGCAGGGTCGGTCTTGCACACCACGACCACCAGGTTGCTGAGAAAGCCGTTGCTGATGAAGGTCTTGCTGCCGTTGATGATGTAGTGGTCGCCGTCACGGACTGCGGTGGTGCGCAGCGACTTCACGTCCGAGCCACCGCCCGGTTCGGTGATGGCCACCGCCAGGATCTGTTCGCCGCGGCAGATGCCCGGCAGCCACTTCTGTTTCTGCGCCTCGGTGCCCAGGCGGTTGATGTAGGGCGCCACGATGTCCGAGTGCAGCCCGATCGACAGGCCGCCGACGCCGGCGTGCGCGATCTCCTCGGCAATGATGGCCGCGTGGCCGAAGTCACCGCCACCGCCGCCGTACTCGGTCGGCAGCGTGGTGCACAACAGGCCTTCGCGGCCGGCCTTGAGCCAGACCTCGCGGCTGACCTGGCCGTCGCGGTCCCATTCGGCCTGGTGCGGTACGCACTCGCGTTCCAGAAAACGGCGCACCGTGGTGCGGAATGTCTCGTGGTCCTCACGATAGACGCTGCGTTCGACTTGCATGTCGCAAACTCCTTGGATGACGGAACAGGGTGATCAGTCGGTGGTCGCCACGGCGGCACCGGGGGCATCGGCATAGAGCGCCTCGACCAGATGGGCACGGCGCTGGCGGGTTGTGGCCTGGTTGATGTAGCCCTTGTCGGCGATCTCGTTGGCGTCGGGGGAGGGCGGCTCCGCCATCAGCAGCACGCGCCGGATCTGCTGGCTTGCGATGGTCGAGGCCTGCGCGCGCAACTGGCGCTGGATGGCACCGACGACGAGGGGGTGCGTCACCAGGACTTGCGCCGTCGCATTCGCCAGCTCGGGTGCCAGGCGCTGGCAGGCCGCGACGTTGGGCCAGGCCAGCGCGGCGACATGGTCGCGGTCGTGGCCGCAGATCACGGCGTCGGCGATCAACGGCGCGCACTGTTCGATCAGGCCCAGCCGGGTCGACCCGGTGCGCACCCAGGTTCCGTTACTGAGCTTGAAGTCTTCGACGCAGCGGCCGGCGTAGCGCAGCCCGGCTTCGGGCATCGACGGATCGGCCAGGCGAACTGCATCGCCCAGGCTGTAGAAGCCCTCGTCGTCGAAAGCCGCGGCGGTCAGGTCGGGGCGCTTGAGGTAGCCGGGAAAGAGGTGGCGGCCGCGCATGCGGACTTCGTAGCGGCCGTCGCCGCCTTCCAGTGGAACGAGCTTCACCTCCATCCCGGGGTTCGGCACGCCGATGTTGCCGACGTCGTCGCTGGGCCTGTTGAAGGTCATTCCCAGTGCTGCGGTTTCGGTCGAGCCGAAACCCGAGGTGAAGACGATGCGCTCGCCCACGGTGCGCACCGCAGCGGCCTGGAAGCGCTCCCAGACGTCGCGCGGCAGGCTGGCGCCGCCATAGCCGACGAACCGGATGCGCGAGAAGAAGGAACGTGCAAGCGCCTCATCGCGGTCCAGTTCCGTGGCGAGCAGGCCCCACGCGGCCGGCACGTTGGCATACAGCGTGGGCGAGATTTCCCGCAGGTTCTGCACGGTGCGTGCGAACTGGCCCGGCAGCGGGCGGCCGTCGTCGATGTAGTAGGAGGCTCCCATCGTGAGCGCACGGCCGAGATTGCCAAGGCCTCCGAAGGCGTGGTTCCAGGGCAGCCAGTCCAGCATCACCACCGGCTCGCCCTGCGAAGGCAGGTTCGCGTACAGGATCTGCCCGATCATCATCGAGACGTTGTCGTAGGTGAGCGGCACGCCTTTGGGCGTACCGGTTGATCCCGACGTGAAGAAGATGCGTGCCACGTCTTTCGGCGCGATGGCCGCGCGGGCTGTTTCCACTGCGGCCAGGCGCGACGGCGTCAGCGGTGCGTCGATCAAGGCGCGCCATTCGATCTGGCCATCTGCGGCGCCGTTCACCGCGATCACTGCATTGCCCGACATGCCCACGGCCTCCAGCGCGTTGGCGAACGGCAGGGCCGACTGCACGAAGACCGCGGCGGGCTCGACCAACTCGTGAATGCCGCGCAGCCGCGTGAACGAGCCGGATTGAAGCGAGTAGGCAGGGGAGACCGGCGCAGTCGGAATGCCGACATATTCCGCGGCCACCACGAGCAGGGCTTGCTCGATTGAATTGCCCGACAGGATCATCAATGGCCGCGACTGGGAGAGTCCCTGTTCGAGCAACGCCGCCGCGACGCGAAGCATCTGCTGGTGGAACTCGGCCCAGGTGATGGTGCGCCACGCATCCGGCCCGCTGCGTTCGCCGAAAGCCGTTTGCGCACCGCGGGTGACGGCCCAGCGCGGCACGAAGCCGCTGAAGCCGGTTTCGGTGGCCACGACCGGCGTGTTCACCGAGCGGAGCAGCAGGCTGCCATCGGCGCGGATCTCGTGGGCGGTGGTGGGTCGCGACAGGAACGCATCGCGATAGCGCGGTGCTTCGCGTGCATCCGCCGATCGCATCGCCGCTGTGACTGTGTCGCTCATGTTGCGCGTCTCCTGCCCCGGGTGTGGGCTTTTTTGCAGCCGGCGCGCAGCGCGCAAGCGCGAGGACGGCACGGCGGAATCGGATCTGTCAGTGATCCTCGCCCGATAGGAGAGGGCGGGCACTAGCCGCAATGGCTAGTTGGCGCGAGGTGGGCCCTCTCCTTTGACGGGCTGGGCATGACGCTCAGCGGCCAAATTGCCTCGCTCGAAAGCGGTTACGAGATCAGCGCGATCGAGACGTTATGGGCCCTCAAGGAGATTCGTGACGACCTGCGCCTCATCATCGAGAAATCGACGCTCGACATAGAGGCCGTCAACGCCAGGCTGAAGGAGGAGGGATTCAGTTACGCGAGCGTCTTCAATGCACGTACACGCAACGGGCGTTCTCTCGTGCAGCTGGGCTCCAGAACTCTGCTTGCAGTCATCGCTTGGGTTTTTCTTCCCCGTCTTTCGAAGGGGGTGTGACCGCGACAGAGCCTGGCGGAGGCGAGGGCTGCAGTGCAATCGGCAAGGTCTCCCATGCCTCGGGGACGCGCTCACCCGGATAAAACTTGTCGTGGCACACCGGGCGTATCAAGCAGTACTGCCGGGGATTGATGAGTTCTGAATTCGGGAACTCGGGATGTCCTGGGGCGTACTGGGAGGCATAGACCTTGATCTGATCGTCTGGCAGGAATGCGACCCAGAAAGAACCACCGAGAAGGCCGCTGTACTGCGGAACATCGATCACCCTGGTGTAGAGGCCCTCGGGTTCCTTGGCGTACAGCAGGTCGTTGCGCCACTTGATCGTGACTTTCAGGCCAGGGTTCCAGGCGCGAGGAAGTCCGATGCTGGTGGCAACACCTCCGCCACCCGCGAATGTGCCCACATTACCCGCCCATTGGTCATTCACGTAGAACACGCCAATGGGAATGCCAGAGTAGTTCAGCCCTTCTACCTGCAATCCGATCTCCTTTTCCTCGGCAACTGGCTGCGCTGCTTCCTTGGCGTGGCAGGCAGCAACCAACGCGCCGATCAGCAACATAGAAAACGGCGCGAGAAGCAACGTTTTTAAAAAAGCCCCATTTTTTGCTCGCAATCGGTCAGCAGCACGTAGAAGGAAAATGAACAGCCCAAGTGACCAAAGGCTATGGCTGCGCCTTTCATCGCCGGGAGGAGGATCAGCTTTTGTCAAATACGCGCCGATAGCGGCCATGGCCGTGCGGCTCGCGGCGAGTGCCGGTGCCCATGATCTTCAGCGCAATCGTGGCGGCGGTGCCAGCGTTGTCGCGCAGGTCGGCTGCATCCGCGTCTGTCATCAGCGGTATCGTCTCCGGCTCTTTCGCATTAGCCTCAAGCACACGACGTTCGAAGTTGTTGAGTTCATAGGCGCTGGCCTGATTGCGGAAGTTTCTCGCGCGCCCCGGATTGCCTTGCTCTTCTGCCTCTTTCAGCAATCGATCACGCGTGGCCTTTTTCTGTTTGATGCTGGCGATGAAATCCTGACGGTTCTCCTTGGTGATGGGGCCGAGCATCCAGAATCCGCCGTGGGAGTCGTGGACATACTTGTCGAAGAAATCACCGGCGTTCTGTGGGACATCCTTTGCTGCCGCCACAGCCTGCACGATGCGTTTTTGCACTTCGTCGGCGGCTGGTGGTAGATCGACGAAGGTGCCCGACATTGCGTTGAAGACCTGTGTCGGGCGGCTGGCGTCTTGTGCCGCCTTGACGTCCGCGCGCCAGTCCAGTTCAGACTCCCAGAGGTCCTGTCGGTCTTGCTCCTTGGAATTCACATAGCTCGACATGGCCTCGAATACTGCTTTGTCGGCCTTGGATGCGCGCCAGCGCCAATACAACTCCATGTGATAGCGCATGCGGTTTTGCACCGGCTCGCCGCCATTGGCCACATTCTGTTTTTCCTGCGCTTTGGTCCAGGCGGCGTAGTCGCTGAAAGCCTTGTCCAGGGCAGAGTCAACATTGAAGTCGACTTTCGCCGCTGGCAACATTTCGTCTTTGGCATCCAATCGAACACCCGCCGCCAGGGCCTCGAAATACATATCCATCAAGGGGATCTGCGAAAGCAATGCGGTTCGCCCACCCATTCCCTTGCCTTGAGATTTCGCGGGATAGCCTCCCCCTAGGTCGGAATGCGCCCCCGGATAGACAAACTCCTTGGTGTTCGGTGGATAGCTCTTGGCCCGAATGCGTGCCGTTGACAACGGAAATGACTGGCGGATTTCATGTGCCGCCACATAGTGAACAGTCTGATTGACACCATGAATGTCCATCGTCCCGTCGGCCCAGTCTTGAAAGCCTTGGCCGATCGGCGACGAATCGGCAAGTCCCACAGAGGCTACGGTGTCGAAGATGCCGAGAAAATGAAGCTCCAATTTGGCTTCGCCGACGATCATGTTTTCGGCGGCCTTTTGAATCCATTGGCAAAAAGTGCGTGCTTCGGCCGATCCACGCGAAAAACCGAAAACCGATAAATGCAGCTTGGTTACGCGCGGCCGTTGGTCCCGGATGGCTTTTAACAGGCGGTCCTGAATGTCCTTGAAGATGCTGATCAGCTTGTCGTCGCCCAGGCGCCAGAAGGTCGATAACCCGCTCACGCAGAGCTTCTTCATCTCGTCCGGCTGTATAAGGTCGGATGTGTGGTAGGTCCGATGCAACGCGTTGTAGACCTGAAGTAGCGCCCAATGGATTCGAGCTTCGCCGCCACTTGCAAAACGCTTGCCGTCATCGGATTCCTTGTCTTCGCCAATCTCTGGAAAGCGAGTGCCGACGCCAGGCATGTAGTAGCGAAAGTATTCGGCTTTTTCTTCTTTGTGAGCGTTGAAGAGGCTGACCACATTCGAATGGCTTTGGTCGCGCAGATCGCGCGCCATGTTGTTGTTGGTACCGTCGAAAAACAATCCCACGTGAATCTCTTTGGAGCAACTCAGACCATCGGCCTTGGCAGGGTCGGCGCTGGCTGCACGCTGACAAAGTTCGCGCGCGCTGAGTTTGCGATTGGCGCGCGATTGATCGCCAGGCAGACCAGGCTGGTAGTTGGTACCACCGGGGTCGTTGTCCCACCAGTCACCCGGAGGTGCGTTATCCAGCGGGCGATAGTTGGATGACCATGCACTGTGTCGGCCTGCCTCATCTGCCCACAGCAATATCTGCAGCCCGGACTCCTTGACGATGCATTCGGCCGTGTAGAGCGAAGTGGTCTTGTAGTAACGACAGCGTCGGTTGCGAGTATTGGCGTCAAAGCTGATCTCGTACCAGCCTTCGCGAAATTTGGCCATTTCTCTTTCCTCCCAGATGCTTCAAATAGTCTCTTGCTTGCCTTGACCGATCATTTCAAGCTCGATGGCTTTAGCGGATAGTCGGGGCCGGGATAGCCTTTAGCACCTGCGCCCTTGCTGGAGATGATCAGCCGAATCTCGCCTCCAGAAAGGAAGTGCACATTGAGCGTGCTACCTGGCATGTCGTATTTTTCGATGAGTACAGTTTTCTCGTGCCAGTGCTCAACTGCCGCTTCGGGGCTTGTATCTCTGGGGTCGCCGCTGGAAGTCGTCCACTTCACCTTTGCGCTGAGGCCGGGACGCCATTGACCTGGATAGGAAATGCAACAGACGAAGCTGCCGCCGCCGCCATACGGCCGCGAGTTGCCACCGCCCGCGCCGTCCACATAGAACTGATGAATGTATTTGCCCGTGTGGTTGTAGGCACTGATATTGGCGCTATAGACTTCAGGTGCCCGTTCTTTGCCACTGCAGGCCACCAGTGGAAAAGCCAGCAGTGCAAGCGCGCAAAGCGTAAGGGTGGTGATGCGTTTCATTGAGTACGGTTTTCCAATGCGTTCCACAGAACATCGCTCCAGTCTTTCATCAAGGCTGTAAGACTGGCTCCCTGCGCAACAGATTGCCAAGTGTCTGAAAGGGCGGGGTGTTTGTAAAAATCCTCGCCGCAAGTCAGCGACAGCACAACAAACTGAAGTCGATCCGGGTTGCCTGTTACTCCCAGATCCGTAGCATGCCCAAGGGTGCCTTGAAGCTGCCGATGAAACAATGCACGGCCGGTTCGGGGCACCAGTTGCGCTACCGTCTCAAGCAATTGCGCAAAGATGCCATCGGCCTCCGCCGCATTGATAAGCGAGGAAAATTGCAGGGCGTCGAGTTCGAGATGATCGCCTGTATCTGAGATGCCGTCTTCCGATACTGGAGCAAGCCAATCAACGATGGTGCCATCACGATCGAACCATTGCCATTGCGCAATGGTTTGCGCAACACGACCAGTTTGTGACCCGGAAAGCGTTGCAAGAAGTGCCGGAAGAACGCGCGTATCGCTCATGCGGCAATGCAATTTCAATCCATCTTGCCGAGCTTGCGCAAGGTATCCAAAGCAGGCCTGCAGATTCTTGATGGGCTGATTCGAAACCAGCCAACTGAATGCAGGAGCCTCAGGCCCGATGGAAACGAGCCGCCGAATACCTTCGGCCGCTACGTCGTCATCCAGTGGAATTTCCAGCAACTGCGGGCCCTGTGTGCCATAGGCAGCCAGCGGCGTGGTTGCCAGGGCGCCCACATAAGTCCATTCGTTGCGGCGAAGCGCCGACGCCAGGCGCTCAGGCTCCAGCAGCGCCGCGTCAATCAGCAGCCAGGCTCTGAGGGATGGTTGAGCGACGGTGAGCTCTTGCACAGCTTGCGCCAGGCTGGAGGGATCGATCGGGTCGGTGGCGAATTCCAGTGCGGCGCTCATTGCAGGGCGGAGAAGGGAGCTCCGCTTTTTGCCGCCTTCAGCATGCACTCTATGCAGATGCTCTGGGGGAACAAAGGCAGTCCGTACGGTGAACTGGTCGGTCCGGCCAGCTTCCTCTGCACCGCGTGATAAGTAATCTTCCCCGGACACTCAAACGTGATGTCCCCGTTCTGCAGCGTGATCGAAGCACCTTGCGCAGTGGCAATGCGAATCTTCTTCTTCGACGCAAACTCCACCGTCTTGTCGGTACTGGCAATCTTCAACGCATCCTTGGCCTGTATCCGCAACTCATCGTGCTGTGCCTGAAAGTCCAGGTCGTCACTGCCCGCGATGATCGAAAGGCCCGCTTCAGCATCCGCCTTCTGCGCACCAGCCAGCAGCCCGATGGCCTGCCCGCTGTGCACCCTCAGCACATCAGCCAGCGCAAGGTTGATATCCCCACCACTGGCCAGCGTGGCGGTCTCGCCCGCCACGATCTGCAACTGCTGCCCGGCCACCATCGCAAGACCGCCACGGGCAGCCAGTGCGATCACCGCATCGGTCGTATGAGGCACCTTGCCATCTCCGGTTGCAACGGCCTTGCCTGACGCATCTGAATAGGCCGCATCGAGTGCATCGTCCGTCACCATGCCGCTCACCGCATGCAGCATCGCTGCATAAGGCGCGCGCTCCTTGTCGAGCTGCGAATCATTGGTCTTGTCGGCACCGATGTGTCCGGCCAGTTGCACGGTCTCGTGCTTCATCGAGGCTTCGCTCAGCGCCTGCCCCAACTGCTGCACCTGCTTGAGAAGCGCCATGCCAGGCGCAAAGTCGCCCACAGGCTCAAGGCGCTTCCCGCCCGCACCGTGGTACGTGCTCAACAGCACGCCCTTGCCGCCACGCAATGCGGCATAGCCATCGGTGCGAAGCTCCAGCCCCTGGCCGCGGAAGCTGCCGCGGAAGTTGTCGGCCTGATGAATCAGATGCCCCAGGTTCAACTGGCTGTGGGCCGTGCTCGCATGCAACTGCACGCGCAACTGCTGGTTCGAATCGTCGAACACCAACTGGCTGAACCCGTCGCCGCCGAACTCCTTGGTCTTGAAGCCGCTCAGCGCAGCCGCGTTGCGATGCCCTTTGTCGTCCGCACTGGCACCGTGCCAGGCCGGCGCATGACCGGCAGCGAGGTTGGCTTGCGCGCTGGGCGCTGCGTTGTGGGCCTGCGCAAAGACATCGGCCTCCTGGCCTTGCCCCGAGCGTTCCTGATTGCGCGATGCGCCACCAGGCGTGGGGGCGATGCCGCCGTCGCCGCGTCCGTTGTACAGGGCACCGACGACGACGGG
Organism: Variovorax sp. PAMC26660; assembly: GCF_014302995.1. Lineage (NCBI taxonomy): Bacteria > Pseudomonadati > Pseudomonadota > Betaproteobacteria > Burkholderiales > Comamonadaceae > Variovorax > Variovorax sp. PAMC26660. The sequence continues at coordinate 6,121,465 of NZ_CP060295.1, forward strand.
CTGGTCGACATCGAGGTCGACGAACTTCACCAGCACCTCCTGGCCGATGCGCGGCAGCCACTGCCAGCCCATGCCGGGGCCGGCCTGGCGTTGGGCTACGCGGATCCAGCGGGTGCTGCGGTTGTCTTGCGCGTTGTCGCCGTTGCCACCCCTGTTCCCGGCCGTGTTGCTCTGCCAGTGGAATCGCACGCGCACGTCGCCGCGATCGTTGCAATAGAGCTCGTCGGCGCCGCTGGGCGAAGTCTCGCCCGAGGGGCCGACCACGATCGCGCTGTGCACGCCGCTGGCCGTGGGCTTGGCGTGCAGCCGTGCCCCGTCTGCAGCCGCCAGCACGGGGCGCCAAGGGCGCTCCACATGCACGGCCGAGAAGCTGTTGGCGTAGCCAAGGGTCTTTGCGGCCGCAAGACTCTGCGCCTGCGGGCGGACATCGTTCGCGCCTTCGTGTGTGCTGCCCGTGGCCGTCGGCACCAGTCCGAACACATCGGCCTCGGAAGTGACAGACGCGCATGGCATGTCGAACACGAGGTGCTCCGACAGATCGCCCAGTTGCGCGGCAATCGATGCCGCGGTGTCTTTCGGCAGGTTGTTGATGCCCACGTGCTCGACGGTGTCCAGCAGCAGTGCAGGCTTGGCCTGCAGGCCGAGCGCGGGCGCATCGTCGATGTCGATGCGGGTGCCCGCGCGCAGCGTGCGCACGGTGCTGTGGCCGAGCATCACGTCGGCGCGGCATTCGGCTGCCTCCATCATCAGGCCGGCGTAGCGCTCGAGCGTGCGGTTGCTGTCCCAGCCACGGCTGTGATCGTTCAGGCCGAGCACGTCGTCGTATTCGATGCGCGGCGCGTTCTTGCCGCCCACGGCGAACCGTGCGGCAGCGCTGCCCGCAAGCTGGCGTTTGCCGTCGACGTTCCACGCACTCAGGTGCACCTGCGCCACCGACTGCCGCATGCGGCGAACCAGCGCCTGCACGGCGTCGCTGCGCTCTTGCGAGCTCTTGCGATGAAAGCGGATGGGCGAGCCCGGATCGACGGGTTGCGCATCGTTCGCGGAAAAGATCACAAGCTTGTGCCCCATGGGTGCCTTCTCGTCTTCCTCGATGCGCCAGGCCAGGCCCTCTTCGGTCAGTAGGCGGGAGAAGAAATCGAAGTCGCTCTCGCGGTACTGCGTGCAGTAGGTGCGAACGGGCGCATCGGCGAGAAAGCCGCTCACTTCGGAAGAGAAGGCCCAGTTGCCCGCATCGGCATAGGGTGCGAGCACGCGCTCGATGATGTCGGCCACCGAGCGTTGCTGGAACACCTGGCTGCGGCCCTGCTGCGTGGCAAGCCAGATCCAAGGCACGAGCGTGAGCCGATAGCGCGCGAGGCCGCCATCGGAGCCCAACGATTCCACCGCGCGGATCAGCCCTGTGCGTTTGCCGAGTGAGCCGTTGGCCAGCACGGTGATCAGCGTGAGGGGCTGGTCGATCATCGAGGTGAGCGCAAGGTCCGCGCGCAGGCTCAGGCAGACGATGCGCATCTCGAACGGCTGCGACACGGCCTCGCGCTGCACCCAGCCTTCGACGCGCAGGGCATCGATGCTGGCATTCGGTGCAGCGCCTGGAACCTCGAGACGGTAGAGCCGGTTGGCCTGGCTGAGTTCGGCCCAGAGTGTGCTGCGGTCAGCAGTTGGCATTGTCTTGATTCGCGTTGGCACGGGTGCTCATGGTTTGCATCGCTGGCCGGATTTGCAATCCGCTGCAACCTCGGTCAGCGCCGACGGCTGTGGCGCGGGGTCTGATGTCTTGCTGCGTTTAAGCAGGGCACTCAGCAGGTCGGTGTCCGGGTCGGGCTTGCCAGGGCGTGACGACGCTTGCGTGGTGTCGTTGGCGCGTCGTGGCGTCTTCGATCCGTTGGCGGCCGTCTTGACGGGCTTGTTGTTGCTTGCCGTGCGCGCGGGCTGCTTGGACGCGACGTGCTCAGGCTTCTTTGCTGCCGCGGTCGCCGTCGTCTTGTCGGTGCGCGCAGTCGACTTCGCGGGCGGCTTGGCTGCGACGCGCGTGGACTTGCCTGCAGGCTGTACGGCCATGGGTTGCGCGCCGATCGCCGCGAACGGCGTGGATTGCTGTTGTTGTGGTGGGGGCGTGTCGCTTTCGACGATGCGCGCAGGCGTGGGCTCTGGCGTTGCGGAGGAGGGCGCCGTGGCGGTGACTACAGGCGCCTCGGGCTTCGGGGGGGCAGCCACAACGGCCGGCGTCGGATTCGCTGGCGTGGCGACTGCAACATTCACCGACGTATCGGCGCGCCTGGATTGCAACTGGTAGGTTGCTGCGCCCCCAACGCCGATCAGCAGCACCAACGTAGCCCACACGCCGGGTCTCTTGATGAAAGACCGTTTGTCGGCATTGCGACCGCCGAGTTGCGCGAGCACACGTGTGGATTCGCCACCGGATGCAGCGGGCGATGCTGCTGTGGTGGGTTCGTTCGAGCCGAGCAGGCTCGGCCGCCCCTTGTTGGCGTCTGGCGCGCCCATCATGGATGGGTGGTCCCGAAAGCAGGCATATCTTCTCTCCCCGCAGCTTTATGGTGTGACCGACGACGCAACGTTGCAACATGGATGCAGTTGTTGCGCGCAACGGGTTCGGATTGTCGAGCGACTCATACAATGAATTGCACTCTTCGAACACCGTTGATCTTCTTCACTCTCTTTTGTTATTTTGCCCTGATGGTGGCCGCGCTTGCCATCTTCTTATTCCCTTCTTTTCGCGATCGTGTCTTGCGAACGACGGTCGCAATTGCCACCGCAACTGCAGTCTTTTTCATCAAGATTGGCCATCGATTCGGATTAGTGTCCGAAGCAAGTTTTCAGTTAGTGCGCGATGGTGGTTCGGGTGTGCGTATTTTTGCCGTACGTCATCGCTATCTGTTGCTCTCGGGCATGGGCCTTCTTATTGTTCCAGTGATGTTGAGCGTGGCCTTCGGAACCGGCCGTGTTCTTTTTTTCGACGACTGGGCGACCACAAGCGATCCCAAGATCGAGGCGCTGCTCAAGGGCGAGCAACTGGTGCCGCCGCAGCCCTTGCCTCCTGAAGTCTTCGCGACGGCCGAAGTCGAGCAGGTGCGTCCGCTCACGAAGGAGGGCAGTCGCGACTGGGCTGTGCTCGATGCGGACTTTCGCAATCGCCTGCTGCTTGTCTACAAGATCATGAAAGAGAAGCATGGCTACGACCTCGCGTTGCTCGAGGGTTATCGCAGCCCCGAACGGCAGGCCAAACTCGCTGCATTGGGCAATACAGTGACATTGGCCAAGGCGAATCAAAGCTATCATCAGTACGGACTTGCGGCAGACAACGCGTTCTTTCGCAATGGCAAATTGGTAATCTCGGAAAGAGACCCATGGGCCATGGAGGGCTACCGTCTTTACGGCGAAGTTGCCGAGTCCGTGGGCTTGGTCTGGGGTGGTCGGTGGTCTTTCAAGGACTACGGTCACGTGGAGTACCGCAAGCCCGGTTTCAAATTGCCACGCGATTGAATGCCGGCAAGGCATCTGTTGCATCGACAAACCACGAGGCAAGCAAGGGGGAGTTCGAATGGATGAGGATCAACCCGCAGCGGATGACGATCGGCCATGGATCGTTCTGCATGACAAGACCGACCATGGCGGCATCGTGATCACCGCATCCGAAAACACGAGCATCGACGAACGCCGCGTGGCGCGCATCGGCGATCTGGTGTCATGCCCGCTTCCCGGCCACGGCGTCAACCCGATCGTCACAGGAAGCCGCTACGTCACGCTCGACGGCCGGCGCGTGGCGCGGCACGGCGACAAGAGCGCATGCGGCTGCACGCTGCTGTCCAGCCAGATCGCTTCCGCATCCGAATGACACAGCCCCTCCGATTGGCTGCACGCACGGCTTGCGGCACGGCGACCGCGTGCGCCGTCGCGTGACACAGGCATCCACGAACTCCTGATGTTGACGCGACTGATCAAACCTGTCCTCATGGTCTGCGCCGTGTTCATCACGGTGTGGGTGATCGTGGTCGTCTATTGGAACTTCACCGCGCGCATGCCGAGCACGAGTGACATCCTGCTCTACCTCATCGTGCTGCCGCTGGCATTGGTGGTGTTCTATGTGGTGCTGCGGCGGATCTTCACGGGTGCGCCGACTGCCGCCGCATTGCCTTCGGCCGCGCGCGGTGCATCCGTTGCGGTGGCCGGTGCGGGTGCCAGCGCATCGACCGCAGGCGCAGCCGATGCGCTGCAGGAGCGCCTGCAAATGGCGGTGCTTGCCTTCGGTCTTCACACGCCGCGCGGCAATGACGCAGAAGCGGTGGCCGCCGCCGTCAGCCAGGGGCAGATGCCCGACCTGGTCCCGGAGCTTCGCGACAACGAGGGCTTTCCGGTTCTCGCGGGCTGTGTTGCCGGCATCGATGCGAACGAACTTCGCGAGCATCTGCGCGAGACCCTGTTGTCCGCGCCGGATGCCCTGAATGCAGACAAGTTGCCCGACGACAGGCTGCGCGCCATTCAACTGATGTCGGACGTGCTGCAGGAGCTACTTGCTTCGGCCGCCGATGCCATCATCAATGCGGGCGATGCACTGCTGGTGCGCGCGCCCGGGCGTTTCGTGTCGAGCGGCGAAGTCATTCCCGGCGCTGCGGCCGCGCCGGTGCTGTGCATCTCGCTGCTATTGCCCGGTGCATGGAGCGAGAGCGAGCGCTCGATCGCCACGCAGTGGGTGCAACACCAGGCCCGCGAGGCTTATCCCTCGCAGCACTGGACTGTCGACTGCTTCAAGAGTGAGCCCGGCGCCTCGGCCATGGCGCTGCTCGACCGCATCAACATCGCGCTCCATCGAGAGCAGCGGCCCGCGCTGTGGATGGCACTGGCCGCCGACTCTGCAATTTCCAGCGAGTGCATTGCCAAGTGGGAGGCCGAAGGCCTGCTGCATTCGGCGGCACGCCGCAATGGCCGTGTGCCCGGCGAAGCAGCCGCAGGCCTGCTGCTGGCGCGGGCCGGCGACGCGCTGTTTGCTCCGGCCAATCCCGACACCGTGCTGCTGTCGCATTGCGCGAGCGGCCAGCGGGACGAGTCCGCCGACACGGCACGCGCACCCAACGCCGACTTGCTCGACGTTTTCGCTCAACGCCTGCTGGCGGCCTCGGCGTTGCAACCCGATGCCATCGACTGGGTTGTGAGCGATGCAGACCATCGCGCCAGCCGCGTCACCGAAGTGGCCAAGCTCGTGCAGGAGCGGCTGCCCCACGTGCCCTTCGAGAGCAACCTTTCCATCTGCGCCACCCTGGGCTACCTGGGAGCTGCAGCCGACATGACGGCCGTGGCACTGGCATGCCATCTCGCAACGCGGGAGTCACACCACGTGCTCGCGCTTTCCGTGCGGGACGCGCTCGCACGAACGGCCATGCTGGCCGGTCGCGCGAGCCTCGCGCCCCAAGTTACTTAAACCGGACCGATTCCAGAAACAACTATGCGGCGATTTTTCAGTTTCCTGGTCGACCCACGCACCCTGTCGGTGATCGGCGCCATCGCGCTGGGCGCATTCCTGCTGATCGGCGCACAGACGCTGGAGATCGGCGCGATCTGGGCCGTCGCGATCTTCGCGGTGCTGCTGCTGTTGTGGCTGCTGGTCTGGTTCATCCGGCGCATGCGCACCCGTGCGGCCAACCGCAAGCTCGGCGACATGCTCGAAGAGCAGGCCGATGCGGCCGTGCGCGACAGCGACCCCGAGCGCAAGGCCGAGATCGACGAGTTGCGCGCGCGCATGGTCGAAGCCGTCAAGACCATCAAGACCTCGAAGATCGGGCAGATGTCGGGCAGCGAGGCGCTGTACGAGCTGCCCTGGTACATGGTCATCGGCAATCCAGCCGCGGGCAAGAGCAGCGCCATCCTGAATTCGGGCCTGCAGTTCCCGTTTGCCGACAAGGGCAACGCGGTGATCCAGGGTATCGGCGGCACGCGCAACTGCGACTGGTTCTTCACCACCGAAGGCATCGTGCTCGACACCGCGGGCCGCTATTCCATTCACCAGGAAGACCGCAAGGAGTGGTTCGGCTTTCTGGACCTGCTCAAGAAGTACCGCCCGAAGGCACCGATCAACGGGATCATCATCACGGCGAGCATTCCTGAGTTGATCGGCAGCCGGCCCGACTTCGCGATCCAGCTTGCGAAGAACCTGCGCCAGCGCATGCAGGAGCTGACCGAGCGGCTCGAGGTGTTTGCGCCGGTCTACGTGATGTTCACCAAGGCCGACCTGATCACCGGCTTCGCCGAGTTCTTCGGCGACAGCGACAAGATGGAGCGAGACCGCGTGTGGGGCGCCTCGCTGCCGTATGACGGCGACGAAAAACAGGACGCGGTGGCCCTGTTCGACAAGCGCTTCGATGAGCTTTACCTGGGCCTGAAGGAAATCAGCGTTTCGCACTTCGCGACGAATCGCAGCAGCGACCCGTCGCCCGAGCTGCTGATCTTTCCGCTCGAGTTCGCGGCCATCAAGCCCGCGCTGCGTGCCTTCCTGGCCACGCTGTTCGAGAGCAATCCGTTCCAGCACAAGCCGGTGTTCCGCGGCTTCTACTTCACCAGTGCGCTGCAGGAAGGCACGATGCGCAGCCTGTCGACCGAGCGCATTGCCAAGCGCTTCGGGCTCACGCTGAACAACGCGGCCACCAAGTCCAAGGAAATCTATTCGCAGAACGGGTTCTTCCTGCGCGACCTGTTCTCCAAGGTGATCTTTGCCGACAAGAAGACCGTGCGGCAGTTCTCCAGCCCGGTCAAGTCGCGGCTGCGCTACCTGAGCTTCTTCGCCTTTGTCGCCGTGCTGGGGCTCCTGCTGGGCGGCTGGACCTGGTCCTACCTCGGCAACAAGCAGTTGGTGGAGAACGTGCAGGCCGACCTCGACAAGGTGGTCAAGCTGCAGGCCAGCGACAACGGGCTGCGAACGCGCTTCGAGGCATTGGGCATCCTGCAGGACCGCATCGAGCAGCTCGAGAAATTCCGCAACGACCGGCCGCTGTCGCTGTCGCTCGGGCTCTACCAGGGCAACCAGCTCGAAGACAAGCTCGTGGCCGAGTACTACGGCGGCGTGAAGCAGCTGATGCTGGTGCCGGTGTCCGACAACCTGCAGGCCTTTCTGCGCGAGGTCAACGCGCATCCGGAGCGCTTGAAGCGCGCCGATGCGGCCGGCAACCCGGCCGCGCCGGTGGCGGTCTCGGCCGCCACGCCGGCAGTGCCGCCGGTCGCGGAGGGCGGCGGCCTGTATGCGGGCTCTTCGCCGGCCGACGTGCAGGATGCCTACAACGCGCTCAAGACCTACCTCATGCTGTCCGACAAGCGGCAGGTGGAGACCGCGCACCTGACCGACCAGATCTCGCGATTCTGGCGCGGCTGGCTCGAGAGCAACCGCGGTGACATGCCCCGCGCGGCGGTCATCCGCGACGCCGAACGCATGATCACCTTCTACCTGCGCCGCGTGGGCGACGACAACTGGCCCGCGCTGGCGGACACCAACCTCGCGCTGGTCGAGCAGACGCGCGAAAACCTGCGCCGGGTCGTGCGCGGCATGCCCGCACGCGAACGGGTCTACGCCGAAATCAAGGCGCGCGCTTCCACGCGCTTCGCGCCGATGACGGTGGCACGCATCCTGGGCGCAACCGCCGGTAGCACCGAGAGCGAAGGCTCCATTGCCGGCAGCATCGCCATCTCGGGCGCGTTCACGCGCGAGGCCTGGCAGCAGTACGTGGACGATGCGATCCGCGACGCCGCCAACAAGGAAACCTCGAGCAAGGACTGGGTGCTCAACGTTGCGGGCAATGACGACCTGACGCTCGAAGGCAGCCCCGAGCAGATCCGCAAGACGCTGGCCACCATGTACAAGCTGGAGTACGCCAAGGAGTGGCAGCGCTTCCTGCAGGGCATCGCGGTCAAGGACATGGGCAGCTTCGAGCAGGCGGTGGTGGCGATGAACCTGCTGGGCGATCCGCAGAACTCGCCGATCCGCAAGGTCTTCGACACGGTCTACGAGCAGACCTCCTGGGACAACCCCTCGCTGGTCAATGCCGGCTTGCAGCAGGCGCGCACGGGGGCGTTCAACTGGATCAAGCGCCTCTTCAGCCGCGCCACGCCGTCGCAACTCAACGTGACCATCGACGCCAGCGGCAACCCGACGGAAATTCCGATGGGGCCGATCGGCAAGGAGTTCGCAGGCGTGGCGCGCCTGGTGGTCGAGCGCGACAACACCTCGCTGCTGCGCGGCTACCTGAGCACGCTGTCCAAGCTGCGCGGTCGCTTCAACCAGATCAAGAACCAGGGCGACCCCGGACCGGGTGCGCGCCAGCTCATGCAGCAGACGCTGGAGGGCAACGGCTCTGAGCTGGCCGACGCGCTCAAGTACGTGGACGAGCAGATGCTCACGGGCATGGACGCCTCGCAGCGCCAGGCCCTGCGGCCACTGCTGGTGCGGCCGCTGCTGCAGGCCTATGCGGTGACGATCCAGCCGACGGCGGTGGAGGTCAACAAGATCTGGAGCGCACAGGTGCACCAGCCGTTCCAGCAGTCGCTCGCCACCAAGTACCCGTTTGCCGCCGGCGCGAAGATCGAGGCTTCGCCGGCGGAAATCGCGCAGTTCTTCGGGCCCGAAGGCGCCATCGGCAAGTTCGTGACGACCACGCTGGGCTCGCTGGTCATCCGACGTGGCGACCTGTTGTCGCCGCGCGCCTGGGGCGACCAGGGCCTCACGCTGAGTCCCGATTTCGTGAACGGCTTCGCGCAATGGGTGGCGCCGCTCTCGGGCGCTGCGGCCAGCGGAGGAGGCGGCGCCGCACAACCGCAGACGCTGTTCCAGATCCTGCCGCAGCCTGTGTCAGGCCTGACGGAATACATGGTGGAAATCGACGGCCAGCAGCTGCGCTACCGCAACACGCCGCCGCAGTGGTCCAACTTCGTCTGGCCCAACGCGCAAGGGACGCCGGGCGCGCGCATCACCGCCGTCACCTTCGACGGGCGCACCGTCGAGCTGATCAACGAGCCTGGCAACTTCGGGCTGGAGCGCCTGCTCAGCACGGCCCAGCGCACGCGGCTGCCCGACGGCAGCTTCGAGCTCACATGGACGCGCGACAACGCGAGCGTGACCATCAAGCTGCGCGTGATCCAGAACACGCAGTCGGGCGCCTCGGGTGGCGATTCGCCGCAGGGCAAGGGCTTGCGCGGCACCGTGCTGCCTTCGTCGGTCGCGGAGATTGGCGTACCCGCGCAAGCGCGCGCACCGGTAACGGCACCAGCATCGGGAGTCGGTAAATGAGCGGACCGCAGACACAACAGCTGTGCTACTTCGGCAAGTTGCCGGCCCGTGGCGACTTCGTGAAGGGGCTCTACAACCCGCAGCTCATCAAGGTGTTCGACAACTGGTTGTCGCAGACCATGGAGATGCTGTCGGAAGACCCGCGCTGGAAGCTCATCTACGACAACGCGGCGCCCATCGATTTCGTCTGCCTGGGTTCGCGCAGCCGCGTGGCCATTGCCGGGCACGTCAAGGCGAGCCGCGACGAGTCGTCGCGCCGCTATCCGTTCCTGGCCGCCACCTCGGTGGACGTCGACGAGGCGCTCGACTTCATGCGCGGCGCGCCCATGCTCATCGGCCCCTACTGGGACCGCATGGCGGTGCAGGTCAATGCGCTGGCCGCCGGGACCGACCTCGACAGCGAGTTGAAGAAGTTCGAGGCCATCGATCCGGCCATCGAGACGGGCTTCAAGAAGTCGGCGGCGCGCTCCACCTACGCGGCCTTCACGCGCGACAACAGCCTGCTGCGCATCGAGCAGATGCTCAATTTCGACGGCCACAAGGTGTCGCTGCGCCGCGCCATCCTGGCACTGGGCCTGCTGCTGCAGCCGGTGATGGCCAGTGCGGTGTCGCACCTGGAAAAGGGACTCACGCTGCCGCTGCCGCGCAACCCGGTCGACCGCTCGCTGATTGCCACGTTCTGGCTGGAGCTGGTGTCGCAGTTCCTGGCCAAGGCCGACTTCGAGCTGGTGCTGCTGGTCACCGAGGTTGACGGCCGCTCGCGGCTGGTGATCGGCTTCAACGGCCTGTCGCCGCGCAGCCTGCAGAGTGTGCTGCATCCGCAGGTCTACACCGAGCACAACATCGATATCGACAATCCGGAGTGGGTCGAGGACACCATCCACAGCAACTATGCGATGTTCAAGCTGGTGAGTTACCTCGACCAGCCGCAGCTGCCGCTCGACATCGTGCTTTCCGCGTTTCGCGAAGTCTTCATCGGGGAATGACACGGTCATGAATTGTTCTTTGCGCGTTCTGTCTTTGGCCCTCGGGCTTGCGCTCGTCGGGGTCGCGCAGGCCCAGACGACGGGCGCCGCCGGCGCCCACGTCGAAACCACCACGGCAGCCGTCGGCAAGGGCGAGCAGGTCGTGGCCGGCGGGCAGGTGCCCGACGAGGCCACGCGCGTCGCTGTCATCGAGGCGCTGCGCCGCATCTACGGGGCCGGCGCCGTGATCGACAAGATCGAGGTGGTCAACGGCGTGAGCATGCCGGCCAACTGGGCCGCCAACGTGCAGCGGCTGATCACGCCTTCGCTCAAGGACATCCATCGTGGACAGTTCCAGATCGAGGGCACGCAGATGGCCCTGAGCGGCGAGGTTGGCAACGAGGCACTGCGCCAGAAGATCGTGAGCGACATGGCCAATTCGCTCAACCCCACCTACACCATCAAGAACAGCCTGCGCGTGCCCGTGTCCGAGCAGATCACGGTCGACCAGGCGCTGGCCAACCGCACCATCGAGTTCGAGCTGGGCAGCGCCACGCTCACGCGCAAGGGCCGCGACATCCTCGACGAGATGGCCCCCATCCTGCAGAAGCTCACCAACAAGTCGGTGGCGGTGGTCGGCCATACCGACAACGCCGGCAGCCGGGCATCGAACCTGGCGTTGAGCCAGTCGCGTGCCGAGGCGGTCAAGGGCTATCTGGTGGGCAAGGGCATCGATCCGATGAGCCTCACGACCTCGGGCGTCGGTCCTGACCAGCCGGTGGCAAGCAATGCGAACGACGAAGGCCGCTCGCGCAACCGGCGCATCGAGTTCCGGGTCGGGCGTACCTGAGCGAGGCCCGGGCGGGCTGCATGCGCAGGCCGCTCAGTGCGTGAACGGCAGGCCGCTCAATGCGACGTATCGTCGCTCTTGGGCAGGTCGAGCAGGTCCACCAGCTGGGCCAGTTCCTGCTCGTTCTTGATCACGTTGCGCAGCCAGGCATGCAGCGGCATGTCGGCCCAGCGCGCGGCCTTGTTCGCCATGTAGGCGGCAGGGCTGGAGGGCTCGGTCTTCTCGAAATACGTCGCAACTTCCTTGAGCTGTGCGATGGCCTGCGCGCGGCTGTGGATGCCGGCCGGCAACGCGGCGGGGGCGGCCACCGGGGCGTGGTGTGGATGCGGCACCACGACGTCGAGCACCGGCTCGATGCGCGACGGCGTGACGGTGGCGGCCCGCGCGTCGGGCGTGGCCGCAGGAGCCTGTGGCGCACCACTGTCCATGGGCACGCCGGCCTCGCGCGCAAAGCGCTCGAGCGTCTGGCGAATGGCTGCAGCCGCATCCTTCGCGGTGCGAAAGCTCGGGCCATTCGATGCGGTGTGTTTGTCGAACACGGTTTCGAATTCGGCCAGCGCCTGCTCGCAGGCCTGCACGTCGCGGTGCGTTTTCTGCAGGAATTTTGCCGGCGTGGCGCGGCGGATGCGGTCGAACTGCTCGACGGTCACCTTGTTGCGCTGCAGCTCGTCGGCCTGTGCCGGTGTGCGGCGGATGCTCTGTTCGAGCGCCAGCGCGGTCTCCCAGACCAGTGCGCCATAGCCGGTGTTGGCATCGCTCACGATGGGCGCGCGTTGCAGCAGCTCGACCGAGCGCGCGATCAGCCAGGCGACGTTGCCCACGCGCATCTCGATGTCGCTGCCTTCGGGCAGCGGGTGGATGTCGCTCCAGTAGCGCTCGCACAGGCCCGTGAGCAGGCGGTAGCCGTCGGCAAGCCCTTCGAAGCCGCGCTGGCTGGCCAGTGCATCGGTGAGCCACGCGGCAAGGCGCAAGTCCTTGGTGGATTCGCGCAGCAGCTTGTCGCACTCCGAGATCACGAAGGGCCAGTTGGCTTCTTTCAGCTCGATGACCCACTCGCCTTGCTCCAGCGATGGGTCGTCGTGCTTGCGTGCTTCTTGAATGGCATCGAATTGCCGCGAAAACAGCATGTCTTCGCCACAGGGCGAGGTCTGCGAGATCGGGGCCAGCAGGGCAGGGAGGTCGAGCCGTGCTGTCATGGCAGCGAGATGGTCAGGTTGGCCTGGCGCGGGCCCAGCTTCACGATGTCCTGGTAGCTCGCGAGCGTGGTCTGCGTGGTGCTGCCCAGGTGGGCCGACAGGCCGATGAAGCCGAGCAGCCCGATCAGCGCGAACAGCGCGGCCACCACCCACTGCGGTGCCTCGCGCTTGAGCGAATGCGCAATCAGGTCGGGCAGCGGCCAATGCGGCGCGAACGGTGTGCGCTTGCCGCGGGCATTGGCAATCTCGTCGCCCACGCGTGCAGTGAGGTACGAAAGCTTCTCGGTGCCGTCGATCGTGTATTTGCCCTGGAAGCCCAGCAGCAGGCACATGTAGAACACCTCGAGCGTCTGGATGCGCGCGGCACCGTGGGCCCGCTCGATCTCCAACATCTTGAAGAAATTCTCGCCTGCCAACTGGTCACCGAACAGCGTGAGCTGCAGCGGCCTGCGCTCCCACTCGGAGCGAATGGCGAACTCGGGCGCCGCGAGCACGAACTCGTCGATGGTCGCGCAGAAGGCGTACTTGGCCGCATGGATCTGCTCGGCTGTCACATTGAGCTTGCGCGCATTGCGCTCAAACTCGGCCAGGTAATTGCGGATGCCGACGAGGAACTGCTCGGTGGTGGCGGGTTGCTGCTTTTTCTTCAGCAGGAACAGCATCACGAAGCCGTCGTACAGCAGGTCGAGCAGGCTCGAATCGGCATCGGGCGCAATGCCTGCGGGGGTGAACGACGCGGCGGGCGCGTCGCCGCCCATCAGGGAAGGCGCCTTGGTTGTGGTGGTGTTCATTGCGGTCAGCCGGTCACGGCAATCAGTTCGAGCTGCATGTCGGGAATGCCGGCCGGTGCGTAGATGGTGACGCTCTGCGCTTGCAGCATGCGGTCGTAGAGCTGGCTCTTGCTGTCTATCGAGAAATAGCAGGCGCCCGCGCGAATCGGAATGGCTGGCGGCACTTGCGGCGCATAGACGATGCGCACACCCGGCATGGCCGAGAGCACCAGCTTGTCGACGTCTTCGGGCGCGCCGATCTTGAAGCGCTGAGGCACCGCCTCGGCCAGCTCGGCGGCCGGCATGCTGGCGGTGACGGACATGTAGAACACCGTCTTCTCGTCGATCTTTCCGGAGTCCAGCCGCCCGAGGTAGAACGCGTTGCGCGTCTCGGTCAGCGCGATCGCGAAGTAGCGCGTGGAGATGACGGTGTCGAGCAGGTCGCGCACGATGCGGTCCAGCTCGGCAAAAGCAGGGCCCGGCTTCTCGTGGTCGTACACCGGCAGGTCGTTCAGCGAGTAGGTCTTGGCGAAGGTCATCAGCGCGCCGGCCAGGCTCAGCAGCTCCTGGAACAGCCGCTCTGGATGCAGCGACGGGTGATGAAACAGGTGCGAGAGCGACGCAAAAGCCGAGTTGGCGGTGTGCAGCAGCCAGAACGAAGCGATGTCGCCCGAGCGGAACTCGATGATGTTCTTGCTCGGCTCGCGGTGAATGCCATAGAGCGAGTTGACCTTGGCCTGCAGCACGTCGAGCAGGCGCCGCAGTTGCTGGAAGATGGTGGCCGAGGCATCGATGGAGGTGCACGGCGGCACGAAGCTGCGGTCGATCTCGAAGCCGCCTGCGGCGGTGCGGCGGATGCGGATCACGGGAATCGACACGAACTGTTCGCGCGGCTCGGTGTCGGCCAGCAGCTTCACGCTCTTGCGCAGGAACACCACCTCGGCGCTCACCGCGTTCGTGTACAGGTCCAGCGACTGCGTTGCGTCGCTGGTGTAGCGCGCGGCAAAGCCTTCTTCGTTGGGGTCGGTGTAGTTCTTGCCCAGCTCCTTCACCGGGTGCAGCACCAGGTAGAAGGTGATCTCGTTCTGGCCCGGGTTGAGCGTGTCCAGCGAGATGGGCGGGGGCAGGGCGTCTGCCTGCGGCGCCGAGTAGGGTTCGCCGTCGGGAAAGACCAGCGACAACTGCGAGGCGCGGAGCATGCCGCTGGCAAGCGCGTCCAGGTCGAAGCTGATGGAGCGCACGCCCCAGAAGTACGGATGCAGCGTCTGCGCCGTGGCGCGCAAGCGTGCCTCGTGGTACGCGTCCTGGCGCTGGAAATGCTGGGGGCGTAGAAACAGGCCCTCCCCCCAGAGGACCTTGGCGGCATAGCTCACGTCGTATCAGCTCCCCAAATTTTTCGGCAGTATCGCATCGTAGTTTGCGAATGGACAAGCATGTCAGGCGGGCGAGGGGCGACAGTTCACCGGCCCCAGAAGGTTGAGCGAGCCCGCGGGCGCCGCGCCTTGCGCGTTCTGCTGGCCGACCACGGCGCCCTGGGTCACCGTCAGCGCGCAGGCATGCGCGCCCATCACGATGCCGGTCTTCTCGGCCTCCGCGGCGTTGAAGGCGAAGCGCCAGCGCTGCGCGTCGGGCGAATGGAACAGCACTACCACGCCCACCGCGTTGGCTGTGCGCGGCACGGTTTCGGTCCAGGTGTATTGCTGGTCGGGAATCAGCGTGATCTCGCGGCTCTCGACAAGGTCGTCGCCGAGCTGCGTCTTGTCTCTCCCTGGAGTGACGAAGGCGTCGAAGGAGGACTGGTAGAAGCCCGTCGTTTCCTTGAGCTTGTAGATGCGCACCACCACGGCCAGCGGCCGGTTGCGACTGTCGGCGTTGAGGTTCTTGCCTGCAGCGATCGACATCGACACCTTGCGCGGCGGCTTCTGCGACTCGGGCAGCTCGGGCTTCTTCAGGCCGCTCGCCTCGAGGGCGATGTTGGCGATCGCCAGGGCTGGAGAGCTGCATCCGCCGAGCATCGACGTCATCAACAGGACGCCAAGTGTGATTAGTATTTTCATGGGGCGACGGATGTAATCAAATTCAAATAGATGCCATTTGGTTTAAATAATTAGCCGAATGGTTTGATGATTAAGCAGTTTGGATTACGTATCTTCTGTTAATCAATGCAATCGATATGTAGTATCGTGTATTGTCATTGGTCGTAACTTAATGAATGATTGCGACCTGCCAAAAAAAGTCAGATCCAAGCGGAGGGATTGTGTTGATTCGAAATTACATGACTTGCACGATGATTGCTGGAGCCATTGCGGCCACCAGCTTGCTGTCGGCCTGCACCACCACACCTGAGGCCGCGGTGGCACAGTCCACCGACGCTTTCAACAAGAGCCTCGCGGAAGCCGATGCTGCTGCGGCAGCAGCCACCGGCGACAAGTCCGTCGTCATCCGCCAGTATCAGAAGATCGCCACCGACAACCCGACCCGCGGCGAGCCGTGGTCGCGGATCGCGCAGATCTACTTCAACGAAGGCCGCTACAGCCTTGCCATTTCGTCGGCAGAGGAAACGCTGCGGCGCGACCCCGCCAGCCGCCAGGCCAAGAGCATCACCGCCGTGGGCGGCCTGCGACTGGCAGCGCGTTCCATCGAAGACCTGGGCAAGGACAGCAGCCTGAGTGGCGATGCCAACGCCGACGCCTACCGTCTGGCCGCATTGCTGCGCGAAACCCTGGGCCTCTCGGTGCTGGTGCCTGGCAGCGCTGACGGCAAAGCGCCCCAGCGTCGCCCCGTGGCGGCCAATCCGGCGGCCGGGTCTTCGCCATCGTCTTCTTCCACAAGCTCGGCGGTTGCAACCCCAGTTGCCGCGGTACGCCCGCCGCCGCGAGTGCGCCCGACTGCCGCGCCGGCAGTCGCCGCCACTGCTTCGCCTCCGCCCCCGCGCGCGGGTGGAAGCGCCAATCCATTCGACGCACTGAAGTGATTTCGCTGGTGTTCTGAATTGGTTGTTCAACCAAAACATTAATTCGCATGTGTGTGGCTTGAAATAAGACGCACAAAGTAGTAATTCGTCTCGCAGTCCAATTGGGAAGGTAAAGAAGCTTATGGCGACCAAAAGACAGAGTGTGCAAAAGCGCCTCCAGAAAGTGCGCCCGCCGCGCGTGCAACTCACGTACGACGTCGAACTCGGCGATGCCATCGAGAAAAAGGAATTGCCCTTCGTCGTCGGCGTGGTCGCCGACCTGGCGGGGCAGTCCGAGGTGGAGCAGCCCAAGCTCAAGGACCGCAAGTTCGTCAGCATCGACCGCGACAACATCGACGACGTCATGAAGGGCCTGGCTCCGCGTGCAGCCTTCCAAGTGTCCAACAAACTCGACGAGCGCGGCGGCAGCTTCGGCGTGGACCTCACCTTCAACTCGATGGACGCCTTCTCGCCCGAAGCCGTGGTCGAGCAGATCGAGCCGCTCAAGCGCCTGCTCGACGCGCGCACCAAGCTGGCCGACCTGCGCAACAAGATGGCCGGCAACAGCAAGCTCGAAGACCTGCTGGCCGACGTGCTGAACAACACCGAGCAACTCCAGCGCCTGGGCCAGGGCGCCGGCAAGAAGGACGAAAGCTGAACATGACTGCGCAAGCACTATCGGCATCGGGCGCCGCCGCTTCTCCCGAGGCTTCGGTCGACCTGCTCGACCAGATCGTCGAGAAGAGCAAGGTTGCCAAGTCCGACGCGGAACACACGCGCACCAAGGACCTCATCGGCGAACTGGTCAGCCAGGTGCTCGAAGGCTCGGTGATCGTCTCCGACAACGTCTCGGCCATGATCGATGCGCGCGTTGCCGACCTCGATGCGCTCATCTCCGCGCAGCTCAGCGCCGTGATGCACGCGCCCGAGTTCCAGAAGCTCGAAAGCACGTGGCGCGGCCTCGAATACCTGGTGAAGGAAACGCCCACCGGAACGATGCTCAAGATCAAGGTCATCAACGCCACCAAGCGCGACCTGATCCGCGACTTCAAGGCCGCCGTCGAGTTCGACCAGAGCGCGATGTTCAAGAAGGTCTACGAAGAAGAGTTCGGCACCTTCGGCGGTGCGCCCTTCGGCGCGCTGGTCGGCGACTTCGCCGTCACCCGCCAGCCCGAGGACATGTACTTCCTCGACCAGATGGCGCACGTGGCCGCCGCAGCCCATGCGCCCTTCATCGGCGCCGCCTCGCCCGAGCTGCTGGGCCTGGAGAGCTTCGACGATCTGGGCAAGCCGCGCGACATGGCCAAGGTGTTCGACACCGTCGAATACGCCAAGTGGAAGTCGTTCCGCGATTCGGAAGACTCGCGCTACGTGGGCCTCACGCTGCCGCGCTTCCTTGGGCGGCTGCCGTATCACCCGCGCGACGGCACAGTGGTCGACAGCTTCAACTTCGTGGAAGACGTCGACGGCACGGACCACTCCAAGTACCTCTGGTGCAACGCGGCCTGGGCCTTCGCCACGCGGCTGACCGCTGCATTCGACGACTTCGGCTGGTGCGCCGCCATCCGTGGCGTGGAAGGCGGCGGCCTGGTCGAAGACCTGCCCACGCACACCTTCAAGACCGACGAAGGCGAGATCGCGCTCAAGTGCCCGACCGAGATTGCCATCACCGACCGGCGTGAAAAAGAGCTGAGCGACCTCGGCTTCATTCCGCTCGTGCATTGCAAGAACTCGGACTACGCGGCTTTCTTCGGCGCGCAGTCACTGCAAAAGCCCAAGAAGTACAACACCGACAGCGCCAACGCCAACGCAGTGCTGTCGGCGCAGTTGCAGTACATCTTCTCTGTGTCCCGCATCGCGCATTACCTCAAGGCCATGATGCGCGACAAGATCGGCAGCTTTGCCTCGGCACAGAACGTCGAACAGTTCCTCAACCGCTGGATCGCGCAGTACGTGCTGCTCGACGACAACGCGACGCAGGAACAGAAGGCGCAATTCCCCCTGCGGGAAGCGGCCATCCAGGTGGGCGAAGTGCCTGGCCGGCCTGGCGTGTACCGCGCGGTTGCTTTCCTGCGGCCGCACTTCCAACTGGATGAGCTGTCGATTTCACTGCGCCTGGTCGCCGATCTGCCGAAGTCAGTGAACAAGTAAGAAGGGGCGGATCGGGAGCGCGGCCATGCGGCTGCGCATCAACTCGTTAGTCAATTGGTCAATCAATCAATCAAGTAGGGGAAGAAACATGAAAGATATCTACGTCAAGTTCGGCAGCCCGGCCATCAACGGTGAGTCGCAGGACAAGGACCACAAGGACTGGATCGAAGTCAGCTCGTGGCAGCACTCCATCGTGCAGCCGCGTTCGGCCACTGCATCGACCGCCGGCGGCCACACCGCCGAGCGCTGCGAGCATGGCGAAATGATCTTCACCAAGGACATGGACGTCGTAAGCCCGCTGCTGTACCAGCACGCTTCGGGCGGCACCACCTTCGACGAAGTGACGGTGCAGTTCTACCGCGCCGACGGCGAAGGCAAGCGCGTGCAGTACATGGAGATCAAGCTCAAGTACGTGCTGATCGCCAGCGTGAACCCGAAGGTCGTGAGCACCGACGTGGCCAGCGTGCCCAGCGAGACCTTCTCGCTGAAGTACGCCGCCGTGCAATGGAAGTACACGCAGCAAAAGATCGGCGGCAACCAGGGCGGTAATTCGCAAGGCGCCTGGAGCCTCACGAAGAACGACAAGACCTACTCGGTCTGACGCCAGTCGGGCAATGCTGACCGCGGCGAGAGGCCGCGGTTTCTTTTTGGCGCCGCGTCCACGCGCGGTGCCGTGCCCGATATCCGGACGCACGAGGGGGGACCCATGACCGAATTCGAACCGGGCTTGCTCGACAAACTGTTCGACGACGACTGGCGCGGGCCGGCTTCACCGGTGCTCAGGTATCTGTCGCTCGAAGAAGTCAAGAACATGGTCGCCCGCGACCTTGAATCCCTGCTCAACACGCGCATGGTCTTCAGCGACGCGAAGCTGGAGACTTTCCCCGAATGCCGGCGTTCCGTCATGACCTACGGCCTGAGCGATTTCTCGGGCCTGAGTCTCGCAAGCCACTACGACCGATCGTTCATCTGCCGCTCGCTGGAGCAGGCCATCGGCCGCCATGAGTCGCGCTTGCGCGATGTCGTGGTGTCGCTGGAAGTCGATGCACAGACCAGCACCAACATGCTTTATTTCGGAATCAACGCCTTGCTCGTGCTGCCTGATCTGGCCGAGCCGGTGAACTTCGACGCCATGCTGCAGCCCACGACGCTGCAGTACTCGATCACGCGCGGCACCGGCAAGAGCCGGTTCGCCTAGGACACCATGGACGAGTTGCTGCCCTTCTACGAGCGAGAGCTGGCCTTCCTGCGCAGCTACTCGCAGGAGTTCGCCAAGGGCTATCCGAAGATCGCGGCGCGCCTGGCCATTTCCGCCGACAGCAGCGAAGACCCGCATGTCGAGCGAATGATCCAGTCGTTCGCGCTGCTCACCGCCCGCATCAGCAAGAAGCTCGACGACGACTATCCCGAGCTGACCGAAGCACTGCTCGAGGTGCTCTATCCGCACTACCTGCGGCCCTTTCCCTCCTGCTCGATCGCGCAGTTCGACGCCGGCGGCGCTGCGCTCGCGAAGCTGAGCAAGCCCATCACCATCGCGCGCGGCACCGAGCTCACCTCGCAGCCGGTGCGCGGCGGCGCCTGCCGCTTTCGCAGCGTCTTCGACGTGACGCTGGCGGCGGTGCAGGTGTCCAACGTGGTGTTCCATTCGGTGGTGAACGCGCCCGCGCATGCCTCGTTGCCGCGCAATGCCACGGGGTGCCTGTCGGTCACGCTGGAGGCCACCGGCGAACAGAAATCGCTGGGCACGCTGGCGCTGACCATGGCGCGCCTGCGCACCTTCATCGACGCCGAGCCTTCGCTTGCCACCGCGCTGGCCGATGTCATCTTCCTGAAGACAGCCGCCGTCTTCGTGGAGCCCGAGCGCAGCGGCAAATGGACGCTGGTGCCGGGCGAGGCACTGCACCCCGTGGGCTTCGACGAGGCCGATGCACTCATCGAACTGCCGCCGCGCTCACACCCGGCCTACCGCCTCCTGAGCGAGTATTTCGCGTTCCCCGAGAAGTTCAACTTCGTTGACGTCGACCTGGCGAACGCCATGCGCCACATCGGCTCGTGCCGCTCGATCACGCTGCACTTGGTGATGACCGGCGTGCGCGCCGATTCGCCCACGGCGCGACTGCTCGAGGGCGTTTCCAGCCGCAACCTGCGGCTGGGTTGCACGCCCGTCATCAACCTGTTCAAGCAACGCAGCGATCCGATCCGCGTCACGCATGCCGCTGCCGCCTATCCGGTGGTGGCCGATGCGCGCCGGGCCTTCGGCTTCGAGGTCTACAGCATCGACTCGGTCAAGCTCGTCAAGCAGACCGCCGAGGGCGACGCCTACATCGAGTTCAGGCCCTTCTATTCGCTGCACCACGGCGAGCATCCGAAGGAAGCCGAGCACTACTGGTTCGCGCGGCGCAACGAACTCGTGGCGCAGCGCAGCCCGGGCTACGAGACCGAACTTTCGATCGTCGACATCGACTTCCAACCCTCGCTGCCGCAGACCGAAACGCTGAGCATCGACCTCACCTGCACCAACCGCGACCTGCCGCACTCGCTGGCCTTCGGCCTGCCCGGCGGCGACCTGTTCATCGAAGGCAACTCGGTGGCACGCTCGATCCGCATGCTGCGCCGCCCCACGCAGACGCTGCGCATGCCGCGCGGCAAGGGCGTGCAATGGCGGCTGGTGTCGCACCTGTCGCTTAACCACCTGTCGCTGGCCACCAGCGGACTGCCGGCGCTGAAAGAGATGCTGCGCCTGTACGACCTCGGCCGCTCGGCCGTGTCGGCGCGGCAGATCGAGGCCATCACCGCCATCGAGCAGAAGGCCACCACCCAGTGGCTGCCGGGCAAGCCCTTCGCCACCTTCGTGCGCGGCATCGAGCTCACGCTCACGGTGGACGAGGCCGGCTTCGTGGGCAGCAGCCTGCAGGCCTTCGCCCGCGTGATGGATCATTTCTTCGGTCTCTATGTGCACCTGAACAGCTTCACCCAACTGGTGATCGTTTCGGCGCGCGACAAGGAGGAGCTGGTGCGATGCAAACCCCGCAGCGGCGAATCGATCCTGCTGTAGCCGACCGGCTGCTGCGCGAACCCTACCGCTTCGAGTTCTTCCAGGCGGTGCGGCTGATCGAGCTCGTGCTGTTGCGACGGCAGGAGCGCGATGTGCACCATCGCCTGGTGCCCGGCGAGCGCATGGTGTCGCGCTGGGTGCGCTTTCGCAGCTCCACGAGCCTGAACTTTCCGCCCAGCGAGATCGAGGCACTGACGGTGCGCGATGCGGTGGGGCAGCTCGTATCGGCCGCCGAATGGTGCGAGCCCTCGGCGCTGCCCGATGACGACGGCGCGCTCAGTCGGATCGAACTCACGCCTGCCTCCTTCGGCATGCTGGGTGTGTCGGGCGCCTTGCCGATCGTCTACACCGAGATGCTGATGCGGCGGGAGCAACACCTGCGAGACAGCTCGGCACGCGCCTTTCTCGACGTGTTCAGCAACCGCGCCGCCGCGCTGTTCTATGCGGCCTGGCGCAAGTACCGCCTGCCGCTGCACTACGAGCACGAGCGCAGCCGCGCCTACCTGCCGGTGCTGCTGTCGATGGCCGGGCTGGAGCACACGGCGCAGCGCGATCCGCTGACCGACGGCACGGGCACGGTGTTCGACGAAACCGTGGCCGGCTACGCGGCGGCCGTGCGGCACCGGCCGATGTCGGCCGCCTACCTGCAGCGCGTGCTGTCCGACTACTTTCGCAGCACGATCCGCATCGAGCAGTTCCTGGGCAAGTGGTACGACATGCCAGAGCAGCAGCGCTCCAAGCTGGGCGAGGGCAATGTGAGCCTTGGGCAGAACGCGATGGCGGGCGAGCGCATCTGGCAGCGCGACCTGCGCATCCGTCTGTGGATAGGCCCGCTCAAGCGCAGCGCGCTGCGCGAATTCTTTCCGGGCCGCGCGCATGCGAAGGCGCTCGAAAAAATGCTGGCACTGCTTGCCGGCGTGACCTGCGAATACGAGGTGCGCCTGATCCTGGCACGCGAAGAAGTCAGCGCGGTGCAGCTGAGCGACAGCGGTGGCAGCCACCTGGGGTGGGACAGCTTCATCACCACCAGTGAGGCTGAAAGCGACCGCAGCGACACCCAGTACGAACTCCAGCCCCTGCAGTGACCGACCGTTCAACGAAGAAGACCGACAGAAGACAACCATCGCTCATGAGCACATCGCTGAAAACACTGATCACCAAGCTCAACGGCAGCGCACGCATGGCGACGCAGCGCGCCGCCAATCTGTGCCTGGCCAATGGCCACTATGAAGTGGACCTGGAACACCTGTTCCTGGCCCTGCTGGAGCAGACCGACAACGACCTTGCGCGCGTGCTGCGCGCCAACCGCATCAGCGCGACCGCGATCCAGTCCGATCTTGAACGCGAGATCCAGACCTTCAAGAACGGCAACACCCGCACGCCTGTGTTCTCGCAGCATCTGCAGCAGCTGTTCCAGCAAGCGTGGCTGCTGGCCTCGCTCGATGCGCACGTGGCGCAGATCCGCTCGGGCCATTTGCTGCTGGCGCTGCTAACAGAGCCCGACCTTGCGCAGCTCGCGCAGCGTGGCTCGCCGCTGTTCGCGAAGATCCGCCTCGAAGATTTGAAGCACGACTTCGACAAGCTCACCGATGGTTCGAGCGAAGCGGTGGAAGCCGGTGCATCGTCGGATGCTGCCGGTGGTGATGCGCCGCAGTCACCGGCCGATGCGCCGACGGCGGGCGCACCCGCCAAAACGCCTGCGCTCGACCAGTTCACCACCAACCTCACGCAGCGCGCACGCGACGGCGCGCTCGACCCCGTGATCGGCCGCGACACCGAGATCCGCCAGGTCATCGACATCCTGATGCGCCGGCGCCAGAACAACCCCATCCTCACTGGCGAGGCCGGCGTCGGCAAGACGGCGGTGGTCGAAGGGCTTGCGCTGCGCATTGCGTCGCAGGACGTGCCCGAGTCGCTGCGCGCCGTGGCGCTGCACACGCTCGACATGGGGCTGCTGCAGGCCGGCGCGAGCGTCAAGGGCGAGTTCGAGAACCGCCTGAAGAACGTCATTGCCGAAGTCAAGAAGAGCCCGCATCCCATCGTGCTCTTCATCGACGAGGCCCACACCATGATCGGCGCCGGCGGCCAGGCCGGGCAGAGCGATGCGGCCAACCTGCTCAAGCCCGCGCTCGCGCGTGGCGAGCTGCGCACCATTGCCGCCACCACCTGGGGCGAGTACAAGAAATACTTCGAGAAGGACGCGGCGCTCGCGCGGCGCTTCCAGGTCGTGAAAGTCGAAGAGCCCAGCGAAACGCTGGCCGCTGCCATGCTGCGCGGCATGGTGCCGCTGATGGAAAAGCACTTCAACATCCGCGTGCTCGACGAAGCCATCACCGAGGCTGTGCGCCTGTCGCACCGCTACATCAGCGGCCGCCAGTTGCCCGACAAGGCGGTGAGCGTGCTCGACACTGCCTGCGCCAAGGTCGCACTCGGCCAGAGCGCCACGCCCGCGCTCATCGAGGAAGCCAACCGCGGCCTCGAACGCATCGAGGCCGAGAGCGCAGCGCTGGTGCGCGACACGGCTGCCGGTGGACGCCACGAAGCGCGACAGGCTGAACTGGCCGAACAGAAAGCGGCGCTGCAGGCCGAGTTGGCCGCGAGCCAGCAACGGCTGGTGGAGGAGGGGGCGCTGGTCGAACGCATCCGCGCGCTGCGTGCGCAGCGCGATGCGCCTGCTGCAACCGATGCAGCGGCCGAGCCTCATCCGCCCGCAGAAAAGGCCGCACCGGCCCGCACCACCGGTCGCAAGAAAACCGCTGCCGCCGCGGACCCTGAGCGCGATCAACTCGACGCCTTGCTGGCCGAACTGCGCGCGCTGCAGGGCAGCACGCCGATGGTGCCGCTGCAGGTCGACGGCCTTGTCGTTGCGGAGATCGTCTCTGCGTGGACCGGCGTGCCGTTGGGCCGCATGGTCAAGGACGAGATCAAGACCGTGCGCAGCCTGGACACCCTGCTGGCCGAGCGCGTGATCGGCCAGGACCACGCGCTCGCTGCCGTGGCCCAGCGCGTGCGCACCGCCAGCGCACGCCTCGAAGACCCCAACAAGCCGCGCGGCGTGTTCATGTTCGTCGGCCCCTCGGGCGTCGGCAAGACCGAGACCGCGCTCGCGCTGGCCGACATTCTTTATGGCGGCGAGAAGAAGCTCATCACCATCAACATGAGCGAGTACCAGGAGGCGCACAGCGTCTCGGGCCTGAAGGGCTCGCCGCCCGGCTACGTGGGGTATGGCGAAGGGGGCGTGCTCACCGAAGCCGTGCGCCGCCAGCCCTACAGCGTGGTGCTGCTCGACGAAGTCGAGAAGGCGCACCCCGATGTACTCGAGATGTTCTTCCAAGTGTTCGACAAAGGAATGATGGACGATGCCGAAGGCCGCGAGATCGACTTTCGCAACACGCTGATCATCCTCACCTCGAACATCGGTTCGTCGCAGATCATGCAGGCCTGTCTCAACAAGGCCGACGACGAGCGCCCCGCGCCCGACGCGCTGGCCGATGCCTTGCGCCCCGTGCTCATGAAGTCCTTCAAGCCGGCCTTTCTCGGCCGCATGAAGGTGGCGCCGTTCTATCCGATCACCGATGCGGTGTTGGAGCAGATCATCGCGCTCAAGCTCGGCCGCATCCGCGACCGCATCGCGAACAACCACAAGGCCGTGTTCGAGTGGGACGACGCGCTGGTGGAGGCCGTGCTTGCGCGTTGCACCGAAGTCGATTCGGGCGCACGCAATGTCGATCACATCCTCAACGGCACGCTGCTGCCCGAGATCGCGGAGGTCGTGCTCACGCGCATGGCCGACGAGGCGCCGCTCGCCAGGATCAAGGCCAGCTGCAGCAAGAGCGGCGAGTTCCGCTACCGGGTCACCTAGGCGCGGCAGCGGTTCGGGTCAATGGGAGAACTACAAATATGGCGGACTTCAACTCGGCTTCACTCGGTGCGCTGTTGCGCGCCGGAACCACACAGCGCGACCGGTTGCTGGTGCTGCACACGCCGCTGGGCGACGACAAGCTTTTGGCCGAGCGTCTTGACGGCGTGGAGTCCATCGACGACGGGGGCTTTCGCTTCGAACTCACCGCGTTGAGCGACGACGCCCACATCGAACTCAAGACCCTGGTGGGGCAGGGCGTGCGCCTCGATCTTCAGACCGCACAGAGCCGCACCGAACTGCGCCCCTTCCACGGTCACGTGACCGAGGCCGAGTGCGTGGCCAGCAACGGCGGCATGGCGCGCTACAGGATCGTCATCGAGCCGTGGCTCGCGTTCCTGCGCTATCGCCAAGACAGCTGCCTGTTTCAGCACCAGGGCGTGGTCGAGATTGTCGATGCCGTGTTCGCCCGCTACCAGCAACAAGGAAAACTGGCCGTGCAATGGCGCTGGGAGATTGCCCAGCACGACATCTACCCCGTGCGCGGCATCACCACCCAGTACCACGAGAGCGACTTTGATTTTGTCGCCCGACTGCTGGCCGAAGAAGGGCTCTATTACTGGTTCGAGCACGCCAACGGCAAGGACGGCGCGCTCGGCAGCCATGTGCTGGTCATCGCCGACCATGCGGGCGCCTTCCGCGCCAACGCGCAGCCCACCATCCGCTTTCACCGGGCCGATGCGAGCGAGGCCGAAGACACCATCCAGCAATGGCGCGGACGCCGCCAGTTGCAGACCAACAGCCTCGATCAACAGAGCTGGGACTACAAGAGCGTGAGCGCGCGGCCCGTGCAGCAGCAAAGCCGCAGCACAGGCACGGACAACACCGGCACGGGGGCATCGTCGCGCGGCCACCGCGTGCTGCAGTGGAGCGACGACCCCGGCGCCTATGGCTGGGAGACCTCCGCGCAAGGCGAACGCCTCGTGGCCAATGCCCTGCAGGCGCTGGAGCTGCGCAACAAGACTTTTGAAGGCCGCAGCGCCGTGCGCACCCTCGCACCCGCCACCACTTTCACGCTGAGCGGCCACGAGCAGCACGACAAGGACAGCGAGCAGGACCGCCGCTTCGCCTTGCTTGCTGTGCGCCATATCGCGCGCAACAACTTCGACGAAGACGTGAAGGCCGGGGTTGGTGAACGCCTGGGCCTGCCCGACGTGGCCACGGAGTTCGATGCAACAACCGATAGTGGCAATGCGGATGCGAAGCCCGACACCGTCACCCACTACCGCAACGAGTTCAGCACCGTGCGCGCCGCCATCCCCTACCGGCCCTTGAGCATGGATGGCCACGGCCAGCGCATCCATCCAAAGCCCAGCGTGCACGGCAGCCAGAGCGCCATCGTCATTGGTGTGGGCGGTGATGCGCCGATACATACCGACCGCGACCACCGCATCAAGGTGCAGTTCCACTGGCAGCGCGGCAGCGGTTCCAGTGCGCGCCAGCCTCGCACCGACGGCCAGGACAACGCACCCGCCTCTGACAGCCTGGGCGCCTGGGTGCGCGTGGCTGCCAGCGCCGCCGGCGACAACTGGGGCCAGGTCACCCTGCCGCGCGTGGGGCAGGAAGTGCTCGTCGAGTTCCACCACGGCGACATCGACCGCCCCGTGGTCGTTGCGGCGCTTTACAACGGCGCCGGCCAGACCGATGCCCAGCACAACCAGAAACCCGCCGGTGCGGCGCAGTCCACCGGCAACGCCCCCGCCTGGTTCGCTGGCGAAGGCAAGGAGGCGAAGGAACACGCGCACAACGCCGTGTTCTCCGGCATCAAGACCCAGGAGCTGAGCGCCAGCCAGAGCGGCGACGGCGGCTACAACCAGCTCGTGTTCGACGACACGCCTGGGCAGGGCAGCACGAGCCTGGCCACCACGCAGGCGCAGAGCCGGCTGCACTTGGGGCACCACAAGCAGCAGGACGACAACGCGCGCGGCAAGGGGCGGGGGCACGGGGCCGAACTGGCGACCACCGCGCAAGGCGCGATCCGCGCGGGGGCAGGCCTGCTCGTGAGCGCGCATGCCCAGTCGAACGCAAAGGGCGCCTTCATGGCGAGCCAAGAGGCACAACAGCAGACGAAGCAGGCTGAAGAACTCGCCACTTCACTGGCCCAGAGCGCGCAGACCCAGAAGGCGCAGATCAAGGGCGAAGGCCCCCCCGACAAGCTGCCGGCCATCGACGGGCTGAAACACGTAGCGGAAGTTCTGGGCACGAAGCAGGAAGGAAACGCAGCGACCGGCGGCGCTGCGGGCTCGGGTGGTGGCATCAAGGCGACTGAGGGCGGGCAGGGCAGCGTCACCGCGTACAGCGAGCCGCACCTGCAGTTCAGTGCGCCGATGGGCATTGGCTTCGTCACGCCGAAGGAGGCGATTGCAGTAAGCGGCAAGAACACCGCGATCGTTGCCAACCAAGACATCGACCTGCCGGCGCAGGGCCAGATTGCCATGAGCGTGGCCAAAGGCGTGAGCCTGTACACGCTCGGCGCCAAGGCCGGCGCAGGACAGGAGCCGAACCAGGAGCGCGGCATCGCGATGCATGCAGCCAGCGGCAAAGTGACGCTGCAAAGCCAGAAGGGCGCCACAAAAATCGCAGCCGACAAGAAGGTGACGATCGCCAGCGTGACGAAGGACGTCAACGTCGAGGCCCCGACGCACGTGCTGCTGACCGTGGCCGGTGCGTACATCAAGCTCGAAGGCGCGAGCATCAAGATCCATGCGCCGGGGAAGGTGACGTTCAGGGGAATGCACAACTTCGTGGGGCCGCAAGGCGACAGCGCGAGCAACAGCGTGGGCAAGGCGCAAGCACAGCCGTGCCCAAAACAGAACGATGCGGCTGCCAGCGGCGCCGTAACCCTTTGAGGCAGAAGCCAGATGCTTCAACGCGTTGCTAGACAGTTGGGCGAGGCGCTGCAGGCGGACGAAACGCTCTCGGCGTACTTGCTGGTCGATCCGATGCTGAAGGAGCCTTTTGCTGTGGACTGGCTGCAGGAAGAGTCGCGCAAGGTGTGGCCCGTTTCCGTTCGTCACCCGCTGCTCAAAGACAGTCAGCACCCCCGGTTGATCCATCTGCATCCCCACGACACCCATTTGCTCGAGGCTTCCATTGCATTGGCCATCACCGAGCAATCTGATCCCGATGAGGAAAGCCAGCAGGGGTTTGCGCTTGGCGGATGGCTGTTGACCAATGCGCCGGGCGAGGCACTTGCGCGCCACCTTGCGCGGTGCATGCAACCCTCGCTCATGCCCAAAGCCGGCAATATGCTGCTGCGCTGGGCCGATCGGCGCGTACTCGAGTGGATGTGGCCTGTGCTCACAGCCCGCCAACAGGCGGGGCTGCTGCGCCCGATACCGCGCTGGTATGTTCTTGATCGTTGTGGCGAACTGGTGTGCTACGAGGCGCAGGCCGATGTGCTGCCGCAAGCCCTCTCATTCAGTCCTGACCAATGGGCCCATGCACAGCAGAACGAAGCGGTTCAAGACCTGTTGCGAGGCTGGCTTCGGTTTGCCGGCGCGTTGCCCCCCGACTATTTGCGAAGAGCGGCGCAGGCTGCAGGCGCAGTCATCGCTACCGGGCTGACGAATCGTCAAGACCGCGTTCTGCTGGGCGCTTACATCCTGCAAGTGCATCCGCAGCTCACAAGCCATCCGGCATTGCACTCGGCCGTCAATCGCGCCTTGAGTGGAAGCGTCACCCTCGCGCAGGCACTCGAAGACATCCCCGACCCGCAGGGCTGGGACGCCATCCGGGCCGAACTTGAGCGAGATGCCGGATTCGCCCCCACGCGACCCATCGAACAGAGAGAACAACTTGGCTAGTACACCGCCCCCCAGCTACTCGGCAGGCGCGCAGAAAGCGGCTGCCAATACTCCCGCATGCGCCACTGGCGGGTGCCCGGCGTGCGTCAAGGCGGGGCTGCCCGTGCTGCTCGTGCGTCCAGGTCTTGCCGAAGCAGGCTACGCGCAAGCCAGGCAGGACGCAGCGCGTCCCTTGCTCGACATGCACACGGCCGAAGTGGCGTTGAGCTTCAGCCGCTACACGATGCGAACCCTGCGTACGGGGTTTGTCATGGTCTATTACGAAAAGCCCCACACGGCTCAACTGAAAGCCGACAAAGGATGGGCGTTCTACCGTGTCAGCAATGGGGGCTATCTCAGTCCATTCCCATTGGGGGCGGCGCCGCTCACCAACAGCACCAGTGCCGATGGTGGTTTTGTGTGCCAGCGCTCGGACGCTTATGCCATGGCCATGCTGCTGGTGATTCCAGAAGCCAAGAAGGCCGGCTCGGTCTGGGTCGGCTACAGCGACCATCCCTGGTCCGAGCCTGTTCGCAATACCTACGCGTCGAAGGCGGATCTGCGCAGCAGGCGCATGACGCAGATACAAGCTTCGAGCGGCACGGCCAAGCGCTCCATGCCGTTGACCGCCGGGGCGATGTTGTCGCTGGTTGCCGACTACGACGAAAAATTGCCCCCGGATGCATTGCTGGGCTCGCCATTTCCGCCCTTGCAAGTCAAGGCAGGTGTCGCAGGCGACACCGCCGTGCGGCCGGAGACGGCGGTGCAGGTCGTGCAGGCTGCGCAGCGCCTGGTGGATGCCTCGCAGGGGCAATACACCATGGGCAACGTCCACATGGTCTGCGTACCTGACGCCATTGGAGTGACTTCCGAGTCGGCCTATATGCGGATGGCCCGTTGCAACACCGCAGCCGAGTGGTTGAACAAGGAAGACAAAGGTCAGTGGAAGTTGCAGACCGCGCTCACCATCGAGGGCTTGCTCAAGGAGGTGGATTCAAGCGGCGAGGCGGCCAAGCAGCGTGTGGCGGGTGCGGCGCAACTCAAAGGCAAGCCCATCACCAACGAAGAATTCCAGGCCCAGCAGAAGGCCGGCACCTTGCCGCCCGAAGCGCGTTACCAGGGCGTGCGCCGAGGCATCGCCACGGGGCGCGGTGGCACTTACCCGGATCCGGTCAACGGCACGATCACCTTTCCCGACGACAAGGAGCTCGACCACGAGACCGCAAACCGCAAGGCCGACCTGCTCAAAAAGCTCGCATCCGGCGGACAGTACCCGTTCAGGGATTTCCTGCAGAATTTCAGCACGCGCGCAGAGGCGGACAAAAAGCTTTTGGTCAAAGTCGAGCCCGATCACGGTCACTGGCTCAAGTCGAATGCCCGCAAGCTGGTGACCGGCAACGACTTCGGCCCCAACGAACGCATCGACGGCCTGCACTACGCCTACGCCGTGGCACAGAGCACGCTCGGCGGCCACATGAGCGCCACCGGCCTCGAGTGGTACCAGCCCTTCGTGGGAAGCAACCCGCACGACAGCGAAGCGCTGCTCACGCGCGCGCTTCTGGGCAATCAGGTGGCGTTCTTCGATGCCTTCAAGCCCACCAAGGTCCACAAGGAAACCAAGAACATCTTCAAGTTGTTCGAGGAAACAGCGCAGGCGATGAAAGACGCTGCCGCGGGCAAAAGCGTTCCGTTGGCCAGCCAGGCCCTGCTTGCCAGCTATCCGTTCTACGACAAGGTCGTCAGCAGCCTGCCGGCGTTGAAAACCGCCGCCTCGGGCGTGGTGCATCCGCTCATCACCATCGCCGGCGGGATCAGCATGGCCACGACAGGCACCGACCCGGTGTCGGTCAAGACACGGGAATTTCTCACTGCCGTCATCCAGAGCATTACCGCCACGGCAGGCCCCGAAGGCGCGATGGCGCAGACGGTCAAGATGACCCTGTCCGAGGCTGTGCAGTACTGGGAGAGCCTGCGCGGCGAATTGGGGCGCCGCGCGGCGCAGGGCGCGGGAGCCGTGGCGGCCGCGGCCAACAAGGCTGGCGCCGCCGCCACAGGCAAGCTAAAAAACGTGGTGCTGGCGGGCGGCCTGAGCCTGGCGCTGTCGGGTCATTCGCGCGGTCTCAACACGCTGATCGACGTGTGGGTTTTCACGGCGGAATCGGCAGATGAGCTGACGAAAAAGGCTTCCTTCGCAGGGCGTTCCGCTGTCAACGCCACGGCCCAGGCGGGGCGCTCTGCGGCCACCGCTGCCACCGCTGCAGGGCGGGCGCTCGGCAGCGCCACCGCTCCGGCGACGCAAGCGGCCACCCGTGCGGCCGGCTGGACCGCCGCACAGCTCTCCGGCTTTGCCAAGGGTTCTGCCGCCGTCATGAATGGCGGTGCGGCCTCCTTTTCGGCGGCCGGCGCGGTGCTGCATGGGTTCTCGATTGCCAAGTCCGTCAAGACACTGGAGCACGGCACACAAGACCAGCGCACTGCCGCGTGGTTTGGACTGGCCGGCTCGGGCATGGGCATCACGGCGGCCAGCCTCGAGGTCGCAGAGCAGGTGGCCAAGACGAACGGTGCATGGGCTTCGAGGGCGACCATGCTGAAGCTGATGGCGAGCAGGTTGTCGGCTGCGGGGCTGTTTGTGGATGCGGGGCTGGCGGGGTTGAACTTCTACAAACGAAAAGCTAGCGGGGATTCGGACTCTGCAGCGGCGTATCTCACCTCTTCGATTTTTTTCGGACTCGCAGGTGGAGCCGGACTGATGGCCGCTGGGCAAATAGGCGGCTCTGTCGCGAGTGCCGGCCTGCTGGGCCTGTCTTGGACCGGCTGGGGATTGATTCTGATCGGGCTTGCCATCGGTGTCGGCTACATCGCCATGCTGCTGCAAGACACACCCACCGAAGAATGGGTCGCCAAGAGCATTTGGGGCAGCGCCAAGGACAAATGGGGTAGTTTGGAGGTTGAGCAGCAGGAACTCAACAAACTGCTCATGGGCATCCGCGTCGAATTCGACTACGGCATGAACACCATGGCCACGACCGGGGCCGGTGTGTCGCGCGGCGATGCTGGCCTGGGCTCTCTGTTCATGAAAGACCCCTTCGGAGACCACAGTGGCCTGTTCAAGTCGGTCGAGTTGCGCCTGTGGATGCCCAAGGCATTGCGCGACAGCCTCGAATGGACCATTGGCATCACGTTGGCCGGCCGCGACGGCATCTCGACCTTGGTCTACCTGCTAGGCCGCAGCGTGCCGCCCGCGGCACCGCTGAGCTTGAAGGGTGTGGAGAGCCCGAAGCGCAGCGACGAAGGCGACTTCACCCATATCACCATCGACACCGATGGGTTGCTGTACCCACGAGCCCAGGTCCAGGTTCAGGTGCTGGTCGACGCCACCAGCGGAGACTATGTGGTGGACCAGACGATAACCGACTGACATGAAGAAGCTACCCGAATACAACGTGCGGCTGCCGGATTGGCAAGGGGCGGAGACGCAGTTTGACGATATCAGTGACGCGTTGCGCGCGATGCTCAACGGGACGATCACGCGCGTGGCGCCCGAAGACAAGAAGCAGCCTGTGCACGAGAGCGCCAGCACCTGCGATTCACTATTGGCTGTGCATCCGGAGGCGATTCAGGTTGGAGCGCCTATGGGTACCGGAGAAGTGGTAGGGAATGGGAATACTTTTGCGGTTTTCTCCTTGGGTTGTATGGGTTTTGGGATTCCTTGGTTTTGGAAAGCTGGGGAGCGTTGGCTGAATTGGTTTACCTACGACGATCCAAGCCCTTGGAGCAACCCACCGAGCGCGGCCAGTTTTCTAGAGCCATTGGTTTTTGGTCTCATCATTTTTGGAATGGGCTTTCTCTTCTTCTCCTTCGCCCTTCGCATGTCTCACCTAGCCTCTCGTGACATCCCCGTGGTCTTCAACCGCAAGACCCGAGAAGTCAGTATCAGCGTGTTGGGGCGCTTGCGCTTCTGGCGTTTCTGGGAGCGCGTGGGCATTGACAAAGTGATCACCACTTCGTGGGACGAGTTGCAGGCCCGCAGCTACAAGATCATGCAACTCACCGGCGAGTCGGCACGCGACACCCATGTGCTGCGCCTGCTCTGGGGTGAGCGCCAGAACCCGCGCAAGCTGGAAGGCATCGCCTTGATCGGCTATCTCGGCTGGTACGAAGACGCGGCACTCTGGCGGCTGTGGGAGCACATCCAGCGCTACATGGAGGAGGGCGGCCCAGCCATCCAGCCGGGCGAGAGCTTGCGCACCAGTGGAGCGGGCAAGCTGCCGGAGTTGCCGGCGGAGGTCATTGCTGCGGCCGGCGGGCCGGCATTGAGTGTGGAAGAGGTCGCTCAACTGGCGGGTGTGTCCGGTGGCAGCGTAGAACCCAAGCCCAAAGCACTCTCAGCCCCTACCAGTCGGACGCGCGGCCATCACAACGCAATCGGCGCTAACAGCGCTTGAGATGACGGAATGACATGAAGAAGCTACCTGAATACAACGTGCTGCTGCCGGACTGGCAGGGGCCGGAGACGCAGTTTGACGATATCGGCGAGGCGCTGCGGCCGATGCTCAATGGCACGATCACGCGTGTGGCGCCCGAAGACAAGAAGCAGCCCGTTCACGAGAGTGCGAGCACCTGTGATTCGTTGCTGGCGGTGCATCCGGATGCGATTGAGATTGGCGCGCCCATGGGTACAGGGGAGGTTATTGGGAATGGGAATACCTTTATTGCTTTTTCGCTCGGAATAATGGGCATGGGGGTTTGGTTTCTTGTCGAGGCGGCGATTTGGCTAGATAGTTTTTTTCTTCTGGGCGGAAGTATTTTTTTTGCCATGGGATTCTTGTTCGGCTCCTTCGCCCTTCGGATGTCTCACCTTGCCCCCCGCGACATTCCCGTGGTTTTCAATCGCAAGACCCGCGAAGTCAGCATCTGCGTGCTGGGGCACTTGCGCTTTTGGCGCTTCTGGGAGCGCGTGGGCATTGATAAAGTGATCACCACTTCGTGGGACGAGTTGCAGGCCCGCAGCTACAAGATCATGCAGCTCACCGGCGAGGCCGCCCGCGACACCCATGTGCTGCGCTTGCTCTGGGG
This sequence comes from Variovorax sp. PAMC26660, assembly GCF_014302995.1. Classification (NCBI taxonomy): domain Bacteria; kingdom Pseudomonadati; phylum Pseudomonadota; class Betaproteobacteria; order Burkholderiales; family Comamonadaceae; genus Variovorax; species Variovorax sp. PAMC26660. The sequence continues at coordinate 6,155,471 of NZ_CP060295.1, forward strand.
AGAGCGCCAGAACCCGCGCAAGCTGGAAGGCATCGCCTTGATCGGGTACCTCGGCTGGTACGAAGACGCCGCGCTCTGGCGGCTGTGGGAGCACATCAGGCGCTACATGGAAGAGAGCGGTCCGCCCATTCAGCCAGGGGAGAGCTTGCGCACCAGCGGTGCGGGCAAGCTGCCGGAGTTGCCAGCGGAGGTCATTGCAGCGGCCGGTGGACCGGCATTGAGTGTGGAAGAAGTTGCCCGGCTGGCGGGTGTGTCTAGTGGCAGCGTAGAACCCAAGCCAAAAGAACTCTCAGCCCCTGCCAGTCGGACGCAAGCGTCTATCAAGACTCGATCGGTGCCGACAGCGCTGGGGATGACGAAGTGATATGAAGAAACTACCTGAATACAACGTGCTGCTGCCAGACTGGCAGGGGCCGGAGACACAGTTTGACGACATCGGCGAGGCGCTGCGGCCGATGCTCAATGGAACGATCACGCGTGTGGCGCCCGAAGACAAGAAGCAGCCCGTTCACGAGGGGGCGAGCACCTGTGATTCGTTGCTGGCTGTGCACCCGCATGCGATTGAGATTGGCGCGCCCATGGGTACGGGGGAGGTGATTGGGAATGGGAATACCTTTATTGCGTTCTCGCTCGGAATGATGGGTATCGGGATTGCCGCGTTCTGGGTCGCTTGGGGGGCTTCAAATTTTTGGTTGCCCCTGCTCGTCGGGATTGTCATGTTTGGGATGGGATTTTTGTTCTGTTCTTTTGCCCTTCGCATGTCCCACCTTGCCCCCCGGGACATCCCTGTGGGCTTCAATAGAAAGACCCGCGAAGTCAGCATTTGCGTGTTGGGGCGCTTGCGCTTCTGGCGCTTCTGGGAGCGCGTGGGCATCGACAGAGTGGTCACCACTTCGTGGGACGAGTTGCAAGCTCGCAGCTACAAGATCATTCAACTCACCGGCGAGGCCGCCCGCGACACCCATGTGCTGCGCTTGCTCTGGGGTGAGCGCCAGAACCCGCGCAAGCTGGAAGGCATCGCCCTGATCGGCTACCTCGGCTGGTATGAAGACGCGGCACTCTGGCGGCTGTGGGAGCACATCCGGCGCTACATGGAAGAGGGCGGCCCAGCCATCCAGCCGGGCGAGAGCTTGCGTACCAGTGGTGCGGGCAAGCTGCCGGAGTTGCCAGCGGAGGTCATTGCAGAGGCCGGCGGGCCGGCATTGAGTGCGCAAGAGGTTGCCCGGCTGGCAGGCGTGGAGGCGTAGGTTGAAAGCGAAAGTGCTCCCAGGCCCTGCCAGTCGGACGCCAGCGGCTATCAAGACTCAAGCGGTGCCGACAGCGCTGGGGATGACGGAGTGACATGAAGAAGCTACCTGAATACAAGGTACTGCTGCCGGACTGGCAGGGATCGGAGACGCAGTTCGACGATATTGGCGAGGCGCTGCGGCCGATGCTCAATGGCACGATCACGCGTGTGGCGCCCGAAGACAAGAAGCGGCCCGTTCACCAGGGTGCGAGCACCTGCGATTCACTGCTGGCGGTGCACCCGGATGCGATTCAGATTGGCGCACCGTTCGGAACCGGCGAGACAGTGGGAAATGGGAAGACCTTTGCGGTTTTCTCTTTGGGTTGTATGGGAATGGGAGGATGGCTTCTTTTTGAGGCTCTCTTCTGGCCAAACCTTTCCCTCGTAATCTTTGGAAGTATTTTTTTGCGCTTGGATTTTTCCCTTTTTGCTTTGCCATCCGCTCTACCTACTTAAGCCCCCGTGACATCCCCGTGGTCTTCAACCGCAGGACCCGAGAAGTCAGCATCAGCGTGTTGGGGCGCTTGCGCTTCTGGCGCTTCTGGGAGCGCGTGGGCATCGACAGAGTGATCACCACTTCGTGGGACGAGTTGCAGGCCCGCAGCTACAAGATCATGCAACTCACCGGCGAGTCGGCGCGCGACACCCATGTGCTACGCCTGCTCTGGGGTGAGCGCCAGAACCCGCGCAAGCTGGAAGGCATTGCCTTGATCGGCTACCTTGGCTGGTATGAAGATGCCGCACTCTGGCGGTTGTGGGAGCACATCCGGCGCTACATGGAAGAGGGCGGCCCAGCCATCCAGCCGGGCGAGAGCTTGCGCACCAGCGGCGCGGGCAAGCTGCCAGAGTTGCCGGCAGAGGTCATTGCAGCGGCCGGCGGGCCGGCGTCGAGTGTGGAAGAGGTTGCCCGGCTGGCGGGTCTGCCTGGCGTGGCGGTGTAGGAACGTACTGGGTGTGAAATCAGGGAGGGAAAAAATCAATGTCAGACACTTCAAACAGCTTCATGCCGACCTATGGCGCAACGCCATGGACGTCCGACGGCCTGAACGTTGCGCGGCTCTCCGAGCAGGCGCGCCTCATCAAGCTGCAACTGCCCGCATCGGCGCCGCAGAACGCCGTCGTCGTCGAGCGCTTCACCGGCACCGAAGCCATCAATGAGCTTTTCGACTTCACCATCGACACCCTCGCCACGTCGAGCGAGTTCGATCCCTTCGCGTTGATCGGCGAAGAGCTGAGCCTGCGCCTGCTGCTCGCCAACGGCAGTTTCCGCACCTGGCACGGCTACCTCACCGCAGTCGATGCACTGGGCGGCGACGGCGGCCTCGCGCGCTACCGGTTGCACCTGCAGCCCTGGCTGGCCACGCTGGGCCTGCGCCGCGACAGCTTTGTGTATGCCGCCAAGAATGTGCAGGACATCGTCAGCGAAGTGTTCGCCGACCACACCGCCGCCAGCTTCAGCTTTGAAGTCACGCAGGAGCTGCCCGTGCGGCCCACCTGCGTGCAGTACCGCGAGTCGGATCTCGCCTTTGTGTTGCGCCTGCTCGCACAGGAGGGCCTGAGCTTTCGCTTCGAGCACGAGCAATCGAAAGGCGGCGAGGGCAGCAGCAGCGCCGCTAACAATGCAGCACCGTCGCACCATCGCCTGGTGATTTTCGACTGCGAGGCCAAAGCGCCCGACTGCGCCTTGCCCGAAATCCGCTTTCACCGCGTCGACGCCACCGAGCAGCAGGACAGCATCACCGCATGGAGCAGCCGGCGCCAGGTCGCTACCAACTCGGTGACGCTGAACGCTTGGGATGCCAGCGTGCTGCAGGCGCCCACCGGCTCTGTGCAGAGCGCGCTCGAGACGGGCGACGTGCCCGTGCTGGAGCACTACGACGGCGCCGGCGCGCAGCGCTATGCCGACAGCGCCGCTGCAGGCCGTCGCGCCGAGCAGCAACTGGTGGCTTTCGAGTCGCGCATCAAACGCTATGGCGGCGCGGGCAGCGTGCGGCAGTTGGGCGCCGGCGAGTGCTTCACGCTCACGCAACACGACCGCTTCGAGGGCCAGAAATTCCTTGCGCTGCGCGTGCGCCACGAGGCCGCCAACAACCTGGGCGCGCAGGCTGCACAGGTGCTAGAAGCCGGCGCGCTTGAAAAAGGCAGCTACCGCAACAGCTTCGAGGCGCAGCCGGCCGAAGCGCAGGTGGTGCCGCACTGGCGCCCCAAGCCCACGGCACCCGAGGCGATGGTCGCGCTCGTGGTCGGCGCCGATGACGAAGAGGCGCCGACGGCAGTCCACACGCAGCGCGACCACCGGGTGCAGGTGCGCTTTCATTGGCAGGCCCAGCGCGCGACGCAACAGCAATCGGGTCAGCCGGGCCGAGGCGGACAGGGCAGCCTGGTCGCAGCCGGTCGCCATGCCAGCAACCGCCAGTCGGTCTGGCTGCGTGTGGCCGCGCCGGTGGCCGGTCCGAACTGGGGCGCACACCATCTGCCGCGTGTCGGCTCCGAGGTGCTGGTGTCGTTCATCGAAGGCGACATCGACCGGCCGGTGGTCGGCCAGCAGCTCTACAACGGACAAGACCTGCCCCCGTGGTCGGCCGGCACCGATTCGTCGGCCAACCATGCGGGCGTGCTCTCGGGCTGGCACAGCCGTGCGCTCGACGGCAGCGGCTACAACCAGTGGATTGCCGACGATGCGCCCGGCCAGGTGCGCACGCGCCTGGCCAGCTCGCATGCGGCGAGCCAGTTGAACCTGGGCCACCTCAACGCGCAGTCGCCCGATGAAAGCAATCGCGGCGCCTGGCGCGGCACCGGTGCCGAACTGCGCTCCGATGCATGGGTGGTCACGCGCGCGGGCGAAGGCCTGCTGATCTCGACGCTGGCCCAGGAGCGGGCGGCAGGCAGCGTACAGGACACCACCAGCGTGCGCGGCCAAATCGCGGGTGCGTTGCGCGAAGCACAGAACCTGTCGGATGCGGCCGGCGGTGCCAAGGCGCTGGCACTGGGTGCGACGGCGCTGCTCCAGCCGCTCATCGACGACATCGATCCGCAGAGGAACGGGCACTACCCCGGCAACGTCAACGGCCAGGATGCGCGAGAGCTGAAGGGCGGCGAGGGTGCGGGCGCGCGCGAAGGGCAAGAGCCCGTGCCCGCCTTCGCCCGGCCGCTGATGGTGCTGGACGCGAACATGAGCCTGAACATGGCCACACCCGCGAGCGCCACGGTATATGCGGGCGAGGCGATCCACTGGACGGCGCAGGAGCAGGCCCACATGGCAGCGGGCAAGACCGTGAGCTTTGCGGCGGGCAAGTCCGTGGGGCTCTACAGCCATGAAGGCGGGATTCAGGTCATCGCACAAGAGGGGCCGGTGAGCGTGCAGGCGCACACGGACGAACTGGAATGGCTGGCGAAGGAAGGCTTCACGGTCACCAGCAGCAATGACGAGATCCACGTGCTGGCCAAGCAGAAGATCACGCTCAAGGGCGGGCAGACAAGCATCGAGCTGGATGGGGCGAACATCACGCTGAAGATGCCGGGGTTGCTGGATGTGAAGGGGACGAGCAAGAGTTTTGTGGGGCCGAAGGGGAGTCCGGCGGAGTTGCCGCACTTGCCCACCGGGGCGATCAATGAGGCGCAGCACTTCATCGAGTTGAATCATCACTATGACGATCTGGAGCCGGTCAAGGGGGCTGCCTACAAACTCATCTTCGACAACGGCACGGTCATTCGCGGCAAGCTCGATGGCAACGGCTTCGCGCGGCACGACGGTGTGCCACCGGGATCGGCAAAGGTCATCTGGGGGGAGGACGAGCGGAAGTGGGATGGCGAATCGAAGCGGCCGAATGATCGCTTCGGTGCGGCCAGCGATGCCGATGCAGCCATTGCACTGGTGAAGGGATTGATGTCGTGATTTCTCGCACCATTCCCATTCAGCAGGTCAAGCCGAACCTGTCGGATGCAGTCCGTATGGCGGCGGCGGAGATCGAGCGTTTTCTGGGGCTCTTCTATCCCATGGAGCTCGTTCGGCAAACGGATGCAGCCAAGGCCATTGCGGGGCAGTGGCTGTCGCGGGTCAAAGGGTTTCACAACGACGACGACTTCCTGCACCTGACGCGCGACTTTCTCGGCTACGTGCTCAGCGGTGGCGAGCGCTCGCAGGTGTCTGACCAGCTTGCGTACTACTTCTCGGGCTTCATGCCCAGCTACGGCGCGGCTTGCACCCTGCTCGGCATGGCGGCAGACGGGCGCCCCTGGAGCGAAGTGCAGGCCTTCATGCACAGCCAGAGCTACGGGGATGCGCGCAAGTACGTGGAGGGCTTCGACTGGGCGGGCGGCAAGAAGAAGGCGCAGGCCGAGATCGATACCTGGAAGGGGATTCTGCAAAAGCAGGTCAAAGGCATCGAGTCAGCAGCCTACGGCGAACCTGTATTGTTGGCGCAGGCCAACCCGCAGCCTTTGCCGAATGCACCGATAACGGATGTGCCTCCGGCCAACGAGCCCTATATGCCCAGGGCGAGGCCACCGTTGCGCCTCGTGCCTCCGGTAGAGGCACCTCCTTTGGGGGGGCCCGGCGCGGGGGTTGCCGGCCGAAGTGCGTTGGCATTGCTGGCCGAGCCGGCGGCGATCGTGCTGTTCGTGCTGGTGATCGTCTTGACCCCCAGCAATGCATTCCAGAAGAACACCGAGGACGAAGACCTGCGGCGCTGGCGTGCCGAGTACGAAAAGAAGAATCAACTTCCGATTCCGGATGCTCTCCCCAAAGCCGATGCTGTAACGGACACGGCCAACAACGATTGCAAGCCGCAGAGCGAGGAGAACAAGAAGAACGGAACCGAGTGCGAGGAAGACGGCTATGTGCTGATGGAGCAGGCGCTGCAATATGCTCGACTGATTGATCCGCCCAAGGGCAAAGGGCTGGATGGACTGTTTGAGAAGCGCTCGCCTTTCGATCAGCCCAACCCGATGCCTGCGACGGTGACAGTGCCTAAGCCGGGCAAGCTGATCTTCATTCCGCCGACAGGCAAGCCTCCTCAGGCGCGATATGACTTCACTGGCAAGCCACCGGTCAACACTTATCCAAAGTTCGTGGTGTTCGAGGCCAAGCACATTGCCAAGGCATTTGATGAAAAGAACACCGACGGGATCAAGAAGGAGACCACGTACCGGCTCAAGAATACGTGTGATGGGCAGCAGATGGGGACAGACTGGACTGAAAAGCGAATTCCCCAAGCACTTGAACGCCAATACCCGCGCGCTGCGAACCAGCAGTTTCGGAAAGGCAAGGAAAAAGAGATCACAAATCAGGGCTACGCGCGTTGGATTTTTGTGTGCCTGCCAGGACCTTCTGGGAGCGGTACAAAGCTATATGTGCTGATTGACGTGGTGGTATCTGGAATGGATCTGGATAGCAAAATCCCAACACCCCGCAAGTCCACCGCGCCTGCGCAGGACTCAACATACTGAGGCATACATGAAATTCAGCGACATTCGCAGGCAGCGATTCTTGGCCGAGGATCGGGCTGTCGAACGCGAGGAAGATTTAAAGGATCGAATCGAAGATTTTGGAAAGGAGATTCACAACGTGGCGCTGCGAGAAGGCGCCCGTCGCAGCTATGCATGGAAGGTGGCGACCGAATCGCTCGAACTGCTGATCCTCCGCTATACAGCAGGGCATTCCATTTTGGAGCTGTCGCGCGAACTACCTTCTGTCATTGCTGCGTTCGGTGTGTATGTCCCTCTGAACAATCCACCGCCCCAAGAGGCGCATACGCTCACCATCACCCAACTCGAAGCCTACGTCTACGTGATGTGGCTGCTGGCTTTATGCCGTCTGCTCGATCATTCCGAATTGATTCCAACGGTCATGAGTTGGATCGACAGGAACGCCGAGTTCAACCGGGGTCGTGACGGCCTGTTCGAGGCTGTGGTGGAGAAATTGACGGGCGAAAAAGAGCCCGTGGAGCGCGTGCTGCTGCATCCTGCTGCCTACCGTCCGCTCGCCAAAGCCACCGCTCCCGATGCGCAGGACCGGCCTGCGCTGATCAAGGAGTTCCTGGATGGTTGGTACAAGAACATGAAGGACTGCTATTGGCACGGTACGCACACCGACAAGGAAGGTTCGTCGTATTTTGGGTATTGGGCTTTTGAGGCCGCATTGGTCACAGTGCTCTGGGACATCGACGACAGCAGCTATCGAGACCACTTGGTCTACCCAAAGGACCTCGCGGATTGGACGCACGAGCACCGAGCAGAGGTGCCGCCGTCCGGCCCGGATCGCACACCGGGTGGCGAGTTGTGCTTGCGAGCAGGATGGTGGTTCACGCCTGCACTGAAGGGAAGTCGGCGCTACTTCAAGCACGGCGAGATGATGCCCGTCATCGAGGGCAGTGACTATGGTTCGACGTTCTGGCAATGGGACGTTGATCAATCTGCACCGAAGCTCTGAGATACAAGGTTCGAGGAGGCGTATTCAACGGCGTCGACGCCCAGGAGCGCGCGGCAGACAGTGTGCGCGACACCGGGAGCACATGGCCTACTATCGCTACATGACCGGGGCATGGCCGCCGCCGTGCAGGGCCATCATCCCAATGCACGGTGGACGGTGGACGGTGGACGGTGGACGGGCGAGATGTTCGGGCAGCGGCTACAACCAGTGGACTACGCCGTGGTGCAGGTGGCCGCAACTGCCTAGACGTCCGGCCTTGGGCGCGGTGGCGCCGCACAGGCAAATCCCGGAAGCCCGAACCCAGCGCAGGCGATGAGACTCTCTAGGAGAAATCGTGGCATTCAAAGGCATACACAGGCAGCGATGTATGGATGAAGCGCGCGCATTGGAGCGCGACGATGATCTGACATACCGAATCGGAAGGTATACGCCGGAGATAGACAACTCGGAAATAGTGGTGGCTGCCCGCAGTTCATTTGCCTGGAGTGTGGCGACGAGTTCACTGGAATTGTTGATCCTCCGCTACACAGCCGGTCACCCAGTCGACGAACTGGTAGCGGAGTTACCCGCGGTCATTGCTGCCTTTGACCGTTACATTCCACTGGATAACCCGCCCCCGCACGAAGCCCACACACTAACCATCACCCAGCATGAGGCCTACGTCTATGTGCTGTGGTTGCTGTCCCTGTGTCGCCTGCTGGGCCACGACAAGCTGGTACCCATCATCATCGGCTGGCTGGATCAGCAGGCCGAATTCAACCGAGGCCGCGATGGCTTGTTCGAATCCATCGTCGAGAAACTGACGAGAGTCAACGTGCCCGCAGAGCGCGTGCTGCTGCACCCAGCGGCGTACAAGCCCTTGGCCAAGGTGACCGTTGCATCAGAGGAAGACCGCCCGGCGCGCATGCAGGAGTTCTTGGATGGCTGGTACAAAAACATGAAAGAGTGCTATTGGCACGACACACACAAAGACGGTGAGGGCTCGTCCTACTTCGGTTATTGGGCCTTTGAAGCAGCACTCGTTACCGTGCTCTGGGACATGGATGACAGCAGCTACCGAGACCACTTGGTCTACCCGAAGGACCTCGCGGACTGGGCACGCGAGCACCGAACGGAGGCTTCGCCGTCTGGCCCCGGCCGTACGTCTGGTGGTGCGCCGTGTGCTCAAGCAGAATAGTGATTCACGCCTGCACTGAAGGGTAGTCGCTGCCAATTGAAGCACAGCGAGGTAATGCCGGTCACCGAGGGCAGTGACTACGGCTCGACGCTCTGACAATGGCACATTGATCAATCTGTTCCGACGCTGTGAGACTTTTCTTCGAGGCGACGTAAAGAGAGAGGACGGACCTTGGATTGCGACGCAAGTCGGGGGTACAGCAGTTGGGCGTTGGGGAGCTCGAAAAGGGCAGCTACCGCAACAGCTTCGAGGCGCAGCCGGTCGGAGCACCGGTGGTGCCCCGCTGGCGCCTAACCCCACGGCGCCTGAGGCGATGGTCGCGCTCGTGGCCACCTTATAGTCCCCGCTATCGAAAGCAAGGAGCGCAATGATGAGCCGATTCGAAGAGATGTTGGACAAGGCGCATGCCAACGCAGCCGTGGTCATGAAGCTCTATGAAGAGTGCCTGAACCAGAAGAACTATTCGATGGCCGAGGCTCTCATCGCCCCTTCGCTTGAAACTCCCGGCGGACAGGGAGTGGAAGGGTTCCTGGAAATCATTCGCCCGCTCCACGCGGCATTTGATCCCCTGGCCTTCAAGATCGAAGACATCATCGCGCAAGGCGATCGAGTGGTCGTCCGCTGGACGATGCGTGGCACGCACTCTGGGGTCTGGGCTGGAGCGGCCCCGACCCACAAGCCTGTTCAGCAGACCGCCATCGTGATCTACCAAGTGCAGGATGGAAAGATTGCCGCCTATTGGCCGATGGTGGATCGCCTGGGCCTCGCCATGCAGCTGGGCTTGGTGGTGGCTGGGAATGGCCAGGCTTCGCCTCACGCCACATCTACTTGAATCTTCATTGTTCTCACCGCCCGTTCCAGACTCGCCCGCATGATCACGCGATGAAACGGTGCAATCGTCGCAAGATAGGTGCGCCCCAGTCGGTTGTGGCAATGCACCACCGTCCCCGCGACCAGCTCGCGCCCATGGGCTGCATCGGTATGAAGTTGGAGGCTGACGCGGAAGTCGAGATGCCGATCATCCTCGCCCAGCACCAATTCCGTCGCGCTCTTTGACAGCACCGGAAAGAAGCCGATCACCGGTCCACGCGCCGCGGCGGCAAGACCGACGGCGCGCGACGACTTGACGCCGACGGTCGCCATCACCACGTCGCGGGCCCCTGTGAGCGCACGAATCCACCAGGCCTGTTTCTCCAACGCGGCGCGTGCAAGCACCTCCAGGTCATTGCTGGCCCCCGCCGGCAGTTGAATTGCATAGGCGTCCAAAAGGTCTGCGCCCGCGTAGAGCGGCGCAAGCACGCTGTTGCTGGGGATGGGCACGGCGCGCGCTTTGGTCATGTGTTCAGGTACCGGATGCTGGGGAGGGGCGTAGCCATGGTGCGGGCACGGTAGATCGAGATGTCCCCCCTTGATAAAGCATGCAGGGGCGCTGCATCTTATCCGTCGCGGCCTCCGCGCGTGCTGCCGATGCGTTCAGCGCCGTCGTGGCCCCACCGCGCGAGGCTTGTCGGGCAGCAGATGGTCGAGCGGCAAGGCCGTTTCCGACTTGATCTCGCGCAGCACGATGCTCGAACGCACGTGCGTGACGCCGGGCAGGCTGAACAGCACTTCGTGCAAAAAGCGCTCGTAGTGCTTCATGTCCGGCACTGTCACGTTCAGGATGTAATCCGCCGGGCCGGTGGCCGACACGCAGCGGATGATCTGCGGGCTCGCGGCCACGGCTTCCTCGAAGCGCTGCACCATCGCTTCGCTGTGCCGGTCGAGGTTCACCTCGGCCACGGCCGACACATGCAGGCCGACCTGTTCGGGGTCGACCAGTGCGGTGTAGCCGCGAATGACGCCGGCGGCTTCCATGTCCTTGATGCGCTTCCAGCAGGGCGTGGGCGACAGCCCCACGGCCTCGGAAATCTGTTGCACCGTCTGCCGGCCGTCATGCTGCAGCGCAGAAAGAATCTTGAGGCAATGCTCGTCAAGAGAAACCGAATCGACGTTCATGGCGGGTTTCGAGAAGATTGTTCTTAAAACAAGGGTCTGCGCTAGTGTATTGAAGAAGCACTTCCGCAGGGCATCGCAGAACAATTCTGCGCATGAACGCCCCACATGACACAGCCGCACTCAGACGGCCCGGCTACCAGCTTTCCGACAACCTCTGGGCCCCCTCGGGCTCGGTCTTCATCACCGGCACGCAGGCGCTGATCCGCGTGCTGGTGATGCAGGGCCGGCGCGATGCAGCGCGAGGCCTGCACACGCAGGGCTTCGTCAGCGGCTACCGCGGCTCGCCGCTGGGCATGGTCGACCAGGCGATCTGGAAGGCGGGTGAACGCTTCAAGGAAACAGGCATCCGCTTCGTGCCGGCCGTCAACGAAGAGCTGGCGGCCACGCAGGTGCTGGGCACGCAGCGCGTCGAGTCGGACCCGGAGCGCACCGTCGAGGGCGTGTTTGCCATGTGGTACGGCAAGGGCCCCGGCGTGGACCGCGCAGGCGATGCGCTCAAGCACGGCAACGCCTATGGCTCGTCACCGCACGGCGGCGTGCTGGTGGTGGCCGGCGATGACCACGGTTGCGTGTCGTCGTCGATGCCGCACCAGAGCGACCATGCCTTCATGGCCTGGCGCATGCCGGTCATGCAGCCCTCGTGCGTGGCCGAGTACCTGGAGTTCGGCTTGTACGGCTACGAGCTGTCGCGTTACTCGGGCGCCTGGGTCGGCATGGCGGCGCTGTCCGAGATCGTGGAGAGCGCGGGCACGGTGGACCTCGACGCGGTCAACGCGCGCGTCATGGCCTGGGAAGACGCGGACACCGTGAGCACCGCCACCGGCCACCGCGCACCGCCGGACGGCCTGCATTACCGCTGGCCCGACCTGCCGTCGCTGCGCATCGAATCGCGGCTCGAAGACAAGCTCGCGGCCGTGGCCGCCTTCACCAGCCGCAACAGCATCGACCGCCATGTGATCGTGAGCGAGCACGCAAAGGTGGGCATCGTCACCTGCGGCAAGGCGCACCACGACCTGATGGAGGTGCTGCGCCGGCTCGAACTCTCGCCGGAGCAATTGGCCCGCGCCGGTGTGCGGCTGTACAAGATCGGCTTGAGCTTTCCACTCGAGCAGACGCGCATCAAGGCCTTCGCGCAGGGACTCGAAGAAATCCTCATCGTCGAAGAGAAGGGCGCGGTCGTCGAGACGCAACTGCGCGACATCTTCTACAACGCGCCGGCGCACGAGCGGCCCGTGCTCGTCGGCAAGCACGACCGCGACGGCCGGCCGCTGGTGTCGGCGCTCGGCGAACTGCGCCCCTCGCGGCTGATCGAGCTGGTCGCGCACTGGCTGGCCGCGCATTTTCCCGACAACCACGACCTGGGCGACCACCTGCAGCATGTGCGCGACTTCACGCCGCCCGAGCTGCTCGGCAACGCGAGCGATTCGGTCAAGCGCCTGCCGTATTTCTGCGCCGGCTGTCCGCACAACACCAGCACCAAGGTGCCCGAAGGCTCGACCGCGCGCGCCGGCATCGGCTGCCACTTCATGGCCAACTGGATGGACCGCAGCACGGCCGGGCTGATACAGATGGGCGGGGAGGGCGTCGACTGGATCTCGCACGCGATGTTCACGAAGACACCGCATGTGTTCCAGAACCTGGGCGACGGCACCTACTACCACTCGGGCTACCTCGCGATCCGGCAGGCGGTGGCGGCCAAGACGACGCTCACCTACAAGATCTTGTTCAACGACGCGGTCGCGATGACTGGCGGCCAGCCCATCGACGGCGTGATCAGCGTGGACGCGATCGCGCGGCAGGTTGAATCCGAGGGCGTGCGCAAGGTGGTCGTCGTCAGCGATGCCATCGACAAGTACGACGCCATCAAGAATCGTTTTCCGCAAGGCACCGAGTTCCACGACCGCGCAGCGCTCGACGATGTGCAGCGCCGCCTGCGCGAGATGGCGGGCGTCACGGTGCTCATCTACGAACAGACCTGCGCCGCAGAAAAGCGTCGCCGCCGCAAGAAGGGCGAGCTGGTCGATCCGCCCAAGCGCCTGTTCATCAACGAGGCCGTGTGCGAAGGATGCGGCGACTGCACCGTGCAAAGCAACTGCGTGGCCGTGCTGCCGCAGGAAACGTCGATGGGGCGCAAGCGCAAGATCGACCAGACCAGTTGCAACAAGGACTATTCCTGCGCCAAGGGCTTCTGCCCCAGCTTCGTGGGCGTGACCGGCGGCAAGCTGCGCCGCAAGAGCGGTGCGCTGGCTGCGGGGCGCGACGCGTTCCTGCATCGCGTGGCCGCATTGCCGTACCCCACCGCGCATGTGTGGACCGCGCCCTACGACCTGCTCGTGACCGGCGTGGGCGGCACCGGCGTGGTGACGGTCGGTGCCGTCATCGCCATGGCCGCGCACCTGGAAGGCAAGGCCGCCAGCGTGCTCGACTTCATGGGCTTTGCGCAGAAGGGCGGCTCGGTGCTGAGCTTCGTGCGCCTGGCCGATTCGCGCGACCGGCTGCACCAGGTGCGCATCGACACGCAGCAGGCCGACGCAATCCTGGCCTGCGACGTGGTGGTCGGCGCATCGGCCGATGCGTTGCAAACCGTACGGCATGGCCGCACGCGCATCCTGGCGAACATCCACGAGATTCCGGTGGCCGAATCGCTGCGCAATCCGGATGCCGATCTGCACGTGGACCTGCTGCTGGAGAAGATGCGCTTCGTCGCCGGCGAAGAGCAGGTCGAGACCTTCGACGCGCAGAGCCTCGCTGAAGAATTCCTGGGCGACACGCTGGCGGCGAACATCGTCGCGGCTGGTTATGCATGGCAGCGCGGGCTGGTGCCGCTCAGCCTCGAAGCGCTGATGCATGCGATCGAACTCAACGGTGTGGCGGTGGCCGCAAACCAGTCGGCGTTCTCGCTCGGGCGGCTTGCGGCGGGCGATTCCACGGCGCTCGATCAGTTGCGCGCAGTGCCCATGGACACGCAGGCACAACAGGCGGACGAACGCCCGCTGGAAGCCCTGTTGGCGGACGCGCGCCGGCATCTCACCGGCTATCAGAACGCCGCCTGGGCCGACCGCTACGAGGCCCGCATCCGCGCCCTGCAGACGCGCGAAGCGGCCCTGGCCGGTGGCGACGCTGCGTTGCCCTTCACGCGCAACGCAGCGCGCAGCCTGCTGAGGCTCATGAGCTACAAGGACGAATACGAAGTGGCGCGGCTCTACACCGACGGCGCGTTCCTGCAGAAGCTGCACGACCAGTTCGAAGGCGAGCTGAAGCTCGAATTCCACATGGCGCCGCCGCTGCTCGCGCGCGGCACGAACGGACAGCCACCCGCCAAGATCCGGCTCGGGGCATGGATGCTTCCGGCCATGAAGTGGCTGGCGCTGGGCAAGCACCTGCGCGGCACCGCGCTGGATGTCTTCGGCTATACACAGGAGCGCCGGCTGGAGCGCTCGCTCATCGACCAGTTCGATGCACGCCTCGACGAACTGGTGGCCGAGCTTTCACCAGGCAACCAGAAGCTCGCGGCGCACATCGCCGCAGTGCCACTCGCGATCCGCGGCTACGGCCATGTGAAGCACGCCAACTTCGAACTGGCGGCGGTTCGGGAGGCCGAACTGATGCACCGCTTTTCGCCGGAGCGCTATCCAAGGCCCGCGGCGCCGGCGAAGCCGGGACAGTTCAGGGGGATCGCGGTCGTCGCATCCGGCGGATGAAGCGGGCATGTCTGAAGAAAACGAGGGTCGAAGCACGAATTTCGAACTTTGAATGCGCGGGGCGCCACCACAGAATTTCAAAGCCTTTTCTTCTTTCATTCAACCTTCCAAAGCTCTCATCGCCATGACCATTCCCAACACAGACCGCCTGGTTCCGCCCGCTCTCTCGGTGCTGCGCATTGTCTCGGCCTACCTGCTGATCCAGCACGGCTCGGCCAAACTCTTCGGCTTTCCGCACGTGGCGTTCTTCGACAACCTCCAACTCGTCTCGCTGCTGGGCGCGGCGGGCGTGCTGGAGTTCTTCGGCGGCATCCTGCTGCTGATCGGCCTGTTCACGCGGCCGGTCGCGTTTGTGCTCTCGGGCCAGCTGGCCTTCGCGTACTTCATCGGCCATGCGTCCAAGGGCTTCGTGCTGACGCCTTCGCTCAACCAGGGAGAGGCGGCAGTGCTGTTCTCGTTCGTCTTCCTGTTCATCGCCGCCGCCGGTGCAGGCCCCTGGAGCATCGATGCCTGGCGTCGGCGACCGGTGCATGCACCAACGCCCGCCGACGCAGCCGCATAAGCCTGCGATCAGGCACCGTCGTGCGCGCCGCCTGCATATCGACCCACGCTTTCCTTCCTTGTCCGCAGCTTTACGCTGCATTCACAAAATTCCCGGCTTCCTGAGCCGCAGGTCAGGTGCCCTGCAGGTGCGAGACATAGACTTTTTTCGAGGGAGTCTTCGTCGCGACATCTTCATTGCGGACCGGACCCATGAATGAAATCAACCTTCAACTCTTTCATTGGATAGTGGCAGGTGAGGACCCGGGCTCGTGGGCACTCCTCACGGGTTGCGTGGTTGCCGTGTGGGGCGGCCCTTTGTGCGCCGCAGTGCTTTGCTGGGCCGCATTCGCGAAGCCTTCGGATCGGGCCTACATATTGACGGTGGCCATGGCTGCGATCGGGGTCTCGGTCATCTCGCACTTCATTGCGGCCGGCATCGGCTTCCAGCGTCCCTTCGCACAAGGCCTCGTGCCTGGGTACATCTTGCACACTGCCGATGGCTCGATGCCTTCCACACATGCCAGCGTGATGTTCTTCATCACGTTCGCCTTCATGGCGCGGGCCTCGCTTCGCCGGACGGCCTGGGTGTTCGGCTTGCTAGCCGTTGCCACGGGCTGGGCGCGCATCTACGTCGGCGTGCACTTCCCGGCGGATATTGCGTTCGGCATTGCGCTCGGCGCATTTCTATCGTGTCCGTTCGTCATCACCCAAAGGGCACGCCTTCGACACGTGCAGGTTCGCGGGACTGCCCGGCACCTCGTGAGGGAAGGGCGTGTGTCGAATCCCTTGGGGCGCAGCGCTGAGTAGACCCGGCTCGCGACGATGCAAGCGAGGAGCGAGTCCCCCGCCTGCTTTGCGTGCTTTGTCTTCCGGCCGTCACGGTGTGCAGGTGAAGCTGGCCGCAGCGTTGACGTCCCCCGTGCCGTTGTAGCGCGGATACTTCGGCGCCTCGCAGACCGGCATCGTCCGGGCCGTGGCGCCGGCCATGAACTTGTAGGTCAACTGATCCGGTGCCTTGCCGCTCTCCACCCAGTCGATGATGGCGCCGAGCCAGTCGACCTCCGCGAGATTGGCTCCCGCCCCGTGGGTCGACGCGGGAACGATGAACATGCGCGCGTTGCTGCGAGGGTCGGCCAGCCCCATCCCCTTGGCGGAATGGGTCATGGTGGCGAAGTTGCGGGCGTGATCGTTGACCGACAGCAACGGGTCCCCGGCGTCGTGCCATGAAAGCAGCTTGTGGCCCGACGCCACGTAGGCCGCGATGGCGTTCTTGTCGTGGTCGGCGCCCAGGCGCAGAAGGCCACTGCTGAAGAGGTAGTAGTCGCGGTTGATGTCGAAGCTCGCCAGGTTGGGAGCCAGCGCCGTGCCCGGTGGCGGGGCACCGAACCACAGGGGATCGTTCGTTGCCAGGAACGCAAAGCCGCCGCCCAGGCCGCCATAGCTGGTCACGCCCAGCGCCGGCACGCTGGGAATGGTGGACGCAGGCGCGAAGTTGGTCCAGCTGTAGCTGCTGTAGGCGGTAGCGCCGGTGCTCAGCGTCAGGTTGCCGAGCAGGCCCGCAAGCGTGGGAACCTGCGCAGCCGACAGGCACAGCGTGGGGTCGGCATTCGCACCGGGTTGGCCGCATTGCAGCGACGCGGCTGGCAAGGTGCACGCGCCAGGGTTCGCAAGGTAGCCATCGGTTGCGCCGTCGCTTGCGTCGCAGGCCGCCACGGCCGCCGTGTAGGCGGCGGCGTACTGGGCCGGGCCGATCTCTGCCGGCGTGGCCGCCTTGGCGGCCGTGTTCATCAGGCCGGTGACGGCCCCGCCCATGTCCATGGTTTCACAGCCGGCGACGATGCCGTCGAATTCATCGGGCCAGCGCTGTGCGGCGATGTAGGCGTTGCGGCCACCGTTGGAACAACCGTTGAAATAGCTGCGGCTCGGTGCCTTGCCGAAGAAGGCCTTGGCGACGGCCTTGCCGAAGCGCAGCGTGGTGCCGCCGGCGGCGTAGGCATAGTCGATGGCCGACTGCTGGCCTTCGGGTGTGCCGCTCACCCACACGCCCGGTGCGGCCTGCGCAGGGACGCTGGCCCGGTTGCCACCGTTGGAGGCCGCATACACCGCGCCTTTGAGTGCGAGCGTGGCATCGACTGCCATCACGGCGCCGCCCGTGTCCATCGTCACCGCCGAGGGGATGCGTCCGTCGAAACCGCCACCGCCTTGCTGCCAGTAGCGACCGGTCCAGTTGTCCGGCACGTCGATCTCGATGTCGAGGAACGGTGCGCGCGTGCCGAGCAGCTGGCAGAAGCCCGATGCGTAGAGCGGCGCCTTGGCCTCGAAGCGGGTGGTCTTCGTGATCGACACACCCTCGATGACCTGCCCGTTGAGCGTGTTGCATGTGCTCTTGAGCTGCTCGGCCGTGGGTCCCGCAGTTGGTGGTGCCGGGGGGGCCGGCGCAGGGGCGGGCGCGGGCGGCAGGATCGGAAGGAAGCCGCCGCCACCGTTGCCACCACCTCCGCAGGCTGCGAGCACGGCGCACAGCCCGCTCGCTGCCACCCAAGCGCTTGCGCGCAAGACGGCCCTGGTGGTGAACACGGGAAGGACGCTGGGCGTGCGTGCCATGCGGATGCCGAAGCCCATCGATGCAGGGTGCTCCTGCAGCTTGTCTCTGCTTGTCATGCGGGCATCGTAGGCAAGGCTTTTTATATTCGGAAATACCTTTTTCAGCTGGTTTTTCATACGCTGCAGATATCGATGCGCTTCGCCATCCCCGCTGGTTCGTCGCGGTTTTCCGAGGAGATCGCCTCCACGCGCACCCGTTGGCGATTCTCATGTTCATCTATCGGACAAACCCATGGCCTCGAAAGAGAGGTGCGCGAACAATCTGCCCGACAGACGCCACCCAAGCTCGAAAGACCATGTTCTTCTACTTCCCCGAAAACTACCGCTGGTCTCTTGCCGTGCTCCGCGCCATCGCCGCAGGCGGACTGTTCGGAGAGATCGACTGGGCATGTTCCCGTCTGCGGGAGGCTGCGCGCGTGCAGCCCTCCGGCGATGTCGAGGCCTGGCATCGCACATGGGGAGAGCTGGGGCGCCAGTTGGAGCAATCTGCGGCCGACGCGCTTGCCCGTGGCCACCGCGTGAGTGCCAGCGACTTCTCCTTGCGCGCCTCGGTCTATCACCAGTGGGCCGAAGGGCTGCTGGACCCGGACGACCCTCGCGCCGAGCAGGCCTATGCCAGGCACCTGTCCTGCTTCGCGACCTTCGCGCAGCATCGCGATCCCGCCATCGAGTTGGTCGACATTCCCTTCGAAGGCAGCGTGATCCCGGCCTACCTCGTACCCGCCGTGGGCCGTCGCGGCCCGGGACCGGTGGCGCTTCTGTCGGATGGCCTGGACGCGAACAAGGAAGAGATGTTCTACGTGGCGTTGAATCTCGCGCGCCGCGGCATCACCACGCTCGCCTTCGACGGTCCGGGCCAGGGTTCGGCCTTGCGCGTGCACGGACTCACCGCACGCCACGATTTCGAGAAACCGGTGACGGCCTGCGTCGATTGGCTGCTGCAGCGCCCGGAAGTGGACGCTGCACGCATCGGACTGGTGGCGGCCAGTTGGGGTGGCTACTACGCACCGCGCGCCGTCGCATTCGAGAAACGGATCAAGGCCTGCGCGGTGATGGGCGCGGTCTTCGACACCCATGCGTGCATGGTGCGGCGTGTCGGCTACGTGCCGGGGCAGGGCGCCACCCAGTTGGGCAACAACGCGCCGCTGGGTACCACCGGCAAGCAGATTCTGCGAATACTCGGCGTGCCGGACTGGGAAAGCGCATTCCGCAAGCTGGAGAGTTTCCGCCTGGAAGGCGTGGCCGACCGCATCGAGTGCGATCTGTTCATCGTGCACGGCGCCAACGACCGGCACGCACCGCCTTCGGAAGCGCAGCGACTGCTGGAGGCGGTGAGTTCGCGCCACAAGCAACTGCGCGTGTTCACCGAGGAGGAGGGCGGTGCAGCCCATGTGAACCTCGACCGGCCGGAGCCGGCACTGAGCCTCGTTTGCGACTGGATGGCCGAGCGCCTGCAGGAGAAAAAGCCATGAGCACTTCCGAATCTTCCTGGATCGGCCGCGAGGTGCAAGGCGATGTGGCCACCATCCGGCTGCGGCGCCCAGAGGCCGGCAACCGATTGACCAACACCATGGCACTGGCATTGGCCGAAGCGCTGGATGCCGTGCGCGAGAGCCGCGTGATCGTGCTGGGCGCGGAAGGTGCGGACTTCTGCCTCGGCCGAGACATGGCGCCCCCGCCGCCCGGTGCCGGGGTCAATGCAGCGGACGTGCTGCGCGATGACGCGGGGCCGATTCAGGCGCTGTACGAAGCGTTCGGCCGCTGCCGCGCACCCGTGCTCGGTCTGGTGGCCGGACGCGCCTGGGGCATCGGCCTGGTGCTGGCCGCCCGGTGCGACCTCACGCTGTGCGAGGAAGGCAGCAGCTTCGCGTTGCGCGAACTCGAACGCGGCATTCCGCCATGCATCGCCATGGCCCCGCTGCTGGACCGGATGCCGGCCAAGGCGCTGGCGCATCTGGTCTTCGGCGCGGAGCCCATCGGCGCTCGCGAGGCGTTGGCCGCGGGGATCGTGGGTCGGATCGTCGAGAGCGGGCGCCTGCAGGCGGAAGGCGATGCGCTGGTGCAGCGCCTGCTGTCCTTCCCCGCGCCAGCCGTGCAGGCGGTCAAGCAGTTCCTGGCGACCGCACCGCGTCACTATGAATCCAATGCGGTGCTTTACGGGGCGGGCCTGCTGGCCAACGTGCTGGGCTCGTGCTGAACGGCGGCGCCGAAGCGGCGCGCCCGGGGAACATAACAAGGAGACATCGCCATGCGCCTCTCATTTCTTGCGCCTCTTCTCGCGCCTCTGGCCGCAGCCTTCGCACTCGCGAGCGCATGCACCACCGCCGTGTCCGCCACCTTCCCGGAAAAGCCGATCCGCATCATCGTCGGGTTCCCGGCCGGAAGCACCGGCGACCTGATCGCACGCGTTCTCGGTCCGCGCATGACACAAGGCCTCGGGCAACCCGTGATTGTCGAGAACCGGCCAGGCGCGGGCAGCAGCATCGCCGCCGAAGCCGTGGCCCATGCCGCGCCGGACGGCTACACGCTGCTGCTGAGCACCACCGCGAATGTCATCAACACCAGCCTGTACCCGAATCTCCGGTTCAGCTTCACGAAAGACCTGACGCCGGTCACGCTGCTCGCCGAGGCGCCTGCGTTGCTGATCGCCCGCGCCGACCTGCCCAGCCGCACCGTCAAGGAGTTGGTCGCTGCGGCAGCGGATGCACCCGGCAAGTTCAGCTACGGCTCGTCGGGCAACGGCACCTTCACCCATCTGTATGGCGAGCTGTTCAACCAGGTGGCCCAGGTGCGCCTGACCCACGTGCCCTACAAGGGCGGTGCGCAGGCACTCACCGATGTCATGGCCGGCCGGGTGGACCTGGCCTTCACGCCGGCGGCGCCGGTGCTGGCGCAGGTCAACGCCGGACGGGTCAAGGCGCTGGCGGTCATCGGCCGGCAGCGCATCGCAACGCTGCCGCAGGTGCCGACCTTTGCGCAATCGGGCATCGCCGATTTCGACTCGGCGCTCTGGTTCGGCCTGCATGCGCCTGCGGGCACGCCGGGCGTCGTGGTCGAGCGACTGTCTTCCGAATTGCAGAAGGTGCTGGCCGACCCTGAAGTCCGCCGGCAGTTGAACGACCAGACCGTCGAGGCCATCGGCGGCACGCCGTCCCAGTTCGCGGGCATCATCGCGAACGAGTCGGCGAAATGGGGCAGGGTCATCGGTACCGCAGGCATCAAGATCGACTGAAGCAGCACGCGCGCACACGCACACAGGCAAAGGAGAACGCACATGAGTCTGGGCCACGAGATCCGGGGCAGCGGCCCCCAGCGGGTGATGGTCGCGCATGGCTGGTTCGGCGACCATGGCATATGGGCGCCGATCTATCCGCTGCTGGACGAGGAGAGGTTCACATATGTCTTCCCCGACTACCGCGGCTACGGTGCCTCCCGCACCATCCAGGGCGAGCACACCATCGCGGAGATTGCCGCCGACATGCTCGGGCTGGCCGACCGGTTGGGGTGGGAGCGCTTTGCCTTGCTCGGCCACTCCATGGGGGGCATGGTGGTGCAGCGCATTGCAATCGATGCACCCGACCGCATTCAGGCGGCGGTGTGCGTGACACCGGTGCCGGCCTCCGGCGTGCCGCTGCCTGAAGAAGTCGCGGCGGTGTTTGCGTCCGCAGGCCAGAGCGATCAGGCGGCGCTGGGCGTGATCGAGACTTCGCTGGGCTCGCGCCTGACGCCTGCCCTGGCCCGGTCGATCCTGGCCCACCAACGCAGCACGGCCGACACGGTGGCCTTCGAGAACTACTTTCACGCCTTCTCGAAAACCGATTTCTCCGACAAGGCCGCAGCACTGCGTGCGCCGCTGCTGGTGCTGGTGGGGGAGCACGACGCGGGCGTGTCGTCGGACTTTGTGCAAGCCACCTTTCCCCGCATGTACCCGCATGCACAGATCGAGCTGCTGCCGAACAGCGGCCACTACCCGATGCTCGAAACGCCGGCCTACCTCGTGACGCGAATCGAAGCGTTCCTGCGGCAGCACGGCGGCGGCTGAAGAGGCGGCTGCTGTCGCTGTCTCAGGCCTTCCGCTTGCGCAGCAGGATCTCGACCGACTGCGTGGCACTGCGCAGCATGTCGGCCACCTGGGCAATGCGTCGCTGGCTCAGGCGCTGCGACAGGGCCGCGACGCTCAGTGCGCCCACGGCTTGCCCCATCGAATCCCTGAAGGGCACGCCGACCGCCTTGACGCCCAGGCTCACGCGGTTCTGGATCACCGCGGCACCCAGCGCGCGTGCCTGCACACAGGCTTCCGCCAGATCCTGCGTCGACAATTTCCCGAAGGCAGAGAGGCTCGGGCCGACCCGCTCGATGATGTCCGCGCGCTCTTCGTCGTCGATGGCCGAAAGGATCGCCAGTCCTCCCGCGCCCACGCCCAGCGGCCTTCGGCTGCCGACCTCCAGCACCAGCGCGCGGATGGGAAACGCGCCCTCGCGGCGATGCATGCAGACCGCATCGAAACTGCTGCGCACGACAAGGTAGACGGTATCGCCCGTCTCTCGCGCCAGCGTGTCCATCGCGGGCTCGCACAGGTCGCGGATGTCGTGCATGGTCGAGCTGGCCACGCCCAGCTCGAACGCCAGCGGGCCGAGCTTGTAGCGCCGCAGCTCGTCGTTGAAGACTGCCAGCCGCTCCGCTGCCAACTGGCCCAGGATGCGGTGTACCGAGGGATGCGGGATCTTCGATTTCTCGGACAACTCGGTCAGCGCCAGTCCGCGCGGGCCTGCAGTGGCCAGCAATTTGAGAATTACCACGCCTCGTTTCAGCGAGCCTGCATCGGAGGGCGTTTTCATGTTCGATTGATGGACAAACGACTGGTTTGAAGCGACTCATTAGAAAACAATTCCCGCTGGAGCCATAGCGATGCCCCGTCTATCGGACAGCACTCGTTCAAAGCAGAAGGGCTCGCACGTGGAACGCAACGACCAAGGGCATTCATTCATGAAGAAACGAGCGCATCGCGGGAGATTTCAATGAGCACGGCACAGGACGGCGCTTGCGCGCTGCAAGGCAAGGTCGCCATCGTCACCGGGGGAAGCAGCGGCATCGGCGCGGCCTGCGTGCGCGCATTTGCGCACGCAGGGGCCACGGTCGTCATCGGCTACAACGAAGGCGCGGCGCGTGCGCAGGCGCTGTGCGAAGAACTGCCGGGCGTCGGCCACGGCACATTGCAGATTCCGCTGACCGATGGTGCGGCGCACGCCGTAATGGCGGACATCCTGCATCGCGACTTCGGCCGCATCGACGTGCTCGTGAACTCGGCCGGCTTCACGCGGCGCATCATGCACAGTGACCTGGACGCGCTGGCGCCGGCGCTGTTCGACGACATACTCGCCGCCAACGTGGGCGGCCCCTACGCCATCACGCGTGCGCTCATGCCGCTGCTGAAAGCGTCCACCGACGCGGTCGTGGTCAACGTGTCGTCCGTGTCCGCATTCACCGGGCTGGGCAGCAACATCGCCTACTGCGCAGCCAAGGCCGCACTCGACACGATGACCGTGTCGATGGCCAGGGCCTTCGGGCCGGTGCGCTTCGTCAGCGTGTCGCCCGCAGCGGTCGACACCGATTTCGTGCAGGGCCGCAACCGCGACGAACTGCTGAAGAAGGCCGCCGCCACACCGCTCGGGCGCATCGTCACGCCGCAAGACGTGGCGCTTGCGGTGCTGGCCTGCGTGACGCATCTGCGCACGGCCACGGGCACGCGGATCGTCATCGACGGAGGGCACAGCCTGTAAAGGGCGGCTCGATACACCATGCTCGTGGAACAACGCACCTACACCACCCATCCCGGCCAGTGGCGGGCCTACCTGTCGTTGTACGAAGCCAAGGGCCTGGCCATACAGCGCCGCATCCTCGGCCGGATGGTCGGCTACTACCGCACCGAAACCGGCGCGCTCAACCAGGTGATCCACATGTGGGCCTACCTCGACATGAACGAACGCGCTGAGCGACGGGAGCTTCTGATGGCCGATGCCGGATGGAAAGCCTACGTGACGGAAATGCTCCCGCTGCTGCAGAGCCAGGAATCGAAGATCCTGATTCCGACGACCTTCTTCACACCGCAGTGGCAGGACTGACGACAAGAAAGACGGAGACCGCATGGCAGCACACATCGCGCAGGACGACACAACGCTCGGCTACCAAAGCGGGTTCGGCAACCAGTTCGCCAGCGAAGCAATCCCCGGGGCCCTGCCGGTGGGCCGCAACTCGCCGCAGCAGGCGCCGCTGGGGCTGTATGCAGAGCTGCTGTCCGGCACGGCCTTCACGGCACCGCGCAACCACAACCTGCGCACCTGGATGTACAGAAGGCGCCCCAGCGCCATGCATGAAGCCTTCGCCCGCATCGACGACGGCGGCTGGCGCAGCGGTCCGTTCACCGAAGCGGAGACACCGGCCAACCGGCTGCGCTGGAACCCCTGGCCGATGCCGGACCGAGGCGCGGATTTCATCGACGGGATGCTGACCATCGCCGGCAACGGCGATCCGCACGCGCAGGTCGGCTCGGCGGTGCACATCTATCGTTCGAACCGCTCGATGGACCGGCGTTACCTCGTGAATTCGGACGGCGAGCTGCTGATCGTGCCGCAGTCCGGCGCGTTGCTGCTCCACACGGAACTGGGGCGTCTGCACGTCGCCCCCGGCGAGATCGCGCTGGTGCCGCGCGGCATGCGGTGGCGCGTCGCGCTGCCGCAGGGCGAGGCCCGGGGCTACGTTTGCGAGAACTACGGCGCGCCTTTTCGCTTGCCCGAACTCGGGCCGATCGGATCGAACGGGCTGGCCAATGCACGCGACTTCCTCGCGCCCGTCGCGGCCTTCGAGGAAGACGCTGGCCCCGTGCGCATCGTCAACAAGTTCATGGGCCATCTCTGGGAAGGCGGGCAGGCCCACACACCGCTGGACGTGGTCGCGTGGCACGGCAACCTGACGCCCTGCAAATACGACCTGGCGCACTTCATGGCCCTCGGCACCATCAGCTTCGACCATCCCGATCCGTCGATCTACACCGTGCTGACTTCCGGCAGCGACACGCCCGGCGTCGCCAACTGCGATTTCGTGATCTTCCCGCCGCGCTGGCTCGTGGCCGAAGACACCTTTCGTCCGCCGTGGTTTCACCGCAACGTGATGAGCGAACTGATGGGGCTGGTGCGCGGCGTCTACGACGCGAAGGCCGAAGGCTTCGTGCCTGGCGGCGTGAGCCTGCACAACTGCATGCTGCCGCACGGCCCCGACGCCGCCACCTTCGAGCGTGCCAGCACCGCCGAACTCAAGCCGCATCGCCTGGACGACACCCTGGCCTTCATGTTCGAGAGCCGCCATGTGTTTCGCCCCACGGTGCAGGCGCTTTCTGCCGCCAACCTCCAGCCGGACTACGACACGGCCTGGAAGGGGTTCAAGGCCGGCAACACATAACAACGACAGGAGACAAGACAACCATGAAGACCCCGACCCGGCGCAGCTTCGTCGCCACCGCTGCTGCGCTCGCGCTGCTGCCTTCGGCGCGCGCACAGGACGGCTACCCCAGCCGCCCGATCCAGTTGAACCACGGCTTCGGCGCGGGCGGCAATGCAGACGTCGTTTCACGCCTGCTCGCCCAGAAGATGCAGGAGAAGTTGAAGCAGCCCGTGGTTGTCGAAATCAAAAGCGGGGCGGGCGGCCTGATCGCCACCGACTTCGTGGCCAAGGCCCGGCCCGACGGCTACAACATCGTCATGCTCACCGGTGCGCACACGGTGTCGGCCGTGCTGCGCAAGACGCTGCCCTACGACCCGGTGAAGGACTTCGCATTCATCTCGACCGTGACGAGCTTTCCCTTCGTCGTCGCCGTGCGTGCAGACCACCCGGCCCGCAATCTCGCCGAACTCCTCGCCACTGCGAAGCAAACGCCGGACCGGGTCACCTTCACGTCGGTCGGTGTGGGCTCGACGCAGCACATGGTCGGCGAACTGCTGGGCGTCAGCGCGGGCGTCAAGCTGCTGCACGTGCCTTATCGCGGCGGCGGCGCACCCGTGCAGGCGGTGATTGCCGGCGACGTCGATATCCTTGCGGACACCCTGACCGTTGCGACACCGCACATCCAGTCGGGCCGGCTGCGCGCACTGGCGGTCACCAGCGCGCAGCCCTGGCCGTCGATGCCGCAGGTGCCTGCCGTCGCGAGCGTGCTGAAGGGCTTCGAGATCCGGTCCTGGCTGGGACTCGCTGCGCCCCACGGTACGCCGCCGCAGGTGGTCGAACTGCTCGATCGCAGCGTGCGCCTGGTGCTTGACGATCCCGGCGTCAAGGCGATGCTGGCATCCTTGGGCAGCGAGGCCGCCCCGTCCTCTGCGGCCCAGATGAAATCGATGGTCGAGCGCGAAATCAAACGCTGGAGCGAAGTCGTCGCCCAAGCCGGGATTCCCCGGCAATGAGCGCCGATGCCAAGGCCGTGGCGCCCCTGCGCCCCATCGATGTCGTCGGGCTTTGCGGCAGCCTGCGCAGCGCATCGCTCAATGGCATGGCACTGCGCCTGGCCGGCCAGAGCATGCCGGCAGCCATGACGCTGGACGTGGTCGACTGGCGCGACATTCCGCCGTTCAACGCCGACGTGCTCGCTCATGCAATCCCCGCGCCGGTCGAGGCACTGCGCGATCGCATCCGGCGCGCGGACGCGATCCTCATTGCAACGCCGGAATACAACTTCTCGATTCCCGGCATGCTGAAGAACATGCTCGACTGGGTATCGCGCGGCACCGACCAGCCACTGCGCCACAAGCCGGTTGCGATCCTGAGCGCAGCGCCAGGCCCGGTCGGCGGGGCCCGCGTGCAGTACGAGCTGCGCAAGGTGCTGCTTTTCATGGACGCCATGGTCCTGTCGAAGCCCGAAGTCTTCATCGCCCACGCAGCGAGCAAGTTCGGGCCGGACGGAGCTTGCATCGACGAGACGACGCGCCGCTTCGTCACCGATCAGATGGCGGCATTCCGGCATTGGATCGATCAGGTCGACTTGATGTTGCAGCCGCGATAGAGGAAGGTGTCGACCTGGAACGGGGCAGTGGATCAAACAGGAAACGCCTATGCAGATGCTCGGATTTCTCGTCACACGCACCATGGCCATCGTGCTTGGCGTTGTCGCCTTGGCCGGACATTGCCAGGCGGACCCGGCCGTGGGCACCTGGGTCCGGAAGGCGCCGATGATCACGTCCCGCGCCGAGCTTTCGCTGGCGGAGGTCGGCGGCAAGCTCTACGCCCTCGGAGGGATGATCGATGGCACCTCTGTGGCTCTCAATGAGGCCTACGACATCGCCACCGACACCTGGCGCGTGCGCCACCCCATGCCGCGCGCGCTCGACCATCTGGGTGTCGCGGTGGTGAACGGAAAGATCGTCACCGTCGGTGGCTTTGTCGGCGCGGTGCACAAGGACGGGCAGGCAACGGTCCTCGAATATGACCCGAGCGCAGACGCATGGCGAACGCTCGCGCCGATGAGCGCCGGTCGCGGCTCCGTGGGCGTGGCGGTGCTCGACGGCAAGGTGTATGCGATCGGCGGGCGCAACCCCGCCAACGCCACGGTCCCGACCAACGAGGTCTACGACCCGGCCACGAACACGTGGACGGCCTTGGCACCGTTGCCGAAGGCGCGGGATCACGCGGCAGTGATTGCTGCCGGGGGCAAGATTCACGTCATCGGTGGCCGGTTCACCGGGCCGGGCGATCGAACCGATCTCCACGATATCTATGACCCGGCGAGCAACACCTGGACTTCAGGGCCGCCGCTGCCCACTGCACGCAGCGGCCTGGCCTATGCGCTCTACAGGGGGTAATCGTGCTTTCCGTGCAGATTGACACGGTTCGCCATCAAAGCCTTGTTTGATGCGGCTTCTGGGCGATCTGAACTGGCGCTTTTTGTGCAATTCGTGGCTTCTTTCAGGCGTTGTACATTTCCCTGAGTTCATGAGGAGATGTCGTTCATGTCCACGTACGCCTATCGGTTCGTCGGCCGGGAGAGCTTGCCCAGTCGACTGACGGAATTCGATCTCGAGCAGTTCTTTCAACTCACAGTTGAAGACGTCGAGGCCATCCGAGAGCGTTTCAGGGTGCCACATCGGGGTGCCGCCGCACTTCAACTTCTGTTCTTGCGCGCGTCGGGCCGCCCACTGGATCGTTTCGCGGCGCTACCACGCAACCTGCTGGCGTACGTTTCCCAAAAACTTGCCACGCCGGCCCTGTCCATTGCCAGCCTGCGCAGCCTGTATCAACGCCGCCCGACTCTGTATGAGCATCAATTGTGGACTCGGAACCACCTGGGCCTGAGCGACCTGGGCGGGGCCGCAGAGGCCGAAGTCACGGCTTTGCTCCACTTGCAAGCGGCCGAGGCCTCGCACGCCGACGATCTGGTCACCGCGGCCAACCATTGGCTCTACGATCACCGCATCCTGATTCCCGGGGAACGCCGAGTGCGCGACTGGGCACGCGATGCCTTCGCAACTGTCGAGGCCGGGATCCTCAAAACCATCACCGCCGCTGTGCCGACGCCAGCACTGAAACGCTGCCGGGACTCCGCCTACAGCCTGCGCCCTGACGGCATTGCCACTCACCTCGAATGGCTCAAGACCCCACCCAAACGGGACGGCCCCAGCACCTTCGCCGAAACCCTTGACAAGATCCGCTACCTCAAGTCCTTGGCCGTGCACGAATGGGCCCTGGAGAAACTTGCTCTGGCCAAGCAGCGGGCCTATGCCCAGCAGGTCCAGGGCCGCCGTCCGGCCAAGACGCGTGAACTCAAGGAATCGCGTCAGACCATTGAGCTCGTGTGCTTCCTGCATGTGAGCCTGCTCGAATTCACCGACGTGGTGATGCATCAGAGCAGCCGGCGCAGCCAGAAGCTGTTTCGGGATGCCGCGCAAAAGGCCCTGGCCATCCGGGGCAAGCCCGACACCGTGGCGCGTCAACAAGCGACCATCGCTCGCGAAGTCCTGCGCGACACGACCAAGACCTGGCAAGCGCGAGGCCTTGAAGCCGATCGGCTGTTGAGCGAACTGCTGGACGTTCCGCACAAGAGCTTTTCCTCTCAGGTGCGCCAGGCGCTGTCCGCGGACCACCAGCGCGTTGCCGCCTTCCTCGGCGGCATGGAAGGCCTGGCGTTCGGTGGTCAGTCCAACGACGCGGGCTTCCAGCAATGGACCGCCTGGCGCGAGCTTCGGGACACGAAGGCCAGTGAACTGCCGGCGGACTTCAGCTTGCCCGACGTCGGCCCCGCCTGGCGCGAACTGGTGCGCGATGCCGATCCCAAGCGCGGCCTGCAGGCCTTCGCCGCCTGCACCATGATGTCCATGCGCAAGAGCTTGCGTAGCGGCGCGGCCTGGATCGACCATTCCCTGAGTTTTCGCTCACGCGATCAGATGCTCATTTCGCCCGAGGAGTGGGCCCGGAACCGGGACAGGTACATCGCCTTGCTCGGCGCGCCAGCCAAGGTCGACGACTTGCTCGAGCGGCTGCAGGACAACCTGCGCGCCGGCGTCGCCGCAGTCGCTGAAGCCT
The DNA here is from genome assembly GCF_014302995.1 of Variovorax sp. PAMC26660. NCBI lineage: Bacteria > Pseudomonadati > Pseudomonadota > Betaproteobacteria > Burkholderiales > Comamonadaceae > Variovorax > Variovorax sp. PAMC26660. The sequence goes on from NZ_CP060295.1 coordinate 6,184,768, forward strand.
GCGAGAAAGGCAAGGTCGAGATTGGCGCCGACGGCATGCTGCACCTGCCTCCGGTCAGTGCGTTGCCCGACGACGGCGAGCCGCGCCGCATGCGCGAGTTGATCTACAAATGGATCGGCGATGTGCAGTTCCCTGACCTCCTACTGGAGATCGATGCCTTGTGCAACTTCAGCGAAGCGCTGCTGGGTCACCGGGCCCAGACCGTGGCCGAACTGCTTGCCTTGTACGCCGCCTTGCTCGCCCACGGCACGGACATCGATGCCAAGAGCGTGGCTGCCATGATTCCGGGCTTGGACATGCCCAAGGTCTCCGTGGCGATGCGCGCACTGGAGACCCACGGCCGCCTGCGGCGCGCGAATGAACGGGTGGTCGAATTCCAGGGCCGCATTCCGATGGCCGCACACTGGGGCAGCGGCGAGAAGGCCTCTTCGGACATGATGGCGCTGGATGCTTCACGCCACCTGTGGAACGCCCGTGTCGATCCGCGCCGGCGCACCTTTGCCGTGGGCATCTACACCCACATCCTGGATCGCTGGGGCATCAGCTACGACCAGCCCATCGTGCACAACGAGCGCCAGGCCGGGGTGGCAGTCAACGGCGTCGAGCAGCACAACCGCAGCCAGGACCGCATCCGGCTGTCTTTGCTGGCGGTGGACACCCACGGCTATACGAATCCGGCCATGGCGGTCGCCAAACTGCTCGGCTTCGATCTGTGCCCCAGACTGCGGGACCTCTCCGAACGCAAGCTGCACCTGCCGACCGGGTTCGAAGCTCCCGAAGGCATCGAGCGGGTGACAGTCAAACGGGTATCGCTCAAGGCCATACGTGCCGGCTGGGACGAACTGCTGCGGGTGATCGCCTCGGTGCGCATCGGCAAGATCGACGCCAATCTCGCATTGCGCTACCTTGGCAGCGCAGCCAAGGGCGATCCGGCCTACAAGGCCGCCGACCACCTGGGCCGGCTGCTGCGCAGCATCTTTCTTTGCGACTACATCACCATCGAGGACTTCCGGCGCGAGATTCATACGCTGCTCAGCCGCGGCGAGTCGGTCCACCTGCTGCAGCGCGCCGTCTACACCGGCAAGCTGCCCACCGAGCGCGGCCGTCGGGGCGACGAGATGAAGGCCATCTCGGGCTCGCACGCGCTGCTCACCAACATCGTGTTGGCCTGGAATACACACCGCATGAACGACGTGGTGGAGCGCCTGCGCAAGGACGCCATGGCCATTGACGATGCCTGGCTGCGCCGGATCGGTCCGGTGCACTTCGGGCACATCAATTTCCGGGGGACGTTCAAGTTCGCGATCGAGCGATATGCGCAAGCGCTGCTGCAGCGCGCGCCTGAGGTCGCTCCATCAAGGCGGGCGGCGTGACGTCCGCCACCACTGGAGCCGTGAACGCCATGCCGACCACTCGCCCTCGAATCTACCTGCCGGGTCCCGATGTCCATCATCCGAACGCCCGTACGATCTTTGCCGGCCTTAAGCTCCATTGCGACCGCCTTGGCCTGGTGGTGGGCTAGGCGACAACTCTGGCCTGCTTTGAATCGTTGTTGGGATTGCCCTGATAGGGCTGCCGAATCCATTCACGCAAGGACCCCTGACCTTGAACGAGCTCTTCATCTGGAGGTAACAGTGGCAACTTATGAGAGGGTGACCATCGTGACCGGCTGCTTTCACGTAGTCGACGCAAACGGCAATGAAAGCACGGTGACCGAGTACATGACCTACCTCGTGCGTGTGAGCACGACGAAATCCTATTCGCCGATGCTGGGCGGCATCATGTACTACCTGAGCGATGGCACCGGCGTGCGGCGCACATGCGCTAACTACTTTGCCAGTGAAAACGGCGCTAAGCGATTCTTCGTGACCGGCAAACGCCAACAGCAGGCCGCTACGACCCTGGCGAACATGCAAAGCACCGCACCAGCCGGAGCTCAATTGCAGTGACTGGACGCGACAAAGGGCTTCGAACAAAACCGACTGGCTGCCGGTTGTGGGGGGCCCGGTAGCGCGACAGCCGCGTACAGCCACCATGCGTGGCCCACCAATTTGGCGCCGGGCCAACGCGTATCGCGCAGGTGCTGGCGACCCGCATCCGATCCAGGTACATGGGCCCTTCTGCAGCTTGATTTGTGGCGGAAGTCGCAGTTGCACGGATTAGCCCGTCTTCATTTTCTGTTCCGCTGCGTTGTTAGGGTTCACACACAACAACCACGGGACTCTCATGAGGATCACCAACATTCTGCTGGCCGCCACGTTGGCTGCATCGGCCTTGCCCGTTCTGGCACAGGTATCCGTCAACATCAACGTGCCTGGCATCGTGCAACTGCCCCCGCCGGCCCCTCGCTACGAAAGTCTGCCACGCCCCAGGCCTGGTCAGGTCTGGGTGCCGGGTTATTGGCAATGGAACGAGCGCGCCTACGCGTGGCATCCCGGGTATTTTGTTGCTGCACGGCCGAACTACGCCTATGCGCCGGGTGAATGGGTGCGCGACGATGGTGGCTGGCGTTGGAGGGAGGGCAACTGGCGCCGCGCAGAACGCCGGGAAAGACGTGAGCATGACCGTTACGACGACCACGACGGCGACGGCGACCGTCCCGGCGGCCATCATTGCCCTCCGGGACAGGCTAAGAAAGGCCGTTGCTAATCGACAAGGCCAGGGCTGCTTTGGCCGAGCGTCCAACTCCGTGCGCCGTGCGTTGGAGGGGACGGCGATGCGTCGTGAGAATGGAATGCCGTGGCTGAGACGATTGACCTCCATCGTTCACCCGTAAAATGCCGGCAAGACGTTTCGAGAGCGAGTGCAATACGGACGTGCTGCCTTTAGGGGTCCTGCGGCGCAGGGGTAACAGAAGCTCGCCAGGCTATCCAGCAATGGATGCCAGAAAAGCCCTGCGGGGCCTTTTTCTTTGGGGCCACTGGCTCACAGCGACGTCGCGAAAGCCTTGCGGAGATTGATGAGTTCGGTCGTGAAGCTGGTTGATCGGAAATGATCAGAGTGACGCTGGCAATGCTCAGTCCCAGACGCCACCGATGCCGACACGCAAGGCGAGGGTTCCGCGCCCGGTCGCGGATGCGCCACCGGTCACGCTCCAGCGGCCGCTGTCGGCGGTCTTGCGCAGGGAGACTCCCACCGCGGTTTGCCGCTCGTAGTGCCCCATTCCCGCTGCATAGGTCACCTTGCCCGGAATGTAGGGCGCGCTTTCCATCGCCAGGGCCGCGGCGACCCCGGCGTACGCCTTCTTGCCGATGTCGTCGATCGACTGGCCCAGCTGGTTGACCCTGGCATCCGTGTATGCCGTGGTGCTTGCTGCACTGCTCTGCAATTGCTGCACGTTCACTGCGTCGGTGGGGGCGACGCCCGGTGCCACGTTGTGCACCGCCACCGGCCCGGTGGAGCCGCCATTGCCCATCGTCACGCTGTTGTGGTTGATGGAGCCGTCGACGTTGGTGTCGTAGCGAACCGCGCTTTGCTGGACGGCCTGCAGTTGGCGCACGTTCACCGCGTCGGTGGCCTGCGTGCCGCCCGCGACGTTGGTGATCTGGCGTTCGTTGCCTGCGCTGCCCACCGACACAGCGCCCTGCGTCGAGTTCACCACCGTGTTCGAGAACAACTCTTTCTGGCCTGCCATGCCCACGCGGTCGGCCGTCGAATTCGCACCCAGCGCTACGCCGTTGGCGGCCGTGGCCACTGCGTTGTTGCCGAGGGCGAGGGCGTTGGCCGCGGTTGCCTTGGCGCCGTTGCCCACGGCGATGCTTCCTGGAGCAGTCGCAACGGTGGCCGTGTTGCCGATCAGCAGCGCACCGGCTCCGAGCTGGGTCGCAGCCGCGGTCGCAACGGCGGGCCAGTTCGGCGACGCACCCGACCCGTCATCGGGCAGGCCCTGGATGATGGCGAAGCCACCCGTGCGGTTGGGGACCTGGCAGGTCCAGGTCTGGGGAGGCCCGCTCTGCGCCAGGCAAAGCGATCCGTCGTTGACGCTCAGGCCGGCCCATGCCATGTTGGCCGCGCCAAGGAACGTGGCGGCGGCCGCGATCGTCGCGCGCGAGGTGCCGCGCCTGTCTCGCGCACGGATCTTTTCCGCAACGGTCACCCAAGTGCCAAGAAATTCTCTCCGTACGGAGAGATGGATTCTTTTCATGACAAATACCCTCTCGGAGCTGATCGACGGCTCTTGCGAGCCAATCTTTTTGCTGGTTGAGTGCCACTTGGGTGTCGGCAGGTTGCCGCTGCCTGGACCCGGAGCACGGGAGGGAGCGGATGATGCGCGCCGACTTCGCCGAATGAGAGGTTTCGCGAAAAGGCGCCTGTTCTTTTGCATCCAAATGTGAAGAATTGCACGAAATGTCACACACTGGGACGCGTGAATTAGTCAGGTCGACGAGTGGACCGTCGACCCAGAATTCAGCCGTCTGGAGAGACAGGAGGATGGCCAATGCGCACGGGGATCGTTGCGATGAACTCTCTCAACAGGCTCTCCTGGAACAGCAGTTGGAGCGTGAGGGCCGGGGCAGTGCCAGAAATTTCTTCGACGGAATCGGCTTGCAGAGCGTGCTGTGATTCTTGAGGCGCCACACCGTGCTCACATGAGGTCAAGCCAGGATACGGCCAGTTTTAGCTCATAAGCGTTTAGGTCATTAAGAAGGACTGGCTTATGCGGGCACCCGGCACGCGGAATCGCCCCCTGCGATAGCTCCCGTACGTCGGCCCTCTATGTCTTGGAAAACCCGGGCGGCTCCGACTCATTGTGACCGTGAACCCTCGCGGTGCTGGCACGTCTGGCCTGGTCGTACGTCATGGCCCTCAAGGGGTGATCTCGGTTTCGGTGCATTTCACAGCGGTTTGAGTTCAGGGTATACCAGCGACCGTCCGCAGCGTGCCAGACACTTCATCCGGGACCATAGGCCCAGCACTCCTGGTTTTCATAGGACGCTAGGATGGCCACGGTGGCCAGCACAGCAAGCCAGATCGCCATGTTCGTCATCGGCCGACATCAGACAGGATGAGGCGCGAGCGCGCGCTTGCGGCGTTCGAAAACCTCGAAAACGCCCATACCCACCAGCATCGCGGCCACGAAGACGAGCGCCTTGACCCCGCCCATTCCGAGGGACACGAGGGCCGGGCCTGGGCAGAAGCCGGCGACGCCCCAACCAATGCCGAAGAGTACGCTGCCGAGGACCAGGCGGCGGTCAATGTGGCGCGCTGAAGGCAGTCGCATCTCGGCGCCCAGGAAGGACACGGCGCGGCGGCTGGCCAGCGCGAAGGCGAGCGCGCCCACAGCGATGGCACCCGCCATGACGAAGGCCAGGGAGGGGTCCCAGTTCCCGGCGAGATCCAAGAAGCCGAGCACCTTGGCCGGGTTGGCCATGCCGGACAAGATGAGGCCGAGGCCAAAGACCAGGCCGGCGAGAAGCGAGGCGAAAACAATCATGAAAGTCTCCTCAGATACCGAGTAGATGACGCGTGACGAACACTGTGACGAAGCCAGCGCCCATGAATGCGGCAGTGGCGACGAGCGAGCGAAGCGACATGCGGGAGAGGCCGCAGACGCCGTGGCCACTGGTGCAACCGGAGCCGTAGCGCGTACCAATGCCCACGAGCAACCCGGCCAAGATCAGCGCGCCATAACCGGCATCAATCTGTGGCTTGGGCAGCACCGTCACCAGCAAGTAGACTGCGGGCGCGCCGATCAGACCCAGGACGAAGGCAATGCGCCAGGCGCGATCGCCTTTGACCGACCTGAGCAGGCCACCAAGCACGCCACTGATTCCGGCGATGCGGCCATTGAGCAATGCAAACATCGCCGCCGCGATGCCGATGAGCACGCCACCGGCCAGTGCGGCGAGTGGCGTGAAGTGGTTCCAGTCGATGGACATCATTCTTCCTTTGGACAGTAGAGACGGTAGAGAAGCTCGAGTATTTCGAGCGTCGACGGGTCGGCCACGCTGTAGAAGATGCTCTTGCCCTCGCGACGCGTCTGGACCACCCCCTCGTTGCGCAGCACACCGAGTTGCTGCGAAAGGGTCGGCTGGTGAATGCCCAGCGCCTGCTCGAGGTCGCTCACGCACATCTCGCCTTGCGAGAGTTGGCACAGCAAGAGCAAACGATCTTCGTTGGCGAGCACCTTGAGGGCGCCGACCGCCTTGCCGGCAGCGCCGCGCAGGGCTTCGGGATCGATGACGAGGGGCGAAGGCTTCATGGAAAGGATGAAATAGTTTTGTTTGACATATTATGTTGAAATATATAATATTAGTCAATCGATTGAACATCGCACTCACGGAACACCTCATGGCGACCCGCACGACGACCCAAGGCTTCTTCGATCCCGGTACCTGGACGGTTTCTTACGTCGTCTGGGACCATGCAATGCAGCGCGCTGCTGTTATCGACCCTGTTCTGGACTACGACTTCAAGTCGGGGCACACGGGCACGGCTTCGGCTGATCGACTGCTGGCCTATGTGCGGGACAAGGGCCTGCAGGTCGACTGGATTCTGGAAACCCATGCGCACGCCGATCACCTGTCCGGGGCGCGCTACGTCCAAGGGCAGGTCGGCGGCCAGATCGCCATCGGCGAGAACATCCGCGCCGTTCAGGCGACCTTCAAGAAGCTCTACAACCTCGAGCGCAGCTTCCTGCCGGACGGCACCCAGTTCGACCACCTCTTCGGGGACGGAGAGACTTTCAAGATTGGCGAGGTAGAGGCCACTGCGTTGCTGGTGCCGGGCCACACTCCAGCAGACATGGCTTACCTAGTGGACGGCTGCGTCTTTGTCGGCGATACGCTCTTCATGCCCGACGTTGGCAGCGCACGTGCGGATTTTCCCGGCGGCGATGCGCGCCAGCTGTTCGCTTCGATGCACCGACTGCTGGACCTGCCACCCGAGACTGCGATGTATGTCTGCCACGACTATCCGCCCGCATCTCGATCGCCACGCTGGCAGACCACTGTCGCGGAGCAGCGCGCCCATAACGTCCACGTACACGACGGCGTCAGCGAGGACGCTTTCGTCGCCATGCGGACGGCTCGTGACGCCACCCTGGATGTTCCGACGCTCATCCTTCCGTCGATTCAGGTGAACGTGCGCGGCGGGCAGCTTCCGCCCCCGGACGATAACGGGGTCGCCTACCTTCGCATTCCGCTAAATGCGCTTGCTGTTCATCCGCTGGTTGGTTCAAAGTAAGCGCTTGAGCTCGGCTTGGGATTTGCAGTTTCGGCGGCACGTGCAGGTCAATTGCCGAGTCCCTGCATCGCAGGCCCCCTAGGCGTCATGGTCGCCGACCTCTGGGTAGGCGGCCAAGCGTGTGAGCGCAAAGACATGATCGGTGAAGCCCGCAGTATCGGTGTAGTGCTTTTCGAGCTGCAAGTCGGACTCGCAGTACAGTAGGCCGTCGAGTGCATAAGTCGAGCCGCGCACGCTGACTTTGACCAATAGGTCGGTTTCGCTGAACGTGTACGACAGGATCAAATCGCCGTTAGCGTCGGGAAATTGTGCCCTCTCCCCTGACGTTGCGTTGGTGCGTAGCCTAGCTGGACGCAATTAGGTCGCTGGAGGCGATGTGAGGACCGGAAAGAGGACGGTGACGCTCAAGCCGGTTTGCTTCGCTTGATCTGAGAAATCGAGATCAATTTGCGCACCGATGCGATTGGCAGTCGTCTGCACGATAGACAGCCCCAGGCCCGAGCCAATCTGCTCGCTGCCCAGCGTGCGGTAGAAAGGATCAAAAACGCGGTCCCGTTCGGCCAATGGGATGCCTGGCCCGTTGTCCTGGATGCGCAGTTCGACTTTCCCGTCCGACACATCCACCGAAAGATCGACCCGCCCTCCCTCTGGCGTGTAGCGAATCGCGTTATCGACCAGGTTCTTGACCACAGCGATCATGTCCAATTCGCTCGCCCACACTTTGGCGTCTTGCGTGCCTTCGACACCGATGTCGATGTGCTTGGCTTCGGCTGACGGCATGAGGTCTTCCAGCACGCGGCGATAGATGCCCTGGACAGATACCGGCGACTGCGGCAAGTCGGTGGCCGACTGCGCCTTGGCCAAGGTCAGAAGTTGATCCAACAGGCTCCGGCCACGCTCGATGCCTTGGCGCAGCACTGTCAGCCGTTCGCGTGCCAGGCCGGACATTTCCGCTTCTGCCAGTCGTTCCGCTTGCAGCGAAAGCGCGGTCAGCGGCGAGCGTAGCTCGTGCGCGGCGTCCGCCACAAAGCGACGTTGCGATTCCATCGACTCGCCGACACGTGAGAGCAGGCGGTTGATCGCCACGGCGAACGCGCGCACTTCGAGCGGAAGGTGACGGTCTTCGACGGGGTGCAATTCCTGATTGCCACGCAGGTCGATTTCCTTTGATAGCGCAGCAATTGGCCGGAACATCTTGCGTACCAAGTCGGCGACGATCAGCAGCAAAACTGGCGCGAGAATCAGGAGAGGCATCACTGTACGTAGCGCCCCATCACGGGCAATTTCATTGCGAAAGCCGGATTCCTGCGCCACGGCGATGCGTTCGCCGGCAGTTGTGGTCATGACCAGCACGCGGAAGGCCTCGCCGCTAACTTCTAGCGTATGCAGCCCATCGGCCAGGGTTGTCGGGAGCGGGAGTGTTCCGCCTGTATCCACACTTGACGCAGAGGGATTGGCCTCGCCCAAGCGCTGGACGATCACGCGCGACTCTTCATCGGCATCCTTGAGACGGGTATCGGTGGTCGGCGTGGTCGGCGACAGGCGCTGATGATCCATGAGCTGCGCGACCTGGCGCAGTACGTCGTCCTGTAGCTCGTGGGCCTCGTCGAAAGCGGACAGGAACGAGAATGCGCCTGCCACGATGGCCACCACGAGGATTGCCAGCGACAGGGTGAAGGACAACTTGAGCTGAACTGATTCGTTCAAGCGCCTTTTGAGACCATCCATCCGACCCCCCTGACGTTCTTGATGATTTCGCTGCCGAGCTTGCGCCGCAGTGCATGGATCAAATATTCGACCGCATTGCTTTCAACCTCTTCCCCCCAGCCGTAGATGCGATCTTCCAGTTCGCTGCGCGAAAGGATGGCTCCCGGCCGAATCAGCAAAGCTTGCAGCAGCGATAACTCCCGGTTGGACAGTTGCACCGGGTAGCCACCGTTAACGCTGGCTTCTTTTGTGGCCGGATCGAGCGACACCACGCCATTGGTGAGCACTGGCGTAGCCGTGCCGCCTTTGCGCCGCAGAACGGCGCGCATCCGAGCCAGAAGTTCTGCCATCTGAAAGGGCTTGGACACGTAGTCGTCGGCTCCGCCGTCCAGGCCGCGCAGACGATCATCCAGGCCATCACGCGCCGTGATGATGAGTAGAGGAACCGGGTTGTCCTTGGCGCGGATGCTAGACAGCACCTCCAGTCCATCCTTGCCTGGCAGGCCCAGGTCGAGCAGAACCAGGTCATAGTGCTGGCAACCCAGTGTCGTGAGGGCGGTCTGCCCTTCCTTCACCCAGTCGGTGGCATAAGACGCATCCTTCAATGCGCCGTGGATCGCCTCACCGATCATGGGATCGTCTTCGACCAGCAATACCCGCATTCCCTCTCCTCTTGGAATTATTACGCCCACATTACGGCAGCATCGAGACAAGAACTTTATCTTTTAGTCTGATGTGGTGATATATGGCAGCTAGTGCATGAATGCCTGCCAACCATATGATGACATCACCAAGCAGTTTGTGAATCTCGCCCCAATCTGCAAGGTTGGAAAAATAAGAATTCCTAACAAAGGGGAACACGTTAATTCGCATTCCCCCTAATAACGTCAAAGGATGAGATTCACTTCCCAGAGCCAGCAGCGCAGAAATCGGCAGCGAAAGAAGTAATGCCCACAGCGCAAAATGCACCAATCGGGAAAGGCCAAGCATCCAGGTAGGCATCTGATGTCGTGGAGCACCAGGACGTACTGCAACCCAAATCAAGCGCAAGAATGTGAGCACAAATACGGCGACACCCAAAGATTCATGCCAAACGATGTCATTTCGTGTGGCTGGATCGACTCCACCATCAACTATTCGCCCGAAGTCGCCAGGCCCTAACACGAATGCTGTAACAACAATCGTCGCCGTAATCCAATGAAAGGCTTTGCTTAATTTGTCATACTGATCAGGACTTTTTCTCATGACATTGTTTCCTCCATATTGGCTGGGCTGACCGTATTTTCAATGCGCAGTTCGGGCTGCCCTTTGCCTGAACAGCAGGATCGCGGTCAGCATGAAGGCCAGCAGCGCGGCCGACGCCGAATAGCGACTCAGCGCCAGACCGCCCGCGCTCAGCGGCTTGTCCAGAAAGTCGCCGACCACGGCACCCAGCGGGCGGGTCAGGATGAACGCCGCCCAAAACAGCAGTGTGCGGGACACGCCCGTCCAGTAGTAGGCCGCCACCACCAGGGCGAGCAGCCCGCTGAACACAACGGCCGCGCCGGTGTAGCCCAGGCCCGCTGTGTCCGCCATCCAGTCACCTAACGCCGTACCCAGCGTCTGGGAGAACATGATCGTCAGCCAGTAGAAGGCTTCCGCCTTGGGCGAACTGACGGTACTCACCGACACGGAGCCGAGGGTGCGATGCCAGACGAAGAGCGAGCCGAGCAACAAGGCCAGCAGCAAGCTCGAACCGCCAGCGTACCCGATTCCGAGCGAACGATCCGCAAAGTCGGCCAACGTCGTGCCGACCGTGGTGGTGGCGATGATGGTTGTCCAGTACAGAAAGGGGTGGAAGTCCTTGGCCTTGACCTGCGCGACGACGGCAGCCAGGAAGATCACCGCGAAGATGCCGGTGCCGACCAGATAGCCCAGGTTCATGGACATCGAGACGGCATCGCCGCCTGTTTCGCCAAGCGTCGTGGCGGCAATCTTGATGAGCCAGAAAGCCAGCGTGACTTCGGGCACCTTGGCCAAGGCGTGTTCAGTGGATGTTCTCATTGGACACTCCCACGGATCAGGCTTTGCCTTCGAGCGTGTCGAAGGTTTTCAGCAAAGCACCCATCGCAGCCTTGCAGTCAGTTTGGTTTGGCGTATCGGCACGCAACGCCGACAACGCCTGGTCGATGGCTTTGTCGAGAACGTGCCAGTCGTCGGCAGCACGCGGTTTCAGTCCGGCCTCGGCCGAATCCCAGGCCACCTCCAAATCCTTGATGCGGGTCTTGGCGGCGGGCAGATCTCCCTTGTCTACGATGGTGGCCACGTCAGTAGCGATGCTGCGAAATGCGGTCAGGTCGCCCAGCTTGGAGACAGCCTTGCCTTGCGATACCGTGCTGGCGTTGGCAGACGGTGCGGGGGCGGTGCTCGTGCCGCCTTGGTCGGCAGGCTTGGAGCAGCCAGTGGACAGAGCCACGAGCGCCACCGCCGACGCGGCGGCGATAAGGCGGCCGATAGAGTGCTGATTGGGCATGATTTCTCCTTGGAAATTGGGAAGAGGGTTACTCGGCGGATTGGGCGGAGCGGCCTGCGTTCATGCCTATCTGAGCAACGGCTACCAGCATGACGATGACCGAGAGAAACAGCGCGCTGGTCCACATGGCCCCCATTCCGAGGCCACCGTAAGTCTTGGCTTGCGTCAACAGGTCGCCGAGGGCAGCGCCGAAGGGGCGGGTCAGGATGTAGCCGATCCAGAAGGTCAGCACGGCGTTCCCACCCATACGCCAGGCGGCATAGGTAATGCCGATCAGCGCGCCGAAGGCGACTGCGCCCCAGGTAAAGCCCAAGCCCAGTGCCTCGGTCGCCAGATCGCCGGCAGCAGTGCCCAGCGCAAACGTGCAGAGGATGGCTGACCAATAGAACAGCTCCCTGCTGCGCGTCACAATGTCGTGGATAGACAAGGTGCGTTCAACCTGATACCAGACAAAGAAGATCGCGGCGAGCGCCACGGCGAACGCAGATGTGCTGATGTACAAGCTGACGCCCAGGCCGTCGGTCAACAGATCGGTGATCTGGGTACCGACCACGCTGACCAACACGACCGTTAGCCAGTAAATCCAAGGGGTATAGCGGCGGGTACGCAGTTGCGTGAACAAGGCGACTGCGAGCAACACACCCATGACGGTGCGCGTCAAGCCTTGGCCAAAACCCGCGTTGACCGCCAGGAAGTCAGCCCCCGTCTCGCCCACCGTCGTGGACATGATCTTGATGATCCAGAACGACAGCGTGACTTCAGGGACTTTGTTGAGCCAGTCGCTTGCTCTGACCGTGGGCAAATTGTTCATGGTGTTCTCCTGCCGAGGTGAAAGGGATTGACGTCAGTCTGACCAAGCAGACTTAGCCCATCCATAGGCTCACTCGTGCACCCATCCCAGCGCGATCAGCCTGCCGAACAACAGGCGATGGATACGGGTCGCCAGCCGGTAGATCGGCCCCAGATACCACCGTGCTTCGTGCAACGTCAGCACGGCACTGAGCGCCGCGACCGCGATGGCACCAAGCATGTCCAGCGGAAAGTGAACCCCCAGGTAAATGCGTGACCAGGCGATGGGGAGGCCAAACAGAGCCAAAGCGACACCAGCCTTTAGTACTGTTCGCTGTAGCAGAAAGCTGAAGGCAACCGACCACCACAGCGTCAGGTGATCGCTGGGGAATGACGAGTCGGCAACATGGGGAATGAGCGTATGACCCAGTCCGATCATGAAAGGCCGGGGATGCGACCAAGCTAGGCCGATAATCTGATTGGTCAGCAGCCCGAGCAGGCCGGACGCGGTAGCGACGAGGAGCGCTTTGCGAGTGTTTTCGTTGCCGCGCAGCCAGCCGATGCCGATCAGGATCGGGACGGCCCAGATGAACCATTCCGCAAAGAAGGTGGCCAGCGTCACCACCAGAGCGTTCGGGTGTTCGGGTGCGTTGAGCCACAGGAAGAATGTTTGGTTGAGGTGTTCCATGAAGTCTCCGGGCCGGATCACAGCGTCACGCGCGATCCGGCCACACTGGCAGGCGGTCAGTCTTGCTTGTCGTGGTCGTCATCGTGATCCGCCTTGTCCTCGGCAGACGAGATGACGGCGCCCTTGTCGGCATCGACCCGGACATCGAAGACCTTGGCCCCGCTGACGACTTCCACGTCGTAGACCCAGCCTTGCTTCGAGTTTTCGTACTCGGCGCGCGATGCCTTGCCATTGGCATGCTGCTCGGCAACGGTGACAGCCTGGGTGAGCGGAATCTTGGCCTTGGTAATCGCCAGGGCGTCGTTTTCCATCCCGCCCTTGGCGGCATAAGCGACCGCGCCGGTTGCAGCGATGGCAATAGCCAGCAGGGAAAGTTTGGTGTAGCGGGACATGATGTCTCTCCAGAAAAGTGCAGGGATTTGCACAGGGAGAAGCTACGTAGGCAGACTTAGCTCGTACTGAGCCGTGCCGTCGCCGCCGGAAATGGCGGGCAAGGCTAAGCGTGCTTTACTTTCCTTTTCTAAGACGACCGGGTCTGCCGTGATTCGAGGTCAAGCCTGGATAAGGCCAGTTTTAGGTCATTAAGAAAAGAACGACTGCTCATGTTGGACACGCGGAACCGGCCCCTCGCCATAGCTCGCGTGATCGGCTCTCCATGTTTTCGAGTCGGCCGTATTTTTTCAACTGCAGGCCAAAGCTGAATGGCATGGTCAGCCAAGCACAGCAAGGAAAAGATAGAATTTTTGCGTGAGCATCGCCCATCTTCGTCGTCTTTCTGCAACATATTACCTGTGGTGGTGCTTTGCTGGCGTGGTGCTATCGATGCTGCAACCGTTCCTGTTCATCCACTTCCGACAGGACGGATGGGAAGACGAGCCAGGGTTTCGTGTGCGCAATGTGGAAGCCATGGCGTTGTTCTCGCCCGACGACCGGGCGGACCACAAGAAGGAGCTGGAGACGACGCTGTACGTTCCGGCCGGCGCACATGTCGACACGCCGATTGCATTCCAGCACGGCATCGAAACGATGATGGCTCTCGTGCTCCTGGTGCTGCCCCTGGTGGTGGTTCTGATGCGGCTCTTTCTACCCGCACAGCGCGCCATGTGCGAGCTCGTGCCATACCCCGGAGGGGCTCCCCCTCCGACTGCGCTTTGGCGGACTCAACCGCCACCCACTGCACCTCCCTTGACGGCCTGACAAGCGACGTCGCCTGACGTCACCCCCGGTTGCGCGCTCGCGCGGCCGGCCTTCTTGTTCCTGGCCGAAAGGTTGATATGACTTCGATTTCATGGTGCTCGGCGAGCACCCCGTACGCGCACGCCCGTTTCATCGGCCGCATGCCTGGACAGGCAAGCAAAGCCAAGAGGCGGGGCACATCGTGAACACACTCAACGTTGCGCTGCTGCATTGGATCGCTGCAGGGGAAGATCCAGATTCATGGGTACTTCTTGCCGGGCGCGTGATGGCCCTCTGGGGCGGTCCCGTCAGCGCAACGGTCCTGCTCTGGGCGGGATGGAAGAAGCCATCCGAGCGGACCCATCTGTTCGTCGTGATCGCAGGCGCAGTCGCCGCGTCGCTGTTGTCGCACGCTCTGGCGTCGGCCTTGAACTTCCAGCGGCCGTTCGTCCTGGGCCTGGAACCGGGCTACATCAGTCATGACGCAAGCGGGTCTCTGCCAAGCACCCATGCCACGGTCATGTTCTTCGTTGCGGCTGCGTTCCTGATGCGGGGTGAACTGCGCCGCGTTGGATGGGTGCTTGTTGTCCTGGCAACCCTTACCGCGTGGTCGCGTGTCTACGTCGGTGTGCACTTTCCGCTGGACATCGCCGCAGGGCTCCTGCTCGGTCTGTTCCTGGCCGGCGTACTGGCGGCTGTCCAATGGAGGCATTCGGATGGCACTGCAATTCGTCGGCAAACGCGAACCCGCCGCAAGCGGGCCGGCCCCTCCAACTGGAGGCCGTCATGAACACGACGGAGCACCCAACACCTCCCTGGCTCGCCAACGGCGACCTGGCAACGCCCGATGCAGCCCGTCGACCCTCGACTTCGGCGTGGCCACCGCTGCGCGCGGCCTGGCTGGTCGTGATCTGCGTGGCGTGGCTCGCACTGACGGCGTGGATACGGCCGCTGACGGCACCCGACGAGGGGCGCTACGTGGGTGTAGCGCTGTCGATGCTGCACTCGGGCGACTGGCTGGTGCCGCGCCTGGACGGCCTGCCGTTCTTCCACAAGCCGCCGCTGTTCTACTGGATCAGTGCGGCCGCGATGGCGGTTGCGGGACCGCACGAAGGCGTGGCAAGGGTGCCGTCGATCCTGGGCGCGGGCCTCGCGGTCGGTGCACTGCTGCTGTTCCTGCGACGCTGGTCCACGCCGGCGCTGGCGCAACTGAGCACGCTGGTGCTGGTGACCACGCCGTTCTTCTTTCTGGGCGCGCAGTTCGCCAACCTCGACATGCTGGTGGCGGGCTGCATCGCGGCCACGGTTCTGCTGGGGACCGGGGCGATCCTCGCGCGCGAACGCGACGAACCTTGGCGCACGCTGCTGGCCGGGGCGTTCCTTGCTGCGGCAATGGGCCTGCTGGCCAAGGGGCTGATCGGGCTGCTGCTGCCCGGTCTGGTGCTGGTGCTCTGGTGCCTGACCACGCGCCGGCCGGCGGCGCTGCGCCTTGCCTTGTGGCTGCCGGGCT
Organism: Variovorax sp. PAMC26660; assembly: GCF_014302995.1. Classification (NCBI taxonomy): domain Bacteria; kingdom Pseudomonadati; phylum Pseudomonadota; class Betaproteobacteria; order Burkholderiales; family Comamonadaceae; genus Variovorax; species Variovorax sp. PAMC26660. The sequence continues at coordinate 6,200,335 of NZ_CP060295.1, forward strand.
GGGTGGTGCTGCTGGCGGTCGCCGGGCCGTGGTTCGTGGCGATGCAGTTGAAGTTTCCGGACTTCTTCGACTACTTCGTCATCACCCAGCACTTCAGACGTTTCGCTTCATCGGGTTTCAACAACCAGCAAGCCGTGTGGTTCTACCTTCCGGTGCTCGCCGTGCTCACAATGCCATGGTTCGCCTGGATGCTGGTGCCGAGGCCGAAGCTCATTGCGCCGGGACCGGCACAACGGCGCCTGTCCGACATCGATTGGCTCATGATCATCTGGTTCGCCGTGGTGGTGGTGTTCTTCTCGCTGCCGCGTTCCAAGCTCATCGGCTACGTGCTGCCCGCGCTCGCGCCGATGGCCTACCTGATCGCGCGGCGCATGTCCGCGGGAAGGCCCGACGGGCAACTGCGCAGCCGTGTGCACGCAACCGCTGCGGTCGCTGCCGGCCTGTGCATCGTGCTCGTCGGCGCCATCGCGGCAATGGCCACGCCGCCCGGAGCCCGGCTTCGGCTGCCTGCCAGCTTGCACGTGGCGCCTGGCGATCAGGTGCTGATGCTCGACAGCTACTTCTATGAGATTCCGTTCTATTGGCGATTTCGCCAGCCGGTGCGCATCGCAAGCGACTGGCAGGCTGCGAACATCAACGCCCACGACGATTGGCGCAAGGAAATCACCGATGCGGCGCGCTTCGATCCGGCGCGCGCCGCGCACACGTTGGTCGGGCGTGCCCAACTGGCCAAAGCGCTCTGCCAGCCCCGCACGACCTGGCTGATCGGGCCGTCCAACGCATCGATCGCCAATCCGTGGATCACGGATGTCCCGCTGGTGGCATTCAACGAGCGGGTCGCGGCTTGGCGGTTCGCAGGCAGTGCACAGCGCGATCCCGATTGCCTTGGCCCGAAAGGCGGGCCTGCGCCTTGAGGGCACGATGAAGTCGGCTTCGGCATCCATCAAAAGTCAAATGGAAGAGGAGTTGATGGGGCACCAGAGCGAACCGCGCCTCCAACTCCTCAAATTCAACCATGTCGCTGCGCCCGGCTGAGAACAATGGATCGTGATTCTCCGAATTCATTACTCCACCACGTCACGACACTGTTGCATCGCGCTTGGTCGGCCATGATGAGGTCGGGGAGTGAAATGTGCTGGTCAAGAACGCTGCACTTGGGCGTCATTTCATGGGCTTGCGAGAGGCCTCAGGACAGATCCCAAGCGTCGATGGTCAGTAGCTGGTCGGATGGGCAGGCCGCGATTTTGTCCTGGTGAAAGATCAGGTTGCCCTTCCAGTTCGCCGGCATGACGTAGTCGTCGCCGATGATGGCGGGGCCTTGGTGTGCCGGCGGACCGCCGGCAAGCAGCGGCAGGACATCGCACGCCTGCGCAGTAAAGCGGTTCGGGTAGCCACTGAAAGCCAATTGGCTGGCCTTGCCTGCTTTGACGAGTCGGTGCAGCCAATCGATTCCGCGTGGCCCAACCTCCCAATTCGCCAGCAGCGCCAGTTTGGTGTCGATTGCCTGATCACGTTCCTCAGGGGTCTGAGCCGCCACAACTATCCACCAGCCGATCATCGCGTTGATATTCCTTTGTCGGTTGATTCAGCGATCACGGCATGCGCAAATTCCACTTGCCTGTCATCGTTGTCGTGCCGGATGATCTCAGCCTTGTTCCGAGTCACCAAGGAGAATTCCTTTTCACCATTCAAAAGCCATTACCACCGCCCGCCGGGTACGCCAGTTGGCTCGACTATGCTGTCGAAGGGTTCAGCACCCGGCAGGCCTGGCTCGAAAGCCTCTGGGAAACCTGGGTCGATGACACGGCTGTCGAGCTGGACCGGGATGAGATCCGCGAGTCTGCGCGGCTGGAACTGCGTGCCCTGCGCAAGGCGGCCGGAGCTGCGGATTCGTGATGCTCTCTGCCTGCCCCATTCACCTTTCTGGAGCTCAAGGTTTCTGGGGTTTGAAACGCTTATGATTGCGCCCACCACTCCTCCCTTGTGGCGTCATTCGCTTGGCTTCTGCTTGGGAAGAAAAAACCGCCCGAGGGCGGTTTTTTCATGGTGAAGGCCAGGGCGTCATCGGGCCTTGCGAGCGCTGCTCTTCGAAGCCTTCAAAGCCGGAACTTCCTGTTGCGGTGCTGGGTGCGCTGGCGACAACCGATCCAGCAGGGCGCGTAGCGTTTGCGCTTCAGCTCGATATTGCAACGCTTCCTGCTGGCTTGCGGCAAGCTGTTCCCGCGCGGCCTGAAGCTCGATGGCAAGGCTTCGGTGGCTGGTGGTGAGTTCCCGTTGCGAAGCTTCGGCTGCATCGGCTTTGACCTGCAGCCGTGCGATCGCGTCGGCCTGAGCCAGCATGCCCTCGCGATGACGGCCCTCGGTCTGCGCCAATTGGCCGCGCAGCGCCTCGAGCTGCTTGTCGACCTTGATCCGGGCCTGACGCTCTTGGTCGATCTCGAGCAGCGTGCGTCGCTCGGCGGCATCCGAGCGGCCGTTCGCGACGTCCACGGCCTCTCGTGCCTTGGCCAACTCGGCGCTGAAATCCGCTCGAACCCGCTCCTGCTGATTGCGCGCCTCCTCGAGGTGGCGCTGCAACTCCTGCAGCCGGGCCACGGCGCCGGCATGGGCACGCCGTTCTGCCTCCAGGTCCGTTTGCCGTTGCTGGAGCGATTCCTGGGCCGCGCTCAGCTGCTGACGCAGGGTATCGGCGCTGGCCAGCGCCTCAGTTGCCGCTTGGCGAGCCCGAGTTTCCTCGCCCTGGGCTTGCTCGACCGCGGCCTGGTCCTCGAGGCGCAGCGCGGCGAGTTCGTGGCGCGCGGCGGCCGTGGCCTGCCGCCATAGATCGGCGATGGCTGCCGCTGCACTCGTCTTGAGTTCGGGCGGCAGATCCGGATGGTCGATTTCGACACGCGCCTTGCTGCGCAGGTCTTCCCAGAACCTGGCCAGCGCCTCCGCCGGCGCGTTCATCGAGCCTTTGCGCACAAACTGGTACAGCTTGCTGGCCGTGGGAGTGATGCCATAGCGGAAGAACAGCAACGCGCAAACCTCGCGATAGAGGTCTTTCGTTTCCGTAAATCGCCCCCGGAGGGCCTCGATGTCGCTCTGGAGTTCGATTTCAGTGTTCATGAATAAATAATACAACGTAATACGTTGAATTTATTGAATTAACGCTCAGTCTATGGACATTAGTAATCTAATGTCCATAGACTTGGCGATGTTCTCCTTTTGCGCGTAGCTCTGAATGAATGCCCTCGTCAGCCTGGATCAGATGATGGTGCCGGCCCACCTCGATGGCAGCCGCGGCCGCAATCGCGTCGGTTCGCGATCGCAGCTGGCCGCGGTTGACGACCGTTCGGCCGTTCTGGCCTGGCTGGCCCGCTACGCCGACTCGCCCGCCACGCTCGCCAGCTATCGCAAGGAAGCCGAACGCCTTCTGCTGTGGTGCGTCCTGCAGCGCGGCGCAGCGCTCTCAGACCTCACACACGAGGATCTGCTGCTCTACCAGCGCTTCCTCGGCGATCCGCAGCCGGCCGAGCGCTGGGTCATGGCGCCGGGCCAGAAGCCGGCGCGCAACTCGCCTCGTTGGCGGCCCTTTGCCGGCCCACTGGGCCCCTCGAGTCTGCGCCAGGCGCTGTCGATCCTCAACGCCATGTTCTCGTGGCTCGTAGAAGCCGGACACCTGGCCGGTAATCCGTTGGCGCTGAGCCGGCGCAAGCGCCGACAGGCGGCCCCACGTGTGAGCCGCTTTCTGCCGGAGGAACACTGGAACGCAGTGAAGGTTGCAATCGAAGTCATGCCTCGGGGCAGCGACCGTGAAAGGCTGCACGCTTCGCGCTGCCGATGGCTGTTCTCACTGCTCTACGTCGGCGGGCTGCGCGTGTCCGAGATCTGCAACGCCCGCATGGGCGGGTTCTTCGGCCGTCGGGGCGCCGACGGACGCGAGCGCTGGTGGCTCGAAATCACCGGCAAAGGGAACAAGACCCGCCTGGTGCCGGCCACGGGAGAATTGGTGACCGAGTTGATGCGCTACCGAAAGGCACATGCTTTGAGCCCGCTTCCACAGGAGGGAGAAGGCACACCGCTGTTGATGACGCTGATCGCCCCGATCAAGCCGATGGCACGAAGCGCCATTCACGAGCTCGTCAAGGGAGTGATGCACGCGGCCGCAGCCGCGCTGCGGTTGCGGGGCTCCGACTTCGAGGCTGCAGCGACCCACCTTGAGCAGGCGTCGACGCACTGGATTCGGCACACTGCCGGAAGCCATCTGAGCGAAAAAGTCGACCTGAAAGTGGTTCGCGACAACCTGGGGCACGCCAACATCAGCACGACCAGCATCTATTTGCACACGGAGGACGATGCCCGTCACGATGCGACGGCGGCCGGGCACCGGGTTGGTTGGCGCTCGCCGTAGCCTGTTCTGATGTCCGCTCGTGCGCTGGCCACTGGGCCATGAAATCGCGCACAGGCAGCGGCGTGCGCATCTCTGCCTGCGAAGTCCGATCGCAATGAACGCGAGAGCTCGGTATCTGCCTATTCAGAAGGATGAAAATGAAGTCAACCGTATTGCTCCTTGGCGCACTGTCACAGGCATTTCGCCGCCTGGCATCCCACTTTCATCGATGGGCGCGGCGACCATCTTCAGACAAAGGTGACCCGTCGAATCGCACACTTGTGGACGATCTGCTGAAGAAATCCGATCTGCGGCGAAAAGAGAGCGAGCGTGAAAATCGCAAAGATTGAGCAACTGGGAAGTCGAAGCCGCTCTAAATGCGTCTGCGTTCTGCAGTGTGTCCCGCTCCCCATAGGCTGAGGCCGATGCGGATGACGGCGTTGGTCGCCATCCTCGGACTGATTCCGATGCTGCTGAAAAGCGTGACGTGTTGTTGAGATGCTTTGAGATCGTAGTCCTGACTGTCGAATGACCGAGGGGCGAGCCGGGTAGGTGCACCTCTGGGTGCTTTTCAGGAACCACGCCCGACTTTTCTCTCTGTCTGTGGCATGGGCTGCCTTGCCAGCCCTGCCAGCGCGAGCAAGCAAAAGGCCCCGCCCGCGTAAAACGTTGCCGACGCACCCACCTGGTCCCACAACACTCCCGCCACCACGCTGGCGACGAGCATTGCCAGGCCACTGACCAGATTGAAGAAGCCATAGGCGGTGCCACGCAAATCGGCAGGCGAAGCATTCGCCACCATGGTGGCCAACAGCCCTTGGGTGATGCCCATGTGAATGCCCCACAGCGCGACGCCCGAGAGAACAACCCACCACTGGGCGCTGCTGGCGAGCACTAGGTCCGCTACAACGAGCACGATCAGACCCCCCGCCAGCAGTCCGGTATGACTGACACGGTCAGACAGTTTGCCGAACGGATAGGCCGTCAAGGCGTAGACCACGTTCATCGCGACCATCACGAGCGGCACGAATGCGATCGGAATGCCGCCCTGCTGTGCGCGCAGCACCAGAAAGGCCTCACTGAAGCGTGCCAGAGTAAATACCGCACCAATGCCGACCACCCACCAATACGGGGCACCGAGGCGTTTCAGGTTGTCTCGGCGGATGGGGTTGATCCGTTTTTCCGTCGAATGCCGTTCTGGCTCCCGAAGGCCAAAGACCAGCAGCGCGACCGCCATCACGCCCGGAATCACCGCCACCCAAAACACGGCCCGGAAGTCGTTCGCCCAGAGCAGCATCAAGGCTACTGCCAGGAGCGGGCCGAGAAAGGCCCCCACGGTATCGATGGATTGGCGCAACCCAAAGGCCGCGCCCCGCAGATGCGCCGGCGCGATGTCAGCCACCAATGCGTCGCGCGGCGCACCTCGAATCCCTTTGCCCACACGATCCAACAATCGGGCCGCTAGGACCAGGCCTACCGTTGGCGCCAGCGCGAACAGCGGTTTGGACAGGGCACCCAAGGCGTAGCCGAAGGCTGCCAATCCCTTGCGTTTGCCCAGGTAGTCGCTCAGCGTTCCAGAGAAGACCTTGACGATCAGCGCCGTGGCTTCGGCCGCCCCCTCAATCAAACCAACCGCCAGGGCGCTGGCCCCCAGGGTCGACACCATGAACAGTGGCAGCAGGCTGTGGATCATCTCCGAGGAGATGTCCATCAGCATGCTGACGAACCCAAGCACCCAGATGCCCGCGGGGATCTTGAGCAGGGAGGTATCGCTGGTTTTCATGGTTTGCCGCTTCGCTTGCCGGTACGTTTCGAGGCGGCCTTTGCGGCTGTTTTCTTCGCCGCGGCTGGCTTCACAAGCGGCGAGCCCTTCGCGCCTTGCTCACGCTCGAACACCTCGTTGGCGTAGACCTCGAGCAGTTCTTCGCATTCGACAAGACGCTGCTCCGCCGTCGCGCGGGCTGGCGCGCCATAGAAGTCCAGCGTCTTGATGCGCTCCAGCCAGTTCTTGAGTTTTTTGAGGTCTTCGTCGTTCTCCTTCACCTCCGCAAAGGTGTAGTGATCGGCCATGACCTCCTTCTCGATTTCTTTCTTGTAGTCGACGCACTTGTCCAGGAACTCCTCGTAGTCCTGATCGCGGTCGTGCTTGAAGTAGGTCACGACGCGCTCCTCCTGCTTCGCGTCGAGCGCCATGGTTTCAAAGATCACCGCTTCGCCGCCGGCGCGGTCGATGTCGGCCTGGACCATGCGGAACTGGCGCTGATGCTCGGTCGTGGTCGGCAGCACGCAGATGCTGTTCTGCAAGTAGACAGCGCCCAGGCTTCGGATGCGGCGCCAGATGGCCACGCGGAACTTGGAAGGTTCAGCGGGCACCTTGTAGGTCAATAGGAGCCAGCTGGGTCTTTTTTCTTGATTCATTAATAATGTAGCGGTCGTTACATCATCAATGTATCGATAAAAATCAAGCGACACAAGCCGATCCCGTCCGTATCCACAAGGAAGTCACAGTTGACGATCCAGCAAAACATCCGCCAGTGGGCCCGTCGCGTCAAGCGCGACGCCGTGACCCTGTGGTTGGCGTGCCGCTATCCGGGCACGTCGTGGCTGCCCAAGGCGCTGGCGGCCTTTGTCGTTGCCTATGCACTCAGCCCGATCGACCTGATCCCAGGCTTCATCCCGGTGTTGGGGTACGTGGACGATGCGCTCCTGTTGCCCGGGCTGATCTGGCTGGCGATCCGGCTGATGCCCAAGGACGTGCTCGCCGAATGCCGCGTGCAGCCGGACGACTGGATGCGCCGTGGCGAAGGCAAGCCGCGCAGCCCATGGGGTATCGCCTTCGTTGTCGCAGTATGGATCGCATTTGGGGTCGGTTTGTGGCTGTGGCTTCGGTAAGGAGAGAACATCCATGAATCCCACTGCGTGGCCGCGCCGTTGCGCAGGAACCTTGCTGTCGCTGTGTTTGAGCAGCTTGCACCGTGAAACGCCGCGCGTGGCAAAGGCCATCTGGCTGTTCGTTCTCGTGTACGCCGCGAGTCCCGTGGACTGGACTCCAGAAGTGTTGCCGATGCCGAGCTACCTGGACGACGTAGTGCTGCTGGTGGGCCTGTCCTGGCTGGTATGGCACATGTTGCCGCTGGGTGTCTGGCAAGAGTGCCGCACCCGGAGCGACGACTAGATCAGCGTCTGTGCGCGCTGGCTCGGCCGCGCGTCGACGGCACTCGTGCTGATGTTCACGTTGTCGGCGGTCGCGGGGTGGCTCTGGCTGTGGTTTGTCGCATGGTCGGGGCGGTAGGACCGACCTGAGAGTGGTTCGCGACAACCTGAGCCACGCCAACATCAGCACGACCAGCATCTATTTGCACACCGAGGACGATGCCCGTCACGATGCAACAGCGGCTGGCCACCGGGTCAGCTGGCGTTCACCATAGCGCCAGAATCAAAGGCGTTCGCGCTCATTGCCGCACGAGATCTGGTGGCCCCTAGTCAGGCGCTATCAGGCTTTCCAGCCGCTGGATGGTTCGCCAACGGCACAAAACGATTCGTCCCCATGTCCAGCGCGTCGATCGAGCCGCTTTCAATGTCGTAGACCCAGCCATGCAGCGTGAGCGTACCCTGGGCAAGTGCCAGCGCAACCGACGGGTGCGTTCGCAAGTTGTTCAATTGAGCGAGTACGTTTTCCCGCACCATGCCATCCACGCGCGAGCGTTCGTCCGCGTGCGGTTTTGCTTCGTTGATCATGCGCGCTGCGTCGGCGTAGCGCAGCCAAGACTTCACAGCAGGCATCGTGTCCAGGCAGGCACAGGTTGCAATCGCCTTCATGGCGCCACAATCAGAATGCCCGCAGATGACGATGTCGCTGACCTTCAATGCCGATACAGCGAACTCAACGGTTGCCGAGACGCCACCGGGTTCTGGACCGAAGGAAGGAACGATGTTGCCTGCGTTGCGCATGACAAAGAGATCCCCCGGTTCTCGTTGCGTGACGAGCTCGGGCACCATCCGACTGTCCGAACACGAGATGAACAACGCCTTCGGGGTCTGGCTCTTTGCCAACTCCCTGAAGAGCTCCTTGCGAGTGGGGAATACTTCCGCCTGGAAGCGAAGAAAGCCGGCAATGATGTCTTGCATGGCAGCAGTCTAATCTGCCAAAAGTTTTCCAAGTTGCCGTCATGCTCGTTCAGCGTGGGGCGAGGTCGCGTGCGCCCAAAATGGAGCCGCGATAAAGCTGCCAGACCGCAGGTGCGATGGCGCACGCTGTAAGGACGCCCCCTGGATCAAGAAGATCCACTTGATGGCGGGGCTTATCTCCGCCGCGGCCCTGCCGATCCATGTCATGTTGGGCCGGCGTCGAAAAAAATGAGTCCGAAGGAGCGGCACCCTTGTCCGAATTCAGTTTTCGGTCTCGCGCAGATCCACCCGAGGCCGATGCTCAGTGCACCATTGCGCGAATGAGCCTTGCGGCGTGCAGCTTTTCAATGATCCACAGTGACATCAGTCCCTGTCATCATCCCAATCCCTGTGTCCGTGATGATGGCGCGGCCCGTAGTAGACGGGGGGCGGAGGGTCGTAGTAAACGGGTGCCGGCCTGTAGTAGACGGGCGGGGGTGGACGGTAGTAGACCGGAGGCGGCGGCCGATAGTAGATCGGAGCTGGCGGGGCATATACCGGGGCAGGCTCGTAGTACACGGGGGGCGGCTCACTGACCACGACGCCGGGCACGCCCACGCCGATGGACCAACTTACGCCGGCGACGGCTGCGGTGCCACCGAACAGCGCTGCAGTCAGCAAAAAGCCGCCAGCAACGTATTTCAAATAGACGGAACGATGGAAGTTCACTTTTACTCCTGCAGGGCAAGAACTGCCCGGATGAGGCTCAAACGCTTGGCGCGCAGGTTGGGCCTACAGACTTTGTGTGAGGTTCGTTGCCAGAGGTCACAGAGCGCGTGCCACCCTGGTCTACGCCTTCCAAATTGATGCTCGATCCAGCGTCCGACATCAGCGAATCGATTTATCGTCTGTCTCTTTTCACACAGGCTGCCAGCGTCTGGGGCGTCCGTTCGGCGATCCGGTGCATTCAGTTGTGCAGAACCAATTTGTCGATACGGCTGTTCAGTGGTGTCGGCAGGCCAACGGGCTGCTTCGCATGAGCGTGAATTCTGAATTCGATTGTTTGATCATGGCAAAACGAGGACACAAAATGGAGTATCTATCGCATTTGTCCCAGACCGCCAAAAGAGCGATGAGCAGCAATTTTACGGAACGCTTCAAGGCACTCACTGACGAATTGGACCGCGGGTGGAAAGTTGACCTTGCACGCCGTTGCGGCGTAAGCCGTCCGACGGTCACCCACTGGCGCTCAGGTCGAACTCACAGCGCTGATCCGGTGCAGCTGTTTGCTATTGCCGACTACTTTGGGGTGAATGCCAGGTGGCTGGCCACCGGGGAGGGGCCGAAATGGCTGGAGGTTGCGGACTCTACTGCGGAGGTCTCGACCGGAGGCCCGTTGGCCACGAAAGGAGACACGCCATGAAATGGATCACCTGCAAGTACTGCGCCTCGCTAAGTTTCGAGCGCAAACGCTTCGATGCCACGAGGCGGGTCAAAATCTTGCGAAACCCGAATGAGGGTCGCTTGCGTGGCCGTTGCGTCGCCGTCCCGAGATCGCGTTTCTTCAAATAGATGGTCCGAGGCGCCGCTTGGGATGTCAGACCTGGGCCCCAGGAAATAGCCCTCGCCACGCACCGTGTTCACAAGCTTCAGTTCGAACGAGCCGTCAAGCTTCTTGCGCAGGCGCGCGATAGCAACTTCGACCATGTTGGACTTCTCGTCGAATTTCCTTCCCCACACTTCCTGAGCCAATACAGCGCGAGAGACGACTTGCCCCTGGCGGAGAAATAGCGTGCGCAGCATGCTGAACTCTTGGGTACTCAGGCTCAAGTCGGAGCCATTTCGAAAGCATTTTCGACTTGACCAATCAAGCTCAAGATCGGCGAGTCTCAGGACGGTCGAATTTGCTGCTTTCGTTCGTTGCATGAGCTCTTCGACGCAAAACAAAAGCTTCGAGATCGCAACAGGCTTGACCAAGTAATTGTCTGCGCCCTCGTTCAAAGCCTCGAGAAGGTCGGCGATCTTGCCGCGTTTAAAAAGAACGAGCACAGGAACCGTTGAAGAGCGCTTGATTGCTCGCAGGAGCACGATGTACCCCCTATCGGATGGCGCTGCGTCGAGGATAACCAGCGAGCAGTTGCCTGCAGTCGCTTGCCTGCGGACAGCAACATCATTCGCATATCTGTCGACCACATAGCCGCTCGCTTCGAGTTCTTTTTTGACTCCTTCGTCCCCATCTGAGCGAACCCCGGCGGTCAAGATCCGGGCCGGAAAATTTGAAATCTCTTCAGTATTGGTTGAGCCTGCCATGATCAGGCTCGTTTCTGTTTGACCCGCTGGTCTTGATTGTTCCGATCGGTGGCGGCCGGCAGTGTGGAACTTCGTCGAGCAATGGTTGGGACGCGGGGGCGAATCGAAGCCATGCCTGCGTGCGGAATGCGTACTCCCTCGCCCGACTCCAAGGGATCGGGCAGTCAGGTTTCTTAGCGTTTTCGTGGCGGGTTTCGTGTGTACAACACTTGCGCAGAAAGCCAAGACTGCTTGTACAAGCGTTGATTTCCCCAGACAACGAAGGGGGTCTCGCCCCGGCCTGCAACTCCGTTGAAGACCATGGCATTGGCCGGATCCTCCTCCCATCGCAGTGCACCCGGCTGGGAGTAGCGCCCGAGGAAAAGCGGATTTCTTATGCGATTGGTCAAACAATAGAGATCGAATATCCGACCGCTTCTTGCCCAACGCTGACCCCTTTCCAGCTGAAAGGCCATGATCGTCTCTGCGTACTCAACGGCTTGGCGACAGAGCGAAAAATCGGCGATGCGCTCCATCAGTCCGGAGGCCTGGTGCAAGAACACCGAATACATCGTCGTGGGCGTTCCCTGATCCTCGGTGAGGACACGTAGTGGCCACCCATCATTCGAGTCAGAGGAAGTCTTAACCAACGCTTCCACTGCGACCCCGATGTAGCGATCAACGTCAAGGTCGGCCACAGAGGTATATCGCTTGACCGGCGTGGTGAGTACGGTCGGCTGCCCTTCGTACAGCGGCCACAACTCTTCGCCGGCATTCTGTTGCACAGAATTGCCCAGGTGGGCCACAGGTCCATGCACAGAATGCATAGGCATGTCCGTCGCCATGCAACTTGGGGGAAAGCCGGGTACATGAGGCATTTTGTTTTCTAAACGGCTTGCATTTGATGTAAGCTTAAATCCGTACTTAGGTACGGAGTCAAGCCTCATGGACAAGGAAACCAGTAACCTGAGCATTGGTGCTTTTGCGGGGGCGGCAAGCGTTGGGGTGGAGACCATCCGGTTCTATCAACGCAGAGGTCTGTTGCCCGAGCCGGAGAGGCTGGCTGGCCGCATTCGTCGCTATGGCGAAAGCGATTTGCGGCGCGTTCGATTCATCAGGCACGCCCAGCGACTGGGATTCAGCCTCGATGAAATCCTCAGCTTGCTGAGGCTGGACGAAGAGAAAGACTGCGATCAGGCACGAGCGTTGGCCGAGCAGAAGCTTGCGGATGTTCGCACCAAGATGGCAGAGTTACGCGACCTCGAATCGCTCCTTGAGAGGCTGGTACAGGCATGCGGCGCGAGTCGAAGTCGACAGTCGTGTGCCCTGATGGCTGCGCTGAAAGGATGCCCTTGTACCGAAGGGGCCGTTGACTTTGGCGATCAAGGGAACGCGGGGGCGTGAGGACGCCGGTACTGCGACAGTATGTTCTGGCTGGTGGGTGTGCCCGAGCCAAGGACACGAGATGCTGTTCGATGCCCACACGAGGTCGTTCGCAGCGCTGGGCGGTCTGGCGCGCTGCGGGACGCACGACAACATGCGCACCGCAGTGGACAATGTGCACAGGAAACCCTTCAGTGGTCGGGTATCTTCGGACTGCTGACGCGGCCGCCCTGCGAGTGCGGGGGGCAGGGATGATCTCCTTGGGTGCCTGCGAGGAAGTTGAACGCTTGGCCGTGCTGCGAAGCCGACGAAGCTCGCTGGATAGCGCGCAGCAGATCCCGGGCGATAAGGTACGCCTCGATCTGTTTTTCGCTCATGAAGGGCTTGCTGGCGCCTCGGCTCATCGCGGTGCGAATCCGTCCTTCGTTCCCCGCGAGGGAAGAGCCAAACCGTGAAGACATGATCAACTCCTTTTTCTAAGTTCCTTGGGTTTGCAGGGGGAAACTCTCAACCTTCAAGGCAGTGGGCGGGCAGCCAAGTGGTCGCCCGCCTCCGCATCTAGGCGACGTGGATGTCAATGCGCCGTGGCTGGGCATGCGCTGCCTTGGGAATCCGCAGCTTCAGCACGCCCTGCGCGAGTTCGGCCGTCACGCCTTGCGTATCCAGCTCTTTGCTGAGCGTGAAGGCTCGGCGAAAGCGCCCCAGCCCTACCTCGGTGTGGCTCGTCTTCAAGTCTTGCGGCACCGCCAACGCCGACTCGGCCTCGATGGTGAGCGTTGCCGCTTCCACATGAAGATTGAGTTTGTCCCGGCTGACACCCGGCAGATCGGCATAAAGCGTGATGCCGCCTTCGTCCTCGATCACATCGACGGGGGGCGTGAGCGCCGCGTCGCTGTAGCGGGATTGCCCGTTCTGCGCCGTCATCTCCTGTGCGACCTGGTCGGGCGAGTTCTGGATGGTGTTGCTCATGATGAGATCTCCTTGTGTTCGTTGCGTTCGTCGTCACTGAATGGCGATCCGGCGTGGTTGTGCAGAGGCCCGGCGCTGCACGGTGATGTGCAAAAGGCCGTCCTTCAGCCTGGCCTGCACGGCCTCGGGGTCTGCGTCGTCGGGCAGCATCATCACGCGTCGAAATGCGCCTTCGAAGCGCTCGTTGATGTGCACGGCCGACTTGCCCCCGGCTTCAGGCAAAGTGCTCTTGCGCTCGCCGGCGATGGTCAGCAGGCCACGCTCCAGGTTCACCTCTAGCGAGGCAGGGTTCACGCCCGGCGCAAAGGCGTAGATCTCCAAGGCCTGCGGGGTGCTGCCCACGTTCAGTGCAGGAAAGCCGTTGCGAGCGAAGCCGCGGATCGTGGGAGACAGGTCGAAGGCCTGCTGCACATCGCGTTGCAGGCGATCCATCTCCGCGAAGATGTCTCGGGAAAACAGAGAACGGTACATGGCGAAAACCTCCGTCAAAGTGAAAGGGTGCGCCGCGGGCGTGCCCTCGGCGCGTCCGAACAATGATTCAGAAAGCCTGGCTCAACAGTTTCAAGCCCGGCGCGGCTGGCTCAATGCGGCCTGGCCGTTTCGTGGGGGGTGGTCGCGCGGCCGAGCGATGGAGCGCGCGCCGGATTCTTGATTCGCGGCATTCGGAATCGCCAACGCGGGGGGCGAGTTTCCGGATAGCCGAATTTCGCCAGTTCCTCGCGTCCCTTTTGGGTGACGGCCAGCACCTGGGCCGCCGAAGGGGACCCTGACAGGGAGACCGGCTCCGAGGGGGACGGCACCAGGGCGATCACGAGTCCGGCTGCCCGCAGCAGCCTGACCTGGTCAATGTCCTCGGTGCGATAGAACGAGACCGGTAGGCGAGAGCCGGCGATTTGCTTGAGCAAGTTCATGGTCATTTCAATACCTCCTTTTCGGTTGACCAATTTCCGACAGAAGACAACATAGGCACTACCGTTTCGTATTTCAAGCGCCACGAAAAGCGAAACGTAACACCCTGGAAAATCCCTGGTGACGAACAGATCTCGAATGCTTCGAATAGCAAGGAAGGCCGATGGCGGTGTCGGCCATCCCCTGCCATCCACTGCGGGGGGAACGATTGCCCTTGCGCATTGCGGTGAGCGAGGCTGCGGACCTCCGGGCGGCCAGGCGGCGGGCATGGGCGATCGCACATTTGGCCTGGCAAGCACCAGTATGCAAAAGTCCGTCGGACGAAGTAGCGCCTCAGTCCATGGTCGAGATTTTCAGGCGACATCGTCACTGTCAATCGCGAAGTTCGAATCCAACTGGCGAAGGCGCTCGTACTGTCTGCAGTCGATGCGCATCGTGCGCCGGCACTACCACCTGGAGATTCCGAACATGAAGAGCAAATTCAATCGCCTCGCCGTGGCCGCATTGGCCGCTTCCCTGACCGTGGGCTCCTTTGCCGCCATTGCGCAGGTTACGGTCGGCGGCGCACCGATGTATCCCACCAAGGACATCATCGACAACGCAGTAAATTCCAAAGACCACACAACGCTCGTCGCAGCGGTGAAGGCTGCAGGCCTGGTCGAGACGCTCAAGGGACCCGGTCCGTTCACGGTCTTCGCGCCGACGAATGCAGCTTTCGCTGCGCTGCCGGCAGGCACGGTCGATACGCTGCTCAAGCCCGAGAACAAGGCTAAGCTCACCACGATCCTGACCTACCACGTGGTCCCAGGCAAGCTCGATGCAGCCGCGCTGACGAAGCAGATCATGGCTGGCAACGGCATGGCGTCGCTCAAGACCGTCTCGGGTGGAACACTGACGGCCAAGTCCAGCGGCGACAAGGTCATGATCACCGACGAAAACGGCGGCACCGCCACCGTGACCATCGCAGACGTCATCCAGTCGAACGGGGTGATCCACGTGGTCGACAAAGTGCTGCTGCCGAAGTAATCGCTGATACCTCGTGCCTTTGCAAGGCACTAGCAACTCGAAGAGCCCAGACAAAACTCTGGGGTCTTTTTATTGTCGTTCGCCGGTCCGCCTGCATTCTCTGCGGAGCAGAAATGCTTGCCATAGAAGACAAGCTGTTTCAACGGGACGAGCCAATTTTTCAGGGGAAGCCACCGCCCAGCTCGCTGGAAGTCCATGCCAGCGCGGGTTTCCAGACCAGTGACATTTTCATCACTGGTGGGTTCTGTGGATGCCAACTGGCATCGGTAATCTTTACGCGTTGAGTTCGGTGCGCGAATGGGAAAATTTCACTGATTAGACACCCGCACGCCGATGCGCCACACACGTCTGGTGACGCTTGATCGGCCTAGGGCTACGAGCTGCGTTTGGCCAATTCCCGCGCAAGCTTTTCGTTGACTTTCTCCAGGTTCTTACCTGACTCGTTCAGCTTCTTCTCAAGCTGATCTGTCCGTTCGATCGCTTCACCCACATCGGGTGCCAGCGTCTCCTTTGGCACCTCGCTGTCCAAGACGGCATGCACCACGGAAAGATCGTCCGCAGCCTGCTGGACGGCTTTCGTGGCTTGCCGGTTTTCCTTGAGAGCTTTTGCGAGATCAGGCGCGCTGTCCTGGTCCGATTGTGGCGTCTGCTTTGACATCGAGTTCCTCCGTTTACGCACCTGCGGCGATGCTAGCCAAGATCGAGGGACGGGGAGCAAGGAACGAGCACCTTGAGCTTTTGGCCTACATGCCGGAGCCGGCTTCCTCGTATAACCAATGACTGATTCGTCTTCGATTTCCCAGGCAGAAAGATGATCCAACGCCTCAAATGCTATGCCACTCGCCACTGTGCTCGTCGAAGACAGCAAGACCATCAGGGACAACCTGGTTCCTGCAATGGCGGAGCTTGCCGATGCGGAGGTTGTGGCCTTCGCCGAGACAGCAGACGAGGGTGCCAGTCTGCTCGATGGCCTCTCGGATCGTTGGCAGCTCGTCGTGGTGGACTTGTTTCTGCGCGAAGGCTCCGGTTTGACCGTTTTGCGCGCATGCTTGGGACGTTTGCCCCACCAGCGCGTTGTCGTACTCACGAACTATCCGACGAAGGAGATGAGGCGCAGGAGCTTGGAGCTGGGTGCTGGGTGCAGACGCGGTTTTCGACAAGTCAGCCGAATTGGACTTGTTCTTTGAATGGTGCAGCAGGCGTTGAAGCTGCTTCAGCTCTGACGACGACTCCACTGCGTTCGCCCACCCTCTTCGGGTCAGGGCTGTAGGCCGTAACCTACACAGGCCTCTATAGCAGACCCCGGTGCGACGCAAAGCTCACCGCCTGCGCCCGAGTGTGCGCGTGCAGCTTGCGATAGATGCTTTTCATGTTAGCGTTAACCGTTTGAGGGCTGATGGCGAGCTGTGCCGCGATGTCGGCGCTGATGTTCCCGATCGCTACCAGCCGCAACACCTCGCGTTCTCGCCCGGACAGTGATGCTCTATTGCCCGACGGACGAACAGGAGTTTCATTACCGCGCGTGTGGTCCAGGCGGCTGAGCAACCTGCGGGTCAGTGTCGGAGTGACGGCGGCTCCGCCGTTGACCACATGCAAGACGGCCTGTGCGTAGCTTTGCAGCCATGCGTTCTTGACCAGGTAGCCGGACGCGCCGAGTTCAAGTGCGCGCAGAGTCTGAGACTCATCATGGTGCGCAGAAATTGCGATGACTTCGGGTGCGCTGCGATGCTTCTTGGCCTCTTCGATCAGCTCGAAACCGCTGCCATCGTCCAGGCGGACGTCGACCATCAGCACCTCGAACTCATGCTGCATCAGAAGGCGCCGGCCTTCCCGCAAGGTGCTGGCTTGGCCATCAAGCTGGATGCGAAGATCGTCCAGCAGCTCTTGCGCGATCACCCGTCGGATTGCGGGGTCCGGATCCACCAGCAGAACGCGCACCGGCTTGGTGTGCTGTCCTGCGAGAAAATCCGGCCACGGAAATGCTGTGACGGGGTGTAGGGCCTGTCCGTCGAATTGACCGCGCCCTGAATAATTTCTCGTCAGACCTTCATCGACTGTCAACAAGTTTTTGCACTCGCTTCGCATTTAAGCCCCTTTGTGACGTTAATTGTTGTAGGCGGCGGACGGTAAGGCATTACGCCTCAGGGCGAAACTTTCATTCGCATTCGATTGCTTTTGTTGCTTTTGGTTTCTTCGTGTTGCATTTGATTCGGTTCTTCTCAATCCGACAGCCCGGCAATGTGCGGCACCGTACAGACGTCTGCATCTCCATCGGGTAACGATGGACCGATGCGCTTTGGAAGCAAGGCGCACGGTATTCATTGATGAACCAGGCGAAAGCCACCGAGGTCCGAGCATGCGCAACTTTCTCACCAACAACCGGGAGGAACTGGTTTCACGGTGCAAGTCGAAGGTTGCACAGCGGCCCCGCCGCGCCGCCACCGAACAGCAGCTGACCAACGGCATCCCGCTGTTCCTTGAGCAACTGATCAGAACCCTTGCCGCAGAAGAAGACGACAACACTGCCGACAGCATGAGAATCTCAGGGCCATCCGGCGGCGATTCGCTGGCCCTGTCGGAAATGGGGGTGACCGCCACAGCCCATGGCAAGGAACTGCTCAAGCTGGGGTACACCGTCGACCAGGTCGTGCACGACTATGGCGACCTTTGCCAGGCGATCACGACATGGCGTTCGAATGCGACGCGCCCTTCGCGGTCGCTGAATTCCGCACCCTGAACCGGTGCCTGGACAACGCCATCGCCGCCGCCGTCACCGAGTTCAGCTACCAGCGCGATACGCAAATTGCGCATCAACAGAACCTCGACGCGCGCGAGCGCCTCGGCTTCCTCGTTCACGAGTTGCGCAATTCCCTGGGGACGGCGACCCTTGCCATTCATGCCCTGGAGCTTGGCAACATGACATTGGGTGGCGCCACCGGAACCGTCCTGAAGCGCAGCCTGTCGGCGATGGGCACCTTGATCAGCCAGGCACTCGCCGAGGTGCGCAGCAGCCAGCCGGAACTGCGACAGACGTTCTCCGTCGCCTCATTCATCAAGGACGCTGAAACCGCGGGCCAGTTGGTTGCGAGCGCCGCAGGCTGTGCCTTCGAGGTGCACCCGGTCGATCCCCTGTTGGCCATTCGCGGAAATCGGGAGCTGCTGCTCGCCGCGTTGGCCAATCTCCTGCAGAACGCGTTCAAGTTCACTCACGCCCACACCGACGTCGCCTTGAAGGCGCATGCGCTCGGCGAGCACGTACTGATCGAAGTCGAAGATCACTGTGGAGGGTTGCCGCCAGGGAGCGCCACCAGGATGTTCGCCCCGTTCAATCAGCACAGCCATGACAAATCCGGTCTGGGCCTGGGTCTTTCGATCGCGCGCCAAAGCGTGGAGGCCGACCTTGGCACGTTGACCGTACAAGACGTGCCGGGCGCGGGCTGCATTTTCACCATCCGCCTGCCGCGTGACGCGTAGTCGACGCGCTCGGCCTGGGCGGCTACCGGAAGGCAGCGTTTCTGAGTCGCGTGCAAATCGCAGCGGTTTGGCGTTAAATCTCTATATGAATCAGTCACTTACGAAAGAACCCGTTTTGAGAGGTTTCTGATTCACGTGCAAATAGCAGCGCTGCCCCTGCCCATCACCCGGCCTGGACGGCACGACGCTGCGGCGAGCTCTTGTGCAACAAGGCGTCCTCGAACTGCTCAATTCTGAAGGCGATGGTGCCGCGGAAATTGATGTGCCCGAAGTGCACCGGCCCCATACGACGCAGCCAGGCATCTTCGATCGGGTGCTTTTCCTTGCGCCAGTGATCGACGACACCCTGCACCCTCATGGTGTTCCATGCGATGACAACGTTCGTAAGCAAGGCGTGGGAGCCCGAGATCGCTCGCATTTCGTCGCGCCGACGGCCGCGCTCGGGAAGAATCCGGCCGTGGTAAATGGCACGCTGGAGCTGGTGTACCGATTCGCCCCGGTTCAACAGCGTGTGGATCTCCCGACGGAATTCGTCGTTGGTGAAGTAGTCGCACAGGAAACCGAACTCAAGCTTCATCGTCGAGCCTATTACGACAGACCCTTTGTGAGGCGTGCCCCGGCGATAGCAGACGGTTTCGAGAGATTCACCACGAATACCGCATGCCGAGCTGCCCCTGGGTGCTGTTCTCGGATGTGATGCCAATGGCGCGGGTATAGGCCAGTCCGCCGTACACCGCGAACGCCCGGTTCAACTGGCCGCTGATTCCAACACCCACTTCCAGCGCGCTTGCATTGCGGCGCGTTGCGATGGTGTCGGTGAATCCGAACATGACGTCGCTGCGGCCGCTGAAGGTGTGCCAGAGGTTGGCCTTGAGATAAGGCTTCCAGGTGCCGCCTCCGCCGCTGAAAGTGCCTTGCAGTCGCGCCCCGATGCGCCCGGTCACGGCGTTGTCTCGTCCGAACTGGATCGCGGAGAGCCCGTCTTGGAAGCTGTCAATGGTGCTGCGCTGCCAGATCAACTGCGCTTGCGGCTCCAGCACGATCTGATCGCTCAACGCCAAGGGATAGCCCGCTTCGACCGACGCCGTGAGTGCTTTGGCATCCGGACGGCCGCCACGGCCGAGGATCGAGCGCACGTCGGTCTTGTACCGGCCCGCCATGAGGACCGTGTCGGTGTACCAACCACCGGCGCCGATGTGAGTCCAGTAGCCACCCAGGCTGTAGCCCTCGATCGAGAGGCGACCGACGGCCGCCTCGTGCACACCGCCGGACAAGCCGCTCACGTCGCCGCTCGCGCGCGTATACCCGCCCATCAGGCCGACCCGATCGCGCGCGCCTGAGTCGCCCCTGCCGACGTAGAAGTCGTGGCCCAGTTGCCAGCCACTCACCGAGCCATCAAAGCCGGGGTCCGCGTCGCCGCGCAGGCGCTGGTTCACGTTCCGACCGAACACCCGACCCCATGACGCTTGCACCCCTTGGCTGTCTGTCAGCAGTTGTTGATCGCCCTGACGCTCATGAAAGGTGCCCAGTTGCGACAACCCGGCGCTGCGCAGCACTTGTGGCATCGCGGTGAAGAGCGCCACCTCGGGGCGGTAGAGATTGACCTTTTCGATGGCAATCGCGCCTGCGGGAGATCCCGAGGGCTGCGTCGCAGCAACCAGCGCGACAGCCTCGGCCATCGAGCCGACGATGGTGCCGCCGACCGCATAGCCCGACGACCGCAGATACCAACTGTCCGTATTGTTGCCAGTCGCTCCGCCACGGAACAGGCGGTATGTGAAGGCGCCGGCCTCAACGGGCCCCGTCAGCGAGAAGGCATTGGCCGCGGTCGTGCCGCCATTGACAGCCTGCACCACCAGAATGCCGTCGGCCAGCGTCAAAGCGCCGGGACCGCCGTGATTGACGACACGGATTCCCGTGATGCCGGAAGCGCTGCCGCCATCGATCACGAGCCGGTCGGCCGGCGAACTGTCGTTGCCGAGCACGGTGTTGATCTGCAGCAGCGCCCCGGTGCCGATGTAATTGCCCCGCACCGTCAATGCGCCGTAGCCATTGGCGAAGCCGGGGCCAGGCAGCCAGGTGCCCTGGTTGTTCACATTGCCGACAAAGGTGCCCGTGCCGGCCACCGTAGTCCCCGGCAACACATTGATGAGCGGAGCGGCGAGCGTGCTGTTGAAAGTGAAGGTGCCGGTCTGTACCTGGATGCTGCGCGCGAAGCTGGCATCGGTCAGCCAGGACCAGGCATCGCCGCGCATCGTCAGGTTTTGGAAATTGCGGAACGTGTTGTCCACGGTGCCGCTACCCTCCAGAAAGGCGTCACTGAGCTTGCTGCCGATGTTGCCGTCCGCTGCGCCCTTGATGACCGACCCGGTGCGCAGAATCAATGTGCCGGTACCTTGCTGGCCCATGATGATGGCGCTGTCTCCCGCCGTGCCGCCGTGTCCTTCGAGGTAGCCGGCATTGACGAAAGTATCGTTGCCGTTCTGGCCGCGCAATGCGGCCGAGTTGGCGCTGGTCATGATGCCGCCCGCGAGGTTCTCCACGCGCGAGTAGAAGGTGGAGGCACCCGTGGTGTTGGCGTGTACGGCGTCCGCGAACCCGCTGGTGGGTGTCGTGTTGGCTCCGATGGCCCTGATGGTGCCGGTGTTGATCAGCACGTTCGTGACCAGGTTGCCGCCTTGCATGAAAACGCCTTTGGCGCCCGTGCCACTGACCGAGATGGTGCCGCTGTTGGTGAGGGAGTTGCCCGGCCCGATGCTGTAGATGCCGTGCGAGGTGCCGCCCGTGGTCGTGATGCTGCCCGTGTTCGTTAGTTGGCTGCCGGTGCTGTTGCCGCCCAAGGCGGTCGAGATGCCTGCCGTGCTCGAACTGGTGGTGCGGATGCTGCCGTTATTGGTCAGGGTGTTGTTGTTGCCCGTGGCCGCCATGGCGGCGCGAAAACCACCGGAGCCTCCCGATACCGTGATCTGTCCGTTGTTGATGATCGTGCTGCTGTCTTGCACCACCAGTGCCTGAGTGGCATTGGTATTGAGGGTTGCACCGGCATTCACGGTGATCGTGACGTTGGTGCTGCCCGGCTGGGCGGTCACGTTGGTGGCACCGCTGTTGACGCCATCACAGACGACGCTGGTGCCGGCGGCGGGCGTTGTAGTCGGAAGGCAAGCGGCATGGCCCGCGCTGGCAATCAAACCTATGAACGAGGCGACCACCACGCACCTGCTCTGGCGTGACGCACGTCGCGTCCAGATGGCTTGCTTTTTCTTGGGCATGTCTCTTCTTTCTTATTGGTGGCCTCGGATTGCGACCGGCGGTCATTATTCAGGCGCGCGGCCGCTTGGGAAACCCATGAACTTGCGTCTTACTTCTTGACTGCGGGTTGCTGGTTATTGAGTGGCTCGTGGTGACTGCCTGTCTTTTGAGCATTTCATTCATGATCCAGAAGAGGCGCCGCTTCCCGAGTTCTCTCCCCCCGTTATCCACAGAGTTGTGCACGCAATCAGTGGATAGCATCGGGTGAGTGGAACTCGGCCGGGTTCACAACAGGCGAGATACCGGCCCATCCGAGGCCGGCATTGCCCAACATCGCTTTTGAGACTGACTGTGCGAGTTGGAAGGCACGCACTTTCTTACCGCCCGCACCGGCAAATTCCTACAGATAGAGGGTGCCGTTGTAGCTGAATAGCTGGGCAGTCAATGTCGCTGCGCCTTCAGGAATCCGTCTATGTCCAACCAGCAAGACAAGAAGCCGGCTCAACAGCCGCACAAGCAGCAGGATCAATCCCCGCCGGAAAAGCAGAAGCAGCAGGGCCAACCACCCCAGAAGTCGGAGCCTCAGCAAGCGACTCCCAAGCAGCACGGCAAGTCCTGAATTTTTGACGTTTCATGCCCGCCTCGAGCGGGCATTCTTATGCTTGCTCAATGCACCGCTCGTCGACATTTCTCGATGCTGCGTCAAGATCTGCACGAGGTGCTGTCGGCACAAAGATGCTATGCCTCAGGGCCCAGATGCACGCGCCCAGCCGAAGCAGCTGCTCGACATTGTGATCGTGGACCCCACCCTGCGCATCCTCCCGTTCAATCAGCTCTGCGATATACGAAAGCGCTGCCGTGGGTGTAAAGCCGAGACCGGCGCGCGCCATCTCGATAGTTGTAGCAAGTACTTTAGTTTTCTCCATCCCCGGAATGGTGCACGAACGGAGAGGCTCGGACAAGACGGCTTCCCATCGGCGAGGTCGGGCATCAGCAATGTTTGGTCAACTTAATGACACCACAAAGGAGCGATGGGTTTGCACCGGCTGAAGTGTCGGCAGTGCGACCGATGATTTCGGGTATACCCTTGGCTCAAGCCACTGTGATCTGCATCGAAATCGAGATCACCCCGGGTCGGGGTGGAAGCAATCAGGTTCTATCAGCGCAGAGGGCTGCTGCTCAAGCCACCAAAGCCGCAGGGTGGTGTGCGTCGTTATGGCTTAGCCGATGTGCAGCGCGTGAGATTCATCAAATGTGCTCAGCGCTTGGGCTTCAGGCTTGATGAAGTTGCGGGCCCGCTGGAACTGGATTCACAGACGGACTGCGCGCAAGCGCGTCAACTGGGCTCGCAAAAGCTCGTCGAAGTGCGCGCCCGACTGCATGAGCTGCACTGCCTGGAGTCCATGCTTGTACGGCTCATAAGCACGTGTTCAGAGAGCAGTTCCCCACAATCATGCGGATTAATAGAGGGCATGTATGAGCTAGCAAGCAAACAACCGGGCGGCAGTGCCAGTACGAGCGTGTCTCAACCGTGTTGTTGAGGCGACGATCCGTAGATCCAACGCGACTCGCCCGTGGCAGCTAGGAGTTTCCTCTGACCTCAAGCTGCAGCGCCGGACTCCGGGATCCCCCCGATGCTGGGCGCACAAAAAAAGTGTACCGATCGCTGTCAGGGATGTGTTGGTCCTGATGTCGACTGACTCGACCTTGAGATCGGTGGGGACGAGCAAAGCGTACCAATTTGCACGAAAGGGACAGGCAGAGCGAGCATCGGAAAATCGCAAGTTGTTGTTTTCATTGGAATTTTCCGCGCAAACCGTATCAATCTGCACGGAAAGGACGATTACCCCTACAGAGGGCTCGCCGTGGTGCTGGGCGGCGAGTTCCCGCAGGAGAAGAGAGCCTTCGCGGAGAACGAGGGGTTCGATCTGAAGATGAACACCTGGCGAACACTGGCACCCATGCCACGCGGCCGCCATGCCGCCGGGGCTGCGAGCGATGGCAAGTCTCTCTATGTCGCCGGCGGCTTCTTCTTGCCCGGCGGCATGGGCGGTGAGACGACCAGCGAACTCATGGCGTTCAGCCTACCCTGAGGCGGCATCTAGACGCCGGGCTGTCCCTCCGGTCGGGCGTGGAGCTGGGGACGCGGCCGTCAGGCCCCTGAAGCATGCAAAGGGCTAGCGCGTGCGCTGTTTGGCCACGAACTCCGGCGTCACCGTGCCTTGCTTGTTGCCGAACTGCGCGATGACGTAGTTGGCCAGCGCAGCGACTTCGGTGTCGGTGTAGGCCTTGCCGAACGCAGGCATGTAGACCTCCTGGTCGTGCACCCGCATCCTCACGCCCTGCAGGATCATCTGCGTGACGTTGGAGCCGTCCGCATCGTTCACGCCGCGCGTTCCCAGCAGCGAGGCGTTGGCGCTCTGCTGGCCCTGTCCGTTCCACTGGTGGCAGCTCGCGCACGCCGCAGCGAAGAGCCTGAGCCCTTGCTCGTGGCCCTCGGCCGTGTTGGATGCAGGCGCTGCCGCGCTCGCGGCCACGGCCCAGGGCGCCTTGGCATCGATCTCGATCGGGTTCTTGCCCGACTTCGCAGGCACCGTGCGCAGATAGCTCACCAGCGCCGAAGCGTCCTCGGGCTTCAGGTACTGCAGGCTGTGCTCCACCGCCTCGCCCATCGGGCCCGAGGCCGATCCGCGGCCCTGTGCATATCCGGTCGTCAGGTACGCGGCAATCTCGGCGTCGCTCCAGGCGCCGATGCCATTCTTCGCATCCGAGGTGATGTTGTAGGCGCGCCAGCCCTGTATCGATTCGCCCGCAAGGTTGTTGCTCGTTTCCATCGCGAAACCCGCGTTGCGCGGCGTATGGCATTCGGCGCAGTGGCCGAGCGCGGTGGCGAGGTACTTGCCCTGGTTCCACGCGGGCGGCTTCGACGGGTCGGCCTCGAAACGGCTGCTCTTGAAGAAGGCCGCGTTCCAGAAGCCCATGGCCCAGCGCTGGTTGAACGGAAAGCCCAGGTCGGCTTCCTTGTTCGGCTGGTTCACCTTGGGCAGGCTGAAGATGTAGGCCTTGATGGCCAGCGCATCGTTGCGGCTCAGCGCGGTGTACGAGGTGTACGGGAACGCCGGGTACAGGCGCTTTCCGTCGGCGCGCACGCCGTCGTGCAGCGCGCGCACGAACTGGTCGTCGCTCCATTTGCCGATGCCCGTTTCCGGGTCCGCCGTGATGTTCGACGAGTAGATCGTGCCGAACGGCAGCACGAAGGGCAGGCCGCCCGCAAAGGGTTGCCCCTTGCCGCCGGGCACCGTGTGGCAGGCGATGCAGTCGGCGGCCTTGGTGAGGTACTCGCCGCGCACGAGCAGCGCCGCATCGGGCGCCGCACCGGCCAGCACCGGCGCCTCGCCCTCGGATTTGTCGGTGCGATTCAGAAAGAAGTACAGCGCCGCGCCAACGACGAACAGCACCACCAGCACCTTGAAGAGTCGCTTCATGCTGCGCTCCTTTCGCCGTGTTCGCCGGCCCCGGCACTGGCGATCTTTTTCTTCAGCGCTTCCTTGTCCTGGGCGAGCAGCGCACGGTTCACCGGCAACGCGCGCAGCCGCACGCCGGTGGCTGCGAAGATCGCATTCGCGAGCGCCGGCGCGGCGATGGCGGTGCCGACTTCGCCGAGGCCGCCAGGAGCCTCGCCGCTCTTGATGGTGTGGACTTCGACCGGAGGCGCCTCGTTGATGCGCAGCATCCGGTAGTCGTGGAAGTTGCTCTGCTCGATGGCGCCCTCGCGCAGCGTGATCTCGCTGAAGAGCGCGGCGCTCAGGCCGAACAACAGGCCGCCCTGGATCTGTGCCTCGATGGAGCTTGCATTCACGGCAATGCCGCAATCGAGCGTGACCACCGCGCGCCGCATGCGCACTTCGCCCTGCGGCGAGACCTCGACTTCGATCATGGCGCACACACGGCTGCCGAACGGATCGCCCACCGCCACGCCGCGCCCCACGCGCGCCGGCAACTCTCCCTTGCCCCAGCCGATCTTTTCGGCGGCCAGGTCGAGCACGGCCAGCGTGCGCGGGTTCTTCTTGAGCAAGGCCCGCCGGTAGGCCACGGGGTCCTTCTTTGCACGCTGCGCCAGTTCGTCGATGAAGCTCTCCATGACGAAGAGGTTGTGCGTCGGTCCCACGCCGCGCCACCAGCCGACGTTCAGGCCCGGTGGCATGTCGTGCCGCACCCACTCGACCTTGCGGTTCGGCAGGTCGTAGCAGGGCTCGGCCACGCATTCGATCAGGTCGCCGTCCATGCCGTCCTTGCCCATGAAGGCGGGGGCCCAGCGGCCCAGCACGGTGCCACCCGAGATGCGGTCGCCGAACCAGAGGATCTGTCCGTCGCCGTCGACCACGGCCGAAATGTCGTCGTGGTACATCGGGCGCACGATGTCGTGGCGGATGTCTTCCTCGCGCGTCCACACCACCTTGAGCGGGTAGGGCACCTGTTTGGCGAAGGCCACGGCCTGCTCGACCGAATCGGTCTCCAGCCGCCGGCCGAAGCCGCCGCCCAGGTACTGGTTGTGCAGCACGACCTTGTCTTCGGCCAGGCCGGTGATCTTGGCGGCGGCGCTCACGCAGCGCGTCGGCACCTGCGTGCCGACCCATATCTCGCACTGGTCGGGCCGCACGTGCACCGTGGTGTTGAGTGGCTCCATGGTCGCGTGGGCCAGCATCGGCAGGTCGTAGGTGGCCTGCACCAGCGTGCCCTCGGGCCGCTTGCCGGTTTCCTTGCCGATGATGGCCTTGTCCTTCGCCAGCGCGTTGGTCAGCGCCGAACGCAGCTCCTGCGTGGTGAGCGTGGCGTTCTGGCCTGGCTTCCACTGAATCGTCAACGCATCGAGGCCACGTTTCGCGGCCCAGAAATGCTCACCCACCACCGCGACGGCATCCTTGATGCGGATCACGTCGATCACGCCGGGAATTGCCCGCGCCGCCTTGTCGTCCACCGAAGCGAGCACACCGCCGAGCGTGGGGCTGGCCCTGACCGTCGCCACCTTCATGCCCGGCAGGCGCACGTCGATGCCGAACTGCGTCGTGCCGTTGACCTTGTCGGCCGAATCGACACGCCGCAGCGGCTGGCCGATGAGCTTGAAATCCTTCGGCTCTTTCAGCGCCACCTTTTCCGGCATCGGCAGCTTGGCGGCGGCGCTGGCGAGCGCGCCGAAGCCCAACTGCCGGTTGGATGCGGCATGGCTCACCACGCCGCGCGCCACCGTGCAGCTCGCCGGGTCGACCTTCCATTGCGCGGCCGCAGCACTCACCAGCAGCGTGCGCGCCACGGCACCCGCCTCGCGCAGCACGCCGTAAGTACCGCGCGTGCTGGTCGAGCCACCGGTGATCTGGCCACCGAGCAGCGGCATGCCGTAGAGCGCCTCGTTCGGCGGCGAATGCTCCACGCGCACCTGGTCGAGTTCAACGCCCAGTTCCTCGGCCAGCAGCATGGCCGAGCCGGTGTAGATGGCCTGGCCCATCTCGACCATCGGCATCACGAGGCGCACGCCGCCATCGGCATCGATGCGAACGAAAGCATTCGGAGCGAACGCAGGGTTGCCATCCGCGAGCGCGGCGGCCGCGTCGGCCGGTTGCTGCCTGGGGCTGATCGCGGCAAAGGCCTTGCTGCCGCCGACCCAGGTGAAGGCCAGCGCCAAGCCACCGGCCTGCAGGGCGGCACGCCTGCTGATGCCTGCGCCCGGCTTCACGATGCGCTCCTGGCCGGCATCGCGACCACCGACTGCAGCACTTCGGCCTTGCCGGTTGCAGCCTGCTTGATGGCTGCACGGATTCGCGAGTAGGTACAGCATCGACAGACGTTGCCCGACATGGCCATGTCGATGTCGGCGTCGCTCGGGTTGGGCGTGCGCTGGATCAGCGCGGCGGCGGACATGATCTGCCCGGACTGGCAGTAGCCGCACTGGACCACATCGACGTCGAGCCAGGCTTTCTGGATGCTCTTGCCCGCAGGGGTCTGCGAGATGGCTTCGATGGTGGTGATGGCCTTCTTGCCTATCGCGCCGACCGGCAGCACGCATGAGCGCACGGGTTGCCCGTCGAGGTGCACGGTGCAAGCGCCGCACTGCGCGATGCCGCAACCGAACTTGGTGCCGGTCAGACCGACGATGTCGCGCAGTGCCCAGAGCAGGGGCATGTCCTCGGGTGCGTTGACGGCAACGGACTTGCCGTTGATGTTGAGATCGATCATGGATCCTGCCTTTTTTTGAGGTTCATCGTGGGCGGCACCGAACCATAACGCGACTTTGAAGAATGTGCTTGGGTCGCTGCGGCTGTGGCGTGCGCCCAGCCGGGTGCTCAGCCGCCGGGCAAAGATCCTCAATGCAAGCCGTGGTGGAAGCGCCTGCTCAGCAGGGGTCCAGGGACGAGTCGTCGGCCTGTGCCTGGGTGCTGCGCCTCGACCGGGCGCGCTGCACCAGCAGGCCGATCAGCAGCGCCGCCGCTGCGGAGCCTGCCAGGCCGCCCGAGCTGGTGAGCAGATGCACCAGGCTGTCGACGGTCTCGACGCTGACCTGCTGTGCGTGGTGGACCAGTGCCACCATGTCGGCGGCGTGGACGTTCTGCAGGTCGTCCACGCGCACGTTCAGCTCTTGCCCGGCGTTGCGGAACCTGATCTTCGCGAAGATGCCGTTGGCGATGGCCACGAGCGAGAGCACGCCCAGGGGCCGCAGCAGCGTCTCGACGAGGTGGCAGCGTTCCGCCGCGGGTGCCGATTCGTAGACCTGCGCCACCAGTGTGGGAATCGCCAGCTCGGACTGGATGTCGAGAGATGCAGGGGTACTCCCGCCGGGTTGCAATGCAATGGATGTCATACCGTCGTCTTCCTTTGCGTCATGCGGCCCGGCAGCGCCGACCGACGAATCAACATCGGGCACAGGCTGCCGGTCACCCGGATGTTGGCGTTGCGGTGTGCGTTCTTTGATGAACGAACCGTAAAGCCACGGTGACTTTACGCAACCGGAGATGGAGGTTGTTTGCCTGGGGTACGCGCCGACGACCGTTGCTGCGTCATCTCGGCCGTGGCCTTCACGACCACATCTTTCAGTTCCCGCACCATGAGGTTTTCTTGCAATGCAGCAGTGGTAAGGAAGCTCACGGGCGGAAGATTCCACCCCAGTGGGTAGGGCAGTGCCCGCCAGTGGCCTTTGGCCTCCATGTCGTCCACCACGTCACGGGAAAGAATGGAAATGGCGTTCGGCTCATCGCGCAGGGCGGTCTCCAGGGTCCTGATGGACGTGGTCTCCAGCATGGGCACCGGCGGCTGCACGCCTGCGCCGACGAAGACCGCGTTGTAGGTCCGCCGCATCGGTGTGTTCGGCGGTGGAAGGATCCAGTCGAGCTTTGCCAGCCGCGCCCAATCCAGCGGCCCGCGCGAGAGCCTTCTTGCACTCCTGGCGCACACCACGAGGCATGGCGCCTGCTCATAGAACGCCTCTTGCACGAGCCCGGTGGCGTCACCGTCGTAGGAGCGGCCGATCGCGCAGTCGAGTTCCCGAGCCAGCAGCAGGCCCACCAACTCGTCGGTGGTGCCTTCGCGCACCATTGCCGTCACGCGCGGCGTGCGATGGAGCAAATGATCGAGCAGGGCGGAGATGAATTTTTGCGGCACCTGCTGCGTGAGTCCGAGCCGCACGCGGCCGCCCCGACCCGCTTCGTAGGATGAAAGAACCTGGGCAGTCGCTTCCAGCTCCGCCAGCCAGCGTTTCGCATAGGCCAGGACCGCCTCGCCGGAGGGCGTTGGAACGAGGCCGCGACTCGTGCGATCGAAGATCGGGCTGCCGAAGATGTCCTCGACCTCCTTGAGCGCCTTGGTGACCGCGGGTTGACTCAGCCGCATCTCGGCGGCGACCCGACCCAGCGTTCGATGGCGATCGATGCGCTGCAGCAAAGCGAGTTGACGCAGCTTCAGACGGGATAGCAGCGCCTGGTGCAGTGCCGCGGCGGGATCGTGAAAGAGCGCCAAGTCATAACTCCAGAGTTATCGGTTCATCAGTTTATAAGCGCTTCTTGTGAATTGCCTGGCCTAGACTTTCTTCATGAAATCGCCATGCAGCCTCGAAGACCAGGACCTGGACGTTCTCGCAGCCTGCGCTACGCAGGAAGAGGGGTTGCGCACACTCGACAGGCTCAGGCGCCGAATAGCCCCGCAGTCGATCTTCAGCATCCAGCGGAACGTGACGACCGCGCGCGATGCGGCAGGCGAGGTTCTTCTGCGCCGTTTCCATTCGTCGGAGGCGGCCAGCTTTCCGGTCGACGGCACGAAGCGCAAGACATTGACGCCTTGGGCCGATTGCCTCTTTGTTCAGGGGCGCGTCTTCGTCGGCGAGGGCGAAGACGTGCTCGCGCAGCACTTCGACGACTTCGAGCAGATGCGCACCCACAGGCTGCGCAGCGTGATCAACGTGCCGCTCATGCAGGGCACGCTCTGCTATGCCACCTTCAATGTCTTCGGCACCCGCGATCGTTGGCTGCCGGAGGAAGTTTTCGGCATTCGGCTGCTGGCGCTCGCTGCCACGCGCTGGGTGCCGGCCATGCCCGGGCTCTCCTACCGATTCACGAGCTTGCCCGCCTTTTCTGTCGTTTCTGCCGCTTCCGCCGCCGATGTGCGGCCGGACTGAAGGAGTAATGCCATGCCCGTGACCGCCTTGCACCACTACACGATCCGCTGCACGCCGGACGAACTGCCCGAGCTGGTGGACTTCTACACCCGCGTGATGCGCCTGCAGGTCGGCGCGCGGCCAGACATTCCGGCGCCCGGTGCCTGGCTCTACGCGAACGGCCAGCCGATCGTGCACCTGTTCGCGCACCTTTCCACGCGGGATGCCGCGCCGCAGCCGCCCACGGGCCATGTCGACCATATTTCTTTCCGTTCGCACGGCCTCGACGAGATGCGCGCGCATCTGGGCGCGCTCGGCGTGCCGTTCAGCGAGGCACCGATCCCGGGCTGGGACATCCACCAGTTGTTCCTGCACGACCCGCGCGGGCTGAAGGTGGAAATGACCTTCTGGCTGGCCGATGAAGCGGGGTACGCCGCATGACAACGCACTTCCTGCAGGTGGGTGAGGTTCGCATCGCCTACGACCGCGAGGGCGAGGGTCCGCCGCTCGTGCTCATGCATGGCGCAGAGGCCTCGCGGCAGATGTTCGCCGCGCTCGTGCCGCATCTGAGCAGGCACTTCACCGTGATCGCATACGACCAGCGCGACTGCGGTGAAACCGAAGCCCCGGAACACGCTTGCACGCTGTCGGACCTTGCGGACGATGCACAGCGATTCATCGGTGCGCTGGGTTTCAAACGCGCGCATGTCTTCGGGTCATCTTTCGGTGGCCGTGTTGCGCAGGCGCTGGCCTTGCTGTATCCGCGCGCTGTCGATCACCTGGTGCTGGGCAGTACATGGCCGTTGCCCAGACCCATTGAAGAGCTGTGCCCCGATGCACGGCGCCTTGCCGAGTTGCGACGCGGACTTCCAGGCACTGCCGAAGAGCTGGCGACCTGGTTCTTTCCCGAGTCCTTCCTGAAGCAAAGGCCGGAACTGCGGCGCATCTTCGCCAATGCGCGGCCCGAATCGGCACGGTCCGCACGCCGCCTCGCGACTGTGCAGACCTCGCTCGAATGCGGCGTGGCGGACATCGTCGCGCCCACGCTATTGCCGGCCGGCGAGCTCGACCGTGTGGTGCCGCCGAGCGTGACGCTCGCGATGGCTGCCCGCATCCGTGGTGCCGACGCGGTGCTGATGCCGGCCGTCGGGCATGTGACGGCGTTGCAGGC
This sequence comes from Variovorax sp. PAMC26660, assembly GCF_014302995.1. Classification (NCBI taxonomy): domain Bacteria; kingdom Pseudomonadati; phylum Pseudomonadota; class Betaproteobacteria; order Burkholderiales; family Comamonadaceae; genus Variovorax; species Variovorax sp. PAMC26660. The sequence continues at coordinate 6,231,922 of NZ_CP060295.1, forward strand.
CCCCGAGGTGCTGGCCCGCCACATGGTTCGGTTCCTGGACCCCGCAGGAGCCATCGCATGAATGCACCGCTACGGCCCGACTACATCCGCATCGAGGGCCTGTCCAAGACCTTCGGCGGCGGCAACGAAGGTGTGCTCGCACTGAAGGACGTCGACTGCAGCATCCAGCAGGGCAGCTTCGTCACCATCGTCGGGCCCAGCGGCTGCGGCAAGAGCACGCTGCTGCGCATCCTGGCCGGGCTGCTCGACTACAGCACCGGCTCGGTGATGCTCGACGGCCAGCCGATCCGCGGCACGCGGCGCGATGTGGGCGTGGTCTTCCAGAGCTCCATCCTGCTGCCCTGGCGCACCATTCTTGAAAACGTCATGCTGCCGGCCGAAGTGCTCGGGCTGGACGGGAAGAGGGCACGCGAGCGCGCCATGCAGTTGCTGCAGATGGTGAGGCTCGAAGGCTTCGAGCACAAGCTGCCGCGCCAGTTGAGCGGCGGCATGCAACAGCGGGCCTCGATCGCACGGGCGTTGCTGCACGACCCCAAGATCCTCCTGATGGACGAGCCCTTCGGTGCGCTCGATGCCATGACGCGCGAGCGCATGAACCTGGAGCTGCAGCGCATCTGGATGGAAAGCGGCAAGACCGTGGTGCTCATCACGCATTCGATCCCCGAGGCGGTGTTCCTGGGCGACAAGGTGTTCGTGATGTCGCCTCGCCCCGGCACGCTCGAACGCGTACTGCCCATCGACCTGCCGCGGCCGCGCTCGATGGAAGCGATGTCCCACCCGACCTTTGCCGCGGCTTCCGCGTCGATTCGCGAGCGCTTCTCGCATGCCGCTTCTTTCGACTGAAAGGCAGTTTCCATGACCACCGCCATGATGCCCTCCGCCTCGTCTGCACAGCCGGCCTCTGCCGTCATGCCACCGCCGCGTCGCGGGCGGGCCAATCCGCTGGCATCCACCCGCGTGCAATCGATCCTGTTGCTGGTCACGCTGCTCGGTTCGTGGGAAGCCGCCGTGCGTTTGTTCAAGGTGCCCCGGCATCTGGTGCCGCCTGTCAGCGATATCGGCGTCGCGCTGTGGCGCGGCCTGGCCACCGGGCCGATGGCGAAGGACGGCTTCTGGTACCACGGCGGCGTCACGCTCGCGGAGATCCTGCTCGGCTTTTTCATCGGAGGTGGTATCGGGCTGGCCATCGGCATCGTGATCTCCCAGATGCCCCGGCTGGAGGCTCTGTTGGAGCCCTATGTGGCGGCGCTGCAGAGCGTGCCCAAGGTGGCCGTGGCGCCGATCATCGTGGTCTGGCTGGGATTCGGCATCAGCTCCAAGGTCGTGATCATCTGCCTGCTCACTTTCTTCCCGGTGCTGGTGACGAGCATCGCGGGCTTCAAGGCGGTGGACAACGACCGCATCGACCTGTTGCGCTCGCTGTCCGCGACGCCCTGGCAGATCTTCCGCAAGGCCAAGTTCCCGGGTGCGCTGCCGTACATCTTCGCGGGCCTGAACATGGCCGCGGCCTTCAGCGTGGTGGGGGCCGTGGTCGGCGAGTTCGTGGGCGCACAGGCGGGGCTGGGCGTGCTGATCCTGCAGATGGAAGCGCAGGCCGATACCGGTGGCAGCTTCGCGGTGTGCGTCGTGCTCTCGGTGATCGGCATCTTGCTGACCTCTGTGCTGCGCCGCGTGCAACGGCGCGTGCTGCACTGGATGCCGGCCGACGCTTCGCAGCGCACGGTGAGCACTTGAGCCGGCCGCGACCCCCGCTATTTTCTTCATGAAGGAGCAAACCATGTTGACGCGACGTGATTTCGGCCTGGGCGTTGGTGCCATGGGTCTTGGCGCCGGCCTGCCGGCACTGGCGCAGAGTGTGCGTGTCATGAAGCTGGCGAACACCGCGGCGGTGAACGATCCACAGCAGAGCTTCTGCACTGCGGGCCAGCATCCCCGGCTCAACTTCTACAAGCCGAACGGCGTGGATGTGGAGTACGTCAACATGTCGAGCATGACGCAGGCGTTGCAAAGCCTGCGCGCCGGGCACGTGGATTTCGGTCCCGCGGTGCCGGGCATCCTGCTCCCCACGATGGCGAAAGACCCGTCGCTCGATCTGGTGAGCGTCTACAAATGGCTGCCCGGCAATGCGAATGTGATCGTGGTCAAGCCAGGCAGCCCGATCAGGTCGGTGGCGGACCTTGCCGGCAAGCGCATCGGCGTGCGCAGCCAGGGCGACGCCGGCATCGTCGTGACCAAGACCATGCTGGCCGAGCTGGGTCTGAAGGACGACAAGTGCGAGTACATCGCGATCGGTGACGGCGCACCCGCTGGAGCGGCGATCGACAACGACCGGGTGGACGCGATGGTGGCATTCGACACCGCGACTGCGCGCATCGAACTGGTCGGGACCCCATTGCGCTACGTACCGCTCACGCCGAAATTCGCGCAAACGGGCTCGGGCTGGTTGTGCGTGCCGCGCAAGCTGCTGAAGGAGGAGCGCAAGGCGCTGGTGGCGCTGTTCCAGGGTCTTGCGAAGTCGACCATTTTCTCGAGCACCAACCTCGACGTGGCGATCAACCTGCATTGGGCGGTCTATCCCGAAAGCAGGCCGAAGGGCCGCAGCGAGGACGAAGCGCGCAAGGAGCTGGCCTTCATTCTGAAGGACCGCAAGAACAGCTGGATGCGTCGCCCCGACGATCCGGATCAGCGCATGGGTGCGTCGTCGCTGGCGGAGTGGAATGCAAACATCGAAATGGCTGCCGAGAGCAGCAAGAACCCCAAGCTGGCGCAGGAACTTGGCGGTACGAACCGCCTGTTCACGAACGAGCTGATCGACGAGATCAACAACTTCGACAAGCAGGCGGTGGTACGGATGGCCAGGGATTTCAAGCTGTAGACACAAAGCCAGCGCAGTCCCACCTGGTTCCCACGCTCCCCAACACTCAGGAGTCACACGATGAATGTCCTCATATCCGGAGCCAGCATGGCCGGCCTCTCGGCGGCCTACTGGTTCGCCAACCTTGGTCACCGAGTGACCGTGATCGAACGTACCGATGGCCTGCGCCCCGGTGGTGCGCCGATCGACGTCCGCGGACGCGCGCTCGGGACCGCAGAGCGAATGGGCATCCTGGGGAAGATCGATGAAGAAAAGGTCGTTATTTCGGCCCCGGCGCCGGTCCTCGATGGCACGGGAACACAAGTCGCGACCCTCGACCTGCGCTGGTTCGCCAATGAGACCGACGAGGACATCGAGATCTCGCGCGATCGGCTCAACCAGATTCTGCTGGGCGCCATACCGGCCGATGTCGAGTTTCGCTTCAAGGCTTCCATTGCTTCGATCGACGACGGACCCCACGGTGTGGACGTCACTTTCACGGATGGACTGCGAAGCCACTATGAACTGGTGGTCGGCGCCGATGGCCTTCACTCCAATGTGCGCAAACTCGCCTTCGGGCCCGAGAAGGATTACGTCCGGCACTTTGGCTACTACGTCGCGCTCGTCGATCTCCCGAACGATCGCCAATGGCGCCGAGGGCTGCTCAATGTGCCCGGCCTGACCATCGCTGTGCGCGACGCGGGGGATGGGCCGCAGGCGCTGATGCTCGCCGCCAGTCCCCAGATCGAATATGAATACCGCGATCTGGCCGTTCACCGGAAGATCATCGATGGCTTCTTGTCACGCGTCGACGCATGGCAGGTGCCCGCGCTGCGCGCGGCGTTCACGGACCCCGCCGCGAAGGGCTTCTACTTCGACTCGGTGAGTCAGACCCACATGCCAGGATGGATCCGTGGCAACGTGGCCGTCATTGGCGACGCGGGCCACTGTGCCGCTCTGCTGTCAGGCATGGGCACCACCTTGGCGATGGTGGCCGCGGAAACCCTCGCAAGAACCTGGACCGAATGCAACGGCGACATGGGCGCTGCATCTCCCATTTATCACGAGCGCCTGCGCCCCTACGTCGAGCAATGCCAGGCATTCGCTCAGGAGGGCGCTCCGATCATGGTGCCCTTGACGCAGGAGGCGCTCGACCAGCGAAACGCGAGTTTCCGGATGTATGCGGAAAAATTCGCGGGAGGTGTCGAGCCAGTTCGCGCTTGAGAGGGGCAGGCCCTCAGCCCGGAATATTCGGCTCGACCAACTGGGCCAGGGCGACAAGCGATTCCTGCCAGCCCAGGTAGCACATCTCGACGGGAATCACGTCGGGGATGCCTTCCTGCACGACAGACATTTCCGTGCCGCAGGACACCGGCGTCAGGCTCACGGTGGTCTTCATGGTGCTGGGCAGGTTGGCGTCGTCGAAGGTCGCGTCGTAGGCAATGCGCTGGCCGGGGATGAGTTCCAGGTACTTCCCGCCGAACGAGTGGCCGTGGCCGGTGCCGAAGTTGGTGAAAGACATGCGCCAGGCCCCGCCCACCACCGGCTCCATGGTGTGAACCTTGCCGGTGAATCCGAAGGGCGGCAGCCAGCGCTCGAACGCGCCGGGCTCGATGAAGGCGCGGTAGAGCCGGTCTGGCGAGGTGCGCAGAACGCGGTGCAGACGGACGGTGTTGGTTGCCATGGTTGATTTCTCCTGAAGAAAAAGAGGAAGACCCTCAATGGTTACGTCGAATGAGCCTGCTGGAAATCGACACGCATTTCGGGCCTGCAATCCTCTCCGAAATCAGGGCGCCAATCCTGCCGTCTTCACCACCGCGGCGTACTTGCCAGCTTCCTCGGCAACGTAGGCCGAGAACTGCGCTGCGTTGCGCGCGTCGGGCTCGGCGCCCAGATCGCGCAGCCGCTGCGCAAGTGCCGGATCTTCAAGGACGCGAGCCATGGCGGCGGAGAGCTTCTTCAACACCGGGGCCGGCACCCTGGCAGGCGCAAAGACACCGAACCACGCGCTGACCTCGAAACCGGGCAGCCCGCTTTCCGCAACGGTCGGCACGCCCGGGAGCAAGGGGCTGCGCTGGCTGCTGGTCACGGCCAGCGCCTTGAGCTTGCGCGTGGCGATGTTCGGCAGCGAAGTGGTCTGCAGGTCGAACATCAGCGGCACATGGCCCGCAAGCACGTCGGCCAACGCGGGCGCGCTGCCCTTGTAGGGCACGTGCAGCAGCTTGATCTTCGCGGCCGACGCGAGCATCTCGCCGGCCAGATGGTTGGAGGTGCCGGGCCCCGCGGACGCATAGCCGATCGATCCCGGCCCCTGCCGGGCGGCCGCGATCAGGTCGCCCACGCTGACGTACGACACGCTCGGGTTGGCCACCAGCACGAAGGGGATGGAGGCCAGCGCGCTCACCGGCACGAAGTCTTTCACCGGGTCGTAGCCGACCTTCGACATGGCCGGGTTGATGGCCTGGGAACTCACGGTGCCGAGCAGCAGCGTGTAGCCATCGGGCTTCGCTTCCGCGACGAAGCGCGCGCCGATGGCTGTGCCCGCACCGGCCCTGTTCTCGACGATCACAGGCTGTTCGAGCTGCACCGACAGCTTCTGGCCGACCGTGCGCGCAAGGATGTCGGCCGAGCCGCCGGCAGGGTAGGGCACGACGATCGTGACGGGCCGCTCGGGGTAGCCCTCGGCCAGCGCCGGCACGGCGGTGCTGGCGGCGAGCAGCAGAACGGCAAGCAACTGGCGAAACGATGTCATCGGCGAACTCCATGTGGGGAACCGCATGGTGCGAATGCCGGTGCCCGTCTGTCCAATACGTTCACCGGCGGCGGTTCATACATGGCGTGAATCACCGCGGCTTTTTGGTGTGCCTCGAGCGGACTACCGCTCCACCAGTTCGACCGTCTTGCGCGCCACCGAGAGAAAGGACTGCACCACCGGGTTGTCGTTGTGGCTGGTGTGGGCGAACACGAGTTGGTAGGTGGGAGGAGGGCGGGTGCCGGCGATTTCGAGGAAGACGACATCGGCCATGGCCAGCGTGCGCATCGACGCCGGCACCAGCGCGATGCCCAGCCCACCGGCCACGAGCGTCAGGATCGACTGCATCTGCGCCGCTTCCTGCACGACCTTGGGCAGGAAGCCGGCCGACTGGCAGGCGCCCAGCAACGCGGCGACGAAACCCGCGCCCTCCGAGGCCGGAAACGAGATGAACGGTTCCGCCGCCAGCTCCTTGATCTTCACCGAGCTTCGGGTCGCCAGCGGATGGCTGCGCGGCACCGCGATCACGAACTTCTGCGCCTGCAGGTCGACCAGCACCAGGTCGCGCGCCTCGTACACCGGGCCCACCACCAGCGCGAGCTCGACCTCGCCCTTGCGCAGGTCTTCGAGCTGGCGCGCGGTGGTCTCGGCGGTCAGCCGCAGTTGCACGGTCGGGTAGTCGTGCTGGAAGCGCTTGAAGATCGCGGGCAGCACATTGAGTGCGGCGCTCGGCACGAAGGACAGGCGCAGCGAGCCTTCGAGCCCTTGCGCCGCGCGGCGCGCACGCTCGGTGGCCGCTTGCACCTGCTGCAGCAGGCGTTGCGCATCCTTGTGGAAGACCTGGCCGGCGGGCGTCAGGCGCACGTGGTGCCGGCTGCGGTCGAACAGCATCGCGCCGACCTGGGCCTCCAGGTTGCGCATGGCCACGCTCAGCGGCGGTTGCGACATGTGGAGCCGGATGGCGGCGCGGCCGAAGTTCAGCTCTTCGGCGAGCACCACGAACTGGCGCAGTTGCCTGAATTCGATCATGGGCGTGGAGATACCTGCGGCGAATGACGAGCCACTTTAAACAGTATTGGATGTATGAGCACGGCCTTCCTAGCATGACTGTTCGTCTTGAAGCACCTCCAACCCATCCACCCACGACGGACATTGCCCATGCAGCCCTCATTGCTCGAAGAAATCCCCTCCGTGCCCAACCCCTACCCGGTGGTCTCGCAGATGGAATACCCCGAGGTCTGGCGCCTGTGCACCCAGGCGCGCGAGATGGCCTGGGACCCTGCGGCCGACATCGACTACACCGATCTGCGGCAGGCGGACCTGCCGCCCGAGGTCCGCCAGGCAGGCGCCGAATGGTGGAGCCTGCGCGCCTGGATGGAGCATGGCGCGACGCCCTACGGCGCAGAGCGGCTGCGCGATGCGATCTTTGGACACCAGCCCTTCGAGATCAAACAGCACATCACGAACTTCATCGCCGAAGAGTTCCGCCATCACGAGGCGAGCTTTCGCATCGCCGAGCACCTGGGGGCGTACGAACCCACGCCGCGCGCCGACTACTTCCGGGACATCATTCCGCGCTTTCACGACGAGAAGGACGAGCGGGCAATGAGCTTCTTCGCCGGCTTGTCGGTCAACACGCTGTTCGAGCAGTTGTCGGGCGAGTTGCTGCAGGCGCGCTACGAGAACGCGCGCTTCGGCTCGATCCGCGAGGCCTGCCGGCTGATCCTGCGCGACGAGGCGCGGCACATCCAGTTCGGCCGCATCATCATGCGGCGCTTTTTCAGCGAGTTGCCGGCCGACGAAAAGAAGACCATCGGCATCAAGGTCGCGAAGAAGCTGCGCGGCAGCCTGCTCAACGGCGTCTACGCGGTCGTGAACCTGCCCGAGGACGAACGCCGGCGCTCCGGCCGCAACCGGGCGCTGGCGGCGGACCACGGGCTCGGCGCCACGCATCCCGACGAGGAGATGGGCATCATCAAGCGCGGCGTCGACAAGATCCGCGAGGACATCGGCGTCTACGGCGTCGAGATCCCGTTCATTCCCGAACTCGACGGGGCGGTGCACTGATGACGAACACCCTCGCCACCCGCATCGTGCTGCCCGATGTCCCGCCGCCCGGCGGCCCCTACAGCCACGGCATCGCCGTGAGCGGCGCCGGCACCTGGCTGCACATTGCCGGACAGGTCGGCATGGCCGTCGACGGCAGTGTGTCCAGCGACTTCGAGGCCCAGGCCCAACTGGCCTGGACCCACCTTGTGGCCGTGCTGCGCGCCGCGGACATGGATGTGTCGCACCTCGTGAAGGTGACGACCTTCCTGACCGACGGCAGCGATGTGCGGCGGCTCGGTTCGGTGCGCGCCATGTTCCTGGGCGAGGCGCGTCCGGCATCGACCTTGCTGGTCGTCAGGGCGCTGGCCCATCCGGCATGGCGCGTGGAGGTCGAGGCATCGGCATTCCGGCCCGGCTGAGCCACGGGACTCAACGAAGCGAAGCCAGGCATGACTATCGACAGGCCCGACGCGATCGAGCGATTGCTGCGCGAGACCGGTCCGGCGTGGCCGCAGGACATACGCGCGGCCGGCGACCGCGTCAAGGCTGTGTACCTGCCCCTGCTCATGGCGGCGCCCAGCGACGGCTATGTAGTGATCCGCGATCTGCCCTATGGCGCCCATCCGCGGCAGGTGCTCGATGTCTACCGGCCGCATGGCGCGCGGCGTGCGCCCGTGGTGATGTTTGTCCATGGCGGCGCCTTCGTGCGCGGCAGCAAGGACATCAATGCGGCGATGTACGGCAACGTGCTCGCGTGGTTCGCGCGGCAGGGCTGCGTGGGCATCAATGTGGAGTACCGGCTTGCGCCCGAGGCAGCGCATCCGGAAGGTGCCCGCGACGTGGGCATGGCCTGCGAGTGGGTCGCACGCCACGCGGCTGAACATGGCGGCGACGCCGATACCGTCTGCCTCGTCGGGCACTCGGCAGGCGGCACCCATGCGGCGAGCTACGCATGCGACCCCGCGCTCGGCTTCATGGGCCGGCACCTGCGCTGCCTGGTGCTGGTGTCGGCGCGCCTGCGGGCGGACACGCTGCCGGAAAATCCGAACGCGGCCGGCGTTCGCGCGTACTTTGGCGACGACATGACAACCTACGCGCACCAGTCACCGATGGCGCATGCGCACCGGCTCGAACTACCCACCTTCATCGTCCATGCCCAGTACGAAAACCCACTGCTGGATGTTTATGCAACCGAGTTTGCGTGGCGCATGGCCAAGGCAAGGCGCATCGCGCCGCGGCACCTGAGCCTGGCCGGGCACAACCACGTGTCGGTCATGGCCCACTTCAACAGCGGCGAACAGTTGCTTGGCGAACAGATCCTCGATTTCTTCGAGGCGGCGAGCCGCTGATGCGCACAAGCGGCGGTGGCTGTTGATCAACCAGGTTCTGCTGCGGCCGCTGGCAGGGGAGGAGGGGACAAAGCGAGCGCTGCTTCACGCCCGAGCTTCTTCACTGCCGGCAGTTTGCGGCTGAGCGAGTGCCTCCATGAGCCGGGTGACGAGGCGCTCTGCCATCGCCGCGTCAGGGTGTATCAGGTCCTCGGACGAATACGCAACACCGTTCCAGCTTGCGTGCGTGCACCTCAGGTCGGCGGCAAGTTTCCTGATGTCGTCGTTCGCCCGGAGCCAACTGTACGCACAGGGCAACTCGCGGTGCGTGACGCCTGTGAACATGACACGGCGGCCCTCGGCCATCGCGTGCTTCGCCATGCGGCGCAGGTACGGCACCGGGTCGCGACCCGCGGAGAGGTCGTTCGTGCCGTGTTGAAGGATGACGGTCCCCATCGTGCGCAGGTCGTAGGCGAAGCGGCGCCATGCGTTGGCGGCCGAGTCTCCGGACTGAGACAGGTCGTTGACCGCGATGCCCGCAGCCTGCAGGCGCTGCGCGATTCCGTTCGCCATGATGCTGTCGCCGTAAAGGGCGACGCCCGGCACGAGGAAGCCATTCGGCGTGGCCGAGGGCATCAGGAAGGCACGTATCAGATCGAAAGGGGGCACCTGCATCACCTCTTGCAGGCCACGATGTAAGGACGGTTGTCGTTGCCCTTGGTCGCGTGGCTTTCATTGGCAAGAACGTCGAAGCCCGCAGCAGTCATGTGCTGGCTCAGTTCTGTTGCGCTGAAGACAGTCGGCCGACAACACCTAACTGCTCGCCGGCATCGGCCACGACCCGTTCGCTCAAGGACTTAGACAAGTACGACTGCAGTTTCCGTCGCTCCCAACGCGACACGAAGCCCGTAATTTGCCGGGAGCGACAGGATCTCGGTTTTTTCCGTAGCAAGCTGGCTCGAAGCAACGCGGGAGATTTCGGCTTTGAGGATTGAGGCGGTGTTTGGCATGAACACATTGTGCCGCTCCAATTGCAGCGCTGATGCCGGGCCTGCAAGCCTGAGTATGAAGAGCGACAGCGATCGGCATCGAGGCGGTTCCCTGAGCGGCTTTTTTCTCCCTGGCCTCTACCAGCGCCGAACCGCTGTCGAGAGGTAATGTGCGTGACCCAAGTGGAGTCAGAGTGAAGTTCTTTCAGGAGTTCTGTGAAACGATACTTGCCATCTTGTTTCGCGCAACTCCTGTCCCTAAACCCTTCTGATTCAAGAAAGCCGGGATGCGCGAAAGTGCATGGCGCTTGCGCTATGCGCAGACCGTCATCAATAGTCAGACCAGCGCACTGCGCGCTCGCTCGGGCTCCGGTAGCTCAGCGAACGAGCTCTTGATGGCTCACAACTGGACCGCGCTCGATGACCGAGCGTCCGTCCACGGATTCAATTAAATCGTATGACTATCAATCGATGATCGACGATTAATAGTTCAAATCCTCAAAACTTCGCGTTGCACCAACTTGATGCAAGGCCATTCAGTTCGCATTGATTGTTATTTGAAAATAATAACAAATAACTATATTGAGAGGATTAAATGAATATGGTAAGAGTTTAATTCATTGGTATGTTTGTATTACTATTCATTGCTTTGGATTAATTGAAAATTTAAATCAATTCGACAAAATGACTCCAAAATGCGACATGACTGGTTGTGGGTCCTGGTTCGTTTATTAATATTTGTTTGCAATTCTCAATTCAAAGATGCGCGCACCAGAATGGTTCTAGCAGCCATTCAACAGATTATTTAATTGAATGGATGGGCTCATGAACACAACATATCGCTCGCTTTGGAACGCATCCCTGGGCGCCTGGGTCGCGGCGTCGGAGAACACCCGCGCTCGTGGCAAACGCAGCGGAAGCTGTGTGCCTGCATCGCGTCCATCCGGGCGCGGGCGCGCGGGCATCGTGGGCGCACTGCTGGCGATAGGGGGGATCGGGTGGTCTGCCCTGGCGCAGGCGCAGTCGGTGGATTGCACTGCGCTGCCTTACAACGCCTACAGCGGAACTGCTTCATGCATGGGTCTGAGCTCCAAGGCTTCAGGGATCGGGGCCACGGCGCTTGGCTCTCTCGCGCAAGCCCAACAACTCGGAGGGCTCGCAGTGGGGTACAACGCCCTTAGCTCGGCACAGAACTCCATCTCTCTGGGTTTTCAGGCGTATTCCAAGGGCGTCAACTCCATCTATCTGGGCGCCCGCACCGGGCCTGCCACGGGCGCACTGGCGGACGGTGCCATCGGAATTGGCACGGATGTGACCGCGACTGGCACCAATACCGTTGCCGTAGGGACCCAGGCCATCGCCAGCGGGGAAAGTGCTACTTCCTTGGGTTTCGGCGCGAATGCGGCTGCATTGCGCACCGTTGCCCTTGGCTACCAGGCAACCGCGACCGTGCTGGATGCCGTCGCGCAAGGTACCCGCGCCCAGGCCACCGCGCAGAACGCCATCGCCGTCGGCTTTCAGTCGGTCGCGTCCCAGCTCAATTCCATCTATCTCGGCTCGCGCACTGTCGCGGGAACAGGCGCCACGGCAATCGGCGCCATCGGCATCGGTACGGATGTGACGGCGTCCCAGAACAACGCCACCGCCATCGGCTTCCAGAGCCAGGCAACGGGGGGAAGCGCGTTGGCTCTCGGCCCGACCGCCGTCGCCTCGGGCACCGCCGCGATGGCCCTGGGGTCCGGCACGGTTGCAAGCGACGTCAATGCCGTTGCGCTCGGCGCTGCCGCCCAGGCCACGGCAGCCGGCGCCAGCGCCTTGGGCACTCTCTCCAACGCTGCGGGAGCGAACTCCACTGCGGTCGGTGTCAGCTCCACGGCCGGCGCCAACTTTGCGCTCGCTGGCGGTTATCTGGCCAAGGCGGCGGGCGAGAGTTCCACCGCCGTCGGCACGCGGTCCAACGCGACGGGGATCAGCTCGGCAGCCTTCGGCAACCTCGCCAATGCTTCGGCGGATTTCTCGCTGGCCATGGGCAATCAGGCCCTGTCGAGTGGTATCGGCTCGGTCGCGACGGGATCGGGAGCCAACGCAGCGGCCGACGGTACCGTGGCGGTCGGCAACAACGCTGCCGCAACCGTCACGCGCGCCACCGCGCTGGGGTTTGGCTCTGCGGCGGGCGGCCAGAACGCCACCGCGGTGGGCGCGCTCGCCAATGCGTCTGCCGCGCAGGCGATCGCGATCGGCAACAGCGCCAAGGCCTCGGCGCTCAATGCGATCGCGATGGGCACTGGCACCGTCGCCGACGCCGCGGATGCAGTCGCGATCGGCAACGGTTCTACCGCCACCGGCGGCAAAGCAGTGGCGATCGGCTCGGGCAACTTCGCCAGCGGCAATGGCGCTGTGGCGATCGGCGACCCGAACACAGCCACCGGCAACGGCGCGATCGCGAGCGGCCTGGACAACACCGCGACCGGCAATGGCTCCGTGGCCATGGGCAACACCAACATGGTCGGCGGGGGCGGCCAGGCGGTTGGCACGGCCGGCACGGCAGCGCAGGGCGCGGTCGGCATCGGTTACCAGAACACCGTGATCGGCCAGGGCAGCGTTGCCATCGGCAGCACCAGCAAAGCGCTGGCTGCGGGCGCGGTCGCGTTCGGCGACACAGCGGTGGCGAACAACGCTCGTGACGTGGCACTGGGCTCGGGCTCGGCGACGGCGACGGCGGTGGCGACCCCCAGCGCGACGATCAACGGCACCACCTACAACTTCCAGGGCATCACGCCGACGAGCACCGTCAGCGTTGGCGCGGCGGGCGCCGAGCGCACGATCACCAACGTGGCCGCCGGCAGGATTTCCGGAACCTCGACCGATGCCATCAACGGCTCGCAGCTGTTCGGCACCAACCAGGCGATCGAGAACCTCAGCACCACTGTCACTGCCAACAAGACCAAGTACTACAGCGTCAACTCTAAGGGCGGCGGCAACGAAGACAACCTCGGAGCCACAGGCGCCGACGCGATCGCATCGGGCAAGAATGCGACGGCCGTTGGAAATTCGGCGGTGGCCATCGGCCTGGGAGCCACGGCGGCAGATGCCAACAGCGTGGCGCTGGGTGCGGGCTCGGCAACGGCTGCGGCGGTGGGGACTCCCAGCACGACGATCAACGGCACGACCTACAACTTCCAGGGCATCGCGCCGGTGGGCACGGTCAGTGTCGGCACGGTGGGGGCGGAACGCACGATCACCAACGTGGCCGCCGGCAGAATCTCCGGCACCTCGACCGATGCGATCAACGGCAGCCAGCTGTTCGGCACCAACCAAGCGATCGAGAATCTCAGCACGACCGTCACCACCAACAAGACCAGGTACTACAGCGTCAACTCGAAGGGCGGCGGCAACGAAGACAACCTCGGAGCCACAGGCGTGGACGCCATCGCCTCGGGCAAGAACGCGACGGCCGCAGGCACTTCGGCAGTGGCTATCGGCCTGGGGGCCACTGCCGCGGACGCCAACAGCGTCGCGCTGGGTGCGGGCTCGGCAACGGCCGCAGCGGTGGGGACCCCCAGCACGACGATCAACGGCACGACCTACAACTTCCAGGGCATCTCGCCGATCGGCACGGTCAGTGTCGGCGCGGCGGGCGCAGAGCGCACGATCACCAACCTTGCGGCCGGCAGGATCTCCGGGAGCTCGACCGATGCCATCAACGGCTCGCAGTTGTTCGCCACGAACCAGTCGATCGCCAATCTCAGCACCACCGTCACCGCCAACAAGATCCGGTACTACAGCGTCAATTCCATCGGTGGCGGCAACGAAGACAACCTCGGCGCGACAGGTGCCGATGCCATTGCCTCGGGCAAGAATGCCAGTGCCACCGTCGACGGCTCGGTCGCAATCGGTTCAGGCTCTGTCTCCGACCGTGCGATTGCGGGCACCTCCGGCAACATCCCTGCGGGCAGCGCGCTGATCCCCTACAACACGACCGATCGCGCACTGCTGGGCGCCGTCTCGGTCGGTAGCGCCACCACCTACCGCCAGATCACCAACGTCGCCGACGGCACCCAACAGCAGGACGCTGTCACGGTGCGCCAGCTCAGTGGTGCACTGCAGTCCTTTGCCGTCACACCGATCAAGTACTTCCATGCCAACTCCACCGCGGCGGACTCGCTGGCCATTGGCACGGAGTCCGTGGCGGTCGGTCCGCAAACCGTGGTCAATGGCAACAACGGCGTGGGCATCGGCAACGGTGCAGTCGTCCAGCAAAGCGCGCCGGGCGGCATTGCGATCGGGCAGGGCGCCACCTCGCACCTGGCCGACTCCATTGCGCTGGGTACGCAGGCGTCGGCCGCTGCGGTGCAGGGGGTGGCACTGGGCGCCGGCAGCAACGTGACGCAGGCCGGCGGCGTGGCGTTGGGCGCGGGCTCCGTGGCGTCGACAGGCGCGGGCGTGGCAGGCTATGTGCCGCCCACCGCCACCGACGCGCAACGCATTGCCATCGGCGCGACCACCAGCACGCTGGCGGCCGTGTCGGTGGGCAACGCGGCCAGCGGCCAGTTCCGGCAGATCACCGGCGTGGCCGCGGGCACGGCCGACAGCGACGCGGTCAACGTCTCTCAGTTGAGGGGCGTGCAGGGCACGGTTGCAGCGATCGACCAGTCGACAGTCAAGTACGACACCAACGTGGACGGCTCGGTCAACTACAACAGCGTGACCATGGGCGGCAGCAACGCCACCGGGCCGGTCACGGTGCACAACGTGGCGCCGGGCGTGGCAGGCACCGACGCGGTCAACGTCAACCAGCTGAGCGCGGTCAACAGCAACCTGAACAACCGCATCAACGCGGTCAACGACCGCATCGACGGCGTCGAGAAGAACGCCTACGCCGGTGTTGCCGCGGCCATGGCGCTGCAGATGCCCGCGAGCTACGTTCCGGGCAAGACGGCCATGCGCATCGGCGTGGGCTCCTTCAAGGGCCAAGGAGCGGTGGGCGTCAGCTTCCGGCGCACCTCGGAAAACAACGCCTGGAGCGTCACCGGTGGCGTGGCCACCAGCCGCGCAGGGGTGGGTGCCACCGTCGGCGCGGAATGGGTCTTCAACTGATTGCGATACAGATGAACTGGACGAACTCCATCATGAACAAGTTACTTCAAGCCAAGACCTCCTTCACGGCTCACTCCACGCCGTTCGCCGCGCTGTGCTTCGTGGCACTGGTGGCCGGCGGCTGCGCCAGCCCGAGCTACACCATCACGCCGCAGATGCAGGCCAGGGCCGCGTCGGAGAACCCGACACCGCCGACGGACGATGAATTTCCCGCACTGGACTCGGCCAAGTGGCAACAGGGCTCCTTCCCGAGCCTCGAGGCCTTGCGCACCATGCGCACCGGCATGGGCAAGGATCAGGTGCGTGGGTTGCTGGGCTTCCCGCACTTCAGCGAGGGACTCGCGGGCGTGCGCGAGTGGAACTACATCTTCCACTTTCGCACGGGCGCCGGCCCTGAATACATCACCTGCCAGTACATGGTTCGCTTCAACGCGGACGTGCTGACCCACGGCATGTACTGGAAGGGAGCGGGCTGCGCGGACATGCTCAAGTCGGCGCCTGCGGCAGCGAAGTCCATCGCGACCGTTCAGCCGGCGGTTGTTCCTGCGAAGACGACGCTCGGCGCTGACGGCCTGTTTCGCTTCGATGGCCGCTCGTTGGCCGATCTGCTGCCTGAAGGGCGGCACAAACTGGACGCGCTGGCACATGACATCAGGAGCAGCGTCAGGTCGGTGAATGCGATCAAGGTGACGGGGCATACCGACCGGCTCGGCAGCAAGACCTACAACGAGGGACTTTCGCTGGCACGCGCCAATACCGTGCGCGACTACCTGGTGCAGGCCGGCGTGCCGGCGCAGACCATGCAGGTACAAGGCAAGGGCGAATCGGAGCCGAAGGTGCATTGTGCACAGACCAGGAGAGCAGAACTGATCGACTGCCTTGCTCCGAACCGCCGCGTCGACATCGAGGTGTTTGCTGAGAAATGAACTTCACCGCGGGCCATATCGAACGGACCCGCGTACCGCATCGGTATGGGGCTGACCTTGTACGGACACGTCGGAGTTGGGGCCGAGCGGTGCGGTGGCTGTCCGTCTATCGCAGCGCCTACGGTGTTGACACGGCGAGTCGCGCCGTCTTTGGTGAGCGCTCTGGCGAAGGCTTTGCTGAAGAAGAGGTCGACAATCAAGGATGAAGTCGCGAACACATTTGTGAGAAATCCGCGAACACATTTCTGAACATAGACGTTGAGTGTGGCTGTGGCAAGCTCATGCTTATTATTTTACATAATGCACATTGTGTTATTAAAACTGACAGGTCGAATGAGACCATCGATCCAATCCACACATGCTCCTTTTTTAAGTCGCACTTAAGCAGCAAGCGCCGAGGATCCCATTCGCATGATCCTCAGCAACGCACACCTGTTCGAACTCTTCAATGCGGGCCCGCAGCCCGCACCATCGACGCTGGCATTCGCGCGCTTTTGCGCGCAGTGGCTGATCCTCGTCCTTCCCGTCGTCGGTGGTGTGCTCTGGTTGCGCGGAAGCCAGCGCACGCGATTGGATCTGTTGCACGTTGCGCTGTCCGTGCTGCTCGCGCTCGGCCTCGCGCAACTGGTTGGCATGGCGTGGCCATCGCCGCGGCCGTTCGCGGTGCACATGGGTCACCAGTTCCTGGCGCACGTGGACGACCCGGGCCTGCCGAGCGATCACGTCACGCTGATATGGGCTGTCGCGCTGGCAACGCTCGCTTCGGCACGCGGATCGTGGCTCGTGTTCCCGCTACTGGCGATCGGCCTCGTGGTCGGCTGGGCCCGGGTCTACCTGGGCGTGCACTTTCCTTTCGACATCGCCGCCGCGCTGCCGGTGGCGGCGCTCGGTGCCGCCGCGGCGTGGGGCCTGCGCGGCCGGCTCGGAAAATGGATGGCGGCGCTTTTGAAGCGCTACGATGCCTGCGAGAGCGCCGCCCTCCACTTCCTGCACCGCAACTGAAGGCACCGTCCATCCATGCGTCTGTTGCTCGTCGAAGACGATCCCATGATCGGCAAGGCCGTTCGCCAGGGCCTGCTCAACGCCGGCTTCACCGTGGATTGGGCCCATGACGGCGCGGCCGCCGAGCTGGCGTTGCGCAACGGCGTGTACGACCTGGCGATCCTGGACCTTGGCTTGCCCGTCAAAGATGGCATGGCACTGCTCGGCAGCGTGCGGCGCGGCGGCAACCATCTGCCGGTGCTGATCGCGACCGCGCGCGACGCCGTCTCGGCCCGCATCGCCGGACTCAACGCCGGCGCCGACGACTACCTGGTCAAGCCCTTCGACATGGACGAGCTGGTGGCACGCGTGCGTGCGCTGCTGCGCCGGCATGCCGGCAGCGGTTCTTCCTTGCTGACCACGGGCGATCTGGTGCTGGACCCGCTGCGCAAGACGGTCACCCAGGGCGGGCAACCCGTCGCGCTGTCGGCGCGCGAGTTCGCCCTGCTCGAAACACTGATGCAGCGGCCCGGCGCGGTGCTCTCGCGCGAGAAACTGGAGGAATCGATGTACGGCTGGGGCGAAGAAATCGGCAGCAATGCGATCGAGGTGCACCTGCACTACCTGCGCAAGAAGCTCGGCTCCGCCGTCATCGTCAATGTGCGCGGTGTCGGCTACCGCGTCGCGGACTGATCTTGCGCTCGCTGCGACGCGGACTGCTGCAATGGACGCTCGGCGCCCTGGCGTTCGGCTCGATCGTGCTCGTGCTCGTGGCCTATGTCTTCGTGCTCGACGAAATGAACGAAGTGCTGGACGACAACCTGCGCGAAGTGGCCGCGGCAGTCGGGCGCTATCACGCCGAAGGCCAGGCCTTCCCGGCGATTTCGCAGGCCACGCAGCCGCGCATGCGCGCTCCGGACCAGTCGGACCTGGTCACGCGCGTATGGCGCCGAGACGGCCAACCCGTCAGCGTTCCGGACAGCGCCTTCGCGTTCCAGTTTCGTCCCGAGGCTGGCGCCCGCCGAGCGACCCTTGACGGTGTCGAATGGCGCACCTGCACCGTCATCGAAGGCGACTTCGTGGTGCTGGCTGCGCAACGCACTGCCGCCCGGCAGGAAATGGCGGTGGAAGCTGCCTCCAAGCTGCTGCTCCCGTTGCTTGTGCTGGCGCTGATGATTGCGGGCTTGCTGGTGTTGGCGCTGCGCCGCGGCCTGCATCCGCTGCACGAGGCCACCGCGCAGATCGCGCAGCGCAACGCGCTCACGCTGGAGCCGATCGAGGGCGCCGAGATGCCGCGCGAGCTGCAGCCGCTGGTCGGCGCATTCAACGGCTTGATGGACCGCCTGGCCGCCGCGTTCGCCTTGCAACAGCGGTTCGTCGCCGACGCGGCGCACGAGCTGCGCTCGCCCGTCACCGCCTTGCGCCTGCAGATCGGCCTGCTGGAGCACACACACGACGCCCAGAGCCGCGCGGCCGCATTCCACGATGCACGCGAGGGCATCGACCGGCTGCAGCGCATGGTCGAGCAACTGCTGCAACTCTCGCGTGCCGAACCCGGCGGCGACGACGACATCGGCATGCAGCAGGTCGATCTCGATCAACTGGTTCGCGACACGGTGTCGGAGCATGCGGCCGCCGCCTCGCTCAGAAAGATCGATCTGGGCGCAGCCGCCGCATCGAAGACCTCGGTGCTGGCAGACCCTTACGAGCTGCAAGTGCTGCTGAACAATCTGGTGCGCAACGCGCTGCACTATTCGCCCGGCGGCAGCAAGGTCGACGTGAGCACGGCCATCGTCGACGGCGCCCCCGTTCTGCTCGTGACCGACAACGGCCCCGGCATTCCGCACGCGGAACGCGCACGCGCGTTCGATCGCTTCTTTCGCGGCGAAGGCCTGCATGTGCGCGAAGGCGATCCGGCCGGCAGTGGCCTGGGGCTGGCCATCGTCAGATCGATTGCCGAGCGCCACGGCGCGACGGTGTCCTTGCATGACGGTCCGCAGCACACCGGGCTGGAAGTGCGGGTGCGGTTCGGCGCGCCCACCAGGCACGACCGCAGCGCCGCCAAACCCGAATAGCCGCCGCGTCAGCGAAGCTCTTTCCGGGGACCTGACGAGCGGGATGCGCCCACCACTGCAACCAGTCCCGGCACCAGGATCAAGGCCCAGATGATCACTTCGAGGTGGTCTTTCACCACCGGAAGGTTGCCGAAGAAGTAGCCAGCCGAGCACAGCGCCACGACCCACAGAATGCCACCCATGACATTGAAGGCGCTGAACCTGCTCCGGCTCATCTGCGCGACCCCGGCCACGAACGGCACGAAGGTCCGGATGAACGGCATGAACCGGGCCAGAACGATGGTCACCCCACCGTAGCGTTCATAGAACGCATGCGCGCGGTCGAAGGCTTCGCGATTGAACCATCGCGAGCGTTCTCCCCGCAGCACCTTCGGCCCGAAATATCGCCCCAGCGCGAAGTTGCACTGGTCGCCCGCAATCGCAGCCGCCAACAGAACCGGCACTGCAACTGCGTAGGACATGAGCCCGGCGCCGCACAGCGCACCGACGATGAAGAGCAGCGAATCGCCCGGAAGAAAAGGCGTCACGACCAGCCCGGTCTCGGCAAAGACAATCACGAAGACAAGCGCGTAAACCCACAGCCCATACGCGGCAACGAATGCCTCGAGGTGTTTGTCGATGTGAAGTCCGAAGTCGATGACAAGACTGAAGATGTCCATGGAAACCCGTTGTTGGAGCCGCGCAAACAAGGCGCACGCGAGGCTAGGCGAAGGGAGGGTCGGCCGTGATTCCTGAAAAATTTGCAGGATCGTATCTAACCCGTTGATTTTTCAGGCGAATTTGATCTTGTAATCGATCGGTTCCACGGCCCTCGAAAGATCCAGCGTGTAGTCCCCGAAGCGGTTGATGTGGCTGGTCCGATACGGCGACAACGCCTTCAAAACCGGCTCGCCCACCGGATACCCCTGGCCTTGGAGCTCTTTCAGCTTGCGCGACATCCACTGGACGTTGTGCAAAATCACCATGTTGGCCACGAGCTGGCTGTATTTGATGACCTTGCGCTGCTCGTGGCGAATGTTCTCGGCAATCACCCCTTCCCCGCCGAAAAAAAGCCACTTCACGAAGTTGTTGAATTCTTCGCTCTTGTTGGTGGCGGCGTGAATCGACTGTCGCAGCTCGATGTCGCTGATGTAGTCGAGCAGGAACAAGGTGCGAATCACGCGCCCCAGTTCCCGGAACGCGAAATAGAGCTTGTTCTTGTGACTGAAGGTGCCGAGCCGCCGCAGGATCATCGACGGTGTGATCTTCCCGAGCTTGATCGACACCGCCACACGCAACATGTCACGATAGTGCAGCTTGATCAGATCCCAGTCGATCGAGCCGCGGAACAGGCTTTGAATGTGCTTGTACTGGGCGCCCGGCTCGGCCTTGAAAAACACCAGTTCCTTGATGTTGCGCATGCGCGGCATCAACTTGATCCCCAGCAGATGCGACAAGCCGAAGACCGGCGCGCTCTGCGCCTGGGTGTCGCCGTGCAGCGTGTCGGGCTGGATGTCGGATTCGTTCTTGACCAGCCCATCGAGGATGTACACCGCTTCGTAGACGCCGCAGGGAATGAAATGGCTGAACAGCGCGATGTACATGTCCGACACGTGGTAGTACCCGATGCCTCCGTAGCCGCCATAGCGCAGGTGGTACTCGGACAGCAGGTTCTGCTCATAGACGTTCCACTTCGTGCCGTCTGCCGACGCGCTCTTGCCGGTGCCCCAGTACTGGGGCAGCGAGAAACGGCTGTAGGCATTGACCACCTTGAAGATCGCCTTGTCCAGGCGCTCCTCCGTTACATGGTGGAGATTGAGCCAGGCCACCTGCTTACGAGACAGGCCCTTGACCGATAGCGCGGTCTGGGTCGGCCCGAGGTTGCAGCCATAGCAAAACAGCGTCGTCAGGAAGCGCTTGCGTGGATCGTCGACCTTGCTTTCGAAGCCGGACAGCGGGCCGAAAAGCTTGTGCAGGTCCAGCCAGCGTTCCGTCTCGGTCAGAACATCCAGGATGCTGGCCGTCGCCATCGAGTTGGTGATCGCCTGGTCGACCTCAGGCAAGCCTTCGGGCGGCGGGGCCCGCTCGCTGCGGCGTAGCAGCAGTCCGGACTCGGTCATTGCCACATGCTCGTTGTCCGGGAATCGGGCATCAACTTCGCGCGCGAGATTGGCGAGCTGCTGCTTGTGTTGCATGACAAATTCGTCGGCATCGGCCGGCAGGCCCACCATCTCGCTGTACTCGCCGATCTCGGTGTCGAACTCCTCCCAGTCCACCAGGTGGTCGCGGTAGTCGTCGTACTGGTCGCTGTTCTGCACGTAGAGGTCGCCGGACTTCAGCTCGTCCATCACGTGCGTCAAGATGCACAGCTCCAGGTACTTGCGATGGACAAGTCCCGAATCAGCGTCCTGGCCCTGGCCTCTGATCAGCGCATGCCACTTTCGGTCCGTCAGCCAGGTCAACTCCAGCGGGAGCGCACCGCTGTCGGCCGGGACGTATTCCTTGTGACTGGAGCGGAACTGTGCGATCCAGTCGATGGCACGCAGCAACGCGTCATCCGGCGACGAGGACTTCAGTGACATGGCGTCAAGGCACTGAAACAGCAGCGATCGTTTGGCGCGGTAGGGCTGCTGCATGAACGGGTAATAGTTGTTGCCCGCATAGGCCATGTGCTCGTCGCAGCGCTCGATCCACGCGGCCGGCTCGTCGTCCAGCAGTTTGCGCATTCGGCTGACGCGCTGCGGATCGGTCCCGTCGTCTTCGAAGGCCGTCAACACTTCGCGGAACTGAGCGATTAGCGCCTCGCCTTGCGCCACGTGCTCCAGCTGGTATTGCTTGAGGCGTTCGCGCGCGACGTTGTGCATGTTGCGCACGGACCGGATGAAGATGTCGGCGATGTCGTCGACGGCCTTCTGCAGTTGCGCCTGGATCAGCAGTACGGCCAAGGCGTAGCGCTTGACCGGCTTGAGCGCCTGCATCTCGCGCACGTTGAGCGCACGGGCCTCGAGAACGAACTGGGTTCGCTTGGACACCGAGACGTCGGCAATGACTGGCAGGCCAGCGGCCAGCATTCGCAGCGCCTGGATGTGCGTGAGGAAGCTGGTCACCTCGCGCACACTCGGCTGCTTGGGCTCGCGCTTGAGCTGGTCCCATTGGCTTCGACCCTTCTGCGTTCGAAACATCTGGTCGATCTGGGTCTGCTGAGCGGTCGTCAAGGCTGCGGAGATCCGTCGGCAGATCTCATCGTTCACCTTCACCCGCGCGCGGCTCGCCAGGCGAGACAGCGTGACGAAGCCCGGTAGCTCGTACCGATGGTGGACCAGTTCTTCGAGCAGGACATTGATGATGTCGGGCAGCTCCTGCTTGGTTTGCGCGGCCTTGATGGCCTCGCCTTCGAGCCAACCCGGCGCTGCGGCTTCCAGCAGCCGCAGCCCGACGAATTCGCGCAGCCGTCGCTGGTGCGACGGCTTGCTGCCGGACAGGTCGTAGCGGTGCAGTGTTTCTGCGTCGAACGGCCGAACTTTGTAGCTCCCGCAGATGTGTTTGACGATCGCGTCGGGCACGGTGGCTACAGCGACGAAATTGCCCAGCCGCTGCAGCGTTTTCAGCTGGATGGCCATCAGAGCCTGGACCGTTGCCCGGCTGTATGCATCGGCGATGAAGCGACGCTCTACTTCTGTCGGCGTGAATGCCGAGATCAGATCTTCCTCGCTGATCTCCGTCTTCAAACGAGGGTAAGCGGTGTCGTTGATGCCACTCATGCGCGAAGTTGGTCGAGTCGGTGAGTCAAAGATCCGCTGCCAAACCAAGTCAGCCAGCGGGTCGCCGAGGCCTACATGCAGCGCATGTCAGTCAGACTGAGATATAGCGATCCGGAAAAATGATACGTCATCAGAGTTTTCTGATGAGAGGCACGCATCGACCTCATGCACTTCGGCGGCGAGTTGATGCCGCGCCGAAGAGAGGCCAAGTCGGATGTCGATCAAGTCTTGCTCGATACCCAATGACTTGAAGAGCACCGTCAGTACGCGGAATCGGATCGAACTCCACCTGAAGCGACGGGCTCGATTGATCGGCAGGGCCCCTCGCCGAGCTCATCGCTCTGCGAACACCTCAATTTCGACGCGACGGTTCGGCGCAAGACAGTCGATAAGTTCCACTCGCCTTGTCTGCGCACATTGCACCTTCGGTTCCGATTCGCCCTTGCCCTGGACCTGCATGGTCTGAGCCGGCACGCCGGCCTGTATCAAGTAGTCGCGGACGGTGTTGGCGCGAGCGAGCGAGAGCGCCTCGTTGTAGGTGCTGCTGCCGAGCCGGTCGGTATGGCCGGTCAGCTTGATTGACTGCACCGACGTGACGCTGCCTTTGATGTCGCTTGCCAGCCCGTCCAGCTTGCGCCGCCCTTCAGGCAGCAAGTCGGCCAGCGAGCGACCGTCGAAGCGGAAAAGGCCATCGGCACCCAGCGTGGTCCTGCGCGGTGCGGCCAGGCCCGCAGCGGCCTGCCGTTCGACCACTGGTATCGGACGGGCTGCCAGCACATCGCCGCAACCAGCCGGCAGCCAATGGAAGGTCTGCGCCTTGTAGTCCTTGTCGAAAATCGCCTTGTACTGGCAGGTGGTCACTCCGCCACCAGCCTTGCGGAAATGAAAGATGTAGTCCCATTCGCGCGGGCCCGCCAAGCCTTCTCTGAAATGTGGCCGACCGAGCAGGTCATACAGTTGGTCCTTCGTGACACCGGGCGCCACGGCACGCAGGTTATCGAGATTCGGAAACGTGCCTTCCTTGAGCCACGCATCGTTGTCGATGTTCGGAAAAACCACTTCCGTGGCTTTCCCGTCGTCGGTGATGCCCTTGCTCACATAGGAACTGCAGCCCTGAAGCACCAGCAGTGCTACAGCCCCCACTGCGGCGGCCGAGAAGCGATGGAATTGAGTTTTCATGATGTTGTTCCTCTTTTTTTGCAGTCGGCTTACCAATGGAAGCCCGCGCCGGCTGCCATGCCGACCTTCCCGCGCGAATTGGCCGATCCGCTGAACTTCACGACCCACCTGCCGTTGTCCGAAAGCTTCGACACGCCGATGGCAAGTGCCGCCTGTCCGTCAAAGCTCGCGACACCCGCGGCCACCATGCTCTTGCCCGGAATGTAGGCCTGCGGCATGTTGGCCATGGCCATCGCACCGGCGGTGCCCGCACTGGCATCTTTGGCGATGCTGCGGATCTCACCGCCGAGGGCATTGACGCGTGCATCGGTATACGCGTTGGCCCCCGCGATGCCGCTGTTGAGTTGGTTGACGTTGACGGCATCGGTGCCCGCCACGCCCGGCGCCACGTTGTGCACGGTGACCGGGCCAGTGGCATTGCTGCCGCCCATGCTCACGCTGTTGTAGTTGATGGATCCATCCGGGTTCGTGTCGTACTTGACCGTCGACTGGTCGATCACCGCCACCTGGCCTTGCACGCCTCGCAACTGTGAGACGTTGACCGCATCGCTGTTGGCCGTGCCCGCGGCCACGCCGGTGATCTGGCGGAACTGGCCATTGGCCGCATCGCCCACCGAGACGGCCGCCAGCGTGCTGGTGGTCGCGCCGATGGCGATGCGCTGCGCGTCGGTTGCAGTGGGCGGTATGTAGCCTGCAACGCCCGACCCCGTCGAAGCCACGGAGCCTGCGCCCAAAGCCACGCCACCAGCCTGCGTCACGCTGCTGCCCGCGCCCAGTGCCACGCCCTGGACGGCCGCCGCCGACGCGTTCGTGCCCATGGCAATCGAATCGGCGAGGTGCGATGTCGCGCCCTGGCCGACCGCAATGCCGCCCGGCGCGCTTTGCTGCACCACGGCGCCGTTGCCGATGCCCACGCCGTTGTTGCCGTTGACCACCGTCTGCGGGCCGACCGCCACCGACTCCGCGCCGATGGCCAGCGAATCGGCTGCAGTGGAGTTGGCATGGAAGTACTGGATGGGCGTGACCGCAAAGGACTGCAATGCACCGCTGAGCTGGCGCACCGTGACGGCGTCCTGGGCCTGGGTGCCGTCGGCCACGTTGGTGATCTGGCGGTAGGTGGTGGCGCTGCCGACAGAGAGCGCGCCCAGCAGCGTGCGGTCGGTTGTGTTGAAGGGGATCAGCGAGCTGCCCGCGGGGATGTTGCCAGTGCTGCCTGCGATGGCGCGGTCGGAGACGGAGCCTGAGCCGATGGCCACCGAGCCCGCGACGGTTGCGCTGGCGTCCTTGCCCGAGGCGATGGCGTCGGCACCTGTGGCGCCGAGGTTGTCCTCGTTGCCCCCGCCCGTGGAGTTGACGCTGTAGTACTTGGTCTTGCTGCCGGCCACCGTGGTGGTCAGCTGGCTCAGGTTGACGGCATCCGTGGCCGCCGTACCGGCCGCCACGTTCGTGATCTGCGTGCCACCGGCATTGATACCGGTGGTCGTCACGCTCGGGCCACCGACGATCGTGATGCCATTGGCGTTCATCGTCGTGTTGCCTGTCGTCACACTGGTGAACGAAGGCGTTGCGCTGGTGGCGATGGTGACCGTGTTGCCCGCCTGGGTCAGCGCGATGTTGTCGCCAGCGGTGTACGTCACCGTGCCGCCGGGCGCCACGTTCGACGCGCTCGTGCCGGTCACCGTGCCGGTGCCGGTCGCTCCCGTCGTCAGGTTGAAGCCCCTGTTCGCCACGACCGACAGATCGGTGATCGCTGAATTGGTGGCAAACAACTGGCTGCCGTTGATGGCATCAGTCGAGGTCCTGGAAATCTGGCCGGCCGCCACGTTGGTGATCGTGCGTTCGCCGCCGACCGTACCGACGCTGACCGTGCCCACCGGCGCGATGCCCTGGAAGTTGTAGGTCGTGCCGTTGATCGTTGTGCTGGGCGTGCCGACCGCTGTTGCCGTGACCGAGCCCGCACCCAGCGCCACGCTGTTGGCCGTGCCAGCCGTGGCGCCCAGGCCCATGGCCACACTGGAGGCACCAGCGGCCGTTGCGTTCTTGCCCGATGCGATGGCATCGGCACCGGTCGCGCCGTCGTTGGCTTCGTTGCCCCCGCCCGTGGAATTGACCTGGTAGTACTTGGTCTTGCTGCCGGCCACCGTGCTGGTCAGCTGGTTGACATTCACGCCATCGGTGCCGGCCACGCCGGGCGCCACATTGGTGATCACCTTGCTGCCGGCATTGATGCCGGTCAAGGTCACGCTCGGGCCACCCACGATGGTCAGGCCATTGTTGTCGATCTTCGTGTTGCCCGTGGTCACGGAATTGAAGACGGGATCTGCCACCACATCGACCTTGATCTGGTTGCCCGTGCGCGTGACCGTCGTGTTGCTGCCGTTGGCGAAATCCGCCGTCCCGCCTGGCGCAATGTTTTGCGGCGTCGCCTCGCCATTGGCACTCAGGTTCCATCCCTTGCCCGCTGTCGTTGCCACGTCGGCGATCGCCGAGTTGGTGGCGGACAGCTGCGAGCCGTTGATCGCATCGGTCGACGTGCCGGAGATCCGACCAGCCGCCACGTTGGTGATCGTGCGTTCGGCGCCGACTGCGCCGACGCTGACCGTGCCCACCGGCGCGATGCCCTGGAAGTTGTGTACCGTGCCGTTGATCGTCGTGCTCGGCGTCGCCACTGCCGTCGCCGTGACCGAGCCCGCGCCCAGCGCCACGCTGTTGGCCGTGCCGGCCGTGGCGCCCAGACCCATGGCCACGCTGGAGGTACCTGCGGCCGTTGCGTTCTTGCCCGATGCGATGGCATCGGTGCCGGTCGCACCGTCGTTGGCTTCGTTGCCCCCACCTGTGGAGTTGACCTGGTAGTACTTGGTCTTGCTGGCAGCTACCGTGGTGGTCAGCTGGTTCAGGTTGACAGCATCCGTGGCGGCCGTCCCCGCCGCCACGTTCGTGATCTGCGTGCCACCGGCATTGATGCCGGTGGTCGTCACGCTCGGGCCGCCGACGATCGTGACACCGTTGGTATTCAACGTCGTGTTGCCTGTCGTCACACTGGTGAACGAAGGCGTGGCGCTGGTGGCGATGGTGACTGCGTTGCCCGCCTGGGTCAGCGCGATATTGTTGCCGGCGGTGTATGTCACCGTGCCGCCGGGCGCCACGTTCGACACGCTCGTACCGGTCACCGTCCCGGTGCCTGTCGCTCCCGTCGTCACGTTGAAGCCCTTGTTCGCCACGGTCGACACATCGGTGATCGCTGAATTGGTGGCATTCAGCTGGCTCCCGTTGATGGCATCTGTCGAGGTCCCGGAAATCCTGCCGGCCGCGACGTTGGTGATGGTGCGTTCGGCGCCCGCCGCGCCGACGCTGGCCGTGCTCGTCGGCGCGATGCCCTGGAAGTTGTAGAGCTTGCCGTTGATCGTCGCGCTGGGCGTGCCCACCGCTGTTGCAGTGACCGACCCGGAGCCTAGCGCCACGTCCCGAGCGTTGTTCGCCACTGCCGTGTCGCCGAACGCGACCGCGCCCGCGGCCAGCGCCTTGCTGGTGCTGCCGATCGCCACGCTGCCTTGGCCGACCACCGTGTTCTGGTAGCCGATGCCGACCGCGCCTTGTGCCGCCGTGCCGGCGACGCCCACATCCTGTCCGCCGCCACCGACCTTGTTGGTGTTGCCCATGGCCACCGAACCGTCGCCGGTGGCAGTGTTGTCCATGCCGTTCGCCACCGCGCCGTTGCCAGTCGCGGTGTTCGGGTCGCCGATCGCCACCGCGCCGTTGCCGTTGGCAACGTTGCCGGAGCCGATGGAGACCGAGCGACCGCCGGTGGCGGTAGCGTTGGTCCCGATTGCAACCGCTTCGACCGCATTCGCCCGGGCATTGCTGCCGATGGCGATCGCGTTCTCCAGGCTCGCGATCGCGTTCAGGCCGATCGACGTTGTCGCGTTGCTCGTGACGCCGATGCCTGCGTTGGTGCCGACGGCGATGTTGTCGTTGCCGCTGACCAGGCTGCCTGCCGCAGCCTTCAAGGTTGCGTCGTAGGCGACCGTGCCGTCGCCTGTGCCGAAGGCGACGTTGCGCGTTCCCGTGACGCCCGAACCCGCGCCCCGCATCACGCTTGGAGTGCCTCCCCCCACGGCGGTGTTCAGCGCGCCGCTGACCAGCGTTCCGGTGGCGGTCCCCATTGCGATCGAACCCGTATTGGCGATCGTCGAGCCCGCACCCGCACCCTGGCCGACCGCAACTGTGCTTTCCCCCATAGCGAGCGCTTGTGTTCCGAGCGCCAACGAACTCTTCCCTAGCGCCCGAGCGAGGGACCCGACGCCGGTGGCTGCTTCGCCAGTTGCTTGAGATTGGACGCCGACGGCAACGGCAGCCTGTCCACTGGCGGTCACGTCTGTGCCGATCGCAATGGCGCTCTGGGCCAATGCACCTGTCCCGGCGGCGGTGCGCGCACCCAGGTAAAGGGCGTTGGTCGCAGAGGCAAGGGCCTGGTAGCCGAGAGTGGTGGCATTCAGCCCCGTACTGAGGGCGTTAAAACCTATGGCAGTGGCTCCGCCGAAAGTCGCTTGGGACTGAGTACCCGCGCACGTCGAGCTGCCGCTGTAGACGTAGTACGGCGCCGCAGTGCAGTTCACCTGTGCCTGCGCCAGAGAGACCCCTCCAAGCCCGCCCAGCGTCAACAGCGCGGTCACGATCCCTGAGCGCAGACGCCGCGATGGCGACAGCGTGAGCGCACTGGCTGCCACGCAACTCCCGCTGCGTTTGCCGCGGGAGCAAGTGAGCTCCGACGCCGCGACCCAGGCGCCAAGGGATTCATTCCAGAGCGAGCGATAAGTTGTGTTCATGTGCCCCATCCATCCGTTTAGAAAAAACTATTGAAAGGTCGTAAGACCATTCGGTCGCGCGAAATACTTAGAAATTATTGTTTCTGAATAAATCTTAGAAGGACGGCAGGTGATTTCAACTAGTCGTGTCGCATTTTGGAGTCATTATGTTGAATTGATTTAAAATTTCAATCGACTATCAGATTTTCATAGAAACACTAAGTTACCGAAGAATAACGCCATTACCACACTTTTTGGATCCATTCAATGTGGTTATTTGTTGTAATCAATATTTAGAAGCAAGCACGTTTTTGGGGCGTTGCATATTTTTGGTGCATTGTTGAAAGCTTATTGAAAGAGGAATAGCGCCGCGACATGCTGTCGTACCGCCTCCAAGACCACTGGCGTAAGGCTGACGGCGACCAGTACACTTTGTCTTGGCCGGTCATCCCCTTTTCCCCCATCCTTTGATATGACCGGTCTTCAGCGCCACGCACCTAGTGCAGTGGCGCTTTTTTTAATAAAGATAAGGTATTGATTCACCCGCGACGGAGGGGCAAGTGCGGTGTCTGGCTCTCGGCAGGTGCTGTCTTCGACAAAGCGAGGAAGCGACGAAGCTAGACCGTCTTTTCAATTTCATGAAGGCATGCCCGGCAGCCAAACCGTCACGTCCATGGCTCTTTAGCAACGCTTCCGAACTAATGCCTGGGCAAATGTCCAAAGACTCGCAGGCCGTGAATGTTGCAAAGCTCTCTGAACATAAAAGCCCATGCTTCGGACAGCAAATCCGGCGCAATCGTCAAACACATCTGCAGGCGCGACAGGGTTCCGCCGTTCGCACAGAAAAAACGTACCGCTATGCTTTGTTTGCAGCAAGCCGCCGCACCAGCGAGGGCTTCCAACAACCTGTTGCGTTCCGTCGACGAGACTTTCAGGAAGAATTCAAAATCGCCTCTTTTATGTGATGTAGTTAACAAAGAAAAAATAATGTTAACTATGCATCTACCGCAGCCGAACACTTGTTACATATGCTCGCGCGCTCACGCTCGGCGCTCCGGTACATAGGGCTTGTTCGGCATAGGCCGTTCTTCCTGATCTTGGCTGGGACAGCGTTGCTACCCCGCGGCGGCGGAACCAACCAGGAACATCATGAACAGAGTCTTTCGCATCGTGTGGAACGATGCTCTCGCGGCATGGACAGTGGCATCGGAGTTGAGCCGCGGTCATGCAAAGGCACGCACCACAGCCAGCGCGGCAGGTGCAGCGGTGGCCATTGCCTTGGCTGCGGTGTCGATGCCGGCTGCAGCGGATTGCGTGGCCGCGGGCGCGGCCATCACCTGCGGCACGACGGGGGGAGCGCAAAGCACGACCGTGGGGACGGGGCCGGCCACGGCCGCCAACACCTCGGTGGATGTCCAGTCAGGTGCGCTGGTCGACACGGGTAACAGCTCCGCGATCAGCCTTGGCAACAACGCCGTCATCACGGTTCGCAATGGCGCCACGGTCCAGAACAGCTCTACCGGCGGCAACAGTCCGTACCCCGGCGGCATCGGCGCCAATACGATCGAATTCAACAGCAACAGCATCCTCACTATCGAGCAGAACGCGAACGTCTTCGCGGATGGAACTGCCGGCAATTCGGAGGCCGTCAATCCCGTCGGCAGCGGCAACACGATCATCAATCACGGAACCGTGCGATCGACCCACGCGGCGATCTGGTTCCAGGCGAACTCCGGCAACAACACCATTCTCAACACCGGCACGATGGAAGCGGGCTATGTAGCGGGCAGCAGCAACCCCGGTACCGCCACGGTGTTCGGCGCCAACGGCACCTCGGCCGTCGATTTCACCAATAAGGGCAGCGTCATCGGGTCGCTCAACTTCGCAAACGGCAACGATTCGCTGCACGTCTACACCGGGTCCTCGATCACCGGCAACATCAGCGGCGGAGGCGGAGCCAACCTTCTCACGCTCGAAAGCGTGGACGGCGGCGCCTCGACGTTTGCGCCGCTTTCCCTGGCCGGGTTCCAGACCCTGCAGAGCAATGCCGGGGTCTGGACTTTCAACGTGGCGCTGCCGTCTTCGGGCGTCACCAGCGCGACCGTCAATGGCGGCACCCTGATCCTGGGCGCCGATGCCAGCACCTATACGGGCAGCATGACCGTCGGCTCGGGCGGCGTGTTGCAGAGCAGCGCGCAATTCGCGCCAGCAGCAATCACCGACAACGGGCTGGTGCGCTTCGCCCAGCCCGACAACGCGACCTACGCCGGGCTTGTCAGCGGCACGGGCGGCATCGAGAAGACCGGCGCGGGCACGCTCACGCTGACGCAGGACCAGGCCTTCACCGGCACCACCACCATCACCGCGGGCACGCTGCAGCTGGGCAGCGGCGGCACCACGGGCAGCATCGTGGGCAACATCGTGAACAACGCGACGCTGGCCATCAACCGCTCGAATGCGCTCACGCTGTCAGGCACGATCAGCGGCACCGGCTCGCTGGTCAAGCAAGGCGCCGGCACCACCACGCTCACCGCCGCCAACAGCTATGCCGGCGGCACGGCGCTCAAGCAGGGTCGATTGAACGTCGGCAACAACCTGGCGCTGGGCACCGGCGCGCTGGCCATGGACGACGGCACCGCGCTCGGCTTCGTCGCCGATGGCCTGAACCTGGCCAACGCCGTGGTGCTGACCGGCAACAACGACCCGGTGATCGACACCGGCAGCTTCAGCGCCACGCTCAGCGGCAACATCACCGGCGGCGGCTTCATCACCAAAATCGGCGGCGGCACCCTCACGCTATCGGGCGCCAACAGCTACACCGGCGCGACCGACGTGGCCGAAGGCACCCTGAAAGCCGGCGCCACCGGCACCTTCAGCGCAGCCTCGGCACACACGGTGCGCAGCGGCGCCACGCTGGACCTCGCGGGCTTCAGCCAGACGGTCGCCTCGCTCGCCAACAGCGGCACCGTCTCGCTCGTGGGTAGCGCACCGGGCACCACCCTCACGGTCAACGGCGCCTATGTGGGCAACGGCGGCGTGCTGCGGCTGGGCACATTCCTGGGCGACAGCACCAGCGTGAGCGACCGGCTAGTGCTCAACGGCGCGAGCGCCTCGGCCAGCGGCAGCACCAGCGTGCAGATCACCCAGTTGGGCGGCCTGGGCGCGTTGACCACGGGCAACGGCATCGAGGTGGTCGCGGCACTCAACGGCGCCACCACGACCGCGCAAACCACCCGAAACGCGTTCACGCTCGCTGGCGGCCACGTCGATGCGGGCGCCTACGAGTACCGCCTCTATGCCGCCGACGCGAGCGGGGCCGGCGAAAACTGGTATCTGCGATCGACCACCACGGCAACAACAGGCACGGGCGGATCGACAGGCGGCACGGGGACAGGGACAGGCGCGGGCACGAACGCCGTGCAAGTGCCCGCCTATCGCGCCGAAGTCCCGCTGCTCTCCGCACTGCCCAGTCAACTGCGCCAGGCGGACCTGGCCATGATCGGCAACCTGCACCAGCGCATCGGCGACGACGATGTCAAGGCAGGCGCCGCCGCATCGACCGACACCGGGCGCCGCGCCTGGGGCCGCGTGATCGCCACCGACATCGACATTCGCCAGCAAGGCACCGTCGACCCGCACAGCAAGGGCAACCTCAAGGGCTTCCAGGCCGGCACCGACCTGTTCGCCGCATCGAACTGGCGTGCCGGCGTGTACGTCGGCCAGCTGGACGGCAACATCAAGGTCCGCGGCTTCGCGAGCGGCATCGCCAACCTGGCCGTCGGCGGCAACGACCTGCGCAGCCAGTACCTGGGCGCCTACGGCACCTGGACCGCCGATTCGGGCTTCTACGCCGACGCCGTGCTGCAGGCCGGGCGGCACCGTTACACCGTCGAGCCGCTGTCCACTCAGCGCAGCTCGGGCAAGGGCGACAGCCTGACGGCATCCATCGAGGTGGGCCAGGCATTCGCAATGGGCGACAGCGGCTGGAAGATCGAGCCGCAACTGCAGTTGATTCGCCAGCACCTGAGCCTGGACGACATCGCGATCTCCGGTGCGAACGTGCGGCAGGACAGCGACGACGGCTGGATCGCGCGCGTCGGCGTGCGCGTGAAGGGCGAGATCTCCACGAGCCTCGGCACGCTGCAGCCGTACGGCCGCTTCAACATCTACAAGGCGAGCGGCGGCGCTGACGTCGCCCGCTTCATCGGACCTGCCGCCACGACCGACATCACGAGCCGCACCGGCTCGACCGTCGGCGAACTGGCCGGTGGCCTCACGCTGGCGCTCAACCAGACCACCAGCATCTACGGCGAAATCGGCAAGCTGTGGGCCTCGGGCGGCGCGACGGATGTGAAGACTTCCGTGCAGGGCTCGCTCGGGTTGCGCATGAAGTGGTAGTGATAAACGCGCGCCGCGCCATGAATCCGTTCTTGGCGCGGTGCGGTTTGGGGTGATCTCGGTTTCAGTGCAAAACGTAGCAGTTTGAGATTAGGGTAAACCCTTTTCTCGTCGACAGCCTGAGCGTCCCAACCTTCCTGCGTGCGGCCTGCGCGCACTCCCCGGGGAAGGGGCACTGCTGATCGACGACCAACTCCGGTCCACGGACTGGGCCAGATTGACGATTGAAGGCCCGGACTTGGGGCGTATGGAACGCGCCTGCAAGGCAATGACGCCCCTCACGCTTGACCTCTTCCTTGAACACCTCGCAGCTGGCCTCGAGCTTGACCTTGCATGGGCCATCGCGAAACTCATCCTTCCATTCCCCGCGCCACGTTGCTCCGACACCGTCCTTGCATTTGACCTTCCGCTTGTACTCCCCGTGCTTTGATTGTGAGAGGGCGTGGCCTGGTGCTGCAGAGCAACGCGGGGGATAACATCGCGCTGTCCCATGTGGCGAACGGAGTGTTCAGCTTTGCTGTGCCGGTCGCCAGCGCAGCGGGCTATGCGGTCATGCGCAAGGCAGGATGCTGCCGGGCGGCTGGCTGTTCCCGGGCATGAACCCGGTCGATCCTTTGACAGCGCGCCAGCTCAATCGGGCAGTCCGTGACGCCGCCGAAGCGGCCAAGATCAACAAGTGCGTCACCATGCACACGCTGCGCCACAGCTTCGCTACGCACCTGCTGGAGCAGAAAGTGGACATCCGAGTGATCCAGGTGATGCTGGGCCACAAGAAGCTGAAGACCACATCGATCTACACACATGTGGCCACCGAAGTCCTGCGCGAGGTTGTCAGTCCGCTGGACAAGCTGTCTGCATAGGTTGCCTTCATGGCGCACTGCGCCCTGGAAGTTGCCGACGTCTTGCGCATCCACGGCCCCGACTGGCGCAACGCGCAGCGCGGTCACCTGAGCCTGGGCCAACTCAAGTGTCGGCGCCGGTTGAGGCTTGATCCACTGGGGTGCGGATAAAAACTTGGACTACCAGGACGTAGCACCTCTACGGCGAAGTCGACAAGCTGTGGGCCTCGGGCAGTGGCGCGCGGGCGAAGAACGGTTCAACGGAAGCATCGGCGTGAAGATGCGCTGATGGCTTTTCACCGTTACCCAAGGCGGGTCGCCCGAGTCGCCTGAAAGAAGATCGCGCCGGGCGACGCGTCAGCGTGCAGGAGGAACGACAACGACGGTGCCGCCCCCGGAACCCCTGCTGCCAGTGTTGCCCCTGGCCCCCGTGGCACCGGTGTTCCCCTGGTTGCCGGTCTCGCCTTGATTGCCCTGGTTGCCCTGGTTGCCCGTGTCGCCAGTGGCGCCGGTATTGCCGGTGTTGCCCTGATTGCCGGTCTCGCCCTGGGCGCCGGTGTATCCGGTGTTGCCGGTATTTCCTCTCGCGCCCGTGGCGCCGGTGTACCCCGTGTTGCCTTGAGGGCCCATGGGGCCGGTACAGGCGCCGAGCGCCAGCAACCCAAGGACGAGCAGTGATGGCAGTGTGTACTTCATGACGATTCCTTTGGAATGGGTGAAACGCAGAAAAGACCGCGCTAATCACTCTCTCTGGAGGGGGTGGTCATCGTCTGTTCGCTTGCGCTCTTAGCCTCGAACACGGCCTGCGCTCCTACGGGTACGCCGCCAAGCCCGAGAGCCATGAACTTGTGCCTGCAATCCACAACCAATCAATCGGCCCGTCATCGCCCCGTAGAAGCGATGGGCAGCCCTGAAGCCCGAGCACTCGTCTCAATACACCGAGGTTCCGAACTCTCTGTGGCCTGGATGCCTCGCGCTCGCATACGTTGTGACTTCAATCTCGTCGACGCGACGCAGCAAGGCACACACGATCGGTCGCTCAGGAAGCGCTACCGCATGGTTGTCGATGTCAAGGCGCAGCGTTTCATCGAGAGTTGGCGTCTCGTTGCTGATCAGTCGAGCTTCGATCGCCCATACAACTGCGTCACAAAGGATCTTCGGCATGCTGCGCCCATTGAGGTAGGTACGAAGCAGGGACTCAGCGGTGAATTGGGAGGGGGTCATG
Organism: Variovorax sp. PAMC26660; assembly: GCF_014302995.1. Taxonomy (NCBI): domain Bacteria; kingdom Pseudomonadati; phylum Pseudomonadota; class Betaproteobacteria; order Burkholderiales; family Comamonadaceae; genus Variovorax; species Variovorax sp. PAMC26660. The sequence continues at coordinate 6,267,159 of NZ_CP060295.1, forward strand.
GTGTCCTCCATTTGGAGGGAGTTGGAACCGCGACACTACCGCTGGGAGGAAGTTTGGACCGTGCGCTAGCACACAGACCGAGCGCCCGAGCCGCGCCATGATCTGATTGACGGCCATCCAGCGCTGGTAGGGGTAGCTTAGGCGCCTGCTCAATCAAGAGCGGAGCCTCGATGCTGGCGGGCCGTCACTGTCCGACAAATGCCGATGAAGAAGCCACCTCAAAGGCTGCCTTCGGATCGAAGGTTCAGCCCCGAGGAGTGACGGGATGCAGCCCGCAACTTCTTACCCCCTATCCCGACAAACGCCTACAGCCATAGGGTGTCGTTGTAGCTGAATGGACTGGCAGTCAATATCGCTGCGCCACTAGGAATCCGTCTATGTCCAACCAGCAAGACAAGAAGCCGGCCCAACAGCCGCAGAAACAACAGGACCAATCTCAGCCGGAGAAGCAAAAGCAGCAGGGGCAGCAGGGCCAGCCGCCCCACAAGTCGGAGCCTCATCAAGCCGACCCCAAGCAGCACGGCAAATCCTGAACTCCTGACGTTTCGGTGCCCGCCTCAAGCGGGCATTTTTATGCCTGTTCCGCGCGCAGTGGTCACGTACCCGCCCGCGTGCCGGGCTACCGTGGGGTGCCTACCTGCGCTTCATCAGAGCCTACTCCTGATGAAAAAGAGCGCTCCTTACGTGCGGAACCGCACAGACCGATTTCCGCCGCGTTCCTAATGTGCCAGCGCACTCACGGGAGGAAAAGCAGTGCCAAAGCAAGTCATCCACAACGCGACCATCACTCTGAAGCTTCCGCTCAACATGAGTGCTGAGGCAGAAGCGGCTGCGTTGCATGCCGCCGGCATTCCCGTCGACGCGATCGGCAACGCAGCATCCGGATTTCTGTTCGTTCGAAGCACGATGGATTGGAAAAATCCGACCAAGATCTTTCGCTGGTTTGCCACCGACATAGGGCAAGTCGCCCCATAGCCAAGGCGCTTGAGCGTCCTTTTATCCTTCTTCGGGCATCGGAGGTAGGCCCTGAAGGAGATCGGGAGATGTCAGAACCTCCATTTTCATGCGCCTCGGGTGTACAACCTCTTAGGAAGCGACGACTATGCCTCGAGCGGCAGATGCGCGAGTGCTACGAATCCGTCAAGCGCGAAACAGATCGACTGCCGCCGCGCATCGCCGCATCGCCGCACCGCCGGGCAGTTCGAGCCTGCCGCCTGCGCTTTTCGCTCGGTTGCAAGCGCACAGGCCGAGATGCCGTGCGTGGGCTGACTCTCTGCTTTTATGTTCGCTGACGCACTGTCTCGCACTCGGAATGCGCCTAGCCTGAGGGGCCTTCAAAGGATTCCCCATGAACCGTTCATTACTGACTTTGGCGCTGTTCGGCGCACTGAGCTTGGCCGCGTGCGATAGACCTGCTGCAGTGATCGCCGTTCCAGCTGCACCCGCGGCTGTACCCGGACCTGCGGGGCCTCCGGGCGTAGCAGGTGCCCAGGGCGTCGATGGCAAAAAGGGGGAGACTGGCAAGCCCAGCGAAACCACCACTGTGATCGTCACACCACCTGCGGAGACCGAGCCGACGAAATAAGGCGGCCAATATGGCGAAGCCTTCCGAGCGCGTGCCATGCAGATCGATTGCTCAGTCTGGGCTGGCCGTCCTTTTCTCCTGCGCCCGCCACGGAAGGCAGTCCGCGCTCGGCTTTGGCCGCAGTGCCAGGTATGTTCGTCACCGTACAGACAATTCCACCCCGACCAGCTAACGATGGAGCGTACGCCTGCCAAGCAAAAGCAGGCGGCATTCATTGAGTGAATCAGGCGAAAGCCGTCAAGGTCTCGGAATATGCGCAACTTTCTCATCCACAACCGAGAAGAGCTGATTTCACGGTGCAAAGCGAAGGTCGCACAGAGGCCCCGGCGCGCCGCCACCGAGCATCAGTTGGCAAACGGCATCCCGTTGTTCCTCGAGCAACTGATAAGAACCCTTGCGGCTGAAGAAGACGACAAGCCTGCCGACAGCATCCGAATCTCAGGGCCATCCGGCGGGGACTCGTTGGTCCTGTCAGAAATGGGGGTGACCGCCACCGCTCACGGCAAGGAATTGCTGAAGCTGGGTTACACCGTAGACCAAGTTGTCCACGACTACGGTGACCTTTGCCAAGCGATCACGGATTTGGCGTTTGAACGCGACGCACCGTTCGCCGTCACAGAATTCCGGACGCTGAATCGGTGTCTGGACAACGCCATTGCGGACGCCGTCACCGAGTTCAGCTCCCAGCGGGACACTCAAATCGCCCTGAGACAAAGCCTCGACGCCACCGAACGTTTCGGGTTCCTGGTTCACGAGCTGCGCAATTCGCTGGGGACGGCAACGCTGGCGATCCACGCCCTTGAGCTCGGCAACATGACCGTGGGCGGCGCCACCGGGGCCGTATTGAAGCGCAGCCTGTCAGCGATGGGCACCCTGATCAGTCGGGCCCTCACCGAGGTGCGCAGCGGCGCGCCGGAACAGCGTCAGACCTTCTCCATCGCCGCATTCATCAAGGAAGCCGAAACCTCGGCCCAGCTTGTTGCAATCGCCGCAGGTTGCGCCTTCGAGGTACCGCCTGTCGCTCCCCTTCTGGCGATCCGGGGAAATCGCGAACTGTTGCTTGCTGCATTGGCAAACCTCCTGCAGAACGCATTCAAGTTCACGCACTCCCATACCGAAGTCGCCCTGAAGGCCTATGAGCTCGGCGAGCACGTATTGATCGAAGTCGAGGATCACTGCGGAGGGCTGCCGCCGGGCAGCGCCGCCAAGATGTTCGCGCCCTTCAATCAGCACAGCCATGACAAGACGGGTCTTGGCCTGGGCCTTTCCATCGCCCGCCAAAGCGTTGAGGCCGACTTCGGCACGCTGACTGTTCGGGACGCACCGGGCAGCGGTTGCATTTTCACCATCTGCCTGCCACGCCACTCGCTCCAATGACTGGGCTATGTCGTTCTCTGCCCCCAAAGGACTCCTATGGACATTCAATTGCTGATGCGGATCGAACGCATGACACCGCCTCGGTGGCTCACGTTGTCGGCAGATGTTGCGGCGGCGAAGCGGTTGGTTGCAGGCGGCATGATCGAAGCGACTCTTGAAACGCAAGTCGGGACGAAAGCATTCGCGACGGAAGCAGTGCTTGTCCGCGCAATCACCCGCGAAGGCGCTTTGGTCATCGCCAGCGAAAAATCCTGCTCTTGGAAGAAAGCCGCGCTCCCAACACCGTGATTCGCGCTGGGCATCGGGGTGCCATAGCGGGCGAAACGGCTGGCGTACTCGCGAGAAGCCCGATTTTTGCGATGGCGAAAAAAATGGTACCGATGCCTATACTGAGAAAGGCTCTGCGCCTGAACCCGGATCCCGATTCATCTCCGGAGCCACTTGGAGAGCGCGATGTCCGTTGCGATCGACCCGAGGAAAAACCATCTGCTGGCATCCCTGCCCGATGCCGAATGGCAACGCTGGCTGCCGCAACTCGAAGCGGTAGCAATGCCGCTGGGCCAGGTGCTGTATGAGTCAGGCATCACGTTGGACCACGTTTACTTTCCGACCAGCGCCATCGTTTCGTTGCTGTACGTGATGGAAAACGGTGCATCGGCCGAGATTGCCGTGGTTGGCAACGAGGGCATCGTCGGTATCTCGTTGTTCATGGGCGGCGAATCCACGCCCAGCCGCGCGGTCGTGCAAGGCGCGGGGCAAGGATTTCGACTGAGGGCTCAGGCCATCAAGGAAGAATTCACGCGTCCCCCCATCCTTCACCTGTTGCTGCGCTACACCCAGGCGCTGATCACGCAGATGGCGCAGACGGCGGTCTGCAACCGACACCACTCCCTGGACCAACAGCTTTGCCGTTGGCTGCTGCTGAGCCTGGACCGGCGGGAAGGAAACGAACTCCTGATGACGCAGGAACTGATTGCCAACATGCTCGGCGTGCGCCGCGAAGGCGTGACCGAAAGCGCACTCAAGCTCCAGGAAGCCGGGTTGATCCGCTACGCGCGTGGTCACATTTCAGTGCTGGATCGACGCGGCTTGGAGCAACGCACCTGTGAGTGCTACGCGGTGGTCAAGAAGGAATACGCCCGGCTTCTGCCTGAGACGATGGCGGCGTAGGCGCGCCGGGTGACGTCGATCCGGCGATTGCCGACACCATTTCGCTGTGTGCGCTATCGAACAGTGAATTTCCGGCGCTGGTTGCAGACTCGTTGCACCGATCCGTGCGGCATCCGGCCACCGCACGACGTTCGGTTCGCCCCCTTCCCGTAGAAGGGTAGCCAACGCACTGGAGAGCGAATTGACCGCAGTCGTGAACCAACTGATCGAACTGCTCCCCGCCAGGGATCGTCGGCGCTTCCTCGCCATCTGCGAACCTGCTGAATTGGTGTTGGCCGAGGTGCTCTGCACGCCCGGAGAGTCCACGCGCCACGCCTATTTCCCCACGGAAGGTTTCATTTCACTGCTGACGCTGACCGGCGGCAGCCCGGAGCTCGAAGTCGGGATGGTCGGGTGCGAAGGCATGCTCGGTGCGCAGATGGTGCTGGGGGTGGCCACGACGCCCTTGCGAGCGATTGTGCAAGGCACTGGGACGGCATGGCGCGTTGAAGCCGGGGCCTTCCGAAAGGAGCTCGAACGCAGCGCGGCCTTGCAGCGCGTGCTGAACCGCTATCTCTACGTGCTGATGGCTCAATTGACCACCTCGGCCGCATGCCTTCGCTTCCACCAGATCGGTCCACGTCTGGCCCGGTGGCTGCTGATGAGCCAGGACCGCGCCCAATCCGACAGCTTTCGCGTGACGCATGAATTCCTGGCCTACATGCTCGGCGTGCGACGCGTGGGTATCACCCTGGCTGCCAACGCCCTGCAGCAGGGTGGGCTGATTGCGTACCAGCGCGGCGACCTCCAGGTGCTCGACCGCCGCGGCCTGGAAGCTGCCGCTTGCGGCTGCTATGCGGCCGATCGGAAGGCCTACACCGACGCTCTGTGCTGACATCGGTCACCAGACGACCAGGCCACGCTGAAAGTTCGACGCCATGCCCGACTCTCCAACCAGCGTCCACAGCGTTGAGAAGTCCTGGCTCAGGAAGCTGGGCCCGGGACTCATCACGGGCGCGGCCGACGACGATCCGAGCGGCATTGCCACCTACTCCCAGGCGGGCGCGCAGTTCGGCTTCGGCACGCTGTGGACGGTGCTGCTGACATACCCTCTGATGGTCGGCATCCAGATGGTGAGCGCAAGGATCGGTCGGGTAAGTGGCCATGGGCTGGCCACCAACATCCGCCGTCACTACCCGGCGTGGCTCCTGTATGCGGTGGTCGGCCTCTTGCTGATCGCGAACACGATCAACATCGCCGCCGACATTTCCGCCATGGGGGAGGCGCTGAAGCTGATCGTTGGCGGTCCGGCACAGCTGTATGCCGTGGCCTTCGGGGTCGTCTCGCTCCTGCTGCAGGTCTTCATTCCCTACCGCCGCTATGTTCGCATTCTCAAATGGCTCACCCTGGGACTGCTGGCGTACGTGGCAACGGCATTCGTCGTGCACATCCCCTGGCGGCAGGTCATCGTCAGCACGCTGGTGCCCGGCGGGTCTTGGAGCACGGGTTACGTCACGACCGTGGTGGCCATATTCGGCACCACCATCAGTCCCTATCTGTTCTTCTGGCAGGCGTCCCAGGAGGTCGAGGACCAGCTTGGGGACCCGCTGACCAAGCCGCTGATCGAGGCACCCGAGCAGGCGCAACCGCACCTTCGGCGCATCCGAATCGATACGTGCATCGGCATGGGGTTCTCGAACCTGGTGGCGTTCTTCATCATCCTGACCACGGCTGTCACGCTCCATCTGCACGGCATCACCGAAATCGAAACCTCGGCGCAGGCGGCCCAGGCGCTGCGCCCCATTGCGGGCGAGTTTGCGTTCATGCTGTTCAGCGCCGGCATCATCGGCACCGGGCTGCTCGCGATTCCGGTCCTGGCCGGGTCGTCCGCCTATGCCATGGCGGGCGCATTCAAATGGAAGAACAGCCTCGAGCGCGCGCCCATGAGGGCCAAGCGGTTCTACGGAATCATCGCCATCTCGACACTGCTCGGGGTGGCTCTGGGCTTCACGGCGATCGACCCCATCAAGGCGCTGTACTGGAGCGCCGTCATCAACGGCGTCATCTCAGTGCCGATCATGGTCGTGATCATGCTGATGGCTGTGCGGCCCGAAGTCATGGGGCAGTTCACCATCTCGAAAAAACTGGCGCTCCTGGGCTGGCTGGCCACGGCCATGATGGGGATTGCCGTGGTGGCGATGCTGGTTACGTTGCTACGGCTTCGATGACGTATGTGCGATATAGAACAGACCGGGATGTGCCGCCTTGGTAACTTGGTGCAGAGCAAAAACCAAGGAGCTATTCATGAGCATAGGCACCATTCTTTTAGTCATCCTGATTCTGGTTCTGATCGGGGCGTTTCCGTCATGGCCGCACAGTCGTAGTTGGGGTTACGGTCCGAGCGGAATTCTCGGCGTCGTCCTGCTGGTCGTGATCGTTCTGCTGCTGACGGGACGCATTTAGCACTGCGCCCACAGCACTGTCTTTCGCAGAATTGATGCTGAGTGTCGATGAACGCGGCGCGCAAAGCTGCGGGCTCCCGCTCATGAACCCGGAACAGTCAATTGGCAAACGGCGCTGCGACGAAGGCGTGATGTTGCTGGCCGGTAATGCTGGTTCGTCGCGGACGCCGTCCGAGTACCAACGATCACTCGGCTCTGCAACGGGCCAGCAGTGAAGCCAATTACCTACAGGCAGCCAGAACGGGCGCGCATAGCTTGACGCATGTACCGCTTCGCGGTGCAACAAAGGAACCCATCATGAAAAAAGTACTGATTGCCGTTGCGGCTCTCGCTTTATCCGCAGTCGCCATGAGCCAGCCTATCGAGCAGCGACGTCAAGAGCGCGAAATGGATCACGACGCCATGATGCAACGCGCCATCGAACAGCGCGACAGGGGCGGCAATGAGATGGAGCGCCGACAAGTCGAACGAAATGCAATGGCAGAGCACCACCGTGGGCACAGGGTCTGGGTACCAGCCCACCGCGGCGAAAATGGTCGTCGCATGCCCGGTCACTATGAGCGGGGCTGATCCGAGAACATTGAAGACGCCACCTGTTTTGTTTCCCAGCAGTAGGGTCGCAGGGAGGACTGCTACGGCTGGTCGCCGGGTTACGCGGATCAGATGGAGGTGGCATACACGCGCTACCTACGATCCGTACGACCTCTGCGACAGAGCCCTCAGTGAAGCCCGGCGCGTCTGAACTGGCAGCTTAGCGCGCTGGTTCAAGTTTAGGGCGAATGGATGAAGGATTGGCGGAGTGGACTGCCCCGCCTGCAAGCCCGCACCATCATCAGCCTACTTGTGTATCCCAGGAAGCGGCGTGGTCCGCTCAGACGGCGTACTGTGGAAGTACCCAAACGGAGAATCACATGCTCGAATACTCAATACAGCAGCCCGAAGGCATCTTGGTGCTCAAGCCTAGCGCGCCGCTGAGCAAGGAGGACTTCGGTGGTCTCAGCGCTGTTGTCGATGGTTATCTCTCCGACCACGCCAAGCTTAGAGGCGTATTGATTCGCTCAAAGGGCTTCCCTGGATGGGAGAGCTTCGGCGGATTCACCGCACACATGCACTTTGTCCGCGACCACCACAAGGAGGTTGACCGAATCGCAATCGTGACGGATAGCCACTTTGCTGGCATAGCGCAGTTGCTCGGCGCGCACTTCACGTCGGCCGAAGTGCGACATTTCCCCTTTTCCGATGACGTGAAGGCGCAGGAATGGCTGGAGCCCGCCGCGAAGTAGTTGTGGGGGCGGGCTGAACCGCCCCTTCAGGTAGCGGCGATGGACCGCAAGTGGCCACCAAGGAGAATGGGCAATGAGGCTTCAGTTTGCGAGCGATTTCTAGCTTTGGTGCATGGTGCTCAACTACGCCGTGCTGCTTGCATGGTTTATTGCTTTCTGGTTTGCGCATGCCTGGATGCGAAAGCTCCACGGGCGTTGGTTTCATATTTCGGACGAACGCTTCGACAGCATTCACTACGGATGCATGGCGATTTACAAAGTTGGCATTCTTCTTTTCAACGTGGTGCCATACGTTGCCCTCCGCATCCTGGGAGGTCACATCAGCTAACTCAGTGCACTCCCTTTGCCGATTTGAGGCGCAAAAGGACCTTCGCCCTGTTCGTGTGCTTATGCGACCTCAGCTCATGCTGGTTATGGCACGCGCCAACCGACCTGATGCACTGCCGCCGTGGCATCGTGTCGGGCGTCGTCTTCGGTGTGCAGGTAAATACTGGTCGTGCTGATGTTGGCGTGTCCGAGGTTGTCGCGAACCACTTTCAAATCGGCTTTTTCGCTGAGATGACTGCCAGCCGTGTGCCTGATCCAATGCGTAGAAGCCCGTTCTAGATGTGTGGCGGCCGCTTCGAATTCAGCGCCTCCTTGTCGCAACTGTGTTGCGGCGTGACGCATGACGCCTTTGACTACTTCATGGATCGCGCTACGGGCCATTGGTTTTATCGGCGAGATCAGCGTCATCAGCAGCGGCACAACTTCACCTGCAAGCGGTAGTGGACTCAATCCATGTGCTTTGCGATAGCGCATCAATTCGGACATCAGTTCGGCCGTTGCCGGAATCAGGCGAGTTTTTTCGCCTTTGCCAGTGATTTCGAGCCACCAGCGCTCACGACCATCGGCACCTCGCCGACTGAAGAAGCCATCCATGCCTGCGCTGCAGATCTCCGACACGCGCAGGCCGCCGATATAGAGCAGCGAGAACAGCCATCGGCAGCGCGATGCGTGCAGCCTTTCACGCTCGCTGCTCACGGGCATCGCTTCGATTGCGGCTTTCACCACATTCCAGTGTTCCTCTGGCAGAAAGCGACTCACGCGGGGTGCAGCCTGCCGGCGCTTGCGCCGGCTCAGCGCCAACGGATTGCCGGCCAAGTAGCCGGCTTCCACCAACCAGGAAAACATCCCATTGAGGATCGACAGTGCCTGCCGCTGGCTCGAGGCCCCCAGTGGACCAGCGAACGGGCGCCAAAGGGATGAATTGCGTCCGGGCCTTTGCACTGCTTGCGTGACCCAGCGTTCAATTGGCTGGGGATCGCTCAGGAACCGCTGATAGAGCAATAAATCCTCATGCGCAAGGTCCGACAGGGCTGCGCCGCGCTGCAGGATGCACCACAGCATGAGGCGCTCGGCCTCCTTACGGTAGCTGGCCAGCGTGGCCGGCGAGTCGGAGTACCGGGCCAACCAGGCCAAAACGGCGCCGCGATCGTCCGCCGCTGCCAGCTGTGAGCGCCCGGCGGCGCGATTGTGGCCACGGCTACCGTCCAAGTGGACCGGCACCATCATCTGATCGAGGCTGACGAGGGCATTCATATGAAGTTACGCGCACAGGAGGGACACACCCAAGTCTATGGACATTAGATTACTTATGTCCACAGACTAGGAGTTATCTCAATAAATTCAATGTATTACGTTGTATTATTTATTCATGATCACAGAAACCGAACTCCAGAGCGACATCGAAGCCCTCAGGGGGCGATTTACGGAAACAAAAGACCTCTATCGCGAGGTTTGCGCGTTGCTGTTCTTCCGCTATGGCATCACTCCCACGGCGAGCAAGCTCTACCAGTTCGTTCGCAAGGGCTCGATGAGTGCGCCGGCGGAGGCCCTGGCCAAGTTCTGGGAGGACCTGCGCAGCAAAGCGCGCGTCGAAATCGACCATCCGGATCTGCCGCCCGAACTCAAGACGAGTGCAGCGGAAGTCATTGCCGATTTATGGCGGCAGGCCACGGCGGCCGCACGCCACGAACTCGCGGCGCTGCGCGTGGAGGATCAGGCCGCGGTCGAGCAAGCTCAGGGTGAGGAAACCCGGGCCCTCCAGGCGACAGCAGAGGCGCTGGCCAGCGCCGATACCCTGCGTCAACAGTTGGGCGCGGCCCAGGAGTCGCTGCAGCAGCGGCAAACGGATCTGGAGGTCGAGCGGCGCGCCCATGCCGGCGCCGTGGCCAGGCTGCAGGAGCTGCAGCGCCATCTGGAGGAAGCGCGCAACCAGCAGGAGCGGGTACGGGCGGATTTCAGCGCCGAGTTGGCCAAGGCACGGGAGGCCGTGGACGTGGCGAACGCTCGTTCGGACGCCGCCGAGCGACGCGCGCTGCTTGAGATCGACCAGGAGCGTCAGGCCCGAATCAAGGCCGACAAGCAGCTCGAGGCGCTGCGTGGCCAATTGGCGCAGGCCGAAGGCCGCCATCGCGAGAGCTTGCTGGCGCAGGCCGACGCCGTCACGCGGCTGCAGGTCAAGGCCGATGCGGCCGAGGATTCGCAACGAGAACTGACGGCCAGCAATCGCAGCCTTGCTGATGATCTGCAGGTGACACGGGAACGGCTTGCAGTGGCTCAACAAGAAGCGACGCAGTTCAGAGCCGAAGCACAGACGCTCCGTGTCCTGCTGGAGCGGCTCTCGCCGCCGGAACCGGTGCCGCAGCAAGAGGTCCCGACATCAAAGGTCACAAAGCCCGGCGCGCGAAAGGCACGATAGGCCGTCCCGCATCGACCGCTATCTCCCTGAGCGCTGGGAGACCGCAGCACATCCAGCGATCATCCACCAGCCACCACAGCACTGGCTGATCAATACAAAGAGACTCCATGAAAATCCGCACTTTGCAGACGGCCCTCGTTGATGCCACGTTCTCCCTGGCCGGGCTCGCGTCGCTGGGCTTTGGTCTCTACTTCATGGCCAATAAGGAACTCCCCCTTGCTGTGACGGCGCTTGGAGCAGGGCTAGTTCTCCTCTTGGCTGGAACCATTGACCGCTTTGAATCCCTGAAGGGCCTGGGGATGGAGGCCAAAACGCGCACGTTGAAGGAGACGATCAATCAAGCGCAGGTTGCAATCGATCAACTGAGGGATCTTGCCGAGGTCACCGGAGGAACCCTGTTGTCATTGACCAGCGCTGTAGGGCGGTGGGATGCAGCACCAAGCGTCGCTGAGGCCCACAAGCTGTCGCGACAGGTGCTTCGAATTCTTCAAAGCTTGGGAAGTTCGCAGGACGTCATTCGTGCGGCGCTACTGCCTTGGGCCAAGGCTGCCGCCATGGATCTTTTCCAGGCCCAGCTTCAACGACTGCACGAACTCATCAGCGCGCGGGTGTCCGCGCTTGACGCGGAAAAGGTGAACCTGTCCTCGCCTGAGCAAATGGACTTCGCAAAGAGGGCGCAAGAAGCGGGGGCATATCCCGGTGTGTACGCCGCCCGTTTGCCCGAGTGGGATCTGCACGAGTATGAAGCTCGGGTGCTGGAAATGTTTGACGGCGCCCCATTGCTCGATGACGGAGCACGCGCCAAGTTCAGACCAGAGTTCGTGGCTGCGGCTGCGGAATTCGGTTTTCTGGCGTCGAATCTCGACTTCCGCAACAAGACGCTTTGGAGCCGGGTGAGGCAACCAGTGTGATTTGCGCGCCCTATGAGTCGGCAACTCCGGCCGCCTTGCGCAGGGCACGCAATTCCAGACGCGCAGACTCGCGGATCTCTTCGCGGTCCAGTTCGACTGCGGTGCCATCGATCCAGGTTTCCCAGAGGCTTTCGAGCCAGGCCTGCCTGGTGCTGAACGCTTCGACCGCGTAGTCGAGCCAACTGGCGTACCCGACGGGCGGTGGCAATGGTTTTTGAATGGTGAAGAGAATTTCTCCCTGAAGATGAAGTGCGATGCTGCGATCATCCGACACAGAACACCATCCGACAAATCGACCAGGTCGATCAGGCTCATGGTGCATTGGTCGGCCGGCAACAAAGGAACACAAGATGATCGGCTGGTGGATTGTTGTCGCAGCTCAGACGCCCGAGGAGCGTGACCAGGCGGTGGACCGCAGGGCTGCCGTTCTCGCGAACTGGGAGGTCGGACCAGGCGGCATCGAATGGCTGCATCAAATTGTGAAGGCGGGGGCAGCTACCCAACTCTCCTTCAGCGGCTACCCGAACCGCTACACCGCCAAAGCCTGCGATGTGCTACCGCTGCTTGCCGACGGACCGCCGGCGCACAGCGGTCCTGCCATCATTGGCGATGACTATGTGATGCCCCCGAATTGGAAGGGCAATTTGATCTTTCATGCAGAGAAGATTGCCGCCTGTCCACCCGATCAACTATTGACCATCGACGCCTGGGATCAATCCTGATGGATCCCCGTTCGCTGAGAAGTCCTGGCAGGGTCTCCTCTGCTCCCAGTCGTCATCACGGCGAATCGAACGGATCACCGTCGCAATGGATCTGGGCAGTGAGGCTGATGAGCCGAACTCGGAGGTAGCGCTTTCAGGGCTGCAAAACCCTCTTCCAAAGCGAGATCAAATTCCGAAAAAGACTTCTCGGATTGAGCGATTCGGCTGCCGACGGCGCCGGTGTTCCTATGCTCAACCAAGGCCCATGTGAATGCGTTGGTGCCGACCTCCTCGACGACCACACGGAACTGACGTGTCGGGATCACGGCGCGCCAGCGGTAAGCAACGTCAGTGCGAGGCCAGAACGTTGACTTGATAGGACACGTCGAGCAACTTACCTTTTCGCGCGTAGTAGCGATCGAGGCGCCATTCCTTGAGGATTTCCATCGCCAGGGAGAACGTCTCAAGGTCCAGCGCATACAGATTTGCGAGAGGAAAATCGGCTTCGGATTCCAGAGCCAGGACCAGGCCGGCCAGAGTCCGAGACTCTTCACTGTTCGGATCGGTCGTAATGATGCGGCGGGCTTCTTTGATCGCGTTCATGCTATTCCTTCGAAGAACAGGTATGGGGCGGCTGTCACAGCCTCGAAACGCAGTGCTGATCTACTCGATGCCCTTGTAAGTAGACCTTCTCAATCTCCAAGCGAGGCAAGCCGAAGTTCGCTGGTCGGGTCAAAGTCTAGCATCGACCCAATTGCTGGGCACGTGCTCTGCAGACTTGAAGCTCATGCACCATTCCTTCCTCTATCGCGGCATTCGGGTCGACATATCGATCCAGAAGCAGGGTGATGCTTGTCGCTGGCGTTGCGAAATGAGTGATGGGTCGACGCTTCGGGCAGCGAGTGGCTCAAACTCAATCAGCGAAGAGTTGCGCCTGGCTTGCGTCGCAGCACGTCAGGAAATCGACATGCGAAGCCGTAGTTTGGGCCCCAGCCATCGATGACAGCGTTCTCAGCCTACACGTCCAGCGAGTGGATCCACCAACAGCTTTGTCTGGATCATCTTTGAGCGCCATCCGACCAGCTACTGACCATAGACACTGGGGCAGCAGACTCACTCACCGAACCAGAATGTGAGCCAGGAGCATACGGAGATCAGCACAGCCGTCAGTGCGAGTGCATTCGAGCGGAGAAGAACCGTTCGAGCGCGGAACAATCGAAAGCTATCTTGCATTGCACAGTCCTCCTTCTACTTGTGGCACCCTTTACGGCAGAGTGCACGCCGCCGCTTCGCAAGTCAATTGCCCAATAGTTCGCACTCCGCCACTCTGATCAGGAGGCGCACCTCCGGAACTCATCACGGCCGATCAAGCGGCGACGTGGCCGATTGTTTGACGACCTGGGGCGTTCCAGGAGGAAAATCTTGAACATGACCCAGAAAACAAGTCGGAAGAAGGTGCCTCGCCCCGCTTCGCGGCCGCTCGCTCGCGGCGTTTCATCTCGGCGACGGATCGAGGAGCATGCGTTGGAGAACCTGCTTAAACGGTTCGATCCAAAGCTGCACGGTGGAGAAGTGATGGCTTGGCCACTTCTGGGCGTTGAGGTCTTGCCGTGACCACGCAGGAGAAGCGACGCGATGCAATGGCCCAGGCTCTTGCGAACACGCGGCTTGCGGGCCATGAACCCACGCCACGATTTTTGGCGGACGTCGCGGCGGTGGTGGCGGGCAAGATGACGTATGACCAGGCCATTCGTGCCAGCGCGGCCAGGGCCACCCGCAATGGATCGGGGCTGCCCGGGCCTTTTAAGGACATAGAGAACTGATCACGTGAGTGATCGGGGGGGCCGATTCCGCGTGGTCGGCCAAAGCCGGCATAAGTAAGCCGTCTTTAATGACTTTGACGCGTATGAGCTAAAACTGGCCATATCCCGGCTTGGCTTTTAGCCACAGCATTCCACTCCCAGGGCCCATCCAAAAGGTGCCAAATGGAAATGAAAATCTCTTTGAAATCAAAGACTTAAGTACGATCCTGCAAATTTTTCAGGAATCACGGCCGACCCTCGAAGGCGACTTAACCCTTGCTTAAGGGGCCAGGCCGCGCGGTGGACGGGCCATTAAGTGTTTCTTAAGTCGCTGCATCCCACACTGACCCGCAACATGTTCCTGCTGCATTCATCACTCCAACGCCGCGTGGTCGGCGCCACCCTTGCCGTCTTGATGGCGTTCTGCGCCTCCGCCGTGCAGGCATCGGGCGCCGACGAGTTGAGCGGCAAGCTCGTCCTGTTGCACGGCTTGCTGGACCGGTCGACGTTCAAACGGCCCCTGATACTGAACGCGAGCGACACGGCGAACGGACTCAAGGGCGACGTGTATGCCATCGTCGATCACCCCGTCTCGGCGATCAGTTCGGCCTTGAGCACGCCCGAAGCCTGGTGCCAGGCCATGCTGCTGCACATCAACAATCGCGACTGCGCGGTTTCAAAGGGCGCCGCGAGCCCTGTGATTGCGCTGAGCGTGGTGCGCAAGTACGACCGGCCTGTCGACAGTGCCTTCCGCCTGGCCTTCGACTTTCATGCGGTCGAGGCGACGCCGCAGCACCTGGAAGTGCGGCTCCGCGCACAGGCCGGCCCCCTGGGCACCGGCAACTACCTGATCGCCTTCGAGGCCGTGCCTGCCGATGCGACGCACAGCTTTCTGCATTTCTCGTACGCGTACGACGAGAACATCCTGACCCGCGCCGCCATGGAGGCTTACCTGGCCACCTTCGGGCGCTCGAAGGTCGGCTTCACGGAGGTCGGGCAAAAGGCAGAGGGTCAGCCGGAGTACATCGGTGGAACGCATGGACTGGTCGAGCGCAACGCGATGCGCTACTTTCTTGCGGTGGACGCCTACATCGGCGCCAAAGATGCCATATCGCGCAGGAACGCCTGGTACACGGAGACGGAAGAATATCCACGGCAACTGCATGAAATCGACCGAGGAACCTACCTCGCACTCAAGGCAGCCGATGAGCATCACTGAGAAGAACGCCGCAGCGCCCACGCACATCGGCGTGGGCAAGATCGCCGAAGTCACCTTCTGGTTCTGGGTCATCAAGATCGCGGCGACGACGCTCGGCGAAACCGGTGGCGACGCAGTGACCATGTCGATGAATCTGGGCTACCTCACCGGCACCGCCATCTTCGCCACGCTGTTTGTTCTGGCGGTGGCGGCGCAGATCTTGGTGAGGAAGTTCCATCCCCTCCTCTTCTGGACGGTCATCATCGCGACCACCACCGTGGGCACGACCTTGGCCGATCTGCTCGATCGGTCGCTGGGCATCGGCTATCTGGGAGGTACGGCGATCCTGCTGACGTTGCTGCTGGGAACCCTGGCCCTGTGGCACCGCACGATGGGGTCGGTCTCCGTGTCGGACATCTCGTCGCCCAAGGCCGAGATTTTCTATTGGACGACGATCCTCTTTTCACAAACCCTGGGCACCGCACTCGGCGACTGGATCGCCGACAGCAAGGGTGGCCTGGGTCTGGGCTACGAAGGCGGCGCCCTCCTCTTTGCCGCGGGACTTGCACTGGTGGTGGCCGCGTACCGGTGGACGAAGATGTCGCACACGGTGCTGTTCTGGCTCGCGTTCATTCTCACGCGCCCGCTGGGCGCCACCGTGGGCGATCTGCTCGACAAGCCGCTCGGCAGTGGCGGGCTTGCGTGGAGCCGCTACACGGCTTCGGCCGCGCTGGGCGCCTTCATACTCGGTTCTGTTCTGCTGATTCCTCAGCGCGCCGAGCGGCGCCGCGTGCCGCCGCCTTGCAAGCGCCCGCAATAAGCTCCTGACGGTGACCCGCGCATGATGAGCAGCGCAACAGTCTCGTCGTCGCCGATGGACTTGATCGCAGCATCGAAGTCGGCCTGGCCCGAAACACTCACGTCGTCGACTGCCAGCAGCATGTCCCCGAAGCGCAGCCCCGCCAGTTGCGCCGAGCCCGAGACGGATTTAACGTAAAGCCCGGGGTCGAGCAAGCCAGTGCCCAACAGGCTCTTGCGCTCCGTGAACAACGGGCATGGTGCAGCTGGCCAGCACCTTGCAGTCGCTGCCATCGATGGCGAGCGGGATTTTCATGGCTGTTCTTTCGACGGGACATTCCCGATGGCCGAATAGTGGCCGCGTCGTCTGTGGTCTGACTTGCGCCACATCAAGCAGACCGTGGCGCGCAGCGCCAGAATTGGCGGCACCAGAGGTCCGCATGAACAACGTCCTCGTGACCGTCTACTCCTGCACCGGCACCTGCCGCCGCCTTGCCCAGCTCCTTTGCAGGCTCCCCCGCGCCACGTGGTGCTTGCCGCATCGCGCCGCACGCCTGGCGGGCCTGCTCGTGTGCAGCGGCTTGCTCGGCGGCTGCGCCATCGGACCGACGGCAGCGACTTCCCATGCCGCGACGCCTGCCGCAACCTCGACCCACCCGCCAGCCGCGCCGGGCTTCTCTTCGCTCGTCGCCAGCCGCAGCGCATCGGTGGTCGATATCAGCACGCTGCGCATCGGACGCGACGAGAACCTGGAAGACATCGAACTGGAGATCGCCCCGGAGCGTGACTTCGCCGATCGCCTGGCCTGGCCCTTGCCTGCGAACGCCCGGATCAGCCAGATCCGCGACCTTGCCTCGGGCGTGATCATCGACAGCAACGGCCTGATCCTCACGAGCGCCCACGTGGTCGCGAACATCGACGAGGCACAGGTCCAGCTCGATGACGGACGCCGTTTCACCGCGCGTGTGGTCGGTGTCGACAAGCGCACGGACGTCGGGCTTCTGAAAATCGATGCCAGCGCCCTGCCCGTGGCCGTCATCGGCGACTCTTCGACACTCAACCCCGGCGACTGGGTCGTGGCCATCAGCTCGCCCTTCGGGTTCCATGGCACCGTCACGGCAGGCGTCGTCAGTGCGGTCGGACGTGTCATGGGCGGCGCGGGCGAGATTCCTTTCATCCAGACCGACGTTGCCATCAACCCGGGCAGCTCGGGCAGCCCGCTGCTCAACAGCCGGGGCGAAGTCGTCGGCATCAACTCGCTGATCTACAGCGGCAGCGGCGGCTACATGGGCTTGTCCTTCGCGGTGCCGATCAACCTGGCGATGCAGGTCGCCGGACAGCTGCGCGAACATGGCGCCGTGCGCCGCGCCTACCTTGGCGCGGAATTCCAGGAAGTGACGCTGGCACTGGCCCAGTCCTTCGGCCTGCCGTCGACAACCGGCGCCTTGGTGGTCCGCGTCGAAAAAGGCAGCCCCGCGGAGGCTTCCGGCCTCGCGCAAGGTGATGCGGTGCTGGTTTTCGACGGCAAGCCGCTCGCGCACTTTCTCGATCTCCCGCAGCAAATCGCGCAACACCCACCCGGCAGCCGCGTGCGACTCGAAGTGTGGCGGCACGGCACGAACCGCATGCTCCAGGTGGTGCTGGCGGCGGCGCCTGCCGCACCGGGAACAGCCTTCGCGGCGGTAGCGCCTGAATGGAACGACGGGCTGGGCCTGAGCCTGGGCGATCTTTCGCCCACGCAACGGCTGCAGTTGCGCATCGACAGCGGCTTGATCGTGCGGGAGGCCTCCGGCCTTGCACGCAGTGAAGGCATCCGTGCGGGCGACGTGGTCGTGGCCTTGAACACGGAGAAGCTCTATCGCCTGGAGGATTTCAGGCAAGGCCTGGCGCAGGTGCCTGCCGGGGAAATGGTCGCGCTGCTGGTGATGCGCGACCGGCGGCTCGCCTACGTGGCAGTCCGCCTTCCGGCCTCACGCCGCAGCCGGCCCTGACTCCCGCCCCAAGCCGATGGGCGCGGGCACGATGTTCACGATGCGCGTGAAGAGCGCGGCGTATTCGAGGTCTGCCACGTGCCCGGTCAACGGGTCCCGGTTCTGCGCGAAAGCCTCGTCCAGGTCGCGCCAGTCGTTCTCGGTCAGCACGCGCTCGGCCAACGGCAGGATCTCGCGCTCCTCCAGTGCCATATGGCCCAGGTAGAAATCGACATACTCACCGACCGTGCTCTCGAAGGCTGCACGCCGCGACTCGCCGAGCATCTCGAACGCCAGCAACGCATGCTCGACGTCGCGGATCCTGCGCTCGCCCCGGGCGTGGTCGCTGTCGAGCTTGTCCAGCAGGTCCCGCGAGATCGGAGTCCTGGCGCGCAGCTTGGGAAACAGCAGCTCGGTTTCCTTGCGGTGGTGGCGCTTCTCGGGAAACTCGTCCACGTAGAAAAGCATGGCGCGCAGCACCGCGAAATCGGGCAAGGTGCCCTTCTTGCGGTGCTGCTCCAGCAGCATGACGATGGAGCGAAGCATGGCCGCAAGCGCGGCATGTTCCTGGCGAATGATGCGAACGGTGGCGTGGGTCATGAGGGGCTTCCTGTGCATGCCCGAAGGTTCGCGGGTTCGGCAGCACGCGGGGTTGTTCCAGATCAAGCCCGGGCCGACGGCAGAGCTGGCGCTTGATCCATGTCAATCCATGCGGCACGCCCATCCGGATACTGGTCCGATCCATCCAACAACCTGGAGTCGTGCCATGTACCAGCGAATTCTTGTTCCCATCGACGGCAGTTCCACGTCCGGCCATGGCCTGGCCGAAGCAATCCAAGTTGCGAAGCTCACGGGCGGCCGCCTGCGCCTGGCGCATGTCATCGACGAACTGTCGTTCGCACTGGCCGCTGACGCCTATGCGGGCTACGCCGGCAACTGGCTAGAAGAGCTGCGCAGCGATGCCAGGAAGCTGCTCGACGCCGCGCGGGCCAAGGCAGCCAAGGAAGGCGTCGCAGCCGACATCGTGCTGCTCGACAGCTTCAAGGGCGCCGTGCACGACCAGGTCATCGCCGAAGCAGTGGCATCGAAGGCCGAGCTGATCGTGATCGGCACCCACGGCCGCCGCGGACTCGGCCGCTGGGTCATGGGCAGCAGCGCGGAACACATCCTGCGCATGTCGCCCGTGCCGGTGTTGCTGGTACGTGCCTGAAAGCGCCAGGACCGAGCACGAGCGTTTCACGCTGCCGGGTGGGATGCTCGCCAGCCAGTGAAGTGAGCTGCGCAAATCGCCGCCAAGAGCGGCGATTTGCGCGCCAGTCTCAAGCCGCTGCGTGTTCTGTTGGGCCTGACCGGGCCTATCCGGCCTTCATGGGCGTTGCCATGCCCTCGTGCACCGAGAAATAGCGCCGGGCCAGGGCAACGAGTTCGTTGGTGCTGATCTGCCCCACCGTCTCCCAGCCGACGATGCGATGCGCCATCTCGGGACGGTGTTTCTCCACGTAGTGGCGCAAGTCGGCCTGCGCGGTGTGGGAGCCGGCAACAAGCACATCGGTGATTCCCTCCATCGCATCGCACACCTCGCCGAAGAACTCGTGCTCGCTGCGAACGGTGCTGCCGTGCTGGCGGGTGCAGTGGACATGCGCCCTGATCTGCTGCGCGAGAACCTGCGCAGCATCGAACTGAAGGATTTGCGCGGAGTGGTGATCGACCCAGGCGACGGCGTGGAAAAGCGACATGGAAGAACCCGTTGGGAAAACAAGAAAAAAGAGAGAGACCAACCCGACGCGCTCGCGCCCTACGCTTCGATGATCACTTTCAGCGCATGCGTCTCGGCCGCACGTCCGAAGGTGTCGTAGGCGTCCAGCACCTGGTCCAGCTTGAACCGGTGCGTGATCAGCCGGGCCGGGTCCACCTTGTGGGACTGCACCGTCTTCAGCAGCATCGGCGTCGACACCGTATCGACCAGCCGCGTGGTGATCGCGATGTTCTGCGACCACAGCCGCTCCAGGTGGAGTTCGGCCGGATGCCCATGCACGCCGATGTTCGCGATGGTGCCGCCGGGCGCCACGATGTCCTGGCACAGCAGGAAGGTGGCCGGTATGCCAACCGCCTCGATCGACACGTCGACGCCACGGCCACCGGTCAGCGCGAGCACTGCCTCGGCCGCCCTGCCGTCGGTGCTGTTGACCGTGTGCGTCGCGCCGAAGCGGCGTGCGACTTCGAGCCGGCCGTCGTCCAGGTCGATCAGGATGATCTGCGCCGGCGAATAGAACTGGGCCGTGAGCAGCGTGGCCAGGCCGATCGGCCCGGCGCCCACGATGGCCACCGTGCTGCCGGGCGCAACCTTGCCGTTGAGCACGCCGCACTCGAAGCCGGTCGGCAGGATGTCGCTCAGCATCACCAGCGCCTCTTCGTCCGCGCCTGGCGGGATCGGATAGAGGCTGGTGTCCGCGTGCGGAATGCGCACGTATTCGGCCTGCGTGCCGTCGATGGTGTTGCCCAGAATCCAGCCACCGGTGGTGCAGTGCGAATACATGCCGCGTCGGCAGTACTCGCATTTGCCGCACGACGAAATGCACGAGATCAGCACATGGTCGCCGGGGTGGAAGGCGGTCACGCCGGCACCGATGGTTTCGACGACGCCCACACCTTCGTGTCCGAGGATGCGGCCCGGCGTACACGTCGGCACGTCACCCTTGAGGATGTGCAGATCGGTGCCGCAGATGGTCGTCTTCAGGATCCGGACGATGGCGTCGCCCGACGCCTGGACCTCGGGCTTGGGACGGTCTTCGAGCGATTTGAGGCCGGGGCCTTGGTAGACGAGTGCTTTCATGTCCCCACGTTATGCGCACCGGCCGGTTCTCTCTTTGAGATAGCGCAAGGAATGAGTGCGTTCGTACCTCATGGACAGTGCGCACAATTTTGCGGATCGCACCTGTCGCGGACCTTGATGCAGGTCAACACGCCGCCCGCGCTGCCGTTGTCGCAGGCGCAAGGGCAAGCGCATCTTCTACAGTGTGGCCAACCCGGCCATGCTGGAAATGCTCGCGATTCTCTGTCGCCCCTGCTGTCCAAAGGAAGAATGATGATGTCCATCGACTGGAACCACTTCACGCCGTTCACCGCGCTCGCCGGTGGCGTGCTCATCGGCATTGCCGCGGCGATGTTCGTGCTGCTCAACGGGCGCATCGCAGGCATCAGCGGTGTGCTCGGAGGTCTGCTCGGCGCATCCAGGGGCGACGCTGTCTGGCGTGTCGCCTTCATTCTTGGGCTTGTGGGCGCGCCGCTGGTCTATCTGCTCTTTGCGGCGTTGCCCAGGCTGCAGATCGACGCGGGCTACGGCGCCCTGATTCTGGCGGGGCTGCTGGTCGGCATCGGCACTCGCTACGGGGCCGGCTGCACCAGCGGTCACGGGGTTTGCGGGCTCTCCCGCCTGTCGCCGCGCTCGCTCGTGGCCACGGTGGCGTTCATGGGCGCCGGCTTTGCCACGGTGTTCGTGACGCGTCACCTGCTCGGCGCCTGAGGACAACACCATGATCGCCCTTGCTTCATTGCTCGCCGGCCTGGTCTTCGGGCTCGGCCTCATCGTTTCCGGCATGGCCAATCCCGCCAAGGTGCTTGGCTTTCTCGACCTTGCCGGTCCCTGGGACCCCTCTCTGGCCTTCGTGATGGCGGGCGCCATCGCCGTCGGCGTGGTCGCGTTCACGGTGGCTGCACGCCGCAAGGTGTCCTTCCTCGGCGCCGAGATGCGCCTGCCCTCCTCGCGCCACATCGACCGCCGCCTGGTTGCCGGCAGCCTGCTCTTCGGCGTCGGGTGGGGTGTCGCGGGCTTCTGTCCCGGACCGGGCCTCGTCGCGCTGGGAATGGGCGAAGTCAAGGCCCTTGTCTTCGTGGCCGCGATGCTGGTCGGCATGGGCATCTTCGAGCTGTTGGAGCGTCGCGGGCACAACCGACGCGCATCCTGAAAGGCTGCGTCTCGCGCCGTTCGGGATGAACAGGCGCGTCAGGTCTTTCTTCGCGGCGCGTCCAGCGCCGAGTGCAGCGTGCACAGGGCGTCATGCACCACGTCCCGGCGGTCGGCCACATGAACCGGCGCGGCCGAGCTTGCCGGCGGTTCGCATGAAGCACGGCCCCGCCCTGGTTCAACAGCCCAGGGCCAGAACGCCCGCATCGGCGTCATGGCCAGCGCCTGCCAGTCCTCGGCGCGCATGACCGCATCCGCCTCGGCGCGGGTTTCCTCGATGCCTCGCTGCAGCGCGTTCGACCCGAGCGTCTCGCACAGCTCGCGCGCATGCAGCCAGATGCGCCACTGCGCCTTGCAAAGCGCCAGCGGGAAAGTGAATTCGGTGCCCATGATGTTGTCCTCTCGGACGGTGTCCGCGGGAACGAATGCTGAAGCCACGCCGTCGCGCCGGGCTTGCGCGGGATCAAGGCAACGCGCAACCACGCCTCGTGTATCGGTTGTTACCGCATTCACGAAGCACGAAGAGGGCGCGTTGCCGATGTGGCATGCGTGCTACGCTGGCGGCGATCCAGAATGTTTCAGCCAACATTCGTGCTCCATTTCCTTGCCATTGCATGAAACCTGCCCCTCACATCGCGGTGCTCGACGATGAAGTCGACATCACGCTGCTGCTGGCCAACTACCTTCAGGGCCACGGCTTCCGGGTCACCCAAGTTCACAACGGCCGCTCGCTGATGGCGCTCATGGGCACAGACCCGGCGGACCTGGTGCTGCTCGACCTGGGCTTGCCCGGCGAAGACGGCTTCTCCATTGCCCGCCGCATGCGTGAAAACTGGCGCTGCGGCCTCGTCATCGTGAGCGGCCGTGGCGACGCGGTGGACAAGATCGTGGGACTGGAAGTCGGTGCCGACGATTACGTGACCAAGCCCTTCGACCTGCGCGAACTGGTCGCCCGGGTCAAGGCCGTGCTGCGACGGCTGACGCCCGAGGCACCTATCGCTGCGGCGGCGGTTGCGGTAGCAGCGCCCCCCTCCCCCGACCGTCTGCGCTTTGCGGGCTGGCAGTTGGACACCGCCGCGCGCAGCCTGCGAAACCCGCAGGGCGAAGAGGTGCTGCTCACGGGCGGCGAATTCGACCTGCTGTGCGCTTTCGCCCGGCACCCCGGGCGCGTGCTCTCGCGCGACTTCCTGCTCGAAGAGACGCGCGGCCGCGAGGCCGCCCCCTTCGATCGCACGATCGACGTGCAGGTCGGGCGCCTGCGCAAGAAGATCGAGACGGATGCCGACGACCCGCAGCTCATCAAGTCGGTGCGCGGAGCGGGCTACATCCTCGTGCCGCCCGTCTCCCATGACTGACCCTGCGGGCAACCCGCCCTTCGTGCCGGACCTGCCCATGTCGGGCCTGCCTTCGGGCATCGAGGAAAGCAGCGTTTTCCGCTCCCTCTTCATCGCCTACCCCGACTCGCTGTTGCTGGTGGATCAGTCGGGCCACATCATGCTTGCCAACCCCTCGGCGGCCACGCTGCTGGGCTACGCCGTCGACGAACTGGTCGGCCTGAACGTGGACGTGCTGGTGCCCGACAGCATCCGTCCGCGCCATGCGTCCTACCGCGAAGCCTATGGCCGCGCGCCGCGTCCGCGCCCCATGGGCACGCACATGGAGCTGGTGGCCAAGCGCAAGGACGGCAGCGAAGTCATGGTCGAGATCGCGCTGAGCCCGCTGCAGAACCACGGGCTGCCCTTCGTGGTGGCGGCCATTCGCGACATCGGCGCCTATCCCCGCGTGAAGCAGGCGCTGCAGCGCGCCCGCTACAGCGAGCACCTGGCCCAACTGGGCCGACTGGCCGTCGACACACGCGACCTGCAGGTGGTGCTCAAGCATGTGCCGCAGATCATCACCACGGCTTTGCAGGTCGAAGTGGCGGTGGTGTGGCTGCTCGACAGCAACCGCCTTGAATTTCATGTGGCCAGCGGCGAGGGGTTGCTCACCGGCGAAGAGATTGGCGTGCGCGTCGCCAACCGGCCCGACACGCCGCCCGGCTTCGTGCTCTCCCAAGGCCGGCCGGTCGTGGTGCCGGACTACCGCGACGAACACCGTTTCGATGTGCCCCAGGCCTACCTCGATGCCGGGCTGACCAGCGCCATCGCGGTGCCGCTGTCCGATCGGGGACGCGTGATCGGCATGCTGTCGGTGCGCTCGAAGGAAGCCAAGCGCTTCGGCGATGAGGAGCTGCGATTTCTGGAATCGCTGTCCAGCCTGCTGGCCACCAGCCTGCAGCGCGTGCAGACCGAGGAGGCGCTCAACCATGCGCAGCGGCTCGAAAGCGTCGGCCAGCTCACGGGCGGCATCGCGCACGACTTCAACAACCTGCTGACCGTGATCCAGGGCAACCTGCAGGTGCTCGAGGAACTGCCCGCGCTGGCGCAGGACGCCCATGCACAACAGTTGGTGAACGCCGCCACGCGGGCCTCGCGGCGCGGCGCCGAACTCACGGGCAAGCTGCTGGCGTTTTCGCGGCGGCAGGTGCTCCAGCCGATGGCCGTCGACACCCGCACGCTGCTGCATTCGCTGGCCGACATGCTGCGCCGCACGCTCGACCAGCGCATCAACATCGAGATCGACACCGCGCCCGGCTGCCCGCCGGTGCTCGCGGACCCAGGTCAACTGGAGTCCGCGCTGCTGAACATCGCGATCAACGCGCGCGACGCCATGCCCGAAGGGGGGCTGCTGCGCTTTCGCACCGAGATGTGCGAGTCGCTGCCGACAGCCTTGCACAGCGAACGCAACGACCCGCAAAGCCATGCCGTCGGCCGCTTCGTCGCGATCTCCATCACCGACAGCGGCTCAGGCATGGGCGAGGACGTCAAGGAGCGCGCCTTCGAGCCCTTCTTCACCACCAAGGAGGCCGGCCGTGGCACTGGCCTGGGCCTGAGCACGGTCTATGGTTTCGTCAAGCAGTCCAAAGGCGCGATCGCCATCGACAGCAAGCCGGGCAAGGGCACCACGGTCAGCCTCTATCTGCCGCGCCTGGAAGAGACCGGCTCGCCGGCCATCGAGGACAAGCATGCCGATGCGACGATCCCGCCCGGCCTGCGCGTGATGCTGGTGGAGGACGATGCCGAAGTGCGCAAGGTGATTCACACCTTCCTGGCCACGCTGGGCTGCGAGATCGCAACGGCCGCCACAGCCGAACAGGCGCTTTCGGTCATGGACGCCAGCGCTGCGGATTTCGATCTGCTGCTGAGCGACATCGCGCTCGGGCCGGGCATCCGCGGCACCCGGCTGGCCGCCGAGGCGCAGCAGCGCTTTCCCCGGCTGGCGGTGCTGCTGATGTCCGGCTTCTCGTCCGAACTGCTGGATGCGGACCGCGAGGTTCCGCAGAGCTGGGAGCTGCTGCGCAAGCCCTGCACGCGCGCCGAACTTGCAAGGGCAATGGCCAGGGTGCTGGCCGGCCCCGCCTGAACGCGGCGGCCTGCGGCCCTGTCACTGCAGCATTGCGGGTGCCGGCGCCAGGCAGCGCTGCACGAAAGCCGACAAGGCGCCCACGTCGGGAATCCGCACATCGCGGCGGCCCTTCTCTGCGAAGCCGATGACCTTGTCCCGCGCCAGCCGCGACAGCGCCCGGCTCACGGTCTCCAGCGTCATGCCCAGGTAGTTGCCGATCTCGGCGCGGGTCATGCGCAAGGTGATCTGGTCGGTGCGCATGCCGCGCTCGGCCAGCGACTCGGCCCAGTAGCGCAGGAAGTCGGCCACGCGCGCGTCGGCCGGCAGCGTGCAGACGGACATCAGCGAATCGCGGTCGTGCGCGATCTCGCGGCTCATTGCGGTGTGCAACACCTGCAGCAAGCTGGGGTGCGGGATGCAGGCGCTCATCAGCGCTTCATAGGAAACCACCCAGATTTCGCCGGTGTCCATTGCCACTGCATCGCAGGAGTAGCGGCTGCCGGCGATGCCGTCGAAGCCGAGCCAGTCGCCGCGGAACTTCAGGCCGACCACCTGCTCGCGGCCGTCCGCCGTGAGGTTCACGATCTTGAAGAATCCCGAATTCAGGATGTAGAGGTTGCCGAAGCGTTCGCCGGCCTGGTAGATCACATCGCCCGTGTGCACGACACGGCGCAGCGGCTTCAACTGCTCGGCCAGCAGCCTGAGGGTGTCGCACGTGTGCTGGCCTGCGCGTTCCTGAGCGTCCGTGCCCTTCTTCGCGAATGCGGCGGCGTCGGCGGCCATCAGGCCGGGCATGGCCGCTGGCGTCTTCTTGGAAGTGGCAATCGTGAGCATCTGGAACTCCTGGTTTGTCTGTCGCATGTCGATGGACCGATGCTAGGAAGCTGCCGGCAATGCAGTGACAACGGCCGAAGTCGGTGCGTAACGCTCGGTGAATGGCATGTGTCCGGCGTGTATCAACGCCGTGTGCCGTGCACCAAGTCACAAGGCATCGCCTTGCGGCTTGATCTGCATCAAACCCGGCGCAACCAGCCTGGCTAGCCTCGACCGGTCATACATCGACCATTGCCATGCGCCTTCCGAATCAAATCCGCGAGCCCGAGGACGCTCCCCAGCTCTCGCCACTGGATGTGGCGAGCCTGCTGTGCCGGGCGCGCATCCTTCAGCGCGCCGCGCTGGCGGGCGCGATGCCCAGGCTGCTTCGCGGCAAGAACCTGGGGCTGCTGTGCGAAACCCGGTCCGACGAGGCGCAGGCGCTGTTTCGCAGCGCCGCCGAAGAGCTGGGCGCACATGTCGCCACGATGCCATCGAGCCTGTCGCTCGAAAGCGCGCCGCAGGAGGTGCAGCACACGGCCCGCATGCTCGGGCGCCTCTATGAGGCGGTGGAATGCCAGGGCCTGGACTCCGCCCTGGTACGGCAGATCGGCCAGCACGCGGGCATTCCGGTCTTCGATGGCGTCGCGATGGAGGGCCACCCTGCCGTCCAGCTTGCCGAACTGCTCGGCGACAAGACCTTGCCGGCCGACAACCGGCGCTTCATGGTGCAGGCGATGCTGCTGGAAAGCATCGGTTGAGCCGTCGGGCGCATTCCGCGCCCGCCCTTGATCCAGCGCAATGCGGGCAAGCCGCCTGCTTCCTACAGTGGATTGCACGGTCATTGCAATTTCTTCGCGATGGCCGATCTCCCCTAACCGCTCATTGCAAGGAATCCCCATGAAGACCGATACCCAATTGCGCGACGATGTTCAGGCCGAACTGGGCTGGGACCCGGCATTCAAGTCCGCCGACATCGGCGTGATCGTCAAGGACGGTGTGGTGACGCTCACCGGCCACCTGGCCAGTCATGCAGAGAAATACGCCGTGGAACGCGCCGTGCAGCGTGTGCACGGCGTGAAGGCAATGGCTGTCGAAATGACGGTGAAGCTGGCCTTCGGCAATGAGCGCACCGACGCCGACATCGCCATGGCCGCCGAGCGCGCACTCGAGTGGAACGTGCTGGTGCCGAACGGCAAGATCCGCCCCATGGTGGAAAAGGGCTGGCTCACGCTCGACGGCGAAGTCGAGTGGAGCTACCAGCGCGGCGCTGCCGAAGGCGCGGTGCGCGAGCTGATGGGCGTGACCGGCGTGTCCAACCTCGTGAAGATCACGCCGAAGGTGAGCCCCGCCGATGTGGAAAAGAAAATCCACGACGCGCTCTCGCGCCAGGCCGACCGCGAAGCCAGCCAGCTTTCCATTGCCGTCAACGGCTCGCAGGTCACGCTGCGCGGCACGGTGCATTCCTGGACTGAACGCGATGCGGTGCAAGGTGCTGCATGGGCCACGCCCGGCGTCTCGGTCGTGGTGAACGATCTGCTTGTGGACGCCTGATCGAGGCCGCGCGCGGGCGAACCTCGTCCGCGCGTGTTGGCCTGTGCATGCACATGCACATGCACATGCACAGGCTACTGCTCTGTGCATGCCGTCCGGCTCAATGCGACATCAGTACCGGCAGCGTCATCCACTGAAGGATCGACAGCGTCGCCCCGCCCAGCACCCATTCGCGCGCCCGGCTGTGGCCGTAGCAGCCCATGACCAGCAGGTCCGCGCTCAGGTCGGCCGCGAAGGACAGCAGCTTGTTGCCCGCGTCGTCGTCCTTGTTGCCGCCAGGATGCAGGGTGGCGTTCACGACGCCCTGGGTCCGCAGATAGTCCTGCAGGCACAGCAAGGAGTCTTCGGCGTTTTCGCCGTAGGCGACGACATGCACGCGCGACGCCGTGCGCAGCCATGGCAACGCCGCCGTCACCGCACGCGCGGCCTCGCGGGTCTCCTTCCATGCCACCAGCACGTTGCGGCCGATCGGGCCGATCGGCCCCGCATAGGGCAACACCAGCGCCGGCCGGCCGCTCTGCACCAGCACGCTGGGCAGGAAATCGCCGGGAAGCTCGCCGTCCATCGGGTCGTGGCGGTCGCGCTGGCCCAGGATCATCAGGTCGGCATAGAGCGCGCGCCGGGCGAAGCCCCAGGGGCCGTCGCTTTCCGGCTCGGCCCAATGCAGGCGCTGCGAGCCCGCGCTGTGCGCCATGAAGGTGGCGTGCATCTTGTCGCGCGCCGCCTTATCGATCTCCTGCATGATCGCGACGGCTTCCGCCGCAGCCTCGATGGCGAACGGGTAGCGCATGAGCGCGGACAGGGTGCTGGGCCGGCCCGTGACCTCGGCGTCGAAGGTCTCGGCCAGTTGGCGTGCCAACTTGATGCGCTCCACCGTGCGGGCTGAGCCGTCAAGGTGAAGCAGGATGGATTTGGGGGTCTGCATGAAAGCTCCTTCGACGGGCTGTGGGCGATGTACAGACCTTAGGCCCAGGCTTGCCATGCGGCCTTGCGCTGCATCAACCGTCCGCGCGCTTCCACGCGACAGCGCCGTGGCTTGATCGGGCGCAAGGCCGCAGCGGACATGCATGCCTAGTCTTGGGCATCTTCTTCCGGCTCCGACCGCTCAATCGCCCGATCACCCCATGAACCACACCACGCCCCCCTTCCAACAAGCCTGCATCGTGGGCAGCGGCATCGGCGCACTGTCTGCAGCCGTGCTGCTGATCCGCGACGCCGGCATGCCCGGCGACAGCATCCGTATCATCGAAGAGTCCCCGCTGCCGGGCGGTGCGCTCGACGGCGGCGGCAACGCACTTCAGGGCTACGTGACGCGCGGCGGCCGCATGTTCACCGACGAGACCTACACCTGCCTGTGGAATGTGCTGGAGAGCATTCCCTCGCCCGGCACGCCGAACCGCACGGTGCGCGACGAGATCCGCGCCTTCAACGCGCTGTGGCATTCCGACGCGCACGCCCGGCTGATCGACCGGAACCACCGGGTGCTCGACGCCAGCGACCTGGGCTTCAATTTCCAGGACCGGCTCGAACTGATGCGCCTGCTGGCCACACCCGAGCGCGCCCTGGGCACCCAGCGCATCGAGGAATGCTTCTCCACGCACTTCCTGGACACGCATTTCTGGGCCATGTGGCGCACCACCTTCGCGTTCCAGAACTGGCACAGCGCGGTCGAGCTCAAGCGCTACATGCTGCGCTTTCTGCAGGAGTTGCCGCGCATCCACACGCTGGGCGGCGTGCGGCGCACCGAGTTCAACCAGTACGACACTATCGTGCGTCCGATGGTGAAGTGGCTGCTGGAGCGCGGCGTGCGCTTCGACTACGGCATGCGCGTGGTCGATGTGGACTTCACCTCCGGCGCGGACGGCCTGCGGCTCGACACCCTGCATTGCGTGCAGGAGGGTCGATCGCTCAGCTATCGCTTGGGCGCGCAGGAATGCGCCTTCATCACCATCGGCTCCATGACGGCCGACTCGCGCAACGGCAACGACCACCAGGCACCGGAACTGGTGCGCGACCAGCGCGACGGCGCCTGGACCCTGTGGCGCAACATGGCGCGCAAGGCCCCCTGCTTCGGCCGGCCAGAGGCCTTCTGCGGCAACGTCGACGAGAGCAAGTGGGAGTCGTTCACGCTCACCATGCGCAGCCCGCTGCTGATCCAGCGCATCCAGGCCTTCTCGGGCAATGCGCCCGGCACCGGCGGGCTCATGACCTTCAAGGATTCAAGCTGGCTGATGTCGATCGTGGTGCCGCATGCGCCGCATTTCGAGGACCAGCCCGATGGCGTCTTCACGTTGTGGGGCTACGGCCTGCTGCTCGACACCCAGGGCAACTGCATCGAGAAGACGATGTCCCAGGCCAGCGGCCAGGACATATTGACGGAGCTCATGCACCACCTGGGCTTCGAGGACATCCTCGACGAAGTGCGGCGAACCACGACCGTGGTGCCGGTGATGATGCCCTACATCACCAGCGAGTTCGAATGCAGAAGCGCGTCGGACCGCCCGCCCGTCATACCGGCCGGCGCGAAGAACTTCGCCCTGCTGGGACAGTACGTGGAGATCCCCGAAGACGTGGTCTTCACGGTCGAGTACTCGGTGCGCGGCGCGATGCACGGTGTCTACGGACTCATGGGCCTGGACACCGAAGTGCCGCCCATCTACCACGGGATTGCCGACCCCAAGGTCGCGCTGGCCAGCCTGCGCACATTGCTGAGCTGACACGCCATGTGCATGAACCTCCTGAAAAAACTCGCCACCGCGCGGCTTCCCTGCACCGAGGGCGATTCCGCGGTGATCGACAGGTTGCGCGTGCTCGACGCAGCCGGCCACATCAAGGTGCTGATTCCGCCAGTCCATGCGGACTTCGATCACTGCCTGCGCCAGCCCCCGGCCATCGTGCTCGAGATCACGCCCTGTGGTCGCAACGCCCTGAGTACGAAGGCGGCAGAAGAACAGGCGCCATTGCCCGCCATGCCCCGGCCTGCGCGGACCTCCCGATCGAAGGCTGCGGGCATGGTGCTGGACCTCAGGCACCTGGTGGCCTGGTTCAGCGGCACCAAACGTGACCGGGGCCTGCCCAGGCTCGTTGCACACATCACCGGAGACCCTTCATGTTCAAACGCATCCTCGTTGCCACCGACGGTTCCACGCTCTCGAAGAAGGCCGTGACGAACGCGATCGCCCTTGCAGCCCAGACCGACGCCGACCTCGTGGCGCTTCATGTGATTCCGCGCTATCCCAAGAGCTATTTCGAGGGCGCCGTGACGTTTTCAGCCGAAGACATCGGTCGCATCGAGAAGCAATGGGCCGACAAGGCCCAGGCGATGCTCGACACCGTGAGCGCGCGTGCCAAGCAAAGTGGCGTGCGAGTCCGAACGGCGACGGCCAACTCCGATCTGGTGGCGGAATCGATCATTGCCGCGGCGAAGAAATACAAGAGCGACCTGATCGTGATGGCATCGCACGGCCGCAAGGGCATCAAGCGCCTGCTGCTGGGCAGCGAGACGCAGCATGTGCTGGCGAATTCGGCGTTGCCTGTGCTCGTTATTCGGTGAGCAACCGGGAGGATGCCGCCGGCTTTTTGTACGCCGTCACCCCAGAGGGCTCACTGACGCCAACGAAGGATCGAAATCGGCCTCGACACGGCCAATGTCGGGAACCCGTTGATATCGCAGCACGCGGTAGCCAGCTTCCGTCAGCATCGCATCGCGTTCAGCATCCCGCTGCGACGTGCCTGTCCGGTTCTTCTTGTCGCCAAGCTCGATCACAGCCACGACCTTGAATGCCCGATCGCACACGACGAAGTCGGCGATCTTGCGGCTGAACGTGCTGCGTGCTGCACGTGTGCGGGCCGTGAGCAACGCGCCGAAGCTGACCTGCGGCAGCACCACCAGATCAGGCAGCGTTTGCACGAGCCGGTTGTACATGGCTTGCTCGCGTGTCGTGAGCGGCGATCGCGCCTTGGGCCTGTCGACAAAGCCACCGCTGCTGTTTTGTGCGGATCTTTTCCTGGCGACCACTGCGAACACAAGCAGTCCGGCAACCAGCAAAAAGACCATGAATAGAAACGTATTCATCTCTGCTCCTTCTTCTGCGCAGAGTCTCGCACGAGTGCGAAGGCGCCCTCTTTTTGCATCGCGCCATGCCTGTTGGCGCGATGAATTCAGCGCTCAACGCGCAGGCAAATTCGCGGCGAGCGAATCAACCCGACTCACCACTTGCCGTCCTTGGGCACGGCCTTGGGCGCATTGGCTCTTGCAGCGGCCGCTGCAGTGATCATTGCCGCGGCATCCGAGCGGTTCGCCTTGTTCGCGAAGTCGACGGCGGTCATGCCGAGCTGGTTCTTCATCGTGGTGTCCGCACCTTCGTCCAGCAGCAGCTTCACGGCATCGCCCGAACCGTACATCGCGGCCATCATCAGCGGCGTGGTGCCGTTGGGCGATTGCGCGTCAATGAAGGCGTAGTTTTCGAGCAGCACCTTCATGATGGCCAACTGGCCGCTGGTGGCCGCGTAATGCAGCGGCGTCCAGCCCGTCTTGTTGACCGCGGCATCGCGCTTGAGCAGTTGGGCAACCAGATCCTGCTGGCCTTTGATGGCGGCCAGCATCAGCGGGGTTTCGTCCTTGGCATTGGCCAGGTCCACATCGGTCTGCGGCGATTCCAGCAACGCCTGGATGGCCTTGGGCGACGGCTCGCGCAGCGCGATGAGCAAGCCGGTCTGGCCGTGTTCGTCACGCGTATTCGGATCGAAGCCGCGCTTGAGCAGGCTGCGGACACCGCTGCCGTTGTCGCCGCGCACGGCACGGAAGAAGTCCTCGAAAGAACCCGCATGCGCTGCAAAAGATGCAGCCATGACAACAAGATAAATCGACTTCTTGAAGTAGTTCTTCATGATTTGACGTCCCTGAACAAAGTTTCGAAGTTGTCGCTCGTTGCCTTCGCGATGTCCTCTACGGGGACTTTTCGCAACTCGGCAATCTGTCGCGCCACGAAGGGCACGTACGACGGGTTGTTGGTCTTGCCCCGGTACGGCACAGGTGCCAGGTAGGGGCTGTCCGTTTCGATCAGCATGCGGTCGAGTGGCACGAAAGCGGCCACGTCGCGCAGGTCCTGAGCCTTCTTGAAGGTCAGGATGCCGGAAAACGAGATGTAGAAACCCAGGTCGAGCGCCGCACGTGCGACCTCGGCGGTTTCGGTGAAGCAATGGAACACGCCGCCTGCTGCCTTGCCTGCGCCCTCCTCGCCCTCCTCCTTGAGGATCGCCAGCGTGTCGGCCGACGCCTCGCGCGTGTGAATCACGAGCGGCTTGCGGGTCTGCTGCGCTGCGCGGATGTGAACGCGGAAGCGGTCGCGCTGCCACTCCATGTCGGCGACGCTGCGACCACCCTTGCGCTCTTCCATCTGGTAGTAGTCGAGGCCGGTTTCGCCGATGGCGACCACGCGGGGCCGGGCCGACAGCCGCACCAGGTCTTCGACGCTGGGCTCGGCGATGTCTTCGTTGTCGGGGTGCACGCCCACGCTGGCCCAGAAGTTGTCGTAGCTGGCAGCCAGCGCCTGCACGTCATCGAATTCTTCGAGCTTGGTGCAGATGCAAAGCGCCCGGGCGACCTGCGCGGCGGCCATGGCGGCGCGAATCTGCGGCATCTGGTCCGCGAACTCGGGAAAGGTCAGGTGGCAATGAGAGTCTGTGAACATCGGAAATGGTGTGGTGCGCGGCGCGCACGCCAGTGGGAGGCCGCGCCGTGTACGGAGTTCCGCGTCACGAGGACGGCAGGGAACTCAAATGGTCTGGGTCGGGCGGTCGGAGGCCATGGAGCCACCCAGCGCAGTCTCGATGCGCGCCTTGAGCTGGCGCGACTTTTCGTCGGATGGAAAACGGATGCCCACGCCGGGCGCCCGGTTGCCTGCGGCACGTGCCGGCGTGATCCAGGCGACCTTGCCGGCCACCGGGTAGCGCTGCGGGTCTTCAGGCAGCGTCAGCAGCACGTACACGTCGTCGCCCAGGCGGTACTCGCGCGAGGTCGGGATGAAGATGCCGCCCTCGGCAAACAGCGGGATGTAAGCCGCGTACAGCGCGCCCTTCTCCTTGATGGCGAGCTGGATGACGCTCGGCCGGGCGGGTGTGATGGCTGCAGGTGCAGCAGCGGGGGCGGCAGGTTGGTTCATGACGGGCGACGAGCGGCTGAGTTTAGGGTGCTTCGCGCTTCGCTCACAAGCGCTTCGAGCATGAGGCCCGCATTGAACGGGTGTTCCGCGGTCCTCGCGGCATTCGCGAGCGACTTCGACCAGCGCGCCAGCGCAAGCCGCGACGGCGCGGCAGGCAGATCGGCGGCATCGAAAAATCGGGGGTCGGCACCGTTGCCGACGGCCATCAGGTCGTGGCAGAGCTTTTGCAACGCGCCAACGGCCTGAGCCGGCGCGTGATCGGCCAGGGCACCTACGTCGCCGCGCGTCATGGCCTTCGGCAGCAAGGACCAGGCCTTGGGCGATTGGCCGGAGCGCGCCAGCCGCAGCGCATCGCTGGGGCGGCCGCCGGCGGCGCGCAGCAATGCGGTTGCGTCCGCCGCAGGCACGTCCTGCGCCACGAGCCAGGCTTCGGCCTCGGCGGTCTCGGGCCACGGCAGCGTGAAGCCCAGGCAGCGGCTGCGAATGGTCGGCAGCAGTTGCCACGCGGCCTCGCTGGCCAGCACGAAGCGCACGTCACCGACCGGCTCTTCGAGCGTCTTGAGCAGTGCGTTGGCAGTGATGTTGTTCATGCGCTCGGCCGGATACACCAGCACCACCTTGCCTCGGCCGCGTGCGCTGGTGCGCTGGGCAAAGCCGACCGCATCGCGCATCGCCTCGACCCGGATCTCGCGGCTGGCCTTGCGTTTCTTGTCGTCGATGTCGGCCTGGGCCTTCTCATCGAGCGGCCAGCCGAGTTCGCCCATTGCGACTTCGGGCATCAGCACGCAAAGGTCGGCGTGGGTGCGGACCTCGATGGCGTGGCAGCTCGGGCAATGGCCGCAAGCGGTGCCGCCCTCTTCCGTTGGCTGCTCGCACAGCCAGGCGGCGGCGAGTGCCAGCGCGAGTTCATATTGGCCAATGCCCGAAGGCCCTTGCAACAGCCAGGCATGGCCGCGCTGGCGCAGGAGCTCCGCCAGCGGCTGGTGCAGCCAGGGAGAAAGTGCCGGAATGCTCATCGGGCCGCTCCACCCAACGGCGCCAGCATGCCGCGCGCCACCAGCGCGGTTTCGACCTGCTGCCAGACCTGGTCACGCGCCTGGCTGGCGTCGATGCGCACAAAGCGCTGTGCGTCGGCGGCCGCGCGGGCGGCATAGCCCTGTGCCACGCGACGGAAGAACTCGACCGGCTGCGCCTCGAACTTGTCGGGCACGCGTGCGCCGGCCAGCCGCTGCGCCGCGATTTCGGGGGCAAGGTCGAACCACAGCGTGATCTGCGGCTGCAGCAATTCCGATGCGGGCAGCGACGCCCTGCCCGCCTGGGCCCATTGCTCCAGCGTCGACAGCACGGCTTCGTTGAAGCCGCGCCCTGCGCCCTGGTAGGCAAAGGTGGCATCGGTGAAGCGGTCGCACAGCACCACGTCGCCACGCGCGAGTGCCGGTTCGATGACCTGCACGATGTGGTCGCGCCGCGCCGCGAACACCAGCAGCGATTCGGTCAGCGGGTCCATTGGCTGTTCGAGGATCAGACCGCGCAGCGTTTCAGCCAGCGGCGTGCCGCCCGGTTCGCGCGTGCGCACAACGTCGCGGCCCTGCGCCCTGAACAGCGCCTCGAGTGCATCGAGGTGGCTCGACTTGCCCGCGCCATCGATGCCTTCCAGCGTCAGAAACAGACCGTGGTCACTCATTGGTTTGCCTTGGGTTTGGGGTCGCCGCCACCGCGCTGGTAGCGATTGACCGCGCGATTGTGGTCGTCGAGCGAGCTGCTGAACTGGCTCGTGCCGTCACCGCGCGACACGAAGTACAGCGACTTGCTCTGCGCCGGCTGCACCGCCGCCAGCAGCGCGGCCTTGCCGGGCATGGAGATCGGCGTGGGTGGCAGCCCGCCGCGCGTGTAGGTGTTCCAGGGGGTGTCGGTCTGCAGGTCTTTCTTGCGCAGGTTGCCGTCGAAGGCCGTTCCCATGCCATAGATCACCGTCGGATCGGTCTGCAACGGCATGCCGATGCGCAGGCGGTTGGCGAACACGGCAGCGATTTCCGCGCGGTCGTTGGCCTTGCCTGTCTCCTTTTCGACAATGCTGGCCAGAATAAGCGCCTCTTCGGCCGTCTTGATCGGTAAATCGGCGGCCCGGGCTGCCCAGGCGGCTTCGAGCTTCTTGTCCATGGCCCGCATCGCACGCTGCAGCAGGACGATATCGGTCGAGCCCTTGGAGTAGGTGTAGGTATCGGGGAAGAAGCGGCCTTCGGGGTGCACGCCCGGTTTGCCGAGCTTGGCCATCAGCGCCTCATCGGTGAGGCCCACGCTGTCGGGCTTGAGCTGGTCGGCCTTGGCCAGCGCGGCGCGCACCTGGCGGATGTTCCAGCCCTCGACCAGCACCAGGCTGCGCGTGGCTTCTTCGCCGCGCACCAGGATGTTGAGCAGCATCTTGGGCGTGACGCCGCGTTCCAGTTCGTAGCTGCCCGCGCGCATCTGGCGGTCTTGCCCCGACACGCGGAACCACAGGTAGAGCAGTTGCGGCTGCACGTCGACACCGGCATCGGCCACCGCCTGCGCAATGCCGCGCGGCGTGGTACCTGGCTCGACCGACAGGTCGACGCTGGGCGCCGACAGCTTCAGGGGCTGGTGAACCCACCAGAGGCCACCACCGCCAAGCGCGAGCGCGACAAGGGCGGCGAGCAGGAAAAGCGTGAGGAAAAAGCTGCGCACGAGTCCGATGGGAAGTTGAGGAAACGGGAGAAAAGAAAGAGCGCCCGGGGACAGAAAAAACAGCGGCCCTGCGGGCAACAAGGAGGGAGCCCCTGCCGCCCCGAAGGAACAGGCCCGGCCATGATAATTCAGCGATGACCACAGTCGTTCTCAATGGGGTGACCGCCCTCTCGCACCTCGGCGTGATCCGCGCCGAAGGCCCCGACGCCGCCAGTTTCCTGCACGGCCAGCTCACACAGGACTTCTCCCTGCTCGGCGCCACCGAGGCGCGGCTGGCCGCGCTGTGCACCGCCAAGGGCCGCGTCATCGCGAGCTTCATCGGCATCCGGCCGCAGCCCGAACTGATCCTGCTGGTGTGCAGCCGCGACATCCTGGCCGCGACGCTCAAGCGCCTGTCGATGTATGTGCTGCGCGCCAAGGTCAAGCTGACCGACGCCACCGAACAGGTCGCATTGCATGGCCTGGCGGGCACCGCACTGACGGCCAACGGCCTCGAAGCCTCCACGCCACCGGGCAAGCGCACTGCCATCGGCGAGGACATCAGCGCTGTATCGCTGTACCCGGCAGACGGTGTGCCGCGCGCGCTCTGGATCGCTCCGGCCGGCCATGCGGCGCCTGTCGGCCCGGCGCTCGATCTGGCCGTGTGGCAATGGAGCGAGGTGCGCAGCGGCATCGTCACGCTGACCACGCCGGTCATCGAGGCCTTCGTGCCCCAGATGATCAATTACGAGTCGGTGGGTGGCGTCAACTTCAAGAAGGGCTGCTACCCCGGCCAGGAAATCGTGGCGCGCAGCCAGTTTCGCGGCACGCTCAAGCGCCGCACCTATCTTGTCCAGGCCGATGCGCCCCTGTCCGCCGGCCAGGAAGTCTTTGCCGGAAATGATGCCGAGCAGCCCGTGGGCACCGTCGCGCAAGCAGCGCCCGCCCCCGATGGCGGCTGGGCCGCGCTGATCTCCATGCAGATTTCGGCGCTCGAAACCGGTGGCCTGCGTGCCGGTGCGGCGGATGGGGCATCGCTCACGGTCGAGCCGCTGCCCTACCCTCTGCTCGAAGACATCTGAGGTTTTCACCACGCCGGCACGTCGCCGGGTGGGGGCGTTCGGGGTGCGTGCGAATGACACCAGGTACTCCCCTCCGCGAATGTCCCCCGCTTCGCTCCTCCTTTATTTCGCTGCGGGGACCACCTGGCGTCATTCGCACTGGGCACGCTGCTGGTGTACCGCCGATCAACAACCGCCCTGTCCAACGCTCACGTCGATACGGGGCTCTTTTTCGCGAAATAAAGGAGGAGCGAAGCGGGGGACATTCGCGAAAAAGAGCACCGTGTCGGCGGGAGCGTCGCCCTGAACGACAGCGCCAAGAACAACGCCCTGCAAACGGAACCCCGGCGCCATTCAACAAGATGGCACTTTTTTTTCGCTTCGTTTAACCCTGCCCACGTTGCTGCTCCGTAGAAGCCTGCATCGATCAACTCCTGGCAAGGAAGAACCCATGAAGCGCAGACTCTTTTCCACCGTCCTGGCACTCACTGCGTTGTCGGCGGCTGCGGACAGCCCGGCCCGGCCCTACATGCCGCAGACACCCGCCAGCAGCATCGGCATGCTGATGAAGATCAGCGTGGTCGACCGCAGCAGCGGCGCCGAGTTGCCGATCTACCTTTATCGCGGTGAGTACTGGGTGGCCGGCCGCCCCGGTGCGCGCTACGCGATCCGGGCTTTCAACGCAGTCGGCGAACGCGTCATGGCCGTGATGTCGGTGGACGGCGTGAACATCGTCACCGGCGAAACCGCGGGCATCGGGCAGAACGGCTATGTCTTCAGCGGGCTCGAGCGCAGCGACATCACGGGCTGGCGCAAGAGCGACTCGCAGATTGCAGCCTTCCAGTTCGCCTCGGCCGGCAACTCCTACGCCAGCCGCACGGGCCGCCCGGACGACGTTGGCGTGATCGGCGTCGCGATGTTTCGCGAGCGCAGGTCCGAGCCGCCACCGCCGCAGATCGCGCCTTACTCGCGCCGCGACGAATACGGCAACGACCGCGAGCAACGCGAGTCTTCATCGATGGGCGATGCGCGCGCCAAGTCCAGGTCCGCCGACAGCGCGGTCGCGGCCGAAGCGCCCGCAGGCAGCATGGCGCGCCAGCAGGCGCCCAGCCCAAGCCTGGGCACGGCCCACGGCCGCCGCGAGAACTCGTATGTCGGCAAGACCACCTTCGAGCGCGCTCAGTCGACGCCCGACGACGTGGTTCGCATCCGCTACGACAGCCGCGAGAACCTCATCGTGGCCGGTGTGATTCCGCCCGCGCCCCCGCCGCGCTGGACACGCCCTTCCGGCCCGTCGCCCTTCCCCGGCTCGGACCCCGGCTACGTGCCGGACCCACCCCGTCGCTATTGAAGAAAAGAAGACGCAGGCTCAGCGCAACGTGCGGCGCATCTCGACGTGCGGGATGCCGGCTTCGTCGAAGCCGTCGCCGTGCGGCGCATAACCCAGCCGCGCATAGAAGTGCTCGGCGCTGCGCTGCGCATTCAGCGCCACCTCGCGGTCGCCGCGCGCCTGGGCAGCTTCTTCCAGCACCTTCATCACGGCGGCGCCATGCCCGCCGCTGCGCAGGTTGCGATGCACCGCCATGCGGCCGATGTGCGAGACGCCTTCTTCGGCGGCCAGCAGCCGCCCCGTGGCGATGACCTGCCCGAGCCGGTTGCGGGCCACCGCATGCAGCACGACCGCATCGTGCGCGTCCCACTCCATCTGTTCGGGAATGTTCTGCTCCTCGATGAAGACGGCGCGCCGCAAGGCGCTCGCGCCTTCGCCCAACCTGTCCCAGTCGCCCGTCTCGACGGTGCGCATCGGCTCGCCGGCCTCGAAGCCCGTGAGTGCATCGCGCAGGGCGGCCGGCACGGGCCTGGAAGTCTGCGTGGCCGGATCGGCAAACACATAGACCAGCTCGCAGCCGACCAGGAACTGGTCTTGGCGGAACAGCCCACCCTCGAAGGTCATCGACGAATTGCCGATGCGCGCGCACCGCATGCCCACGTCGATCACATCGTCCATGCGCGCCGACCCGCGAAAGTCGATGGTCGCCTTGCGCACATACAAATCGCCGCCCAGCGAGTGCATCGCCTCTTCGTACGGAAGCGCCATCGCGCGCCAGTAGTCGGAAATGGCCGTGTCGAAGTACATCAGGTAGTGCGCGTTGAAGACGATCTTCTGCATGTCGACTTCAGCCCAGCGCACGCGCAGGCGATGGAAGAAACGGAAATCCTTGCGTTGAGGTGTGGTGTCGGTCATGGGTTCAGTGCTTCCTTGAGGGCCAGGGCCGCGTCGTTCTGCGCCTGCAGCGCTTCGGGGATCGCGCGGCCCATCTTGATGAATTCGTGAATCACGCCACGGTAGATTTCGAGGTCGACCCGCACGCCCGCAGCGCGCAGCTTGTCGGCGTAGGCAATGCCTTCGTCCTCCACCGCATCGCACTCGGCCAGGCCGATCCAGGCGGGCGCCACGCCATCGACATCGTCGGCCAGCAGCGGCGCGAATCGCCAGTCGTCGCGGTCGGCCGGGGTGCGCACGTACTGGGCGAAGAAGAAATCGATCATGGCCTTCGTCAGCAGCGGGCCGTTGGCGTGGCGAAGGTGCGAGGCCGTGTCCTGGTGCGCGGTGGTGCCGGGGTAGATCAGCATCTGCAGCGCCAGCGGCAGGCCTGCGTCTCGCGCCAGGATGGCGCACACCGCGGCCAGCGTGCCTCCGGCGCTGTCGCCGCCCACCGCCAGACGGCTCGCATCGAGACCGAGGCTTGCGCCTTCTTTCGCGATGAACTGGAAGGCATCCCATGCGTCGTTCGACGCGGTCGGAAACTTGTGCGCGGGTGCGAGCCGGTAATCGACCGACACCACCGCGCAACCGCTCTTCTGGCTCAGCACGCGGCACAGCGTGTCGTGCGTGCGGATGTTGCCGACCGTGAAGCCGCCGCCATGAAAGTAGATGAGCACCGGCAGCACGTCCAACGACGGCGCGTAGAGCCGCGCAGGTATCGCAAAGCCATCGCGCGCCGCGATGCTGAAGTCTTCGATGCGCGCCAGCTCGGGCTTGGGCACCTCGAGCACACCCGCGCCTTTCTCGTACGAGGCCTTGGCCTCGTCGGGCGTGAGCTGGTCGAGCGTGGGATGGCCGGCGCGCGCCATGCGCTCGATCACGCTGGCCATCTTCGCGGTGAGCGGCGGCTGTGCCGGTGTCGTTGGAGGATTCGTCGTCATGAGAACTGAAAGAGCATCTGCGTCGTTGCAGCCCGCGGTGTGCCGGGCGCGACAGCGGCAAGGGTTTTGTTCATGTGCAAGACTGCCCCTGCTTGTTAGATTTGGGTGGTCAGCAATCGTACTGCCCCAGGCACTCCCACCTCATGGCCCTCATCCAATACCTCACCCAGATCCAGTTCGAATTCGGCGCCATCAAGCTCCTGTCGAGCGAATGCGCGCGCATCGGCATCAACCGCCCGCTGATCGTGACCGACGCAGGCGTGCGCGCGGCCGGCGTGCTGCAAAAGGCGCTCGATGCCATCGCCGATCTCGAAGTCTCGGTGTTCGACCAGACGCCCTCCAACCCCACCGAAGCTGCCGTGCGCGCGGCCGTCGAGCTGTACCGCAGCGGCCGCTGCGACGGCCTGATCGCCGTGGGCGGCGGCTCTGCCATCGACTGCGCCAAGGGCGTGGCCATCGCGGCCACACACGAAGGTCCGCTCAAGACCTACGCCACCATCGAAGGCGGTTCGCCAAAGATCACCGAACGCGCGGTGCCGCTGATCGCGGTGCCCACCACCAGCGGCACCGGCAGCGAGGTGGCGCGCGGCGCCATCGTCATCGTCGACGACCACCGCAAGCTTGGTTTTCACAGCTGGTTCCTGATGCCCAAGGCCGCCATCTGCGACCCCGAACTCACGCTCGGCCTGCCACCCAGGCTCACGGCCGCCACCGGCATGGACGCCATCGCGCACTGCATGGAGACCTTCATGTCGGCCGCCTTCAACCCGCCCGCCGACGGCATCGGCCTCGACGGCCTCGAGCGCGCGTGGGGCCACATCGAACGCGCGACCAAGGACGGCAGCGACCGCGAGGCGCGCCTGAACCTCATGAGCGCGTCGATGCAGGGCGCCATGGCTTTCCAGAAGGGCCTGGGCTGCGTGCATTCGCTGAGCCACAGCCTAGGCGGCGTCGATCCGCGCCTGCACCACGGCACGCTCAACGCCCTCTTCCTGCCTGCAGTGATTCACTTCAACGCAGGGGCTGAGTCGGTGCAGAAAGAGCGGCGCCTGCAGCGCATGGCGCAGGCCATGCACCTCGATTCGGCCGGTGATCTTGGCGACGCGATCCGCGACATGAATGCGCGCCTGGGCCTGCCCAAGGGCCTGGCCGAAGTCGGCGTCACGCCCGAGCTGTTCGAGAAGATCATCGACGGCGCCATGGCCGACCACTGCCACAAGACCAATCCGCGGCTGGCTTCGCGCGACGACTACAGGGCGATGCTCGAAGCGTCGATGTAGGCGCTGAACGAAGCCAGGCGGGCGCTGCAACGGCGTCCGCAAGCTGAGACTTCTCGGTCTCGATCGGGCTCCCGCGCGGATCGCCCGACACAAATCCCCACGATTTCCCTTTCTCCCGTCGGTCGACGCCGCGCAGTCGCGCGCAGCGTCTGTATTTCTTTTAAATCAATTCAAGTCAGCCTCCGGTCAGGCGGTAAAAAATAAATTCCGCCTGTCAAATAATTAATTCATCAATTAAAGGCTGAATATAGAAAAGAATGCATTTCTGCCGCGTGTAGTGTGGATTTATTACACATCATTCGGCGCCGCACCAAAAAGCAGCGCACTCCTCTCAAAAATTAATTTTTAATACTTGCATAGTATTTTTTCGAGAAACTGATTCAAAAACACTCATTTTGATTTTTTAAATCAAACGAACCTTTAATTCAATTCAGATCCG
This sequence comes from Variovorax sp. PAMC26660, assembly GCF_014302995.1. Lineage (NCBI taxonomy): Bacteria > Pseudomonadati > Pseudomonadota > Betaproteobacteria > Burkholderiales > Comamonadaceae > Variovorax > Variovorax sp. PAMC26660. The sequence goes on from NZ_CP060295.1 coordinate 6,309,746, forward strand.
ACGAGCGTTTTCTGGATTCGCAGCGCAGAGGGAAGACTGAAAGATCATCGAATTTCGGTGCTTGCACAACGAGCGCCGAAACGAACCGGGTCACGCGTCCATTCACAGTCGGATGGCGTCCCGCGACCTGGCTCGAAGGCGAACGGTGCCCACCAGCTTGCCGTTCTTTTTTGACCTCTCGGAGATCGCATTCATGCATCGCAGAACTTTGAGTCGAGCCGTCGTCACGGCTTTTGCAGCGGCCGCCCTGGCGGCATGCGGCGGCGGGGGCGACGGCGCCTCGTCATTCGCGCCGGTTTCAAGCGCACCCGCGTCCAAGGACGCCGCGCCGGACGCCAACAATGCGCTGGCCAACGTGGCCGTGGTGGACAAGGTTCTGGACGATCCCAACACCTACAACACGACGCGGACCGGTTCGATCGCGCTGTCGTCGATCAACGAGGACACCTCCCTCAAGCAGCACACGATCACCATCGACACCCAGGCCCTGAACTACGTGGCGCGCGCGGGGCATCTGGTGGCCTACAAAGGCATCGGCGCCACGAAGAAGGCCGAGGCGGCGATCTTCTACACCTCATACACGCGGGACGACCTGCCCAAGGAAAACCGCCCCGTGACCTTCCTGTGGAACGGCGGCCCCGGCTCCGCCTCGATCTGGCTGCACATGGGCTCATGGGGCCCGAAGCGGCTGAAGTCGGACGCGCCCAACATGCCCGATCCCACGAAGCAGCCCGCGAGCTTCCCGTTCGAGGACAACGCGATCTCGCTGCTCGACAAGTCGGACATCGTCTTCGTCGATCCGCCCGGCACGGGGCTTTCGACCGCCATCTCGCCCTTGCGGAACGCGGACCTCTGGGGCACCGACATCGATGCCCAGGTGGTGGCCGACTTCATCGTCGCCTACATCAACAAGTTCAACCGGCAGAGTTCGCCCAAGTACCTGTATGGCGAGTCGTACGGCGGCATCCGCACCCCCATCGTCGCCAACCTGCTCGAGCAGGCCGGCACCAGCGGCTATGCGCCCGATCCTTCGGGCAAGCCCGCGAAGGTGCTGGCCGGGTTCATCCTCAATTCGCCGCTGGTCGACTACAACTCCAATTGCGACATGATGAGCGAGCAGTCTTCCTGCGAGGGTTACATCCCCTCGTACGCGATGACGGCGGACTATTTCGGGAAATCCACCAAGCGCGGAACCAGAACCCAGGATCAATACCTTGCCGAATTGCGCACGCTCGCGAAAACGACGTACGGAAACACGCTGACCACGTATTTCGGCCCGAGCGACTACAGCGTTCCCAAGAGCCAGAGCCAATGGAACGCCTTCACCGCCAGTACGGAGGGCCAGACGGTGCTCAACCAGATGGCGGCCTACACCGGAATTTCCGCGGCGACCTGGAAGGGAAGTTTCAACTACGGCCCCGGCAGCTTCCGGGCGGCGCTGGTTCCTGGCAATACGCTCGGCCGCTACGACGCGCGGATGAAGGTTCCCAATGGCAACAGCTTTGCGGCCGACGATTACATCAACGTCGCATTCCTGAACCAGCTCAAGACCTATTTCCCCGATTTCGTGAATTACAAGAACAAGACGGCCTACCAGCCGCTGAACAACCAGACGATCCAGTACTGGAAATGGCAGCGCGCCGGCAGCAACGACTTCTACCCGCAGAGCATCACCGACATCCAGGCGGTGCTGACCGCCAATCCGGACAGCAAGCTGCTGATCCTGCACGGCTATGAAGACGTGGCGACGCCGGGCTTCCAGACCGAGCTCGACCTGGAAAGCGTGAACCTGGGCAGCCGGATCCCGGTCAAATGGTTCGAAGGCGGCCACATGATCTACAACACCGAGGCATCGCGGGCACCGCTCAAGCAGACGCTCAACGACTACTACGCCTTGCCGGCCCAGGACGCGCTGGACAACGCCAGCGCTTTGGCCGCTCAACTCCAGTAAATGAGGCTCGCCATGAAAAACACATCTTTCTGGTTGACCGCCAGCGCCATCGCCGCCATCGTCCCGTTGATGGGAATGAGCACCGCACACGCCTACGACGACATGCCCAGGCCGCCGCCACCACCCAAGGGCTGGGTCCATCCGCCGAAGCCGACCGAAGATTCCGTGTCGCAGCACGTCGAGACCCAGACCCGCGAGCGCTTCACCGCTGCCACGGGGGGCGACGTCAACGGCATGCTGTCCCGGGAGCAGGCCAAGGCGGCAGGCTGGGGTTTCGTGAGCGACCATTTCAGCGAGATCGACCCGTCCGGCAGCGGCTATGTCCGGCTCGACGACGTGCTGCGCTTCCAGTCGCAACGCACGCCCCAGCAGGTCATGCGCATGAAGGCTGCGGCCAAGACGAGCAACCAGACCAACAGCAAGTAAGGTCACATCGAGGCTTCGAGACACTCGGAGCCTCGATGCAAGACCGGAGGCCGTCCGCGCCGTCCGCGCCGTTCGGGCTCAATTGCCGATGTCGAATTTCGAGATCGACGTCGTGGTTCCGAGCACAGTTCGCACGCCCTGGACGTTGTAGGCCTGCTCCCGGTCGCCGTCGGTGGGCTTGCGTACCGAGAACGAGGCGAACAGCTTGTCTTTTGCCGAATAGCCACCGAACCAGTCCACCAGCCGCCCGATGGAGCACTGCGGCCCGATGCGGACGGGAACGTCTCCCACGATTTCGTAGCTATAGTGGCCCGGGCCATAGCTGGTGTAGTTGCTGCGGTCGTCGTCGCTGGTGCCTTCGGGGACCGGGCACAGCGGTTTGTCCGAAGAGCCCGTATCGCGTGCCTGGCGCGTGTCGATCAGGCCGAGCGCACGCGTCAGCGCCGCATGCAAGGCGTTGTCCAGCGTGGTCGAAGTCCCCTTCTCCTCGTCTTTCTGGACCTTGGGGATCGACAGCCGATAGCTGTAGCGCACGGTGAGCGTGGGAACGTCGCCCACGACCGTCAGCGGCCTCAGCAGATAGACGTCGTCCACGCCGTAGTGGCTGTTCCTGTAGGCCGCATAGACGCGCCCACGCAGGCGGACCCATTGGCCAGACTGGTTGCTGCCGCGGCCGTTGGTCGTGTACAAGCTCGACGAGCCGTTGTCTTCGCCCGCCGCGGCCTGGGCAGGCGCAGCGGGGCCTCCGAACTTCGCGCCCTTGCGGCGCAGCACGCTGATCTCGTTGAACAACCCGGTGCCGCCCACATAGGAGTCGATCACGAGGTCACGCTGCCCGTCGCCGTCGATGTCCATCAAGGTATAGGACCCGACGCCGTTTTCGCCGCCCCCTTCGATTCCCGACGCGCGAAGTGCGCGCCATTCGTCGGCTGTCACGCCCTTGGGCTGAAGGGTGGGGAAATGCGCGTCGTCGCCCGATGGATTGCCATCGCGCGTGTTGGAGAACGAGGTCATTCCTGTCTTGATGCTCAACGCGTCGATGACCTTTTCGAGCGGAAATTCCGCATCGGTCTTGCGCATCGCCTCCACGGCCTGGTGCAGCTCTTCGAGCGCCTCGCGGTCCACGTCGTCGGGCTTGTAGGCATTGACGTAGCGCAGCTGTGCTTGAAGCGCCGCGAGCCGTTCTTCATGCCGCGTGGCGATGCAGCCTGCATCGGCGCCGCAGCGATCGCGGGTCTTGAGCCAGTCCACCTGGGCGCGCCGCAATGCGCCGCGTTGCGCCGGCTGGGCGGCAGCCAGTCGGCCGTAGACGGTGGCCAGTTGGACGTCGAGCTTGCGCAGGTTCTCGTTGGTGCAGATGGCCTTCTCGCTGCCGGTGGCGGCGCGGCTGCAGTCGAGGCCCGCCGCAAAGGTCGGCGCGGCGCAGACACTCAGGGCCGCGAGCGCAATGAAGGACAGGCAGGGCCGCATGTTGTGTTCGAAGGCGGAGTTTTTCATCCGGGCAATGTAGGGCGTTTTGCCCGTGTTCAAGCGGAACGACCACAGGGCGATGCTCGAAGCGTCCATGCAAGAAGCTGCAGCTGCCCGAGCTGCTCGGGGCGCGATCACGCCGAGGGACGGAATGAGGGTCAGCTTCCGGTAAGGGTGCGCGTCATATTTTCAAACCTCGACCCGGCTGCGCAGAAGCCTGCCGTCCATCGTCACGATGGTCGCGTGAGTCGCATCCAATCAACAAGGGAGGCCACGCCATGTGGGGAGGCATCACGCGCCGTGCGCTTCAATGTGCGATCTTGTCTTGCCTGGCGCTGGGCGCTCTGGTGGGCTGCTCCACCACACCCTATGGCCCGCGGGGCCTGGCTGGCGGGTACGTGGAGACTCGCGTGGCCGACGACACCTACGTCGTGGCATTCCACGGCAATGGCAAAACGTCCGGCGACATGGTCTGGCGTTATTGGATCTACCGTTGCGCTGAACTGACCCGGCAACGGGGGTACGAGTTGTTCACGCTCGCGCCCGACAAGACTGCAGCGCTGCCCACCGGAGATGGCTTGGCCCTCATGACGCTCGATGCGGCGCAAGGCGACTCGCCGACGCCTGCGGACATGTTCAAGGGAGGCAGCGGCGGCGCAGGCAGCCACTCTGTGTACATCCCGAGCTATGCAGGAGGCGGCGGCACCATCACGAGCTGGCATGCGAGTGCAACGATCAGGATGTTCCGCGACGCGAGCGAAGCCGGCGCAACCTACGCGCTGCGCGCCGGTGCCGTCATCGAAATCCTGAAGCCTTACGTCGCCAGCCAGGGCCGCAGCGGCGCCCCCTCCAGGCAAGAGTTGATCGTGCGCACCATTGCTACGCCGCTTCCTGAAGCTGCGGGGTCTGCATCAGCGCGCCGACAAGAACCGGTCCAGCTCAAGGACCTCGACGGCCTGATTCATCCATAGAGCGAATGCAATGCAAATGCAGCGAAGCAGCCCCATGAACTTCTCGCGATATCGGGCCGCGCTCGGCCTGGGTGTCCTGGCCATCCTGCCGGTGCTCGTTCGCGCGATGCCGGCCGAAGAACTGTTCCGGCGCATCTCCCCGTCTGTCTGGGTGGTACGCCCGCTCGACGCCCAGGGCAAGTCCCTGGGGACAGGGAGTGGCGTGGTGATCGAGCCGGGGCGGCTCGTCACCAACTGCCACGTGCTTGCGAAGGCAGCTGCGATCCTGGTGAAACACGAGAACGTGAGCTTCCAGGCCGAGTTGGAGTTTCCCGACATCGAGCGCGATCTGTGCTCGATCAAGGTGGCGAACTTCAGCGCGCCTGCCGTGCAGATTGCACCGCTCGACACGGTGAGAGTCGGGCAAAAAATCTACACCATCGGCACGCCGTTCGGTCTCGAACAGACGATGAGCGATGGTCTGGTTTCGGCACTGCGTCGAGGCCGCGACGGGGCTGTCGAGAACATCCAGATCTCGGCGCCCATATCGCCCGGATCGAGCGGGGGCGGGTTGTTCGACGAACAGGGCCGGTTGGTGGGAATCACGACCTCGGGCCTGTCTGCCACCGCTGGCATGGCCCCTGCCCAGAATCTCAACTTCGCCCGGCCGGCCCAGTGGATTTTCGATCTGCCTGAACGGGGCCGCCTCGCCCTGGCCTCTTACAAGAAACCTGCGAGCACGGCCGGTGCATCGACAGCCGTCGCCGGAAAACAGCACCTCGATGCGCCGATGCTCGTCAGCAAGACCTGGAGCTATCCGCACCCGCGCGATGCGGCGACCTTCGGCAATGTCGAACTGACGTTTTCGACCGCCGGCGTGCATGCGAGGAATGCCAAGTCAAGCGCCGACGGCACATGGGAAATTCGTGACGACACCCTGTGCGCGAACCTGGACTCGCCGGGCTGGGGGCGTCTGTGCTTCTATCTGGTGAAGGACGGCGACGATGTGCAACTGGTGAACGCTTCCAGCGGAATCCGTTCGAAACTGACTGTCCGCTGAAGGCTGGCCATCCCTCAGGGCGCGCTGAACCAGTCTTGCGCCCAGTCCTGCCGCTTCACGGGCTGGAACTCGTTGAATGTGAAGCTGGCGAGCTTCTCGGTGCTGAACGGATCTTCTGCAAAAAATGCCTGCAACGCCTCCAGCGAGGCGGCGCGGGCCAGCAGGAAACCGCCGGTGGCCGGCACCTTCGGGCCGGAGCACAGCAGCAGGCCGGCGTCATAGCCCAGTTGAAGATAAGCGCGGTGCGCGGGCACCGATTCCTGGATGCGCGCCAGCGGCTCGAGGTAGTTGATTTCGACGATGAAATGCTTCATGGGCCTTGCGATGCAACCGCCGTGCCAGCACGCCCCCGCCGCACGTTCACCGCGCCAACGGCAACCTCATGTCGAAGCGCGCACCCCCACCGCTTTCGTTCGCCGCCTCGATGCGCCCGCCGTGCGCGTGCACCACAGCCTGCGACAGCGCCAGCCCCAACCCGAGTCCCGGTGTCTTCTCATCCGAGCGCGCAATGGCGCCCCGGTAGAAGCGCTCGAACAGATGCGGCAGATCGTCGCCGCGAATGCCGGGCCCGCGGTCGGACACGCTGATCACGGCCTCGTTCGCCTGCGCATCGGCGCGAAGGCTCACACGCACCGTGGTGTCGGGTGGTGAAAACTTGAGTGCGTTGTCGAGCAGGTTGGCCAGTGCCAGGCTGGCCGCGCCGCGCGCCACCCGCGCGGCCACGGGCGGTGCGGGCTCCAGCAGAAGCGTCAGATGCCGCTCCCGCGCCATCGGCTCCAGCCGGCGCACCGCCTCTTCGGCCAGCACGTTGAGCGAGACCGTCTCGGCGGCATCGCGCTCCTGCCCCGCATCGAGGCGGGCCAGCACCAGCAGTTCTTCGACCAGCAACGTGAGCGACTCGACCTCTTCGAGCGAGGAATGCAGCGTCTCCACGTAGGCGGCCGGATCGCGCGGGCGTCGCAAGGCCAGTTCGAGTTCGGTGCGCAGCCGGGACAACGGCGAGCGCAGCTCGTGCGAGGCATCGGACGTGAAGCGGCGCTGCGCCTCCATGCCGTCCTCGATGCGGCCCAGCATGTCGTTGAGCGTGTCGACCAGCCGCCCGATCTCGTCGTTCGTTCCCGGATGCGGCAAGCGTTCGCCCAGGTTCGCGTCGCCGATGCGGTGCGCCTGCTGCACCACGTCGTTGATGGCGCCGAAAGCGCGCCGCGTGATCAGGGCGCCCGCAGCGCCCAAGGCCAGCAGCAGCGCCCCGCCCAGGATCAGAAAGAGCACGCTGGCCATGGCGACGGTGCGGTTCACGTCGTCCAGCGAACCGGCCACCTGCACCGCCAGCAGCGACGGCCGACCCGGCACGGGCACTGAGACCATACGGGTCGGCTCCTCGCCGAAGCCATTGAGGGTCTCGAACACGGTTTCACCGGCCGCGAGCCGATTGCGCAGCACCTCGGGAATGGGCAATTGCGCCTCGCCGAGGTTGGCGCTGCGCGCCAGCACGCGGCCGTCCGCATCGACGATCTGCACCAGCCGGTCGAGCCGCACGAACGACGGCGCGCCGGGGCCGGGTGGCGCCTCGTGCACGATCACCGTGTCGCCGTCCCCGGCAGACAGCAGCATGCCCATCTCGGTTTCGGCCAGCGCCAGCAGCGCCGCGTCGAGTTCGCGGTGCACGTTGCGCGAGAACACGAGGTACGCGCCGACGGCGGCAATCGCCATCACGATCACGATCACGCTGACGTGCGCCAGCGCCAGCCGCTTGCGAAAACTAAGCATGGCCGTCGTCGGCCAGTGCCAGCCGGAAGCCGCGCCCGCGCACGGTCTGGATCAGTGGCACGGCCGGCGGCGCATCGACCTTGCGGCGCAGGTTGCCGATGTGCACGTCGATCAGGTTGTCGATGGCGATGAGGTCGTCTTTCCACACCTGCTCGGCCAGCCGCGAACGGCTCACTACCTCGCCGGCTTGGCGCAGCAGGATCTGCAGGATCGCGAATTCCTTGTGCGTCAGCTCCAGCACCGTGCCGCCGCGCACCACGCGCTGGCTGAGCGGGTCCAGGCTCAGGTCGGCCACGGCCAGCACCACCGGCCGCATGATTTCAGAGCGGCGCAGCAAGGCGCGCACGCGCGCCAGCAACTCATCGAAGGCGAAGGGCTTGGTCAGGTAGTCGTCGGCGCCGCTGTTCAGGCCGGTCACGCGGTCGTGCAGCGCGTCGCGGGCGGTGAGCATCAGCACCGGCGTCTTGCAGCCCCGCTGGCGCAGGTCGCGGCACAGCGTCAGGCCGTCCTTGCCGGGCAGCATCCAGTCGAGCACGATCAGGTCGTAGGCAATGACGAAGGCTTCTTCGTCGCCCTCCTCCGCCGTGTGCACGACGTCGACGACAAAGCCTTCTTCCTGCAGGCCCCGGGCCAGCAGGCGTGCGGCCTTGCGGTCGTCTTCGATCAGCAGAATTCTCATGAAGGTGGATGATGCCGCGCCTTCCTGACGGCAGGCCGGCGATCCTGAAGAAATCTTCAGGATTTCTTGGGACGTTCTTCAGTCGTGTCTTCGTATTCTCGATCCGGGGCGACGGGGCGGGTCAAGGGCATGGGAAGGCATTCCGTGCGCGGCGCGTCCGGCTCCAACGGACGCCGATCGCGATGAAAAAATCCCTCTACCAGATGACACCGGCCCGCGTGGTCTTCGGCGTGCTGACCTGCGCGGCGCTGTGCGTCGACTCCTTCAGCGACGGCGCCCATGCGGCCACGGTCGCGGCCGCCACACCCGCGCCGATGGTGGTGCGCCAGGGCAATCGCCTCACCATTCCCGCCGGTTCGCCGCTGCGCGACCGCCTGCTGGTTGCCACGGTCGGCACGGAAGCCTCGCCGCATGACGTCAGCCTGCCCGCCACGGTGGAGGCCAACCCGGCCAACACCGTCAACATCCTGCCGCCGCTGACGGGCAAGCTGATCGAGTTGAAGGTGCGCCTGGGCGACACGGTGCGGCGCGGCCAGGTGCTGGCCACGATCACCTCGCCCGATCTGGCGCAGGCCGTGGCCGACGCGCAGAAGGCGCGCGATGCGCTCGACCTGGCGCAGCGCGCGCTGGTGCGGGCACGCGGCGTCAACGAGGCCGGCTCCAACGCGGCCAAGGACGTGGAAGCGGCCCAGAGCAGCGTCGCGCAACAGACCGCCGAACTGCGCCGCAGCGAAACGCGGCTGCACAGCATCGGGGCCGACGGCGCCGGCGCGCAGGCCGGGCAGTCGCTGAAGATCATCGCTCCCACCTCGGGCACGATCACCGCCCTGAACGGGGCCGTGGGCGCGAACCTGAACGACCCCAACGCGGTGCTGATGACGGTGTCGAACCTCGAGTCGGTCTGGGTCACGGTCAACGTGCCCGAGAGCGTGGTGGGCGCCGTTGCGCCGGGGCAGAACGCGGTGGTCACGCTGGCCGCCTACCCGGGCCGCAGCTTCACCGGCAAGGTCGGCTTCGTGAGCGCGGTGCTCGATGCGGACACCCGCCGCGCCCGCGCGCGCATCGTCTTTGCCAACCCCGAGGGCCTGTTCAAGCCCAACATGTATGCGACGGCGGTGCTCGGCGTGCCGCAGGCGCAGCAGCCGCAGGTGCCGGCCTCGGCACTGCTGATGAACAACGACAGCGTGAGCGTGTTCGTCGAGGCCGCGCCGTGGACCTTCGTGCGGCGCATGGTCGAGCTGGGCCGCGAAGACGGCGACCGGGTCCGCATCCGCAGTGGCCTGGCCGCTGGCGAGCGCGTGGTGGTGCGTGGCGGTGTGCTGCTGAATGATTAATCTCATCATCACCCAGTTCTTTCGCCGCAGGCACCTGGCCTGGGCGATGTCGATCGCGCTGGTGCTGTTCGGCGCCTGGTCGTGGACGCAGATGACGGTCGAGGCCTACCCCGACCTGGGCGACGTGACGGTGCAGGTCACGACGCAGGTCAACGGTCTGGCCGCCGAAGAGATCGAGCAGCAGATCACCACGCCGCTGGAGCGCGCGCTGAGCAACACGCCCGGGCTGGCCTCGATCCGTTCGAGCAGCACCTTCGGGCTGTCGCTCATCAACCTGAGCTTCAAGGACGGCACCGACGACTACTTCGCACGCCAGCGCGTGACCGAGCGCATCGGGCAGGTCACGCTGCCCTCGGGCGCGCAGCCGGGCCTCGGGCCGGTCGCGGGGCCGGCGGGCGAGATCTACCGGTACACGCTCGAATCGGACACCAAGAATCTGATGGAGCTGTCGGAAATCCAGCGCTGGAAGGTGATTCCCGCGCTCAAGCAGGTCGCGGGTGTCGTGGACATCAACAACTTCGGCGGCTTCACCAAGGAGTTCCAGCTCGAACTGGACCCTGCCCGTATGCAGAAATACGGGCTGGTGCTGAACGACGTGGTCACGGCCATCAACAACAACAGCGCCAACGCGGGCGGCGGGCGCATCGCGCGCGGCGACCAGAGCTACGTGGTGCGCGGCATCGGCCAGATCCACACGCTGGACGACCTGGGCACGGTGGTGGTCACGCAGAGCGGCGGCTCGCCGGTGATGGTGCGCGACCTGGGCCGGCTGCAGTTCGGCCACCAGGAGCGCGGCGGCATCCTGGGCAAGGACACGAACCCCGACACCATCGAGGGCATCGTCTTGATGCTCAAGTACGAAAACCCCTCGCGCGTGCTCGAAGGCGTGCACAAGAAAATCGACGAACTGCAGGCGCAGCTCGCGCCCATGGGCGTGAAGATCGTGCCCTACATCGATCGCGACGACCTGGTGAAGCTCACGGTCGACAAGGTCACACACACGGTGCTGGAAGGCATGGCGCTGGTGTGCTTCGTGCTCATTCTTTTCCTGGGCAGCCCGCGCAGTGCGGTGGTGGCGGCGGTGGCGATTCCGATGTCGCTGGTCACGGTGTTCATCGTGATGCACTTCACCCGCATGCCGGCCAACCTGTTCTCGCTGGGCGCGATCGACTTCGGCATCATCGTGGACGGCGCCATCGTGGTGATGGAAGCCATCCTCCGGCGGCGCGAGGAAGAGCCCAACGCCACGCTCACCGAGGGCAACATCCTCGAAACCGTGAGCCATGTGTCGGGGCCGATCTTCTTTGCCACGCTGATCATCATCACGGCCTACTTTCCGCTGTTTGCCTTCGAGCGCGCGGAAGGCAAGCTGTTCAAGCCGATGGCCTTCACCGTGGGCTATGCGCTGGTGGGCGCGCTGCTGTGCGCGCTGACGCTGATTCCCAGCCTGGCCTACATCGCGCTGCGCAAGCCGAGCAAGCCCTTCGTCAACAAGCCGCTGGTGTGGCTCACGGGCGCCTACCGGCGCGTGCTGGGTCATCTGCTGAACGTGCCCGCCATTGCCTACGGCCTGAGCGCGGTGGCACTGGCGGCCGTGGTGCTGCTGGGCGCCACTGCCGGGCGTGAGTTTTTGCCCGACATCGACGAAGGTGCGCTGTGGCTGCAGGTGCAATTGCCTTCTGGCCTGTCGCTCGACAAGGCCAGCGAGATGGCGACCGAGATGCGCCATGTGCTGCTCGAATACCCCGAGGTGTCGTACGTGGTGACCCAGCTCGGGCGCAACGACGACGGCACCGACCCCTGGACGCCCTCGCACATGGAAGTGCCCGTGGGCCTGAAGCCGTACAGCGAATGGCCCGCCGGTGTGAACAAGGCCGCCTTCGTGCGCACGCTGACCGAGCGCTTCGCCAAGATGCCGGGCTTCGACGTGGGCATCAGCCAGCCGATCATCGACGGCGTGAACGACGCAGTGGGCGGTGCGCACAGCCCGCTGGTGCTGCGCATCTACGGCGACGACCTGAAGGAAAGCCGCCGCATCGGCAACCAGATCGTCGAGCTGCTGGGCACGGTGCGCGGCACGGCCTCGGCCTCGCTGTTCCAGGAGCCGCCGATTCCGCAGGTGGTGATCCAGCTCAACCGCGAGGCGGCGGCACGTTTCGGCGTCAACGCGAACGACGTGGCCAACCTGATCCAGACCGGCATCGGCGGCGCGCCGGTGATCACCGTGTATGCGGCCAATCGCACCTACAACGTGGCGGTGAAGCTGCCCAAGAGCGCCAAGGGCAACACCGAGGCCATCGGCGCGCTGCTGCTCAACAGCTCCAGCGGCGCCAAGGTGCCGCTGTCGCAGGTGGCCGACATCCGGCTGCAGACCGGCGAAAGCACCATCTCGCACGAGATGAACGAACGCCAGATCACCGTGCGCGTGGACAACCGCGACCGCGACCTGGCCTCGTACCTGGTCGAAGCGCAGGAGCGCATCGGCAAGGAGATCAAGTTCGACGCCACCAAGTACCGGCTGCAATGGGCCGGCCAGTTCGAGAACCAGCAGCGGGCGCAGGCGCGCCTGGCGGTGTCGCTCGCGGTCGTGGTGGCGATCATGGCAGTGCTGCTGTTCTTCCAGTTCGGCAAGCTGCGCCAGGTGGTGCTGATCCTGGGCGTGGTGCCGATGGCGATGCTGGGCGGGCTGATCGCGGTGCACGTGGCGGGCGAAACGCTCAACGTGGCCACGGCGGTGGGCTTCATCGCGCTGTTCGGGGTGTCGATACAGAACGGCATCATCATGGTCGCCAACTTCCGGCGTGTGCGCGGCGAAGGGCTGGAGCTGCAGGCCTCGGTGCTCGAAGGCGCGGCCGAGCGGCTGCGGCCGGTGCTGATGACGGCGACTGTCGCCTCCATCGGCATGCTGCCGGCGGCGCTGGCCACCGGTGTCGGCACCGACGTGCAGCGCGGGCTGGCGACCGTGGTGGTCGGCGGGCTGGTGGTGTCGACGCTGCTGACGCTGTTCATCCTGCCGACGCTTTACTTCGCGCTGGAACGTTTCTTCGAGCGCAAGGGCTGGGGCAATCGCCCGCGCCGCGACCGTTAAAGACAAGGCCCATCCCATGACAACAAAAAGCCTTATGTCCGGCGCTGCAGCCACTGCCGCAACCACCGCCGGCCTCGCATTGCTGCTGGGCGGCTGCGCGGTCGGCCCCGACTACGTGCGGCCGCCACTGAACCTGCCCACGCAATACACCGCCGCACTACCCGCCACGCAGGAAGCCGAGGGCGTGCCGCTGGCGCACCTCTCGCCCGACCTCGACGTGCCTGCGCAGTGGTGGCAGGCCTTTCGCTCGGAGCCACTGAACGCACTGGTCACGCAGAGCCTGGCCGGCAACCCGACCATCGAGGCGGCCGATGCCGCGCTGCGCGTGGCCCGCGAGAACGAGGCGGCCGACCACGCCGCGTTCTGGCCGAGCGTGGCGCTGAACTACGCACCGACGCGCCAGCGCGTGGCAAGCACCGTGGCGAGCCCGGTGTCGTCGAACGCGAACCTCTACACGCTGCACACGGCGCAGGTGACGGTGTCGTACACGCCTGACGTGTTCGGCGCCACGCGCCGGCAGGTCGAGGGCGCGCAGGCGCAGACCGAGCAGCAGCGCTTTCAGAGCCTGGCCGCCCGGCTCACGCTGAGCAGCAACGTGGTGGCCGCCGCCATCACCGAAGCCTCGCTGCGCGCGCAGCAACGCGCTACGCTGGCGATCATCGACGGGCAGAAAGAAATGCTGTGGGCCTTCCGCAAGCAGCAATCGCTCGGGCAGGTGGCACTGGCCGACGTCGATACGCAAGAAGCCTCGCTGGCCGCCACCGAAGCCACGCTGCCGCCGATCGACAAGCAGCTCGCGCAGCAGCGCAACCTGCTCGCCACGCTGGCCGGTCGCTATCCGAGCGAAGGCGTGGCGGCGCACTTCGAGCTGGATGCGCTCCAGTTGCCAAACGAACTGCCGCTGACTTTGCCGTCCACGCTGGTCGAGCACCGCCCCGATGTGCGGGCGGCGGAAGCGCAACTGCAGTCGGCCAGCGCGGCCATCGGTGTGGCCGTCGCGGCGCGCCTGCCCAACGTGACGCTGGGCGTGAACGCCTATGGCTCGTCGGCCTACACGCTGTCGCAACTCTTCAAGTCTTCGTCGCTGTTCTGGACGATTGCCGGCAGCGTGACGCAGCCGCTGTTCGACGGTGGCGCGCTCAAGCACCGCGAAGCGGCCGCCCGCGCCTCGTTCGACCAGGCGGCGGCCCAGTACCGCGCCACGGTGCTGGCCGCGTTCCAGGACGTGGCCAACACGCTCGAAGCCATCGACGCCGACACCCGTGCGCTGCAAGCCGCCATCAAGGCCGAGCGCACCGCGTCGCAAAGCCTCTCGCGCACCCGCAAGCAGGTGCAGTTGGGCGACGCGAGCGCGCTGTCGTTGCGGCTGGCGCAGCAGGCCCAGCAGCAGGCGCTGCTCAACCTCGTGCAGGCCCGCGCGCTTCGGCTGACCGATGCGGCCGCCCTCTTCCAGGCGCTGGGTGGCGGCTGGTGGAATCCGCCGGCGGACGGCGTTGCCGCCGCTTCTGCTTCACACTCATCCATCGCAACTGCATCGAAGTCCACATCGCCATGAACATCATTCGCCACGAGATGGGACCGCGCTTCAGCGAGATGGTGGTCGTCGACCTCGGCACGGCACGCCTGCTCTACCTTTCAGGACAGGTGGCCGAAAACCCCTCGCTCGACATCACGGGCCAGATGCGCGAGATCCTGCATCACATCGACGGCATGCTCGCCACCCAGGGCGCAACCAAGAAAGACCTGGTGAGCGTGACCATCTACCTGCGCACCGTGGGCGACTACGCCGCAATGAACTCGGTGTGGGACGAATGGGTGCCCGTGGGCCACACGCCGGCGCGCGCCACGGTGGGCGCCAAGCTGATCGACTCCGAGTACCGCGTCGAGATCCAGGCCACCGCCGCGATCGGGCCGGTGCCATGACCTCCACGGGACGCGTTGCCATGCTCTGGGCGCTGGCACTCGGCGGTTGCACGGCCATGGACGCGCACTCCTTCGATCACTCGGCCGGCTGGCGGGCCGCGCAGGTCGTGAGCGTGGGGTCAGCCGGCGAGCTGTCCAGCACGGTCGATCGCGATTGCGGCGCGGACGGCGGCACCACTGCCTCTTATGCCGTCGTGCGCTATCGCAACGGCGGGGTGCACACGCGCTCGCTGGGCACGGGGCGCTGGCCTGCGGGTGCCGAGCCGAAGGTCGGGGATGCGGTGCACGTGAACATCCTCGATTGCGCCGCGCCGCTGGCGCTTGCGGATCAGAAGCGAAGCGCCTCCGGCACGCCGCCGCGCTGACGCGAGCCGCCGGCGCCCTATTCCGCCTTCACCCCCGCCGTGCGGATGACCTTGCCCCACTTGGCGGTCTCTGCGGTGATGAAAGCGTCGAACTCTTCCGGCGTGCTGCCGGCCGGAATCGTGCCCATGGCATCGAGCCTGGCGCGTGTTTCATCGCTTCGGATGATGCGTGCCACCTCTTCCGACATGCGCTTGACGATGTCGCGCGGCGTGCCGGCCGGCGCCAGCATGCCGGCCCAGGTGCTGCCGGTGAAGCCCGCGAAACCCTGCTCGATGAAGGTGGGCACATCGGGCACGGCCGGCAGGCGCTTGTCGCCCGCCACGCCGATCAGCCGCACCTTGCCGGCCTTGGCCTGGTTGATGAGGCCGGTGGGCGCATCGAAGAACAACTGGATCTGCCCGCCCATCAGGTCCGTCAGCGCGGGCATGGCGCCACGGTACGGGATGTGGATCATGTAGGTCTGCGTCAGCGACTTCCACAGCTCGGTGGTCAGGTGCGCGGCCGAGCCGTTGCCCGATGAGCCGAAGCTCACCTTGCCCGGATTCGCGCGCGCGTAGTCGATGAGTTCGCGCGCGGTCTTGAACGGCGCATTGATGCTGACCGCTGCCAGCAAGGGCGAAATGCCCATCAGCGAAACGCCCGCCAGGTCCTTGTTCGGGTCGTAGGGCAGCTTGGGATACAGCGTGGTGTTGGCCGCATACGCGGCGATGACGACGCCGAAGGTGCTGCCGTCGGGCGCCGCCTTGGCGATGGCGTCCACGCCGATCAGGCTGTTGGCGCCGGGCTTGTTGTCGACAAGCACCGGCTGGCCCAGCCGCGTCTGCAGGCCGATCTGCACCAGCCGCGCCATCTGGTCGGTGAAGCCGCCCGGCGTGTAGGGCACGACGATGCGAATCGGCTTGCCGGGCCACGCGCTTTGCGCGAAGGACGGAAGGGCAAGGCTGGCCGCGGCGGTGGCGAGGGTGAATCGGCGGCGTGACAACGTGGCGTGCGGCATGGTGGCTTGTCTCTTCCTTGCTTCTGAATGGATCGGACCATTCTCGAAGCGCCACCCGCGCCGCTCGTCAGGGTTTGCCCCGGCGGCGTGCGCTCTTGGTGACTCAGAGCGGAAGAACGTCCGGCGCGCGCCCGTTGGCAAGCCAGCCTTCGAACTCGTCCGACAGCCGCTGCGCCTCGCGCGTGGCCCGGCTCCAGGCGGTGATGCGCGCCTGCGCATCGTTGGCGAAATGGATGAAATCCTTGCGGTCGGGCAGCTTGCCGTTGGGCAGCGACTTCACCCATTCCGGATCGGGCGCCAGCACCACCATGCGGTCGAGAAAACCGGTGGACTTGTGGCGCCAGCGCAGGCCCTTGTCGAGCCAGCCCGGCACCACCGCCTGCTGGAAATGCGGATACAGCACGATGCCGTCGTCGGCCGGCTGGTAATCAAGATGCAGGTGGTAGTCGGTGATGCCGCCGTCCCAGTAAGCGCCGCGCGGCGCGCCCGGAATGTCGTGCACCGCCGCCAGCAGGAACGGAATGGAACACGAGGCCTGCAGCACCATGTTGAAGTTGGCCTGGCTCAAGGGATGCTGGCGCGTGCGGAAATCCTTCGTGCCGAAAGGCAAGGCCGCGCCGGGCGTGGAAAACACGCAGCGCTCCAGCCATGCGCCCAGGCTCTTGCGGTGCAGGCTGTTGGTGGCAAAGGCGCCCAGGTAGCCGACCGGCGTGCGCGCCTTGCCCTCGCGCCCGAGGATGTGGCGCCCGCGCGAGGTCACCACATGCAGGCGGTAGCGCGGGTGGTTCAAGACCTCGTCGATGCGCCCGCCGTAGAAGTCTTCGAGGCCCTGCGCAAAGCGCTCGCTGAGCTGGCGCGGACTGAGCCGCTTCTGCCCCGGCGGCACCTCGAACTGCTGGCGCACGTAGTCGTGCTCGAAGCGCTGGAAGGCGGTTTCCGGGTCCGACAGGCAGGCCGTCGACAGCCGCCACGCGCCGATCGACGCGCCCACCAGATGCACCTGCTGGCTCGATTGCGTGAGCCAGCGGCCAAAGATGAAGCGGTCGAGCGGCCCCAGGATCAGGCCCTTGGGGCCGCCCGCCGCACCGGGGATGGTGCGGATGTCCTGCGGGCGCAGCCCCTGCTGCTCGATGTGCTTGCGGGCCGTGGGCCCGGCGTAGATGCGCAGTGCTTTCATCATGCCGGTGGCCTCAGCAAGAACCGTGCATCACGGCTTACTTGCGCAGCCCCTGCAGCTTGGCGAAGGCGCTGGCCATCTGGCCGGCGGGCTGCGGCGAGTTGTCGCGGCGCGATGGCTGTTGCTGCTGGCCGCGCCCTGCGCCCTCGAAACGGTTGTCGCGCGGGCCGTCGCGGCGCGCGGGCGCTGCGTCGAGCTTCATCGACAGGCCGATGCGCTTGCGCGCCACGTCCACTTCCATCACCTTGACCTTGACGATATCGCCGGTCTTGACCACTTCGCGCGCGTCGTTGACGAACTTGTGGCTCAGCTGGCTCACGTGCACCAGGCCGTCCTGGTGCACGCCCAGGTCGATGAAGGCGCCGAACTGGGCCACATTGCTGACCGTGCCTTCGAGGATCATTCCCTCGACCAGGTCCTTGATGTCGTCCACGCCGTCGTTGAAGCGCGCCACCTTGAAGTCGGGGCGCGGGTCGCGGCCGGGCTTTTCGAGTTCGCCCAGGATGTCCTTGACTGTGATGACGCCGAACTTCTCGTTGGCGAACAGCTCGGGCTTGAGCGTCTTGAGCATTTCCGCGCGCCCCATCAGCTCGGCAATCGGCTTGCCGGTCTTGACGATGATCTGCTCGACCAGCGGATAGGTTTCGGGGTGCACGCCGGTCACGTCCAGCGGATCGGTGCCGCCGCGGATGCGCAAAAAGCCGGCGCTCTGCTCGAAGGCCTTGGGGCCGAAGCCGGTCACGTCGAGCAGTTGCTTGCGGGTGGCGAAGGCGCCGTTCGACTCGCGCCAGCGCACCACCGCCTTGGCCACGCTGGCCGACAGTCCCGAGACGCGCGACAGCAGCGGCACGCTCGCGGTGTTCAGGTCCACGCCCACCGAGTTCACGCAGTCTTCGACCACCGTGTGCAGCGTGCGCGTGAGTTCGCTCTGGTTCACGTCGTGCTGGTACTGGCCCACGCCGATGCTCTTGGGGTCGATCTTCACGAGTTCGGCCAGCGGGTCTTGCAGGCGGCGCGCAATGGAGGCGGCGCCGCGCAGGCTCACGTCGACGTCGGGCATTTCCTGCGAGGCGAATTCGCTGGCCGAGTAGACCGAGGCGCCGGCCTCGCTCACCACGACCTTCTCGACATTCATGGCGGGTGCGCCGGCCTGCTCGGCCATCTTGGCGAGTAGCTTGATGAGGTCGGCGGCCAGCTTGTCGGTTTCGCGGCTGGCGGTGCCGTTGCCGATGGCGATCAGGTTCACGCCGTGCTTGGCGCACAGCTTGCCGAGGGTGTGCAGCGAGCCTTCCCAGTCCTTGCGCGGTTCGTGCGGGAACACGGTGGCGGTTTCGACCAGCTTGCCGGTCGAATCGACCACGGCCACCTTCACGCCGGTGCGGATGCCGGGGTCGAGCCCCATCACCACGCGCGGGCCGGCGGGTGCGGCCAGCAGCAGGTCGCGCAGGTTGTCTGCAAACACCTTGATCGCCACCTTCTCTGCGTCTTCACGCAGGCGGGTGAACAGGTCGCGCTCGGTCGACAGCGCGAGCTTCACGCGCCAGGTCCAGGCCACGCATTTGCGGATCAGGTCGTCGCCGGGGCGAGCCGCATGGCTCCAGCCCAGGTGAAGCGCGATGCGGCCTTCGGCGACGCTGGGCTTGCCCGGTTCGGGCTCGACCGGCAGCACCAGCTTGGCGTCGAGGATGTCGAGCGCGCGGCCACGGAACACGGCCAGCGCGCGGTGCGACGGCACGCGGCCGATGGGCTCGTCGTACTCGAAGTAGTCGCGAAACTTGGAGATGTCGGCGTTGTTCTCGTCCTTGCCGGCCATCAGGCTGGACTTGAGCAGGCCTTCGGCCCAGAGCCATTCGCGCAGGCGCTGCACCAGCGCCGCGTCTTCGGCCCAGCGTTCGGACAGGATGTCGCGCACGCCGTCGAGCACCAGGGGAACGGTCGAGAAATCGGGGCCCGGCTTGCCGTCGTCCAGCGTGGTGGCGGGCTGCAGGAAGGCCTTGGCTTCCACGGCCGGGTCGAGCATCGGGTCGGCCAGCAGCTTGTCGGCCAGCGGCTCGATGCCGAATTCGCGGGCGATCTGGCCCTTGGTGCGGCGCTTCTGCTTGAACGGCAGGTACAGGTCTTCCAGCTCCTGCTTGGTCGGCGCGAATTCGATCGCGGCGCGCAGTTCGGCGGTGAGCTTGCCCTGCTCGTCGATGCTCTTGATGACCGCGGCGCGGCGGTCTTCAAGTTCGCGCAGGTAGGAAAGGCGGGCTTCCAGCTCGCGCAGCTGGATGTCGTCCAGGCCGTCGGTGGCCTCCTTGCGGTAGCGGGCGATGAAGGGAACCGTGGCGCCCCCGTCGAGCAGTTCGACGGCGGCCTTCACCTGATGCTCGCCAACCTTGATTTCGGCGGCAAGCTGGCGAATGATTTTCTGCATGTCTTGAGCGCGTCCCTGGCAAAGCGCGGGAGTTTGCCATAGGCGCGAGCCGGCCCCGGCCGGGTGGCCCTGCGGGCGTGTTACAGCATGCTTTCGGACTCGGGCGGCACGCTGACTGGCGGTGCTTCGTCGCACGGTATCAGCAGGCGTATGCACAGGCCGTGCGGCGCGCAGTCCATGACGGCCAGCTCGCCGTGCACGGCGTCCGCGCGGGCGCGCATGCTGCGCAGCCCCTTGCCCAGATGCTCCGTCGGCACGGTGGCCGAGGCCTGCAGGCCCCGACCGTTGTCGCGCACCTCCAGCATCAACCCGTGCGATCGGACTTGCGGGCCGAAGTGCAGCTCGACGCGGGTGGCATGCGAGTGGCGCAGCGCGTTGGACAGGGCTTCTTGCGCCACCCTGCAGATCTGCACGGCGGTTTCGGGCGGCAAGGGGCATGTGTGGGCGGTGCCGGGAATGTGCCATTCCAGGGCAATGCCGAGTCGGTCGAAGGCCGGCTGCAGCCGGTAACGCAGGTGGCCCAGTCTTTCGACGACGCTGGCGGAGGTCTGGTCGTCCAGGTCGTCCACCGTCATCTGCAACTCGAGCAGGCAGTCCTGCAGCGCCATCGACAAGCCGTCGGGCTCGGCGGATTTCTTCGGGTCCTGGCTGGCGAGCAGCGCCACCAGCCGGGAGCCCACGCCGTCATGCAGGTCGCTGGCGATGCGGCGACGCTCCTTCAGGATGGCCTGCACCTGCCGGTAGCGCGCGACGCGGCGCTGGGAGAGATACCAGATGCTCACGACCATGCCCAGCACCAGCACGTTGACGCCCTGCAGCGCCCAGAAGGTCACCGGCATGTCGTGCGCCAGCACCGTGATGGCCGACGTGGCCCGGATCACCTGCGCCGCCACCGGCGTCAGGTGCAGCGCGGCGGCCAGAGCGATCCACGTCAACACCCGCCGGCGCGAAACGCGCGGCCACAGCCATGTCAGCAACACACACCACGAGGCGATCGACAACCACACGTACTGGTCTTCCAGGAAGTGCGGCAGATGAAAGACTTGCGGCGTGAACATGGCATGGCCTACAGAAGACCCCGATGCGACGCGAAGCTCACGGCCTGTGCCCGGGTGTGGGCGTGCAGCTTGCGGTAGATGTTCTTGACGTGTGCGTTAACCGTCTGGGCGCTGATGGTGAGCTGCAGCGCGATCTCTTCGGTTACGTACCCGGTCGCTACAAGTCGCAACACTTCGCGCTCCCGTGCCGATAACGTCGCCTTGCTGTCCGGCGGGCGCACGGGGTTCACGTTGGAGCGCTTGTGGTCCAGGTGAACCAGCAGCCGGCGCGCCAGCCGCGGGGTGATGGCGGCACCGCCGTTCACCACCTGCAGCACGGCCTGCGCATAGCTCTGGAACCACGCGTTCTTGACGAGGTAGCCGGAGGCGCCCAGCTCGAAGGCGTGCAGCACCTGGGGTTCGTCTTCGAGTGCGGAGATGACGATGATTTCGGCCGCGCTGCGGTGCTTCTTGGCCTCTTCGATCAGCTCGAAGCCGCTGCCGTCGCCCAGCCGGATGTCGACCATGAGCACGTCGAACTCGTGTTGCATCAGGAGACGCCGTCCTTCGCGCAGGGTACCGGCCTGCCCTTCGAGCTGGATGCGCAGATCGCTCAGCAACTCCTGGGCAATGACGCGACGCACGAAGGGGTCGTCGTCCACCAGCAAAACACGCACTGGCTTGGTCTGCTGACCGGTCAGGAAATCAGGCCATGGGAGGGTGTCGGCAGAGGGGGCGAGCAGCCCGCCGAACTGCCCGGGATTGGAGAATTTCCTAGCCCCGCTTCCAATATCTGTCAATGAAATGTCGAGTTCGCTTTCCATTTCAGCCCCTTTGTGACAAAAGAATCACCCTGTTCGTGACCAAAAGTTAATTCATTTCTACTCAAATTCCGAGTTTCTGCTTTTTTGATTACTTTGGTTGCATTTTGTTGCTACTCACTTTCTATGTCCAACGAAAGTTGTAGTTTTTGTCACGGTTGCCGCATGGAAAAGCGGGTTCCTGCAGGCCCGCCGAGGCGCCTCATCCAGTCCTTTCGCCATAGCCTCGCACTACCCAGCCTGAGGCATTTTTTGTTTGCCACTCGACGCTGAAACTTCATCCCGGTCGTCACGGAAACATTTCATTCCGCGTTCACTGACCGTTAGCTGATGGCCGGACTCCCCCGGCGATCAGGTTTGTTTCACACACTTTCGAGGAAGCATCATGAAGAAGACTCTTATCGCGATGGCAGTGGTTCTGGTCGCCGGCGTTGCCTCGGCAACTGTCAGCAGCACGGCCCTTGCCGCTACCAGCACCACGACCGGTTCCTCCAGCTCTGCAGGTTCCGTGGCCGCCAGTTCAGGCACGGGCAGCGCGTTGAGCTACAACGCGGCCACGTCCAGCTCGTCGGCCAATGCCAATGCGGCAGGCGGCGCCTTCGCCGTCCCGGGCTTCGCCATCGGCGGTGCAACGGCAGGCGGTTCGGCGACCACCACCGGCAAAGTGACCAGCGTGGCCGCAACGACGGGCAACGGCGTCGCAGCGGGCGGGGCCAACGCCTCGGCCAATGCGGGCGCGGCCGCCAATGCAAACTACAGCGCTGGTGGCGCGACCCACGTGAGTGGCAGTGCAGGCGGCGTGGCCGGCTCCAACACCAACAACACAGCTGCAACAGCCTCGGGTCCTGGCGGCGGTCTTGCGGTGGTGACGCGGACCTCGACGACGACGTCGGGCTTCAACGCATCGTCCGGCGCCATCAACGGGCCGATCAACGGCACCACAACGTCGGCGACGGCGGGCTCGACCGGCGGCTCCTTCGGCGTGACCAACATCCACCTCGGCAATGCCGGTGGCTTCAGCAACGGTGGCGGCACCGGCGGCCTGGCTGGCGCTGGCGCAACCGCATCGGCTCCCTGAGCGATACGGCCCCGGTTGTTGTACTCAGAAATGGGGAGGGGCCCGCCCCTCCCCGGCATCCAAAGGAGTTGAGAACATGAAAAAACTTATTGTCCTGACCTTGCTGGGCTTGTCCGCGGGCGCCGTGATGGCGCAAACCACGGCGGGCGGTGCCAACAACCAGTCACAAAGCTCAGCCACCACGTCAGCCCAAGGCAACAGCCAGGCCGTGAACTTCAACACCAACACCCCCGCGGACACCCGGGCGACGTTGAACCAGAACGTCAACAACACAGGCGCCACGACGAGCACCGTCGATTACCAGGGCAGCTACACAATCAAGAACGTGCCGTCGGTCAACGGGCCCAACCTGACCACCAGCAACGACACCTGCATGGGCAGCACGAGCGCCAGCGCCAATGGGCCGGGTGTCGGTCTCAGTTTCGGCACCACCTGGACGGACGAGCACTGCAAGCGCCTGAAGATGAGCCGCGAGCTGTGGAACAAGGGCATGAAGGCGGCCTCGCTCGCGATGGACTGCATGGATCCGGCGGCCCAGGCGGCCCTGGAGATGACGGGCACGAAATGCCCGCAGTCGATGACCTTGGACGAACGCATGAGCGCCTACGGACCGCAGGCTTCGGCAACGGGTGCCGCGCCGCCGGTCGCTGCACGGCCCGCACCGCCGGTTGCCGCCGTTGCGCCGCCGCCCGCTCCGGTTGCCCCGGTCGCGATGGTGCAGCCACCCGTGGCCGTGCCTGTTGCAGCCCCCACGCCAGCGCCGCTGCCGCCACCGCCCGCGCCCATCGCCCAGGCAGCGCCCGCGCCGCAACCGGTGATGCAGCCCGTGGCCGCCAGCGTGCCAGTGGAAGACGCACCGGCTGCCGTGACGATGCCCGTCGCCAGCGCCACGGTGACGTCCATCGACGCGAAGGACCTCGAAGCGGCCCGCGTGACGCGCCTGCTTTCAGAACCGGTCGGCGACATCGCGACGGCACCGCAGGCAACGGCCGTCTCGCAATGACCGCAAGGAGTCCATGATGACCAGGACCGTACTCCTCTGGATGGCGGCTTGCTGCGTGGCAACGGCCGCGGGCGCGGCTGCGGCGCCGTCCCCCTACAACCTGCGCGTCGAACGGGTGAACATGGGCAGCGGCCTGCAGAACGCCAACGGCACCGAGAACGCCCAGCCGGTCGGCGACTACGGCGTGTGGCACGTGCCGCAGTACATGCCGGGCTTTCCGACGGCAGCGACCATCTGGCCGCGTGTCGTCATCCTTCATTGCGTCGGCGAGCTTTGCGACGGCTACGAGCTGACACCGGAACTGGGACGGGGCGAGTACCTGTTCTTCCGGCCGTCCGGAAAGTAGCGCAGTCCCCGCGTGCCGGGCGGCGACAAAACGCCGCCCCGGCCGTGCGGTGCCGTACCCTTCGCGCATGACACCCTTCATGCGTGCCCTGCGTGCCCTGATCCGCGCCATCGGCACTGTGATCCTCGTGCCCCTTCTGCTTTTCGAGGAATGGGGGTGGGGCCCGCTGGCCGCCCTGATGGCGCGACTGTCCCGCCTGCCCTTGTGGGCGCGCCTGGAAGACCGCCTGCGCAAGCTGCCGCCCTGGGGCGCACTGCTGGCGTTCTTCGTGCCGATGCTGCTGCTGTTGCCGGTCAAGCTGCTGGCCCTCTTCCTCTTCGGCCACGGGCATGCCGCCAGTGGCGTGACGGTGCTCGTGCTGGCCAAGCTGATCGGCACGGCCATCGTGGCGCGGATCTTTCAGTTGGTCGAAGGCCCGCTGATGCGCATTGCGTGGTTCGCCCGCTGGTATCCGCGCTGGAAAACCTGGAAAGACCATGTGCTCACGCTCGTTCGCCAGAGCCGTCCGTGGCGCGTGGTGCGGGCGCTCAATCGGCGCATCGTCCGCGGGTGGCAGCGTTTGAGGGCCGGTTGAGCTTCTTGTTTTTACCCGGGTATATTGCCAAGTCAATTTAGCCCGGGTAATATTAGAGACATGAACCTGCCTCAAGAAACACGACGCGCGCTCGTCAAGACATACAAGGAGACCGTGCGCCCCGCGGGCGTCTTCGTCATCCGCAACACGCTGGATGGCCGCGTCTACGTGGCCGGCAGCCTCGACGTCGAGGGTGCCATGAACCGCGCCCGCTTCGAACTGAACCAGCGCTCGCATCGCAACAAGTCGCTGGGACGCGACTGGACCACGCACGGCGCGGCGCATTTCAGCTTCGAGGTGATCGACCGGGTCAAGGAGCGTGACGATCCGGCCTTCGACCGTAAGGACGAGCTGGAAAAGCTGCTCCTGCTCTGGCGTGAAGAACTCCAGTGCACCAGTGAGAACGGATACAACACGCCATGAGCATCGACGCACTGGGCTTTTGCCTCCACGTCAGCCGCGCCCATGCCAGCCTGACCCTGAAGCTCGACGAAGACCTCGGCGCCTTCCACGGGCTGAACTACGGCGACTTCACCCTGCTCCACCTGCTTGTGCAAAGCAAGGACGGCCGCATGGCCATGGCCGATCTCGCGCACATGCTGGGCCTGTCGATGTCGGGCCTGATCCGCAAGATGATCACGCTCGAAAAAATCGGGCTGGCCGAACGCGTCGCAGCACCCGGCGAAGACGGCCGCCGCTTCGCGGCCATCCGCTCCGGCGGCAGGCAACTGGCGCAGGAGGCACGCGTCACCGTCGAGGCCATCTGCGCGAAAGCCCTGCGGCCGCTGGACCCGAAACGCCTGCCGGAAATCGACGCCGCGCTCCTCGCGCTCTGCGGGCAAGACGCTTCGCACGCCTGAGCGCGCCAACGGGTAGATTACGCACCTCGTTTCGCCGGCCCCCTGAAAACAGAACATCCGCCATGTCACCAGACGACCCGCCCATCACCCTGACCGCCTTCGCCGGTTTCCGGCGCATCGCGCACGGCACCAAAGCCGAAGTGCTTGCCCAACTGCGCGAACTCGGCGACGTCCCGTCCTGCCTCGTGTTCGACGACCAGACCGGTGCGCAGCTCGACCTCGACCTGCGCGAGATGCCCGATGCCGACACGCCCCACGCCGGCCACGAACACCGCGATGAAGCACCGCGCGGCGTCGGCAGACCCAAGCTGGGCGTGGTCGCGCGCGAAGTCACCCTGCTGCCGCGCCACTGGGACTGGCTGGGTCGCCAACCCGGCGGCGCCTCGGTCGCACTGCGCAAGCTGGTCGACGACGCGCGCCGCGTGCACGCCGACCGCGACACCGTGCGCACGGCGCAAGAAGCCACCTACCGCGTGATGACCGCGATCGCAGGCAACCTGCCCGGCTTCGAGGAAGCGACCCGTGCGCTGTTCGCGGGCGACGAACAGCGCTTCGGCAACCTGATCGAGGCCTGGCCCATCGACCTGCGCGCCCATCTGCAAAAACTGTCTGCCCCCGTCTGGAGCCGTGCATGAGAGCAACCCCTGAAACCCCCAGCACCGGCAAGAGCGGGCTGCAGGGCGTGCCCGTGGCGCCCGTCGGGGCCGCGCGTCCGCTGTGGAAGGTCTTTCTCTTCTTCCTGGCGCCGATGCTGCTCAGCAACATCCTGCAATCGCTGTCGGGCACGCTGAACAACATCTATGTGGGCCAGATGCTCGGCGTGGGCGCGCTGGCGGCGGTGTCGAGTTTTTTCCCGGTGATGTTCTTCTTCATCGCCTTCATCATCGGCCTGGGCGCCGGTGCATCGGTGCTGATCGGCCAGGCCTGGGGCGCGCGCGATGTCGCCAAGGTCAAGGCCGTGGCTGGCACCACGCTCACGGTGGGCATCCTGATGGGCCTGGTGATCGCGGTGTTCGGCGGCGTCTTCACCACGCCGATGCTGGCCATGCTGGGCACGCCGCCCGACGTGCTGGCCGACTCCACGCGCTACGCCCGCATCATGCTCATCGCGATGCCCGGCCTCTTCGTGTTCCTGATGTCCACCGCCATGCTGCGCGGCGTGGGCGACACCGTCACGCCGCTGTTCACGCTGGTCATCTCCACGCTGGTCGGGCTGGTGGTCACGCCCGCGCTCATTCGCGGCTGGGGTGGCCTGCCGCAACTTGGCGTGGCCAGCGGTGCCTGGGCCACGGTGGTGGCCTTCGTGGTGGCCACGTTGTGGCTGGGCTTTCGGCTGCGCCATCGCAAGAGCCCGCTGGCGCCCGATGCCGAGTTCCTGCGCAACCTGCGCATCCAGCCGCACCTGCTGAAGGCGGTGCTCAAGATCGGCGTGCCCACGGGCGTGCAGATGATCGTCGTGGCGCTGGCCGAAGTGGTGCTGCTGTCGATGGTCAACAGCTACGGCTCGAGCGCCACGGCGGCCTACGGCGCGGTGAACCAGGTGGTGGCGTACGTGCAGTTCCCGGCGATCTCGATTGCCATCACCGCGTCGATCCTTGGCGCGCAGGCCATCGGCGCGGGCCGCGCCAACCGCCTGGGCGCGATCGCCAAGACCGCGCTCCTGATGAACCTGGTGCTGACCGGTAGCCTCGTGTTGCTGGGCTACCTGTTCTCGCGTCACCTGATGGGCTTCTTCATCACCAGCGCACCAGTGATCGAGATCGCGCAGACGCTGCTGCACATCATGCTGTGGAGCCTGGTGCTGTTCGGCATGGCCTCTGCCCTGTCGGGGATCATGCGGGCCAGCGGCTCGGTGCTGGTGCCGACGCTGATCTCCATCCTCTGCATCCTCGGCGTGGAAGTGCCGGTGGCGTATGCCATGAGCCACCGCCTCGGGCTGGACGGCATCTGGATCGCCTACCCCGCGACTTTCGGCGCGATGCTGCTGCTGCAGACCGCGTATTACCAGCTGGTGTGGCGCAAGAAGGCGATTCACCGGCTGGTGTAGCCGCCACGACGGCGGTGGCGGATCACGCCCCGTCGTAGGCCTTGCGCACTGCGGCGATGTCGAGCTTGACCATCGTCATCATCGCCTGCATCGCGCGGGCGGCCTTGGCCGGGTCCTTGTCCTGGAACATCTGGATCAGGCCGTCGGGCACGATCTGCCAGGACACGCCGTAGCGGTCGGTGAGCCAGCCGCATTGCACCGGTTCCCCGCCGCCTTCGAGCAGTTTGCTCCAGTAGTTGTCGACCTCGGCTTGCGTCTCGCACTTCAGGTACATCGAGATGGCCGGGGTGAACTTGTACTGAGGCCCTCCGTTGATCACCATGAACTCCTGCCCTTCGAGCTCGAAGGTCGCGGTGAGCAGCAAGCCTTTCAGAGCGGGATTGGTGTCGCCCCAGAGCAGTTTGTCGGTCACGCGCGAGTTCGGAAAGATGGCGGTGTAGAACTTCAGCGCGTCTTCGCCGTTGCGGTCGAACCAGAGGCAGGGCACGATCTTTTGCATGGGATCTCCTTCGCTTGAATGATGAACCTGAGAGTTCAGTATCAAATCGCGGGCCGGCCCTTGTCAAGCCGCGCGGCGGCTGTCAGGGAGAAGTTCCCATGGGGCATGGGGGCCACAATGCCCGTTCACTCCTGTGCCATCACCATGTTCGCCACACTCCAAAGCAGCTTCAAACGCAACGCCGTCATGCTCGCGTGCCTCGTCGCATCCGCAGTGCATGCGGCCGGTGCGGCCGACACCGCGACCTTTCCCGATGCCGATGCCAGCGACCCCGCCAGGCTCGGCTGGATGACCGGTTCGCCCCCGCCCGCCGACCGCACGCTGCGCTTCGACGATGGCAGCTATTTCCAGTTTCCCGCGATGCGCTGGAGCGTGTCGAACTTCCGCCAGTTGATGCCGACCGTGAACGTCTCGCGCGGCCTGGGTGCGCCCGTCGCCCTGCCCTCTGCGTTGCGCAAGGACATCGACGCCCTCAGCTTCACGCCGCTCGGCGCGACGGCGCCCATGAGCTGGGAGCAATCGCTCGCCGCCACCTACACCGATGGCATCGTGGTGCTGCACCGTGGGCGCATCGTCTACGAGCGCTACTTCGGTGTGCTGAAGGACGACGGCCAGCACGGCGCCATGTCCGTCACCAAGTCGGTGGTCGGCACGCTCGGCGCGATGCTGGTGGCCGAAGGCAAGCTCGACGCCGGCAAGCAGGTGGCCGAGTACGTGCCCGAGCTGGCGAAATCCGCCTTCGGCAACGCCACGGTGCGCCAGGTGCTCGACATGACCACTGGCCTGAAGTTCAGCGAAGACTATGCCGATCCGAACGCGGAGGTCTGGGCGCATGCGCAGGCCGGCAGCCCCTTGCCGAAGCCCAAGGACTACACCGGCCCGCGCAGCTACTACGAGTTCCTGCAGACCGTGCAACCCGAAGGAAAGCACGGCGACGGCTTCGGCTACAAGACCGTCAATTCCGATGTGCTGGGTTGGGTGATCGCGCGCGCCACTGGCCGCAACGTGGCGCAACTGCTGTCCGAACGCATCTGGCGCCGCCTCGGTGCCGAGCAGGACGCCTACTTCACCGTCGATTCGATCGGCACGCCCTTTGCCGGCGGCGGCCTGAACACCGGCCTGCGCGACCTCGCGCGCTTCGGCGAAATGCTGCGCAACGACGGCCGCTTCAACGGCCAGCAGATCGTGCCCAAGGCGACGGTCGACGACATCCGCGGCGGCGGTGACAAGGCGGCCTTCGTCAAGGGCGGCTATCCGCTGCTGAAGGGATGGAGCTACCGCGACATGTGGTGGGTCACGCACAACGACCACGGTGCCTACATGGCGCGCGGCGTGCACGGCCAGCGCATCTACATCGACCCGAAGGCCGAGATGGTGATCGTGCGCTACGCCTCGCACCCGGTGGCCGGCAACGCGGCCAACGATCCGGTCACGCTGCCGGCCTTCGAGGCGCTCGGGCGGCACCTGCTCGCGCAGGGCCGTCGCGCGGCGCGCTGAAGGCCGGCGTCGGCGGTTACCAGCGGTACGTGGCCGTGGCGGTCACGGTGCGCGGGTAGCCGTAGTAGCAGTTGCCATAGCCGCAGTTGGCGATGTAGTTCTTGTTGGTGAGGTTGCGCAGATTCAGCGCCAGGCTCCAGTGGTCGATGTCGTAGCCGAGCATGGCGTCGAGCACCGTGGACGCGGGCACCTTGTTCGGCGCCACCGATTCACCATCACCACGGTTCGTGCCGGTGTAGCGCGCACCCAGCCCGACCTTCAGGCCGTTGGCGAAGCGGTAGTCGGCCCACACCGACAGCCGGTGGCGAGGCACGGCCGTGGCCTGCTTGCCGATCTCGCTCGGGTTGCTGCTGGCCGTGACGATGGCCCGGGGCGTGTAGCTGTAGGAGGCCGTGAGGTTCATGCGCGACACCAGCTCGGTCGTGGCTTCCAGCTCCAGGCCGCGCACCGAGATCTCACCCGTCTGCTTGGGCATCGATTCCTGGTTGAAGCTGATGTAGTTCTTGCGTCGCAGGTCGAAGATGGCCGCGCTGTAAAGCTCCTTGCGGCCGGGCGGCTGGTAGCGGATGCCCGCCTCGTACTGCCGGCCGCTTTCGGGCTTGAACGGATTGCCCGAGACCGGATCGATGGTCGCGGTCGGCGCGAACGACTCCGAGTAGCTCAGATACGGTGCCCAGCCGCTCGGATGCAGATAAACCAGGCCCGCACGGCTGGTGAACTTGTGGTCCTTGATGCGCGTGTCCGAGCCGTCCAGCCGGCTGTGCACGTTGCTGTCGGCGCTGTCGTAGCGACCGCCCAGCGTCAGTGCCCAGCGGTCGTCCCACTTGATCTGGTCCTGCAGGTACAGGCCGGTCTGGCTCAGGCGGCTGATGCCGTCGAAGTACGGGGCCGGCACCTTGACCCCGCCGCCGTATGCCGGCGCGTAGATATTGAGCGGTGACGCACTGCCGCCGCTGAAGGTGATCTGGTCGATGCGGGTGCGCTGGTAGTCCAGGCCCACCAGCACCTTGTGCTGCGTGTCGCCCAGCCGGAAATCGGCCTGCGCCTGGTTGTCCAGGGCCACGGCGCCGATGTTTTCGCGACTGCCGAAAGTTCTTCTCGACAGGAACTGGAAGTTGGCCGGGTCCGTCGCGCTGTCGGGGTTCACGGTCAGGAAGTTGGACGCCTGCACGCCCCGGTAGTCCATTTTCTGGTGGGCATAGCGCGCGTTCTGCCGCACGGTCCAGGTGTCGTTGATGCGATGCTCGAACTGGTAGCCGATCATTTCCTGGTCCTGGTTGAAATGGTCGAACCAGGGCTCGCCCGTGAACAGCGACGAAGGAATATAGGTGCCGATCCTGGTCGCCTCCAGCGAGCCGACTTTCGGACGCGCGCGGGTGTAGACCCCGCTGCGGGTGCGGCTGAACTGCGAGAGCAGCGTCAGCGTCGTGTCGCTCGATGGCTTCCAGGTGAGCGACGGCGCAATGTAAGTGCGGTCATCCGCCTCCTTGGCGGCTGGCAGTTGCGCGTCGCGCAGCAAGCCGGTGATGCGATACAGCACCTTGCCGTCCGCATCCAGCGCACCCGCGAAGTCGCCCGCGACCTGGCGGCCGGCGTGATCGCCAACCTGCAGTTGCAGCTCGCGCACCGGCTCTGCCGTCGGTCGCTTGCTGACCACGTTCACCACCCCGCCCGGACCGCTCATGCCGTACAAGACCGACGAGGGGCCGCGCAGCAGTTCGATGCGCTCGGCGCCGTAGTTCTCGGTGCGCCAGACGCCCCAGGTGCTGTTGTTGCGCAGAGGCAGGCCGTCGAGGTAGAAGCCCGGCGAATAGGCGTCGAAGCCCCGCAGCGAGATCCAGTCGTAGCGCGAATCGGCGCCATAGGTCGTGGTCGAGACGCCCGGCGTGTAGCCCAGCGCATCCTTGAGGTTGGTGGCACCCATGGCCTCGATGCGATCGGCCGTGACCACCGAGATCGACTGCGGCGTCTCGATGATCGGCGTGTCGGTCTTGGTGCCCGTGGCGCTGCGCTTGGCGAGGTAGCCCTGCACGCGGCCCGTGGCGCTCTCTTCGCCATCGGCCACCACAGTGACTGCCGGCAGCGTGGAGGTGCCTGACGCCGCAGGCACCGTCTTGATCACGGCGGCGTTGCCTTCCATGCTGGCGGCCAGTCCGCTGCCGGCGAGCAGGCGGTCGAGCGCCTGGCGCGGCGTCAGGCTGCCGGAGATGGCTGGCGCCGTCTTGCCCGCCACCAGGCTTTGCTGCACGACGAGCTGGATGCGGGTCTGCCGTGCCCAGTCGTTCAGCGCCTCGGCCAGCGGCTGGGCTGCAATGCCGATCTGCAGTGGCGCGCCGGTCGGCGTGCCCTGGGTCTGGGCACGCAGCGGTGCATTCGCCAGGGCAAGTGCAATGGCCAGGGCCAGCGGCGCCGGCGTCATCTTCAAGCGGTTCATCAACGTCTTCCAGGTAGAGAATACAAATGGTTCTTATCTGGCTGACGCACGAACTGCTGGAAATACGGTAACCCTGGTGAAAAAAATATGGCCCCGTCGCTTTCGGGGCGCGCTGGCTAAGGCGCCGGCACGATCTCGGCAACCGGCCCGTCGCCTTTGAGCCGCACGGGCAAGGCGCTGGGCAGCGCGCGCCGCAGCGTGCGTGCGTCTCTCGGGTCGAAG
This sequence comes from Variovorax sp. PAMC26660, assembly GCF_014302995.1. Taxonomy (NCBI): domain Bacteria; kingdom Pseudomonadati; phylum Pseudomonadota; class Betaproteobacteria; order Burkholderiales; family Comamonadaceae; genus Variovorax; species Variovorax sp. PAMC26660. The sequence goes on from NZ_CP060295.1 coordinate 6,341,771, forward strand.
GTGCCGCTCAGGCGCAGCGCCGCGACGGCCGGGTCGTACACCACGAGGCCGGTGCTGCCGTAGCGCTCCAGTTCGGCCAATGCGCGCGCCAGCGGCGTGTCCACAAAGCTCAGCCGGTGCTCGCGCCAGGGTGCAATGCCATCGCCCGGAACGGCCGATACGGCGGCCAGCACGCCCTGCGGATCGCTTTCCACCTGCTGGCCAGCGGTGAGGAAGACAGCGTTTTCCAGCGCCGCGGCGGAAGACTCGACCCAACTGTCGTCCGGCGCCTTCTCCCTCCGAGTGACCCGCACCTTGCCCTCTTCCACCGACACCCGCGCGCCCTCCGCACCCGCAATGCCCGGCGTATGCCGCACCGCGAAACGCGTGCCGACCACGCGCACATGCAGCGGCCCGGCCAGCACGTCGAACGGGCGTTGGGCGTCAGACTGCACCGCAAATACAGCCTGCCCGTCGATCAGCCGGACCTCGCGGCGCTCGCGGAAATAGCGCACCTCCAGCCGCGTGGCGGTGTCCAGCCGAAGCACCGTGCCATCGGGCAGCGGCACTTCGAGCTGCTGCCCGCGCTGGGTGCCGAAAGCCTGCATGAACACCGGCTGCGCCTGCAGATGGCTCCACCCCAGGTAGCTGCCGCCGGCGACCACGCCCGCGGCGGCCAGCGCAAACGCCGGCTTCAGGAAGCCGCGCCGCGTGGGCGAACTCCGGTTCCCCGAGAAGCCCTCGCGCCAGGTCGCAACCGTCTCCGGCGAGATTGCGTCGAAGGCTTTCCAGCGCGATTCCCATTGGCGGTAGGCATCGGCGTGTTTCGGGTCAGCGCCGATCCAGTCCTGGAAAAGCCGCTCGTCGCGCGTGCTCCATTCCTCGCGATGGCGGCGGACGAACCATTCCAGCACCTCCTGACGCAGGCGCGATGCTTCTTCCGACGGTGGCAACGATGGGGTCATGGCTCGGCGAGCTCTCCTATGGATGTAGACGCGCGAGCAATGCAAAACCCTGTAGCGGGTCTCGTGGGTGCACCGCGTCGCTCGCGCGTTCGCTCTTGTAGTTGTCGTTCATCGCCCGGTGCCGTTCACCTGGTCCAGGCACGCCCAGCATGCATCCATGGCAATCCGCAGTTGCATCTCGACCGTGCGGACCGAAATGCCCATGCGCTCGGCGACTTCGGCATAGGAAAGCCCGTCGAACTTGTAGAGCACGAAGGCTTCGCGGCATCGCGGCGGCAGCCGGTCGATGGTCGCAACCATGGCCGCCAGCCCCTGCCCGGAAGACAGGATGGTGTCTGGCTCGAAGGTCGAGGGGCCGATGCAGTCGTCGAGTTCAACCGCGTCCTCTTGGGGGCCGGCCCCGTCGAAGCCGGCGCGCACGCCGGTGCGGCGATGGTGATCCGTGACCAGGTTGCGGGCCGTGCGATAGAGCAGCGCACGCGGATCGCGCACCACGCTGCCGGTGCGCTGCGCCTCGTACACGCGCACGTAGCTCTCCTGCGCCAGGTCGGCCGCAGTGGCGCGGTCGGACACCTTTCGGGAGAGAAAGCTCAGCAGTTCGCGGTAATAGCGTTCGAACACAGGCACACCACAGCCGGGAAGGGCTGGTCGAAGTCCAGGGGCAGGTTGGCTTCGACACGGCGTGGCTTACCTGATGAGAATCAAAACACGGAAGGCACGGATTATCTCCGCGTTCGGGTGGCCGGCCCTCGCAGGGTAGGCATTTCGCCTGCCTGAATGGGCGCGAGGCTGGCTACCCTTCGTGCCAGAGCCCGCCTAGAACCCGTACAGCGCGGCCGGGTTGTCCACGAGGATGCGGCGGCGCGTGTCGTCGCTCGTGGCCCAGGAAAACAGCAGGTCGTACAGCGGCACGTTCGCCGGCACCGGGTTGCGCCCCGGGTGCGGCCAGTTGCTGGCCCACAGGCAGCGCTCGGGAAACTTCTCGGCCAGCGTGCGCGCCAGCAGGCTGACGTCGTCATAACCGGGCGCGCCGGTCTTCGAGGTTTCGTACGGCGCCGAAAGCTTGATCCACACGCGCCCCGAATCGAGCACGCGCAGCAGCGACTGGAACGACGGATGCGACGGCGCCACCGGCTCCAGGAACTTGCCGTTGTGGTCCAGCACCAGCCGGCACGGCAGGCGCTTGAGCACTTCTTCGTGCTCGGGCATCGTGCGGCCGTCGAGCTGCAGGTTCACCATCCATTCGGCGTTGGCCAGGCGCGCGGCCATCGGCTCGAGCGACTCCCAGGCCAGCACGCCGCCGATCATCATGTAGCGCGCGCCACGCATGCCGCCGGCGTGCAGGCGCTCGATCTCGGCATCGGCCACGTCGGGTGCCACCAGCGCGATGCCGCGCGCGGCGTTGCCGAACTGGGCCAGCGCATCGAGCGTGCAACTGTTGTCGAAGCCGTAGCCGGTCGGCTGCACGACCACGGCGCGATCGATGCCCAGCGGCTCCTGCACCTGCGCGCGGTAGGCCGACACCGGTGAATGCGGCGGCACCCAGGCCACGTTCGGAATCAGCGGGAAGCGGTCTTCGTAGATGTGGACGTGGCAGTCGCAGGCGCCTGCATAACGTGTATTCCGGGTGGGTTCCATGTCGTGATTCTTTGAGTTGTTGTGGTGTGGATCGGATCAGTTGCGGGTGCCAAAGGCCTGCTGCCAGCGCCGGGCCTCGGCGGCGTTGACCGCGCCCTTGGGCGCCCTGCCCTGGAAAATCTCGGCCAGTTGCGACACGGTTTCCATTGCCTGGTGCTCGACTGCCGGCGGCGTGAGCCCGCCGATGTGCGGCGATGCGATCACGCGCGGATGCGCCGCCACGCGCGGCGACGGCATCTGGTCGGGCGCACGGCCCACGTCCAGCGCGCAGCCGGCGATGGTGCCGGCGTCGAGCGCGGCGAGCAGCGCGCCTTCGTCCACGAGGTTGCCACGCGAGGCATTGATGAAGAAGGCATGCGGCTGCATCGCGGCGAAGGCCTTCACATCCATCAGGTTCTCGGTCGCTTCGGTGGCGGGCGCGAGGCACACCACGAAATCGGACTGCGCCAGCAATTCATCGAGCCCGATCTGCGCGAACTCCGCGCGCCCGGTCGCTGTGTGCGGGTCATGCACCACGATGCGCATGCCCAGGGCCAGCGCGATGTCGCACAGGTAGCGGCTGATCTGGCCGAAGCCGATCACGCCCAGCGTGCTGCCGCGCAGCTCGCGCCCCATCACCGGCGTCACGGGCTGGCCCGCGTGGTACAGCGCAGTCGATGCGCTGATGTGCCGCCCCAGGTCGATCATCGCGCCCACGATCCATTCGGACACCGACGCGATGAAGCCCGCGCTCGCCTGCGTGACCAGCACGCCGTGCCGGCTCGCGGAAGCCACGTCGATGTTGCGGATGTCGATGGCGCAGCGCACGAAGGCCTTGAGCTGCGGCAGCGCGGCGAACAACGCCTCGTCGCCCACCGTCTGGCGGTAGGAAATGATCGCATCGCAATCGCGCGCCAGCTCGGCCAGTTCGTGCGACGAAAGGTCCGTGTCCGTCGGGTTGAAGCGCACTTGCGCGATGGCCTGCAAGGCGGCGATGGCTCCGTCACCGAAATAGGAAGCGAGCTTGCTCTGCGGATGGCTGACAAAAACCGTGGTCATGAAAAAACGACTTTGCTCACAAGAGAAGAAAAATGAAGATGTTCAGGCGCGCGGCGGCGCCACCGAATCGCGCGCCACCAGCGTCGGCGGAAAAACGAACTCCGATGTCGGCATCGACGGGTCGGCCAGCCGGCTCATCACCCGCTCGACCATCACCTGCGCCATCTCGGGCACGGGCACGCGCACCGAGGTCATGGCCGGGTGCATCAGCATCGAGAGAAACACGTTGTCGATACCGACGACCGACACGTCCTGCGGCACCGAAAGCCCAGCGTCCCGAAAACCCGCCATCAGGCCGAAGGCCAGCAGGTCGTTGACGCCGATCACGCCCGTGGGCCGCTCGGCCGAACGGGCGAGCTGGCTGGCCTGCATGCGGCCCAGCTCGCTCATCATCGAGTCGCCGTATTCATCCACCGGCAGGCCCTCGATGACCTGCGCGCTGCCTTCGAGGCCCGCGCTCTTCGCCGCCGCAAGAAAACCGTTGATCTTCTCGTTCCGGCTCATGGTGCGGCCTGAAGGCGTGACGAAGGCCAGCCTGCGGTGCCCCTGCTCGATCAGGTGCGCAGTGGCGATGCGCGACGACTCGAAGCTGTCGACCGTCACATGGTCGATGACCGAAGGCACGCCCGGCGTGGCGCGCCGGTCGTAGCTCACCACCACCAGCCCGCGCTCGGCGGCAGCTTCCACATGCTGCTCGTCGATCAGCGACGAGATGATGATCACGCCGCGCACGCCATGCGCCATCAGGTCCTCGAAGAAATGCGCTTCCTTGCCGGCATCGCGATACGTGTTGCCGATCATGATGCGAAAGCCGTAGCGCTCCTGCGCCAGGCTCTCGACCTCGCGGGCGATGAAGCCGTACATCGGGTTGGCCATCGACGGCACCAGCAAGCCGATCAGCGGCGTGTGCCCGGTCTTGAGCTGCCGCGCCGACGTGTTGGGCCGGTACTTGAGTTCGCGGATCGCGGCTTCCACGCGGGCCAGCGTCTCCTTGGCCATGCGGTCGCCGCGCCCGTTCAACACGTTCGACACGGTGCTGGTCGAAACACCTGCCCGCTGGGCGACGTCACTGATTCTGCTCACGGAATCTTTCCTGTTCTATCTTTGTCTCATCGGTCGATCACAACCCCACGCGCGCCGGCAGCCACGTGGAGAACGCCGGCACCAGGACCAGCACCACGAGGGTAACGAACAACACGGCAAGGTATTTCAGCATCGGCCGGGCCACGTCCTTCACCTGCGTGCCGGTGATGGCACAGGTAGCGAACAAGCCCAGGCCCACCGGCGGCGCGAACAGGCCGAAGCCCATGGCAATGACCATCACGGTGCCGAAGTGCAGAGGGTTCACCCCGAGCTGTGAAGCGATGGGCGTGAGCAGCGGGCCGAAGATGATGAGCGCGGGCGCGCCTTCCAGGATGGCGCCGAACACGATCATGATGAGCACCGACAGCATCACGAACATCGTGCTGCCGTACGAATGCGCAAAGCCGATCATGAACTCCGACAGGTACTGCGGAATCTGCTGGATCGTGAGCGCGAAAGACAGGCTCGACGCCGCTGCCACGATGAACAAAATGCCGCCGGCCATCGACGCCGAGCGCACGAACAGCCGCGCCACAGACTTCACCGTCAGCTCGCGAAAGGCCAGCCAGCCCACCACCAGCGCGTAGATCACCGCGAAGGACGACACCTCGGTCGATGTCGCAATGCCCGAGGTCACGCCCTTGCCGATCATGGCCACCATCACCAGCGCCACCAGCGCGCCGCCGAGCAGGCGGAACATCGGCGTGCGCACCTCGAAGGCATCGTCGGGGTTGATCTTGGTGCCCACGTAGATGGTCACCGCTGCCAGCGACACGGCCATCACCACCGCCGGCACCAGCCCGGCCATGAACAGCCCGGCAATCGAGATGTTCGCCACGAAGCCCATGATGATCATGTTGATGCAGGGCGGAATGGTCTCGGCCATCACCGCGGTGCAGGCCAGCAGGCCGGCTGTTTCGTTCGGGTCCTGCTTCGTTCTGCGCACGGCCGGCATGATGATGCCGCCCACCGCCGCGATGTCGGCCAGCTTGGAGCCCGACACGCCCGAGAAGAAGGCGGTGGCCGTGATGGTGATCAGCCCCAACCCGCCGCGCAGCCGTCCGAACATGCGCAGCAGCAGCTCGATGAGCCGCGACGACATGCCGTTGGCTTCCATCAGCAGGCCCGCCAGCACGAAGAACGGAATGGCCAGCAGCACGTAGTGGTCGGTGCCCGCCATCACCTGCTGCGAATAGACCAGCATGGGCAGCGACGGATCGGCCATGAAGAACACCAGCGACGACAGCGCCAGCACGAAGGCGATGGGCATGCCCAATGCCATGCCGCCCAGGAAGCCGGCGGTGAGCAGCGCCCATGGCGGGATCGCGTGGTCGCTCAAGAGCGTGTTCCACGCGACGACAAAGGCCGTCAGTGCAATGCCCACGCCCAGCGTGCCCCACACCCGGCGCGACGGGCCGTTGACCGCATTGGCCAGCCCGAACAGCGTCATGAACAGGCTGCCGATGGTCACGGGATAGACGTAGATCCACTGCGGCAGGCCGATGGATGTCGTCATGCTGTACGAGTCGACCAGCAGTTCGCACGACGAGGCAAAGAGGCTCGCCGACACGCCCACGATGATCCAGCTCCCTAGCTGGATCAGCGCCGGCTGCCAGCTCGCCGGCAGCATGCCGCGGAACAGGTCCACGCCCACATGCTGGCTGCGCGCGAGCACCGTGGCCGCGCCGAAGAACACCTGGATGACCATCAGCGCGCGCGCCACCTCCTCCGCCCAGTCGAAGGGGTCATGCAGGAAGTAGCGAAAGATCACCGAGATGAAGACCACCACCACGTCGATGGCCAGCACCACGCCGGCCAGGTATTCGGTGACGCGCATCAGCCAGGCCAGCCAGCGGCCCGAGGCATGGCTCACATCGAAGCCCAGTGCGGGCGGCAGTGCAAGCGGCTGCATCGACGGGGCGCCCGGTGAAATCGAAAGGCTCGACATGGTGGCTCAGGCCCGCGCGGCGGTGATGGCGGCAAACAGCGGCCCTGTTTCCGGGTACTGCTTGGAAAAGCTGGCCCACAGGCGCGTTTCCATTTCCTTGCGGACCTGGTCGCGCTCGTTCTTTGCCATGGGCGTGAACACGATGCCCAGCTTCTTCAGTTCCTCGATGGCCTGCAGGCCCTTCTGCGTGCCGATCTCGCGCTGCTGCAGCGTCGAATCGTTGGCGGCCTTCATGAAGGCCGGGCGCAGTGTGGCGGGGATCTTGTCCATGGCGCGCTTGCCGGCAATGCACACCATCGGGCTGAACAGGTGCTCGGTCATCCAGCAGTACCTGACGACCTCGTTGAGCTTGCTCGCCAGCACCGTGGCCGCGTCGTGCTCGAAGCCGTCGACCACGCCCGTCTGCGCCGCCATGTACAGCTCGCCGAAGGAAATGGGCGTGGGGATCGCGCCCATGATCTTGAAGGTCTCGATAAAGGCCGGCGTGGGCAGCACGCGCAGCTTGACGTTCTTGATGTCGGCGAGCGACTTCACCGGCTGCTTGGTGTACACGTTGCGCGCGCCGTAGTGTGCGCCCCAGGTGATGACCTGGCAGCCCGTGCTCTTGACCAGCATGTCGTTGAGCTTGGCGCCCACGCCGCCGTCGAGCGCGCGGGCCGCGTGCTCGTAGCTGTCGAACACGTAGCCCAGGTCGAGCATGCCGAGCTGCGGCGTCACCGTGGCCCAGATCGACGAGCCCGTGAGCATCATGTCGATGGAACCCACCTTCACCTGCTGCACCACGTCGCTTTCCTTGCCGAGCTGGTTGTTCGGAAAGTAGTCGATGCGGATCTGGTCGCCCACCGCCTTCTTCAGGTTGGCCTGCATCAGTTGCGACCAGGCGAAGTGCGAGGAATTGAGGTCGGCCACGTGGGACGACGACAGGCGCAGCACCACGGTTTTGCCCTGTGCTGCGGCGCTTTGCGAAAGGCCCGCGGTCGCCATCGCGAGCGACAGCGCGGACGATGACTGGACGAATTGGCGGCGTGAAATCGGGTGCATTGTGTTGTCTCCTGTGGGTCGATTGCCCATTTGTGGCTCGTTTGGTGGAACGATTTACTGTATCGATACACAAGAATCCGGGCAATGCGTTTCCGGTAGGTGTTTTCCTTCGTAAACAAGGTAAAGACCACCCTGTGCAAAGGCAGAATGGAAAAAACCAATGGACGCCCATGACCACATCGACACCTGAAGCCGCCCGCGCCTACGCCATCGAAATGCATGGGGACCAGAAGTACGGCGTGCATCCGTACGTGCATCACCTGGATGCCGTGGTCGCCCTGCTGCAGCCGTATGGCATGCAGGCGCAGGTCGTGGGCTATCTGCACGACGTGGTGGAGGACACCGGCGCCACGGTGTCGCAGGTGCAGGAGCGATTCGGCGATCTGGTGGCCCGTTGCGTGTCGCTACTGACCGATGCGCCCGGTGCCAACCGCAAGGAGCGCAAGGCCAAGACCTATGCGGCGCTGGCGTTGGTGACTGGCGATGAAGAGCTGGCGCTGGTGGTCAAGGCTGCAGACCGGCTGGCCAACGTGCGGGCCTGCGTGGCGGATGGACATCGCGCGCTGTGGGACACCTATCGCGGCGAGCACGCGACCTTTCGGGCTGCGGCGTTTCGACCGGGGCAATGTGATCCGTTGTGGGCTGAACTCGACGGGCTTCTGTTGACGTGGCCGGCGTAGGGGGCCTGTTTGTGTTCGTTGTGCGTTTGTCCGGGGTGCGTGCGAATGACACCAGGTGCTCCCCTCCGCGAATGTCCCCCGCTTCGCTCCTCCTTTATTTCGCTGCGGGGAGCACCTGGCGTCATTCGCACAGGGACACGCTGCTGGTGATCCGGCGATCAATGACCGCTCTGTTCAGCGCTCGCGCCGATACGGGGCTCTTTTTAGCTAAATAAAGGAGGAGCGAAGCGGGGGACATTCGCGAAAAAGAGCACCGTGTCGGCGTGAGTGTCGCCCTGAAAGAACAACAGCAGCGCCTCAACGCCCTCTCACGCACTCATGATCGAGCCGAAGGATTCGAGAACGCCATCACCCCGTCGTTCACCGTCCCGAAGCGCAGGCTCATGAGGTCGCGCGCGTAGTTCTGGTACAGCCGCCACGGCGCACGCGAGCCCTGCTTCGGAAACTTGCCGATCGAGCGCTGCACATAGCCCGAAGAAAAGTCGAGCCACGGTTCAGCCACCAGCGCCGGGTCGGTGTTGCGCGGCATGCACTGTCGCCAGCCGTGCTTGTCCATGTGGTTCAGCACCCGGCAGACGTACTCGCAGGTCAGGTCGCACTTCAAGGTCCACGAAGCATTCGTGTAGCCGAACGACGACGCCAGGTTCGGCACGTCGCTGTACATCATTCCCTTGTAGTTGAAGGTCGCGGCCGGATCGACGGGAACACCATCGACGTCGAGCGCGATGCCGCCCAGCACCTGCAGATCGAGCCCGGTGGCGGTGACGATCAGGTCGGCATCGAGTTCCTGGCCCGACTTCAAGCGGATGCCGCTCGGCGTGAAGGTGTCGATGTGGTCCGTCACCATCGACGCGCGGCCGGCGTTGAGTGCCGCGAACAGATCGCCATCGGGCACGAGGCACAGCCGCTGGTCCCACGGGTTGTAGCGCGGCGTGAAGTGCGTGGCGATGTCGTAGTCGGGGCCCAAGGCCTGGCGCACGCCACCCAGAATCATCTGCTTAGCGCGCTCCGGCTTACGCCGCGAGAGGCGAAAGAACAGCATGCTCAACAGCACGTTCTTCCAGCGCGTGATGCCGTAGGCGACCTTGGCCGGCAGATGGCGCCGCAGCCGGTTGGCTATCGGGTCTTCGGCCGGCCGCGACAACACGTAGGTGGGCGAGCGCTGCAACAGCGTCACATGCGCGGCGGTCTTCGCCATCTCGGGCACCAGCGTCATCGCGGTGGCACCGCTGCCGATCACGACCACGCGCTTGCCTGCGTAGTCGAGGTCTTCGGGCCAGTGTTGCGGATGGACGATGCGGCCGGTGTAGTCGGCGGTGCCCGCGAACTCCGGCGTGTAGCCGGCCGTGTAGTTGTAGTAGCCGCTGCACATGAAGAGGAAGTTGCAGCTCATGCGGACCGGCTCGCGCTCGGGGCCGCGCTCCACATCTACCCACCATCGAGCCTCGGGCGTCGACCACGAGGCGCGCACCACGTGATGGTTGAAGCGAATCTTCGCGTCGATGCCATGGTCCTTCGCCGTCTCGCGCACGTACTTCAGGATCGACGGACCATCGGCAATCGCCCTGGCCTGCGTCCACGGCCGGAACGAATAGCCCAGCGTGTACATGTCGGAATCCGAACGGATGCCCGGGTAGCGGAACAGGTCCCAGGTGCCCCCGCTGCGCTCGCGCCCTTCGAGGATCGCGTAGCTGCGGCCGGGGCAATTCACCTGGAGGTGGTAGGCGGCGCCGATGCCCGAGAGGCCGGCACCGACGATCAATACGTCGACATGTTGTTGTTCTTCCTGCACCGATATGTCTCCTCAGTTGTTGTTGTCTGTCGCGCTTTCTCTTGCGGAGGGATCGGCCGGCCGCCCCCGGATCATCCACCACGCACTCACCGCACTCAGCACCGCCAGCCCGGCGCTCAGCAGCATCACCCACCGAAAGCCCGCCACGAACGATTCGGCCACAGCGCGTTTGACGGCGGCTGCAGTCGCCGCATCCACACCCGGTGGCATCGCCGCACCGGCGAGCTTGCTGCGCTCGCCTTCCAGAAACGCCGACACCTGCGCCGACGCGCCCATCTCGCGCAGGTTGTGCGCCAGCGCCGCATCGAAGGCCCACGCCATGACCGCGCCGAACACCGCGATCGCCAGCACAGCCGCCGCGCGTGACACCGCGTTGTTCACGCCCGAGGCCACGCCCGCCATCTCCGGCCCGACCGCATTCATGACGGTGGTGGTGAGCGGTGCCACGGTCACCGTCATGCCGAAGCCCAGCACCACCACGGCGGGCAGGAAACCAGTCCAGTAGCTGGCGCCCACGCCAGGCACTGCAAACAGAACGAAGCCGACGGCGGCGATGGCCGGTCCGATCACCAGCGGCATGCGCGGCCCGAAGCGGTCGACCAGTTGCCCGGCCCAGCCCGAGAGCGCGAACATGATGAAGATGAACGGCAGCAGCGCCGCGCCCGCCACGGTGGCCGAGTAGCCCTGCACCTGGATCATGTTGAGCGGGAAGAAATACAGGCCACCGCCGAGCGCGGCGTAGAGCAGCAGGGTCAGCAAGTTTGCGCCGCCGAAGTTGCCGATGCGCAGCAGCGAAAGCGGCAGCATCGGCGTGCGCACCCTGCGCTCGACCGCGATGAAACCCGCGCTTCCCACGACACCGATGGCCAGCGCCGCGAGCACGGCCGGTGAACTCCAATGCTGTGTGGGCGCCTCGATGAAGGCATAGACGATGCCACCCAGCCCGGCCGTGGCCAGCAACGCGCCCCAGGGATCGAGGCCGCCACTGGCCGAGGCGCCTCGGCTCTCGGGCACATGGCGCCAGACGATCCACAGCACCAGCAGCGCCATCGGCACGTTGATGAGAAAGGCCCAGGTCCACGAGAAGTGATCGACCAGAAAGCCGCCGAGCACCGGGCCCACGGCCGCCGTGATGCCGCTGAAGCCCGACCATGTGCCGATGGCCTTGCCCCGTTGTTTCTCGGGAAAGGCGGCGCTGATGAGCGCCAGGCTGCCGGGCACCAGCAGCGCGCCGCCGATGCCCTGCACCGCGCGCGCGGCAATGAGTTGCTGCACGGTGCCTGCCAGTGCGCAGGCCACGGACGACAAGGCGAAGATGCCGACGCCGATCGCGAAGATACGCCGGCGCCCGTAGTGGTCACCCAGCGCGCCGCCCACCAGCAGCAATGCGGCGAGCAGCAATGCATAGGACTCGACCACCCACTGCGCCTGGAAGGCGGTGGCATGCAGATCGGACTGGATGGCGGGCAACGCGACGTTGACCACCGTGCCATCGATGAAGGCCATGCTCGACCCGACGATGGCCGCTGCAAGAACCCACGGCTTCGAGGCCTCGGGGCAGGCGCTCTCTTGCGGCCCGGCAGCATGCAGGATCAGCGTGTCGTCGCAGGGCGCCTTGCCGATCTGTGCCATGGTTGCCGGGCTCCGATCTATTCGGTTTCGGTCTGGCCCCTTCCCCCTCTGGGGGAAGGTTGGGATGGGGGCTGCTTCCAATGGGGCGCCGTGCATCGTTGCGCGCCGTCGTGCCCCCACCCCTGCCCTCCCCCAGAGGGGGAGGGAGAAAGACTGGTCAGAGCGCGCATGCCGTGGCGGCCGGGTTGGCCTGTGCCGCGCTCACGCTGCGTGCCATGGCCGCTGCAGCCGCCGCCGTCACGCGCTGGGCGCCTTGCGCCACCGCATCCATGCCGCCACCCACGGACTCACCAAGTCGCAGTTGGCAAACCACTGTGCGCGCCTCATCGGAGCGCCGCAGCGTCCAGCTGAAATCGGCATCGACACGCCCACCGTCCACCGCATCGAACTGGCGCAGTTGCACCGCAATGCGCCACACCGGCTGCGATGTCTGGCGCCCACCCTTGCTCACGTCGAGCGCGCCGAGCCGCCCGGCGATGCCACCCGAAAGCGCATCGCGCAGTTCGTTCTCGAAAGACGAGGCCCAGCGGTGCTGTTCCAGCACCTCGACCTGCACGCTGCCGTTGGGCTGGCGCACCACCATCTGCGGCCGCGCGAGCCGTTCGGGCACTGCAACCGGCGCCAGCTCGATGTAGAGCGGCGTGGCGCTGGCCAGCGTCGATGGCGCGGCGTCGGCGGCAACCACCGGGCTGGCGAGCGTGTAGTAGCTGTCGGGCTTGCTCGCACAGCCTGCGAGCGCGATCAGGGCGGCGGCCACGGCGCCACATGCGAAGGTCTTTTTCATTTCTTGTCGTCCGGTTTGCCGCGCAGCAGCGACTCGGGGTGGCGCTCGAGGTAGTCGGTCAGGATGCGCACCGAGCCGGCGGCGCGCGTCAGCTCGCGCAGCGTCTGGCGCATGTCCTGCTGCAGCGGCGAATCGTCGGCCAACGTGCGTTCGGCCGTGTTGACGGTCTTGCGCACGTCCTTCATGGCCGCGGCCAGCTCGGGCGTCACGTCGCTGTTGATGTGGTTGACGGTCTGCTCGGTGGCGGTCAACGTCTTGTTGAGCGTGGCGAGTGTCGTGCGCAGGTCGCCCGCGATCTGCTCGTAAGGCACCTTGTTGAGCTTGGTCGCAATTTCCTGCACCTGCGACTGGATCTCGTCGAGGCTGTTGGCGACCGTGGGCAGCTCGATCGGGTTCTTCGTCACGTCGACCTTGGCCGGTGGCGCCTTCGGGAAGAAGTCGAGCGCCACATAGACCTGGCCGGTCAGCAGGTTGCCGTTGCGCAGTTGGGCGCGCAAGCCCTTCTCGGCCAGGAAGCGCAATCGCTCCTGCTGCGTCGAGCGCGACTCAGGGCCGGTGGCATTGCCCTCGCGGCGGCGCAGGCGGTCGGGGTACACCTGCACCAGCACCGGCATGCGGAACTCGCGCTCGGCGCGGTCGAACTCGACACCGATCGATTTGACCTCGCCGATCACCACGCCACGGAAGTCCACCGGTGCACCCGGCGTGAGGCCGCGCAGCGACTGGTTGAAGTACATCAGCAGCGTCTGCGAAGGACCATCGGGCTCCTTCATGGCGGTGGCTTCGTCCTGCGCCAGCGTGAACGAGGCGTTGGTCTTGGCGAGCGGCCCCATCGCGTCGTCGGGTGCCTGGAAGGCAATGCCGCCGAGCAGGATGGTCGCCAGTGACTGCGTGCGCAGCGTGAAGCCGCTGGCGCTCAGTTGCGCGTCGATGCCGCTGGCCTGCCAGAAGCGCGTGTTCATGCCGACGAACTTGTCGTACGGCGCATTGATGAAGACGCGGATCGTCACGCCGCGGCCGTCGCCGTCCAGTTCGTACGCAGCCACCTGCCCGACCTTGACGCGCCGGAAGTAGACCGGCGAGCCCACGTCGAGCGAACCGACATCGTTGGCGCGCAGCAAAAACTGCTGGCCCGAGTCGTCGCGCGTGACGATGGGCGGTGTTTCGAGCCCGGTGAATTCGCCCGAAGTTTCCTTTGACACACCCGCGTCGGCGCCGATGTACGCGCCCGACAGCAAGGTGCCCAGGCCCGAGATGCCCGAGGTGTCGAGCCGCGGCCGCACCACCCAGAAGCGCGAGTCTTCGGCGGTGAAGCCCTCGGCGTCCTTGTTGAACTGCACCAGCACGCGCACGTGCGAGCGGTCGCGCGCCAGCCGCAGGTGCGTGACAAGACCGATCTGCACGTCCTTGTACTTGACGACGGTCTTGCCGGCCTCCAGGCCTTCGGCCGTCTTGAAGGTCAGCACGACCTCGGGGCCGCGCTCCATCAGGATGCGCGCCACCAGCGTGATGCCGACCAGCGCCGCCACGATGGGAATGAGCCAGATCAGCGACGGCAGCCATTCGCGCCGTCGCACCACGCGAGGCTTGGGCAGCGCGGGGGGAGCAGGCGGCGCAGATGGCGCCGGTTTGCCCTGGGGTTGCGATTCGTCTTCTTCACTCATGCTGGTTTCTCATCCCTGTTGTCATGTCCCTGCGCGATGGCCTGCTCTTCCTGCGTCGCCTGTGCTTCCTTGCTGTCCCAGGTGAGCTTCGGATCGAAGCTCAGCGAAGCCAGCATGGTCAGCACCACGACCGAGCCGAAAGCCGCGATGCCCACGCCCGCCGTGATGACGGCAAAGCCCTGGATCTGCACCAGCCCGGTCAGCAGCGAAACCACGAACACATCGAGCATCGACCAGCGGCCGATGATCTCGATGATGTGATACAGCTTGGCCCGTTCGCGTCGGCGCCAGGTGCTGCCGCGCTGCGCCAGCACCACCAGCAAGAACAGCACCGCCAATTTGAACAGCGGCACCAGAAAGCTGGCAATGAAGACGATGGCCGCCAGCCCGTAGGCGCCAGAGACCCAGAAATAGATCACGCCGCTCAGGATGGTGTCGTACTGCGCGCCGAACAGCGTGCGCGTGATCATCACCGGCAGCAGGTTGGCCGGTATGTACATCACGCAGGCCGCGATCAAGAAGGCCCAGGTGCGGTTCAGGCTCTGCGGCTTGCGCGTGTGCAGATGGGTGCCGCAACGCCCGCAGGCATCGCCGTCTTCGGCATCGCGCCACACGGCTTCGCAATGCGGGCAGGCCAGCAGCCCGAGCGAAGCGGCGGTGGCAACCGGCGCGCCCTCGTCGTCGGCCTCTTCCTCGACCGGTGCGCTCGATGTCTTCTGTGCCCTGTAAGACAGGCGGGCCAGCGGCGACTTCATGCGGGCGTCTCCGGCGCGTCCCGGCCGCCGGTCTCTCCTGGCGGGCGGAAAGCCATTCCCCAGAACGCACCGGGGTTGAACGACAGCACCGACGTCAGCGTGACCGTGAGCGCCACGAAGGCCCAGAGCGCCGGCCCCGGCACCACCGTCGCCATGCTCGACAGCTTGACGATGGCCACCAGCACGCCGAGCAGGAACACTTCGATCATTCCCCAGGGCCGCAGCGACTGCATGGCCCGCACCAGGATCGCAAAGCCCAGCGGCCGGTGCTCGCGGCTCAGCGGAATCAGCAGGTAGGCCAGGATGCACAGCTGCAGCAGCGGAAACAGGATGGTGGTGGCCAGCACCAGCAAGGCCACCGGCGACATGCCCTCGGCGCTCAGCACCAGCACCGCGCCGGCCAGCGTGGTCTGGCTGCGCAGGCCCCGCAGCTCGATCTCGACGATGGGAAACAGGTTTGCAATGGCAAACATGATCAGGCTCGCCACCGTCAACGGAAGAATGCGCCGCTGCTGCGATCCGGGGTGCCGCTCGAGTTCGGTGCCGCAGCGCGGGCAATGCGCCACGTCGCGCGGCTGCAGCGTCGTGCGGGCATAGACCGCATCGCAACCCGGGCAGACCACTGTGTCAGGTACTTCCTTCATAGGTGAGCACCCTAACTCATTCAGGCGGTGTGGCTTGTCGTCCTGAGGCGCAGAGTGCTGAAGACTGCCGCCACCGCCGCACAACTTGCCGCCAGCACCAGCGCCACCACCGGCCCATGGCCGCCATGCGGGCTCCAGAGGCTGAAGACCGCCGCCAGCACCACCGCGCCCAGCGTCTGGCCGGTCAGCCGGGCCGTGCCCAGCATGCCGCTGGCCGCACCACTGCGGTGCGCCGGCGGCGAAGTGACGATGGTGTGGTTGTTGGGCGACTGGAACAGCCCGAAGCCCAGACCGCACAGCGCCATGCGCCAGGCGATGTCCGCATTGCCCGGATGTGCCGGCAGCGCCGCCAGCAACGCGAGGCCTGCGGCCAGCAGCGCCAGGCCGATGCCGCCGAGCAGCCCGTCGGGGTAGCGGCCGATCAGCCGTCCGGCGATGGGCGCCATCACCACGATGGCCAGCGGCCACGCCGTGATCAACAGCCCGGCCTCGATGTGGCTGCGCCCGTACACGTCGAGCAGCAGGAAAGGCAGCGCGATGTAGGCCAGCATCTGCGCGCAGAACGCGGCAACCGACGTGCCCATCGACAGCGCGAACACCGGAATGCGCAGCAGGTCGATGGGGAAAAGCGGCACCGCCTGCTTGCGCTGCCGCTGCAGATAGATGAAGCCCACCACCAACCCGGCCACAAGGATGCCCCAGGCCGAAGCCTGCGAGCCGCCCGCATCCACCGCACCTTCGCGCACGCCGAGACGGTCCACGCCCAGGAACACCAGCGAGAACATCAGCACGTTCAGCGCGACGTCGATCGGAGAAAACCGCAGCCCCGCCGCCGGCGCCACGCGATTGAACGGCAGCGCCTTCATGCCCAGCACGAAGGTGATGATGCCCAGCGGCACGTTGATGGCAAAGAGCCAGGGCCACGAAGCCACCGACAGGATGGCAGCAGCCACCGACGGCCCGGCCACCGAAGACGTGGCAACCACCAACGAATTGATGGCCATGCCCTTGCCCAACTGAGACGAGGGATAAGTCAGCCGCACCAGCGCTGCGTTCACGCTCATGATGCCCGCCGCCCCCAGCCCCTGGAAAGCGCGCGCCGCGATCAGCGTGCCCAGCGAATTGGCGAAGGTCGCAGCCAGCGAAGACACCGTGAACACCGCCATGCCCACGAGGTACACACGCCGATAACCCACCAGATCGCCCAGCGAAGCCAGCGGCAGCAGCATCACCAGCGTGGCGATCTGGTACGCGTTGACCACCCAGATCGCCTGCGACGGGCTGGCCTGCAGCTCGCGCGCGATGCCCGGCAGCGCCAGGTTGACGATGGTGCCGTCGAGCACCGCCACGATCAGCCCGAGGATGATGACCAGCATCGCCCAGCCGCGCTCCGGCGAAGCCAGCCCGTCGATGGGCTGGCGGTGAGAGTCTTCGGCCACCGGGCGTGCGGCGCCTGCGGATGCGGTGTTCAAGCTCGCTGCGCCTCCCGCGTGGCTTCGGAGCGCACGCCGCCCAGCGTGAGCCAGGTCAGCACCAGCGCGATGAGCGCACCGGCGGCCATGCCCGCCACCATCGGCAGCGGGCGGCCATCGGTGAAGAGGCCGACCACCGCCATTGCCAATGCGCCGGTCAGCATCTGCAGCGTGCCGAGCAGCGCCGAGGCCGTGCCGGCAATGGCGCCGTGCATTTCGAGCGCCAGCACGCCGGTGGTGGGAATCACGAGGCCCATGAAGCCGGAAGCGATGAAGTACAGAACGATCAGCACCCAGATGCTGTCGCCGCCCGTTGCGAAGTAAATGAACATCGCGACCATGGCCACGCCGCAGCACACCACGCCGAACTTGACGAGGTTGACCAGCCCGAAGCGTTCGCCCAGCGACCCCGTGAACTGCGATGCCGCGATGAAGGCCGCCGCGTTCACGCCGAAGGCCACGCTGTACATGGCGGGCGACAGGCCGTAGTGGTCGATCATCACGAACGACGAATTGGCCAGATAGGTGAAGAAGCCCGCCATCGCGAAGCTGCCGATGAACACCAGCCCGAGGTAATGGGTGTCGCGCAGCAGCAGCCAGTAGGCCGACAGCGCGCTGCCCAGGCTGCTTTCGACGCGCTCCGAGGCGGGGCGTGTTTCGTCGAGCAGCTTGACCATCATCGCCAGGCCTGCCACCGCCGCGATCGTCACGGCCCAGAACACGCCGCGCCATCCGGCAAACGCGATCACCACGCTGCCCGCGAGCGGCGCCAGGATCGGCGACACGCTGAACACCAGCATCAGCAGCGACATCAGCCGCGCCGCGTCGGTGCCGGTATGCAGGTCGCGCACCACCGCGCGCGGAATCGCCATGCCGGCCGCCGCGCCCAGGCCCTGGATGAAGCGCAGCACGATCAATGTCTGGATATCGGTTGCCAGCGCACAGCCCACGCTGGCCAGCGCGAACAGCACGAGGCCCGCATACAGCGGCGGCTTGCGGCCGACCATGTCGGAGATCGGCCCGTACAGCAACTGGCCGGCACCAAGCGAAAGAAAGAAGGCCGTGAGGCTCAACTGCACCGCGCCGATGTCGGCATGCAGGCTCTGCCCGATGGCAGGGAGCGCCGGCAGGTACATGTCGATGGCGAAAGGCCCGATGGCCGAAAGCAGGCCCAGCAACAGGGCCATCTTGAAGAAAGGAGAAGAACGCATTGACCCGATTGTCGCCAAGCGCGGCAATCGGTGCAGGCGTGGGGTCGGGCCTCAGCCGTTGCTAATTCTGGGCAAAGAATCGGTTGGCCGGGCGTGGCAGGCCGAGGTTCTCGCGCAGGGTACGACCTTCGTATTCACGCCGGAAGATGCCGCGGCGCTGCAGTTCGGGCACCACCTTGTCGACGAATGCGTCGAGCCCGCCGGGCAGCCACGGGAACATGATGTTGAAGCCGTCGCTGCCTTCGCTGTCGAGCCACTCCTGCATCTCGTCGGCGATGCTCTGCGGCGTGCCGACAAAGGCCAGCCCGCCATAGCCGCCCAGGCGCTGGGCCAACTGGCGCACGGTGAGCTTCTCGCTGCGGGCCAGCTCGACCACGCGGGCACGGCCGCTCTGGCTGGCGTTGGTCTCGGGCACTTCGGGCAACGGCCCGTCGGGATCGAACTTCGAGGCGTCGTGGCCGAGGGCGATGGACAGCGAGGCGATGGCGCTGTCGTAGTGCACGAGGCTGTCGAGCCTGGCGCGAATGGCGCGTGCCTCTTCCAGCGTGTCGCCGACCACGACGAAGGCGGCCGGCAATATCTTCAGGTGGTCCGGGTCGCGGCCGATCACGCGCATGCGACCCTTGATGTCGGCATACAGGCTGCGCGCCGCGGCCAGCGTGCCCGGCGCGGCGAACACGGCCTCGGCTGTTTCGGCCGCGAGCTGCCGCCCTGCTTCCGAGGCGCCGGCCTGCACGATCAGCGGCCAGCCCTGCACCGGCCGCGCGATGTGCAACGGACCGCGCACCGACAGGTACTTGCCCTTGTGGTTCAGCACATGCAGCTTGGCCGCATCGAAGAAGCGGCCGCTCTCGGCGTCGCGCTCGAAGGCATCGTCGGCCCAGCTGTCCCACAGGCCGGTGACCACGTCGTAGAACTCGCGGGCGCGGGCATAGCGCTCGTCGTGTTCCATGTGGTCCTCGCGGCCGAAGTTCAGCGCGGCGTCGGGGTTGGAGGTGGTCACGATGTTCCAGCCCGCGCGGCCTTCGCTCAGGTGGTCGAGCGAGGCGAAACGGCGCGCCACGTGGAACGGCTCATCGAAGGTGGTCGATGCCGTCGCCACCAGGCCGAGGTGCTTCGTGTGCTGCGCCAGCGCCGACAGCAGAGTGAAAGGCTCGAACGACGTGACCGTGTGGCTGCGCTGCAAGGCCTCGATCGGCATGTTGAGCACCGCCAGGTGGTCGGCCATGAAGAAGGCATCGAAGCGGCCACGCTCCAGCGTCTGCGCCAGTTGCTTCAGGCGCTCGAAGTTGAAGTTGGCATCGCGCCAGGCACCCGGGTAGCGCCACGCGCCGGTATGGATGCTGACCGGGCGCATGAAAGCGCCCAGCCGCAGTTGCTTGCCGGCGCTCATTTGCCGGCGGGCCAGAACACCAGCGCGCGCAATTCGATGCTCCGGCGCGGAGGCGCTTCGGGCGCACCCGTCGGGTCTTCGAAGGCGGTGTGCGCGGTGAAGCGCGCAACGCCGTCTTCGCGCGAGTCGTAGATCTTCAGCAGCAGCGCCTCGTCGGGCCGCAGCCTCGGGAACCAGTACCAACTGTGGTTCGGGTTGTAGGTGAACGAATAGGTTTCTCCGACCTTGTCGGGGTAGACCAGGTCGCTCGGCACCATGTCCTCGAAGGCGATGGAGCGTGCGTCGCACAGCGCAAGCGGCAGCCGCTCCACCGTGGCCAGCGGGCGCCACAGGTTGATGATGGCAAAGCGCTGCTTCAGGCGCGCCTCGGCTTCATCGGGTGGCAGGTGATCGCGCACCCGGCGCGGCGCGGAATCGAAAGTCTGGTCGTTGTGCACGCGCCGCACCGGCTCGCGCAGCTCGGCCGTGCGGCGCGAGCCCTGCGCGCTGTCGCGCAGCGTGTGGTCGAACACCACGATCTTCTCGGCGCCGGTGATGTCGCGCAGCAAGGCCTCGGACTCGCGGTAGTAGATGTCGCGGATGGTCGCGTCGTGCGAAAAATCGGCCACCACGCTGCGGTGCGAAATCTGCGTGAAGCCGCTGCGGTCGAGCGACAGCTCGTTCAGCGCCACCAGCGGCCGGCCGTCGCGAATGTTCACGCGGCGCGGCTCCAGCGTGCCGGTGACCCAGGGCACGCCGGGTGGCGGCTCGAAGGTGTAGCTGACGGGGCGGCCCTCGCCGGCCTTCAGGTAGTTGAGTTCGGCTTCCACCGAAGGCAGCGTTGCGGCCAGCATCTGGCCATTCGATCCGACGCTCATGCGGCATGCCTCCTCAAAACGGTTCCTTGAACGGGCGCAGGTCGAGTTCCTGCGTCCACGCGCTGCGGTGCTGCACATGCAGTTGCCAGTAGCTTTCGGCGATGGCTTCGAGCTGCAGCAGGCCGTCGTCGCCGGCCTGCGCCACGCGCTGCGGTGCGTTGTTGCGCAGGCGCTCGCCGTCGATGCCGCCATCGATCACCACGTGCGCCACATGAATGCCCTGCGGGCCGAATTCGCGCGCCAGGCTCTGGCTCAGCGAACGCAGGCTCGCCTTCGCGGCGGCGAAGGCCGCGAACGGCGGCTTGCCGCGCAGCGCCGCCGTGGCGCCGGTGAACAGCAGGCTGCCCCGCCCCTTGGCGCCATCGGCCTCGAAGGTGTTGGCCAGCAGGCCGCGCAGCGCCTCGCGCCCGAAGACGAAGCCGCCCAGCGCGCTGGTGCGCCAGGCCTGCGTGAACTGGTCGACCGAGATGTCGAGCGTCGGTGCCCGCACCGCGCTTGCTGCATTGAAGATCGCCACCGTGAGAGGGCCGAGCGCCCTCACCCGCTGCGCGATGCCATGGATCTCGGCCTCGCTCGCCACGTCGCCCGCAAAGGCATGGGCCCGGCCGCCGGCCGCTTCGATCTCGCCGGCCACCGCCTGCAACTGCGCCTGCGTGCGGCCGGTCAACGCAACGATGAAGCCTTCATCCGCGAAGCGCCGTGCCAGTGCGGCGCCCAGCCCGGCGCTGGCGCCGACACCGGCGATCCAGGCCACGGGCGATGGGGAAGAAGACGAAGAAGAAACCGGGGGAGTGACGGAGGCGACAGTCATAAGTGAGCACGGAGGCTATACCTGCGCCCCGGGGCGTGGAACGACTGAAAGGCGATAACCTTATTTGCCCGCAGGTCGGTGCGCGACCCCGCTTGACGCCCACCGCGCTTCGCGCCATGCGCGATGCCCTTCGCAATCGCGCCATCGCCCGCTACCCTATCGCCTTCCCGGACCGCTCTAATAACAAACAACGCACAGCAGGTGCTCTCCAGGAGAAGTGATCCATGGCCCCAGCCCCGACGATTCGCGCCGATCTGTTGCGCGTGTTTCTCCTGACACTCGTGTCGCTCTTTGCCATTCCGGCGGCGACGCTGGTGTTCACCGAATACGCGCTCCGCTCGCAGGACAGCACCTTCCTGCAGTCGGTCGAGAAGCGCATCGCCGCCGACACCCGGCTGTCCGCCAGCGACAAGGCCGAGACCGCGCAGTTCTACCGGAGCCATCCGCTTTCCAAGGCCTGCGACGCCACCGCCCCCGAGGACAAGGACTTTCACGACAAGGTCTGCAGCCCGTATTCGATGCAGTGGCAGTTCCACTGGGCCGACCGCGCCGCCATCTGGACCATCGTGCTCGGTGCGGCGTTGCTCGCGGCGGCGCTGGTGCTGGGCGCGCTGGCCTTTGCCAATCGCGGCTTGCGCTATGCGAGTTTCGTGGCCGGCTGGCGGCTGATGACGGTGTCGAGCGCGGTCGAGGTCGTGCTGCAGGGCGCCATGCTGGTGTGGCTGTCGTTCTGGCTCACCGCCTATTTCTGGCACAGCTACTACATCAAGCTCATCGCCATCGCGGGCATCGCGGCTGCGGCGGCCGTGTTCTATGCGGTCTACACGTTGTTCAAGACGCTGCCCTCGGGCAACGAGATCGAAGGTGAGCTGATCGGCGAGGCCGACGCACCGCGCCTGTGGGAACGCATCCGCGAGTTGGCCGGCCGCGTGCAGACCGCGCCGCCCGACCAGATCGTGGCGGGCATCGACACCAACTTCTTCGTGACCGAAGCGCCCTGCGAAGTACGGGGGCAAACGCTGCACGGCCGCACGTTGTTCGTCAGCATTCCGCTGCTGCGCGTGCTCGACCAGACCGAGGCCGATGCAGTGCTGGCGCACGAGCTGGCCCACCTGGGCGGCGGCGACACCCGCAGCAGCGCGGCGCTCGGCCCCAAGCTGCTGCAGTTCGACCAGTACACCTGGAAGATGCGCAGCGCCGGCCTGACCATCGTGGCGCACTACCTGCTGCGCCTGTACCGCATGATCTTCGCGTTCGCCCTGGCGCGCGACAGCCGCGAGCGCGAACACAAGGCCGACCGCGTGGCCGCCGGCCTCACGGCGCCCAGCGCCATCGTGCAATCGCTGATCAAGATTTCCGCCTACGCCAGCTACCGCAACGACGTCGAGCAGAAGCTGTTCGAGCAGAACCGCCAGCACGATGGCGCGCTGGGCATCGCCGGCTTCGTGGCGGCCGGGCTGCCGCCGTATGCGGGCTCCGACGCCTTCATCGAGACCATGAAGACCGCCGGCGTGCCGCACCCCTACGACAGCCATCCGCCGCTGCTCGAACGCATGCGCAACGTCGGCCACCACGTGCCCGAAGCCGACTACGGCGCCATCGTCGCGACCGCGCCGCAGGCCTCGTGGGCCGACTTCATCGAGACCGCCGGCGCCATCGAACAGCGCATGTGGAGCGAGTACGAGCAGCGCTTCGTGGAGAACCATGAACTCAGCCTCGCCTACCGCTATGAACCCGCAACGGAAGAAGAACGCGCCGTGGTGCTGCGCCACTTTCCGCCGATCAGCTTCACGCTGAAGAACGGCAACCGCGTCGACATCAGCTACAGCGGCCTGCATCCCAGCGCCGAAGATGCCTCGCCGATTCCGTGGGACGAGGTCAAGGGCCTGACCTACAAAGACAGCAGTTTCGGCGACACCCTGATAGTTACCCACCCCGACAAGCGCAAGCTCGGCGGTGCGCGCACCACCAAGGTCAAGCTGGGCGGCCTGGGCAAGCAGAAGGAACACTTCAAGGCCGCGGTCGGCCACTACTGGCAACGGCACCAGGTCATGAGAGCGCAACAGCCACAACATCAGCAGCAGGAGCAATCACCACACCATTAGCATCGCAGCGGCGGCAACGGCCGCCCTCTCCCGCATCCGACAGGCTCCACAAAACCATCTACACAACACCGGAGACAACCATGAATCCCATTGAACAGAGAACCATCTCGAAGATCAGTTGGCGGCTCTTGCCGCTCCTGATGATCAGCTACTTCATCGCCTACCTGGACCGCGTGAACCTCGGCTTTGCCGGTGCGTCCATGTCCAAGGACCTGGGCTTTTCCGCCGCCGTGTTCGGCAGCGCGGCGGGCATCTTCTTCCTGGCCTACTTCCTCTTCGAGGTGCCGAGCAACATGGCGCTGGAGCGCTTCGGCGCGCGCCGCTGGATCGCCCGCATTATGTTCAGCTGGGGCATCCTGTCCGCGGCGCAGGCCTGGGTGGGCGGCTCGACCAGCTTCAACGTCGTGCGCTTTCTGCTGGGCATTGCCGAGGCCGGCTTCTTTCCGGGCGTGATCTTCTACATCACGCTCTGGTTTCCGGCGGCGTACCGCGCGCGCATCGTGGGCTGGTTCATGTTCGCGATCCCGATTTCCACCGTGATCGGCTCGCCGATCTCGGGCTACATCCTGAACATGGACGGCATCGGCGGCATGCACGGCTGGCAGTGGCTCTTCATCCTCGAAGCGCTGCCCTCGCTGATCCTGACTTTCGTCGTGCTGATGTACCTGCCCGACGGCCCGAAGGATGCCAAGTGGCTCACCGATGAAGAGCGCAACTGGCTGCAGAAGACGCTGGACGCCGAGCGCCGCAACCGCGAGTCGATCAACAAGATTTCGTGGAAGCAATCGCTGCTGAACCCGCGCGTGATCGGGCTGGGCTTCGTCTACATGGGCATCACCGTGCCGCTGTATGGCCTGAGCTTCTTCCTGCCGCAGATCATCAAGGGCTTCGGCGGGCTGAGCAATGTGCAGATCGGCTTCATCAACGCCTTTCCATACCTGGTGGGCGCCATCGCCATGCTGTTCTGGACGCGCGCCTCGGATGCGCGCAAGGAGCGCAAGTGGTTCCTGCTGATTCCGCTGGCCTGCATCTTCGTCGGCCTCGTGCTGGCGGCGCAGATCAGTGCGCCGATTCCCAAGATGGCCGCGGTGACGCTGGCTGCCTTCGGCATCTTCAGCGCACTGCCCACCTTCTGGACCCTGCCGACCGCCATGCTGAGCGGCACCGCGGCCGCAGCGGGCATTGCCTGGATCAACTCCATCGGCAACCTCGGCGGCTACATCGGCCCGACCATCTTCGGCGCGCTGAAGGACCGCATGGGCAACGACCTGTATGCGGTGATCTTTCTTGCGCTGCTGTCGGTGGTGGCCTTTGCGCTGGTGCTGATCATCGGGCACGACGCGCGCTCCGAACAGGCCGTGGAGCCGGGCCGGGCCTGAACCCGCAGCGGCCCCATTTCGCCTTCGCCCTTGACGACATGACCCAAGGAGACATCCATGTGGACCTATGACGAAAGCATCGAAACCAGCGCATCGCCCGCACGTGTCTGGCAGCTCTTCAAGGACATTCCGGGCTGGAAGGCCTGGAACGCGGGCATCGAGCACATCGACCTTCACGGCCCGTTCGCCAAGGGCACCACCTTTTCGATGAAGCCTCCCGGCGAAGAGGCTTTCATCAGCACGCTGGTGGAAGTCAGCGAAAACGAGAGCTTCACGGACGAGACCGTCATCGATGGCACCCACGTGCTGGTGCGCCACGCCATCGTGCCCTTGCCCTCCGGCGGGGCCAGGGTCACCTACAGCACCGAAGTCACCGGCCCTTCGGCGGCGCAGTTCGGGCCGATGGTGACGGCGGATTTTCCCGAGGTTCTGCGCGGGCTCAAGCGTCAGGCCGAGGGGCCGGCCTGACGTCTTTCCCATGCCATCGACAGTGACAACGCCCCTGGTGATCCAGGGAGCTTGAAGCGCACAGGCCCTAACTGTCCCCGAGCACTCCGAAGTCGCTGTCCCCCTGCTGCACCGCGTTCACCAGCTGCACGCGATTGCGTGCCGCGAAACGGCGGCGCAACTGGCGCATGTGGTAGTCCACGGTGTGCGCCGACAGGTCCAGGCGGTTGGCGATCTCCTTGTCGCTGCGACCCTGCAGCAGGTGCTGCAGGATGTACTGCTGCGTGGTGGATATCTCGATGCGCGCGCCCCCTGCATCGCCTTGCATGCGCGAATGCCGCGACAGGTATTCGTGCAGGCTGAGGCCAAGCGTCAGGGCCTGGCCAACGACGCCGTCCGTGATCCAGCGTCGGCCAGGTTCACTCGACTGCAGGCTGATGATGGTGTGCTGGTTCACCTGCGTGGGCGATGCCAGCCTGAACAGCAGGCCGCTGCGCACGCCGCTGGCGCGCAGGTCATCGAGAAAGCGTTGCCGCCGCCCCGCCGCGTTTTCCGTGGCCGAAGTGGCCGTCGAGAAAGGCGTCGCTTCGATCTGCTCGATGTCCCACACCAGCGGCAGGCCCGAGGCGGGCACGCCCTGCTGCCGCAGATCCACCTCGTAGAGCCGGTGCGAAAAGTAGCGCTGAGTCCACTCCGGGTTGGCGTAACCGGTGAAGAAGCTCAGCGGCCACCAGTGCCCGCGCAGGTAGGTGACCGTGCCGTAGCCGAGCCAATCGAAGCCGATGGCATTCAGCATGCACTGGACCAGGTAAGTGCGCTCCTCGGCGCTGCCCGCGTCCAGCAGATCGCCCACGATGCCCGGCACCCCGTGCGCATGCCGGTCCGCCGATGGCGGCAGATAGAGCTGCTCTTCCGAATAGAGCTGCGGAAACGGCCCGCCGGCTTGCTCGTCCGTGGCATCGTCCACGGCCGGCAGTGCGTCGCGGTTCTTGTCCGTCGCCAGCGAAGTTGCCGCGGCGCGTTCCAACAAGGTAGCAAGAATCATGAAGTGCCTGATCGATATGCCGCATGCATCGATCGATGCAGCGGGCTTGGAACAAATTACCAAAAGGGCCGTGGTTGCGCCTTGTAAATTCTTAGCTTCCGGCGCATTCGCCGGGGTCGGTTGTGGTCACGGCGGGCCATGGCATGCCGTGCCGGGGATCAACTGAATACCTTCGCCTGAACCATGCGAGATTGCTGCTTCACAGAAACAGATGGCGCCGGCATGCTGCGCCCTCTATGGAACTTCTTGCTGCCCGCTACTGGCGAGACGCCGAGCTCATGGGTCTTCAATTCACTGCCAACCGATTCCGGCAGCGCGAGATCAGGCCGCACCGGCACGTCGGCTTCACGCTCTCGGTGTCCGACACCGAGCTGCATGTGCGCACCGGCGCGCGCACCCTCATCGTGCCGCCGGGCACCTTGCTGCGCATCGCCCCCCATGCCTGGCATTCGGTACAGGCGCGCACCACGCCGTGGCGCGAGGACGCGATGTATTGCAGCTGCGCCGTGGCACGCTGCATCAGCCCCGTGGACGACGGACTTCGGCTGGCACGCATCGAAGACAACTCGGGCGTCACCGTCTTCCTCGATGCATCGGCTGCTCTCGAATTCCTCGAATGCCACCGGCTGCTGTACGAACCCACCATCACAGGCAGCCAGGAAGACATCGCGGTCGGCCGCGCCCTGCTGCGCCAGCGCCTGGGGCAATGGATTCCCTCGCAAGCTCCCCTGCCCCCCACCATGGACAGCAGCGACGACCGCATGAACCTGCTCTACGAACTGATCGCCAGCGGCTTTCACCAGCGCATGACCCTCGACGGCCTGGCCGGCGCCGTCGGCCTGCACCCGGTGCATGTGCAGCGCAGCTTCAAGGGCGCCTGGGGTTTCTCGCCGCACGAGGTGCTGGTGGGCCACCGCATCGAGTACGCGCGCGACCTCATCGCCGGTGGCGCACGCGTCACCTACGCCGCCCATGCGGCCGGCTTCGTCGACCAGAGTCATCTGCACAAGACCTTCCTGAGCACCTATGCGGTGCTGCCCGGCGACTACCGCAGGCTGTCCGTGCTCGATGCCCTGCAGCCGCCCTCGGCAAGGAACGGCATCGTCGGATAGCAGGGATTCGAGGCACGGCATCGGCGGCTACTCCGTGCGCCGCAACTGCATGCGCACGTGCGCCGCGACCGCGCCGACCGTGGCCTCGATGCAGCGCTGCAGGGGAACGAAGCCCTCGTTCGGCTCGCGCGTGGCCTCGTTCATGTACACCGGGCGGCGGATCTCTATCTGCAGGCTGTGGCGCGCCAGCGCGGGGTTGCCGATTTCGGCGATCAATGCCACGCCCTTGTACGGGTCGTTGCGCGCCACCGTATAGCCGTGCGCGCGCACCGCGGCCTCGACCACGTCCAGCAGCGCCGGCTCGCAGGTCGTGCCTTCGCGGTCGCCCAGCACGAAGTCGGCCAGCGGATGCGGCGATGCGATGCCCAGCTTTTCATAGGCGTTGTCCGGCATCGAATGCAGGTTCAGATGCCACAGCGCGCCGAACTCCTTCACTGCGCGCGCCACCGCGGCGGACAGCGCTGCGTGATAAGGCTTCCAGCAACGCACCACGCGCGACTGCACCGCGGCGACCTGCAGCGGATGGTCGTACAGCGGCTCGTCGGCGCTCACGCGGCGCCACACCAGCCCATAGCCCAGCCGCGACTTCTCGCCGGGGTTCAGCGGCGACGGCCACGGGCCGTCGAGCAGTTCGGGGTCGAGGTCGTCGAGCGCGCGATTGGGGTCGATGTAGGCGCGCGGAAACTGCGCGGCCAGCAAGGTCGCGCCGTGGCGCGGCGCGGCCGACCAAAGCGTGTCGATGTGCGTGTCCTCGGCCTGGCGCAGCCGCGCGAACGGCAGCCGGGTGACGAAGTCCGCCGGGTAGCGCGTGCCGCTGTGCGGCGAGTCGCACACCAGCGGCAGGCGCGCCACGCCGGGCGGCGGCTCGGCCACGACGACCGCGGGGTCTGCCGTGCGCATGCGCATGTCGTAATGCCCGCTCACAGCTTGATGTTCGCCGCCTTGGCGATGCGTGCGTACTTGTCCATCATTTCGCGGATCTGCTGCGCGAACTGCTCGGGCGTGTTGGCCATCGGCAGGCCCGAGATGTCGACCATGCGCTGCTTGAACGCCGGGTCCTGCATGGCCTGATGCGCGCTGACCATCAGCTTGCCGACCACCGGTGCGGGCGTTCCGGCCGGCGCCACCAGGCCGAACCAGCCGCCTTCGGTCATGGCCTCGAAGCCGAGTTCGCGGTAGGTGGGCACGTCGGGCAGCAGCGGCGAGCGCCGGGGCGACAGCAGCGCCAGCGCGCGCAGCTTGCCCGATCGGATGTGCGGCAGCGACGACGGCAGGTTGTCGGTCATGGCGTCGACCGTGCCGGCCAGCGCATCGGTCACCGCCTGCCCCGAGCCCTTGTACGGCACGTGCGTGAGCCGGATACCCGCGAGCTCCATGAACTGCTCGACGTTCACATGCCCGAGCGATCCGTTGCCCGGCGACGCGAAGGTGAGTTTGCCGGGCTCCGATTTGGCCAGCGCGATGAACTCCTGCATCGTCTTCACCGGCAGCGTGGGGCTCACCACGAACACGCTGGGCACCGACATCACGTTGGTGATCGGCTGGAAGTCCTTCACCGGGTCGTAGGGCAGCTTGGTGTACACGGCCGGGTTCGCGCCGTGCGTGCTCACCGTGGCCATGCCGATGGTGTAGCCGTCGGGCTCGGCGCGCGCCACCGCCGCAATGCCGATGGTGCCGCCTGCGCCTGCGCGGTTGTCCACGATCACCTGCTGGCCGAGGATGCCCGACATCTTTTCGGCCAGCAGCCGCGCCACGATGTCGGTCGATCCCCCGGGCGGAAACGGCACGATCAGCTTGATCGGCTTGTCGGGAAAAGTCGATGCGGCCAGCGCCCCGTGCGGCAGCCCGAAGGCAACGGCGGTGATGGCCAGCAAAAGGTCGCGGCGTTTGTTCATTGTCGAGAGATCGTCGGAGTGAATGTCGTGGGGGCCAACGCACATGGGGGACTCGCAAGTGCGGCGATTATGTGAACCGCCCCTCTTGTTTGGGACGACAATTGCGCCGCTCGCTATGACCGCTGCTCATAGCAAAAAGGCCCACTTCACCTTCATGCGCATCCGATCACCGTCGCTGCACGAACTGCACGCTTTTGCAAGCACCGCGCGCCTGGGCAGCTTCTCGAAAGCGGCCGACGAGTTGTGCGTCACGCAGGGCGCGGTGAGCCGCGCGGTGGCGCGGCTCGAAGAGCACTTGAGCGTGCGCCTGCTCGACCGCTACGGCCGTCTCAGCACGCTCACCGATGCCGGACGCGCCTACCTCGACAACGTGGCGCCGGCGCTGCAGCAGCTCGAATTCGCGGCCGAGTCGGCCGGCGCGCACAGCGGCGCGCACACGCTGCGCCTGTCGGTGCCGCCCACGCTGGCCACCAAATGGCTGATTCCGCGGCTGCCCGACTTTCGTGCGCTGCATCCTGAAGTAGCGATTTCGTTCGCACCCTACCGCCGCGACGATCCGCTGGACACGCCCGACATCGACGGCTGGATTCGCGTGCGGCGCGGCGATGCGCCCTGGCATCCGCCGCACATCCAGGCCGACTACCTCGTGGGCCGCGAGATCGTGCCCATCTGCCGGCCCGGCGACATGCATGGCCGCCTGGCCCTGCGCACGCCCGAAGACCTGCTGCAGCGCCCGCTGCTGTTCCACACCAACTACCCCGACAACTGGCGTCTGTGGTTCGACACGCAGGGCGTGCGCGACGCCCACCCGAAGCCCGCGGCCGATTTCGACCAGGTCGCCATGCTGCTGCAGGGCGTGATCTCGGGCCTGGGCCTGGCGGTCGTGCAGCGCTGCCTGATCGAGGACGAACTGGCCGCCGGCCGCGTCGCGATCCCGATCGACAAGATCGCGCTGACACCGCGCGGATACTACGTCTGCGCGCCCAAGGGCAAGCGCGAGACCCGCGGCATGCGCGTGTTCAGGGACTGGGTGCTGACGCAGGCCACGGATGCCGCCGGGTCATTGCAGGCGCAGGCGCCCGCCTCCTGAACCCGTGCGCTACGCCTGCGCCGCGCCGTCGCCGCCGTTGAGCGTGCCCCACAGGTTGGTCGGCTGCGCCGAGCCGGGGTCGAGCAGGTTCATCACACCCTTGGGCACCTGCCTGCCCGGTGATCCGGCGTCGCCTGCGACGCGAAAACGCACGGGCTGCTCGGGCACGAAGCGGCCGAAGGCGTCGACCTGCCGCCCGGCAATGATGGCGTCGAGCGGGATCGTGCGCGTGCCGTCCGCGTGGGTCTGCATGCTGCCGCCGTCGACGGTGTAGACATACGTCGCCTGCGGCACTTCAGCCTCGCTGCGGTGCGGCGCGGGCCACGGTTCGATCGCGGCCCATTTGGCCGCGGCCACGGTGTCGTGCACGACGGCCTGCGACGCGGTGGAGGCATCGGCAAACCGCAATCCACCCGCACTGCCGATGTCGTCAGGCGCCGGGCCCACCGCGAATTGGACCGTGCCGGCATCGGGCGTGTCGGGTGCGGGGCGTGCGGCCGCGTTGTACCGGCCGGTGCGCGCCAGCTTGGTGGCCTCGTGCTCCAGATCCTTTCGCGCAAGGCTGCCGCGCGAAATGCCGTCGGGATCGTGCAGAAC
This sequence comes from Variovorax sp. PAMC26660, assembly GCF_014302995.1. Lineage (NCBI taxonomy): Bacteria > Pseudomonadati > Pseudomonadota > Betaproteobacteria > Burkholderiales > Comamonadaceae > Variovorax > Variovorax sp. PAMC26660. The sequence continues at coordinate 6,372,828 of NZ_CP060295.1, forward strand.
CACGGACCCGTCCGCGTGAACCAGGAACTGCGGATCAGAGGGGTAGATGCCGGAGGTATTCATTTCATCCGTGATGCCTCCCGCACTGCTCGCCGTGCGCTCGTTCAGAAAGCCCGCCTTCGCATCGGTGAACGTGCGCGATGCACTGTCCGTGGTGAGCGCCTTGCTGCCCTCGACATACCGAGGCATGACCAGCGCCAGCCGGTTGCCGACGAGGTAGGGCCCCGAGACGTCGACCACGTTGTGCTCGCCCACGTGATCGGCCAGTTCCTGCAGCGTCTGCTTTTCCTGGTGTGCCCACCCCATGGCCGGGTCGATGGTCGCCCCGTCGGGCAACGCCTCGCGCAGTTGTCCGAGGTCCAGATCGGCACGATCTTGCACACGGGAATAGTCTTCGGCCTCGGTGCGGAAAATCTTGATCGCCTTGTCGTCGCCGAACGGGTACACATCGGCCGACACCCCCCTGCCCAGCACCTTCGTGCCCATCCTGTCGAGCACTTCCGTGCCGGTCATCGGGCGCCGCGTGCCGTCGGCGTCGGTCACCATCAATCGATGCGCCGACAGATCGTCCCCGTCGCTGGAGCGCAGCGCGACGGGTTGCGCGCGGTCCCAATCGACTTCGGCCGGCGCGGCCTTGCGGCTCAGCATCACCCCCGAAGACCCCGTGTCCTTCTCCGCACCGAGCCACGACGCCGGGTCCGGGTGCTTGTCGATGAGCTTCTGGAGATCGCCGGTCCACTTCGCGCGGCCCGCGCCGTCGGGCAGGTAGAGCGAGCGCGGCGTCTCGAAGATCAGCACGTAGCGGTCGGCACCGCCCGTCACCGGCGAGCCCTGCTCCAGCCCCACGGCGATGGGTCCGCTCTGCGCCATCGACTCCTGGCCGAACAGGCTCGATATGTTGGGGTTGACGCCCGGGTCCTGCAAGCGCAGCACCAGCGGGCCGCCGCCGTGCACGCGCGCATAGAAGGCCAGGATCTCGTCGCCGCGGCGCTGGCTTTCAGCCGCGACCTCGTCGATGGTCAGCATCTTGCCGGCCTTGTTGGTGCCCGGCACGCCCTTGCCATCGGAGTTGAGGTAGGTCGAGAACTGCCACACGTCGCCCTTGGCCACCAGGTCTTCGCGCGAAACCTCGCGCGCCGGAAACTTGCCGGCGGTGTAGTACGACGCGGACAGCGTCTTCACATATTTCTCGTCCACCAGCGGTTCGCGGTGCAGCGCCACGAGACCCAGCGGCGTCTGCGGCAGCGGCGAGCCCTCGGCCGGGTAGATCACATACGCCATGCGCGTGCCGGCGTCCATTTCACCCAGCCATTTGTGCGCCAGACCCTCGGGCCCGTTCTTGAAATCGGGGCTCACGGCGAGCTGCTCGGCCAGCGTGGGCAACACCAGGCCCGCATGATGGGCGTCGAACGGGGCCAGCCGCACCACGCGGTCTTCGATGCCCAGCACGTAGGGGTCGATGAAGTTCTCGCCCGCCTTCGCCCCCATGTTGCGCACCGCGGCGCCGAGCGGTGCGTCGACCCGCTCGCCACGGCCGTTGGGAGCGAGCCAGAAGCGTTGCGCGGTGTCGAAGTTATCACCCGGATGCGCGCGCCCGGTGGAGACATCCAGCAGCGGCAATTTCGGCAGGCCGGTGACGAAGTGACCGTCTCCGAGCTGGGTCTTCCCGCCCAGCTCGATCGTTCCCTCCACCGCATGCACGCGTGCGCCCAGCGTGTCGGCGAGCTGATGCGCCAGCGATTCGGGCACCACGGCCTTCGGGTCCGCGAGCTTGCCGGCGCGGCAGATGTAGAGCGCCACGTCCTGCCCCTCGGGGTAGCCCGCCGCGCGCATGTCGGCAGCGATCCGCTCGGCGCTCGGCACGTTGGCTTCGTCGGCCATGACCAGGAAGGCCTTCGACGGCACCGCGACTTCGATGTCGCTCGCCGGCACCGGCCGCCCGTCGACCGTGACGTTGCCTTCAAGGTAGTTCAGGTCGGCGCGGCGATGCACCAGCGGCTCGTTCTGCCATTCCTGCGGCCCGAGCCAGCGCTGCGGACGTTGGTCGCCCGCGATGCGGCTGTCCAGCAGCGAGCGGTATTCCGCCGTGCCGGTGCCGCCCTCATCGAAGCGGCTCACCGGGGTCTTGAAGATGGCGATGTACCGGGTCGCCGGCGCCTGCGCGGCCTGGTCTCCGGTCCTGGGCGGTCCTGCCTGGTGCACCACCGTGATGGGTCCGTCGCCGGCCATCCGTTCCTGGCTCTTCAGGCTCGGCACGTTGGCGTCCTTGGGCCAGCCCATTTCAGGCACCGCCTCGGGTGCGCCGGCGTGCACGGCCGCATAGAAGGCATCGATGGGCTCGCCTCTGCGCGCGAGTTCCTGCACGGCCGTCGCCATGATCTGCTTCTTGGCGGCCGTGTTGACCACACCGCCCGGGAAGGAAGACTTGGAAGAGGTCCGCGCCTTGATGAGGTAGGTCGAGAACTGCCAGACCGGACCGAGTTCGCCCAGGGCCTCCCGGCTCATCTCGCCCGCCGGCTTCGCGCCCGGATAGGTGTCCGCTGGCCGTATGCCGATGAAGCTGTCGCTGACCAGAGGCCCCTTGTGAATGGCGATGATGCCCAGCGGCCGGCGCACCACGGCCGAGCCCGGCGCGGGGTAGATGACATAGGCCATGCGGTTGCCGTCCTCGATTTCCGCGGCCCACTTCTTCGCCATTTCCTGCGCCCCCAGCTTCGTGAATTCGGGGCTGAAGCGCAATTCGTGCGTCAGGTACGGCAGCACGTCGCGCGCGTGCTGCACATCGAAAGGCACCAGCTCGACGGCCCGATCCTCGATGCCCAGTTGCAGCGGGTCGATGGTCTTGTCGCCGGCCCATGCGCCCTTGCCGAGCACTTCGGGACTGAACGCCGAAGGCGCGGCTTCGCTGCGGCCGCCGGGTGCGAGCCAGAAGGCCTGCTGCGCCGCGTGGTCCGCATCCAGATGCGCGCGGCTGGCCGTCGACACGTCGGTCAGCGGCAGGCTGGGCCGCTCGGTCACGGCCTGGCCCTCGCCGACCGTGTTGCGGTTGCCGAGCGTGATCGCGGCCTCGTGCGCCTGCACCCGCGCGCCGAGCGCGTTCGCGAGATCTCGCGCGGCCGACGCCGGCACCGGCGCAGCCGGGTCCGCGCGTTCGCCGGCGCGGCACACGTAAAGCGCCACGTCCTGCCCGGGCCTATAGCCGTTGGCGCGCATGCCGGCCGCCAGCCGCGCGGTCGCCGGAAGGTGCGACGCATCGGCCATCACCAGGTAGGTGTCGGGCGGCACCGCGACCTGGATGTCGCGCGCCGGCACAGGCTGGCCGTTGACCGTTGCCTCGCCCTCCAGGTAGTTCAGGTTGGCCGGCCGCACGGCACCGAGCAGGCTGCGCGAGCCGTCCGCGCTGTCGAAGGCCTCTTCGATCTTGCCGCGCCACTTGAGCGTGCCCCGGCCCTCGGGTCCATAGAGGCTGGCATCGGTCTCGTAGATGTAGATGTGCCGCGCCGGCTCGCCGTCCTCGTAGCCCTTGCTCTTGAACGGCGAGCTGTCCTCGTAGCCCACGGCAATCGGCCCACGGCCGACGGTCTGCGACTGCTGGCTGAAGGCGCTCTTCACATTGAATGCATGGCCCTTGAGCAAGGTCGTGACGCCGTCCGAGCCGGTGATGAAGGGCGCGCCGCCGTTCACGCGCGAATAGAACGCGGCCACCGGCATGCCCTTGGCAGCCTCTTGCCGCACCACGTCGTTCATGAACTGCATGCGCGCGGCCTTGTTGATCACGCCGCTCGGATAGAGGTCCTTGCCCTTGCCGAGATAGGTCGAGAACTGCCAGACCTCGCCCAGGTCCTGCAGCCCCTGCCGGCTCATCTCGCCCGCCGGCTTGTTGCCGCGGTAGAGCGCGGCGGGCAAGGTGTTGCGGTAACTGTCGCCGATCAGCGCCTCCTTGTGCACCGAGATCAGACCGATCGGCACGTCGGAGGCCAGTGCCGAGCCGGCCGCCGGATAGATCACGCGCGCGTGGCGCGTGCCGTTGGCGATCTCGCCGAGCCACTTGTCGATCATTCCCTGCGCACCGAGCGCGTTGTAGTCCGGGCTGACACCCAGCTCCTTGGCCAGCAGCGGGAACACGGCGCGCGCGTTGTCCGCATCCATCGGCCGCAGATCGGCCACCCGGTCTTCGATGCCGAGATGCAGCGGATCGATGGGTTCGTCCCCGATCCACGCGCCCTTGGCGAGTGCCTGCGGCGCGAACGGCGCATCCACGGGCGCCTCGGGCCCGCCCGGCTTGAGCCAGAAGGCCTGCTGCGCCGCGTGATCGGCATCGGGATGCGCCCGCCCCGTGGCCGACACATCGGTGAGCGGCAGGTTCGGCCGCGCGGTCACCGCGGGACCGCCCAGCGTGGTCTGGGCACCGAGCGTGACCGCGCCGTCGACCGCATGCGCGCGTGCGCCGATGCGGTTGCTCAGATCGCGTGCGAGCGAGTCGGGCACGGGCGCGCGCGGCGCCGTGGCGGTGCCCGCGTCGCACAGATAGATCACCACGTCCTTGCCGGCCGGATGGCCACCCGCACGCAGATCGGCCGCGATGCGCTCGGCGCTCGGCGGGTTCGCGCGGTCGGCCATCACGAGGACCGCCTCGGGCGGCACCGCGAGTTCGATGTCCGCGGCCGACACCGGACGGCCGTTGACCGTCGGTTGGCCGTCGAGGTAGTTGAGGTCGGCGCGGCGCAGGCCCGCGGGCCGCACCGGCTGTGCGCGGGCGGCGTTGATGGCCTCGGGCGCGTCGCCCATCAGCGTGCGAGGCGTGCCCTGCGCAAGGCTTTGCGGCTGCAGGCCGGCAAGCACTTCCACGATGTCGTTCGCGATCGGTGCGCGCAGGAACTTGCCGTCGGCAAAGAGCGGGTTCGGGCCTTCCATGTAGCGCTCGCGCAGTGCGATCACGGCGTCTTTCTGCGCGGGGCCGAGCTTGCCTTCGAGGTCATCGAGGAAGCGGCCGATCTGCGCCCTGCCGCCCTTCGGAATCACCGGTGTCGGGCCGTTCAGCGACGACGCCAGCGCGCGCGGAAACCACTGCGGCACGTCGACGCTGTCGCTGCTGTCCGGCGCGACCTGCAAGGTGTCGGTGCGCCCTTTCGCGACCGCCTTGGCCAGCGCGGGCTCGTCGCTGCCCGCCTGAAAGCGGAACTCGACGCTGCCCGCCAGCACGGGGGTCTGGAACGCCGTGGGCATCTTGAGCGCGAACACCGCCGTGCGCCGCGCCGACGGATTGGCCAGCTCGCGGCCCGACCCGGTCAGCGCATTGATGAGGTTGCCCTGCCCCGGCACATGGTGCGTCGAGGGCTGCGACTTCTGCGCCCATTCGGGCAGCATGCCGTAGAGCGCCTTCTTGGTCCGGTAGATCACGCGCTGCGCATTGCGCTCCAGGGCATGGTCGGTGAAGATGACCCAGACATTGCTGGTGTCGCGGTTCGGCACGCGGCGCGGCTGGCCGGCCAGGTCGTCGAAGGTCTCGCTGAGCGCCTTGCCGGGCACCGCCGTGCGGTGATGGTTGCCGCCGCGCTCGGGCACGAAGAAGATCGCCTTGTCGGGGTCGACCAGGCCCTGCGCCACCATGTCCTGCAGCTTGGCCGGCGTCGGGGTTTTCACGAAGTCGGCAATCTGCCTTTCCACCGGGTTGTAGAGCTTCGCGCCGTCGGTGTCGGGCACCACCACCTGCATGCGGTACTTGGCGTCGCCGAAGGTCTTCTGGAACTGCTCGAAGAAGCGCTTGGGCACCACGTCGCCCTCGCGCACCACGTCCTTGAGCATCATCTGCCAGCGCCGCTCGACCGAGGGCGTGAACAGGCCGGTATAGCCGAGCGCCTTCTTCAGGATCGGCAGCAGCGGCGACACGCGCAGGTCTTCGATCACGCGGTCGAACAGCAGGCTGCTCGGCACTTTCACATGGCCGTCCGGCGAGGTCTTGCTGCTGCCACCGAAGAAGTCGGTCGCGTCGGCGGGCAGCGTGAGCTTCTCGCCGTCGAGCTTCACGCTCAGCTCCACCTCGACCACCTGGCCCGGCCCCTTCGCGGCCGGCCCCTTCAGCTGGGCCGAGCGCATGTTCACGCCGTACCCGGGCGTGCCCTTGCCGAACAGCGTCTGCCTGGCGGCGCCCATCAGGTCCTTCGAGAACACCGTGAAGATGGTGTCGCGCGAGAACGGCAGGACGCCCCATTGCATGAAGCTCGTGCGCCGGTACTCGTCGGGCCGGATCGCCACCGAGGCTTCGGTGCCGAAGGCGTTGCGCAGCGGCGTGAGCGAGCGTCCGATCACGCTGTCGTAGAGGCCGTAGGCAATCGCCTTGAGGTTGGAGCGCGTACCGATGCCGATCGACATCGACTGCATCGTCGGCGAGGCAATGGGCTCGTACTGGCCCGTGGCCAGGCGGTTGCGCATCGTCATCGCCACCCGGAAATCGGCCGGCGGCGTGGGTTTCGGGCCGCGCGTGCCCGAGCCATAGAGCGCGGTCATCTCGCTGCCCGTGAGGTAGTCGGCGCGCTGGTCGTAGCCGTCGTACACCGGGCGCGCGAGCGGCCGGTCCACCGTGCCCGGGAAGCTGGGCTTGGTCGCCTGCACCACGATCTCGGGGTGCCTGGCGCCGGGGTTCGGGTTGCGCGTGATCTTCACGTTGTCCAGGCCCACGCCGCGCAGCCGCACGCGGATCGCGGTGTCCTGCTGTTCCTGGCGCTGCCGCGCCTGCCGCGCGTCCTCGCCGGGGCGTGGCGCAGCAGTGCCGTCCTTGCCCTGCACGTAGGCCGCCGTCGTGATGCCGGCGGGGTCGCTGCCACCGGTGGCGATCCTCTCGTTGTCCAGCGCAATGTGAAACTCGACCACCCCGCCCGGTGCGAGCGCGGCAGCCGCGTGGGTCTGCACGTCGATGCCCTGCGTCAGGTCGGGCGTGTTCACGTCGACCACCTTCAGGTTGTCGACACCGTGGTCCGCAAGGCCCGGCAGGTTGCGCGAGGCAGTGTTGATGTCGATCGGCTTCGCCACGGGCGCGGCGGGCGGCTCGACACGCGGCGTCGTGGCCGGCGTGGGGGTATCGGTGCTGCCCGCTGCATTGCGCCCCCTTGTCGCCAACCATGCGGCCATCGTCGGATGCGTGGCGACGTGGTTGAGCACGCCCGGCACCGTCTGCAACGAGGCCGCGATGAATTCGCCCTGGTTCATCGAGCGCCCGTTGTTCACCAGCGAGATCAGCTCGCCGCCGGCCAGGGCGCCCGCAGCGTCATTGGCAACCCGCGCCGTCACGCCGGCGCCGAAGACCGACGGCCTCACGCCCTCGCTCGCGGCGCCCATCGGAATCGCGCCCGACACCGCGCCGGTCACCGGCGCCGTCACCAGGCCCACCGCCGAACTCACGATGGTCGAGCCGATGCGCTTGTCGCCTTCCTCGGTGCCGAGCTGGCCGTCCAGGCCGACGTGCAGGGTCTCCACGCCCACGCGGCCGGCGCCGTCGACCGCCTGCAGGCTCAGGCCCGCGCGCGCGCCCACCACGGCGCGGCCGGTCCAGTTCAGCGTGCCCTTCGCGCCGAAGCTGAGCACGTCGCGCCCGGCGACCTGCAGGGTCTCCCGCGCGGCAAACTGGGCACCCAGCCGGGCACTGATCGAGCCGCCGATGCCCAGGCCGGTCATGTTCACGGCACTGGTTGCGGCATCGACGGCCACGCCCTTGAACACGTTGCCGGTCTCGCCCCAGCTCGCGTCGCCGCTGGCCGCCCGCCAGCCGAGCCCGAGGAGCGATTCATGGCCGTCGCCGGCGATGTCGTGTCCTTGCGCGCTGGCCACCACATCGCCCGTGGTGTCCCACAACTGGCCCGCGAGCATGGCGGCGCCGAAACCCGCAGCCAGGTTGCCGCCCGTGAGCAGCGTGCCCCCGATGCCGGCGGCAATCATGACGGTCGAGCGCACCGCCTCGTCGACCACGCTCCAGGTGCCGTCGCTGTTGAGCATGTTGCGTTGGAGCTGGCCGGACTTCAGGTCGTAGTCGTCCATCAGCGCTTTTTCCTGCTGCGCGAAGTCGGACACCGAAATCTTTCCCGAAGCCAGATCGCTGCGCAGCTGCTTCATGTGGTCGAGTGCGTCCTGGCTGTATTGCTTGGCGCCGTCGGACGAGTCCCCGAACATCGCGCCCCATGCATCGCGCACGAAGCTGTGCTTGTCGATGTCCTTCTTGACCTCGTCCACGCCGCTCTGGACCTGCGCCTGATCCTGCGCGGCCTGGTCGTCGAACTTCCCATGCAGCATGTCCCTCATGGCGAATGCCGACTGCAGTTGCCGGCCCTGCTCGGAGGCCGACAGCAGCGCGTCGATCTGCGTGCTGCGGTATTCGGCCGCGCGCAGGCTGCTTTGATCGCTGGTGGTGCCCAGCTTGTCGAGCTGGGCCTTGAGTTCGGGGTTGCGCTTGTACGACGCGTTGATGTAGTCGGTGACCATCTTGGACTGCTCGCGCGCCGGTGCGCCCTGCATGTCCCTGATCTTCGTTTTCAGTTGCGACAGGGCGTCGCCGTTGTCGTCGGCGTACTTCTTCTCGGCCGACTTGAGCTCGTCAGGGTCGGCGCGGTCGGGCGCCGAAACGGTCAACAGGTATTGGGTGTGCTTCTTGTCCTCGCCGTACTTGAGCGCATCGACCTGGCCGTCGATCAGGCTCTGCGTGAGCCCGTCGATGGATGGCTGGTCGGGCGCCTTCGGGTCGACCTTCTGCCCCGGAAAGTTCAGCGGCAGGTCGTTCGGATTCGCCTTCGTCCACGCATCCCTGTCCTGCGTGAGCCGGTCCAGGTCGCCCTGCGTCACGTTCGTGTTGGCCGCCTGGCTGGCGACGGAGGCGTCGTCGAAGCCCACGTTGGCTTGCAACGCGGCGTCGCTCGCCTGGTTGCGCTGTACCCAGGCGTCGTGCGCGACGCGGTTGTCGGCCGGCAGATCGTCGGTGCCGTACTGGTCGATGTCTTTCTGCATCGAGACGAACGCCTCCCACGCCGCGTCGTGTTCCTGCTGGGGGTCGGCAAAGATGCGCGTCCCGGGCTTCTCGCCGGCGGCCTTCATCTTCGCAGCCGTGTCCGGCGGAACGTTCGCCCACATCCAGACGTTGTCCTTCCAGTTCTCGAACTCGGTTTGCAGCTTGTCGTCGGCGGCGGTCTTGGCGTCCTGCTTTTGCTGCAGGTTGACGCCGGCCTTGAGTGCGGCCACGGCCTTGTCGGCCGCGGGCACCAGGCGGTCGATCTTGTCGCTCAGGTCGAGCACGGACTTCAGCGTCGTGCCCGCCTGCGCCTGCTCGGGGCTGCCGGGCCGCGCATACATGAGGTTCTGGTAGGCCACGGGCGCCTGCTGGTCAACCACCTGTTGCTGGTATTTGATGAGCGTCGCAGTGGCCTTGCCCTTCTCGACGCTGGCGTCGGCTTGCGCCTTCTTTTGCGCCGCCATGAGTTGGTCGCGCTGCGACAGCAGGTCCGAAGCGGAGTCGCCCGTGCGATGGGCCAGGCGGATGGTGCTGTTCAGGTCGGCGATCTGCTTGCCATAGTCCGCCGCGAGCGCGGCCTTGTCGTCGGCCTGCTGCTGTGCATAGGCGACACCACCCGTCAGCGCGTCGGGCACCGGCTTTCCCTGGGCGTCGCGCTTGAAGACGGTGTCGTCCGTGATGTCCTGCCGCGTGTAGCGGTCATGGTGCGGATCGAGCGTCTCGATCACCGTGTGATTGGTGGTCGGGTCGTACAGCGTGCGCCGCTCGATGCCATGGGTGTCGGTGCTGGCCGGTGCGTCGTCCACCGTGCCGGACGGCAACAGCGCGAGCACCTGGTCTTGCGTGAGGCCCATGCTCGCCGCCACGTCGGCGACGGATTTCTTGTCGTCGAAGATGCCCTTGCGCGCGGCTTCGCCCTGGGGGTCCTTGGCGTCGGGTATACCCGCCAGCACGGTGCGGTGGCCGCTCGCGCTGGTGGCAACGGCTTGCAGGGAGCCATCGCTGCCCGTGGTCTGTTCGAGCGTGGTGCCGTCCTTGTTGAAGGTCTTGACGGTGGTCTGAACGCCCGTGACCACCATTTGCTGGCCGGGTTGGAGCGGCTTGCCGTAGTCGACGGTGGGATTCAGGATGCGCAGCTGTTCGGGCGTCAGGCCCGCGGCCGTGGCAACGTCGAGGTAGCTTTCGCCGTCGGCCACCGTGTGCGTCACCGGCGCGCCCGCAAGGTCGGTGGTGGTGTCGGTACGCAAGCCGTTCTTGTCCACCACGCTCGTGGTGGCCGTGCCGGCCTGGGTGTCGATGGTGTGGGTGGTGGTGTCGCCGGTCTTGGCGTCGGTCGTGGTCTGGCTGTAGCGGCCGTTGCTGTCTTCGGTCGCGGTCATGGTCTTGCGGCCGCCCGGCGCACTCGGGTCGGCGAAGCTCGCCTTCACCGTGGTGGTGCCGTGCTGTGCGTCGTGGGTGTAGGCGAGCGTGGCGTTGCCGCGCTGGATGGTCGTGGTCTGCGCGTCCTGGCTGGGCAGGCCCGACGTCAGTTTGACGCCGGCCGCGTTGGCCTCGGCCACCACCTGGTCGGGGCGCATGTGGCGCTCGCTCGCGATCTGCTCCACGCTCTTTCCGTCGGCAATGCCGTTGAGCGTCTGCGTGACCTGCGGCGTCACCACAGTCGGCTTCAGCGGCGGCAGGAAGGTGTCGAAGGGCGATTTCGTGGTGAAGGTGTTGGGTGTCGTGGTCGTGGGCGTGGTCGTGGGCGGATACAGCAGCGGGTTGCTGTCGACCGGCGGGGTCGTGCCCGAGGTGGTCGCGGGCGGCCAGACCAGCCCGGTGTTGGCGCTCGGTGGGGCGGCCAACTGCGGCGCCACCTGCAGCAGTTGCGTCAGCGGCGAATGCAGCGGATCGTTGGCAAAGACCACCGGCTGCGTGCCGGGTGCCACCACGGGGGTCGCGACGGGCGCAGGCGCACCATAGAACTGCGAATCGGCCTGCGCGCCGACGGCATCGGCGAACTTGCCGTGGCCCGCATCGGCATCGGCTCGCAAGGTGGCCGCGTTGCTGCGCGCATCGCTCAACGCCTTGCTTTCTTCGGGGCTGAAATCGCCGATGGGGTTGGCCCGGTTCGGCGCCAGTTGCCGCACGGCCGCCTGGGCATCCTGGGCTTTGGATTCCTTCTCCTGTGAATCGGCATAGAGGTTCGACAGGTCGCTGGTCTTCTGTGCACTGTCGCGATCGCCCTGCGCGTCCTTGACCTTCTGCTGCGTGGCGGCCGAGGCCTGGCCGTCGGGGCTCTTTTTCTGTTCGCGCGTCTCGGTCACCTGCGCCCGCAGCAGCGAGACGTCCTTGTCCTTGAGGTTCGCATCGGCGCTGGCCTGCTTGGCGCGCGCGTCCTGGAGCTGGTAGTCCTGCTGCGCCTTCTTCGCGGCGTCGGCATCGGCCTGCGACTTGGTGCGCTGCGCGGCCAGTGCTTCGGCCTGTGCCTTGGCCTCGTCGGCTTTCTTCTGCGCTTCGATCGCGCGCTTGCGGGCCTCTTCGGCCTGGCGCTGCGCTTCGCGCAATTTCTCGAGCAGCGCTTCGAGCTGGCGTTCCAGTTCGGCCGCGCGCGCTGCCGCGTCGGAGGCGCCCGTGTTGGCCGGCGGCTGTTGCGCGGGGCTGGCCGCGGGGGCACTTACCACTGTGCGGACGCTGCCGCCGCCTGCATCTGCAATCAACATGGTCGTTTCCTTTCAGTCGTCGGTTTTCTTCAGGCGTCGTTGCCCTGCGCCCAGCGCAGCAGCTTGGCCACGGGCGCATACAGCGCGCGCGGAATGGGCTGGTCTTGCGGCACTTCTTCGTAGATGCGTTCGGCCAGCGCGGGCTCGAATTCGGTCGGGATCAGGCCTTCGCTGGCAAAGCGCCGGATCTGCGCGGCCACCTCGCCTTCGCCGCGCGCAATGACGCGCGGCAGGTCGGTCTCGCCCAGGTACTGCAGGGCGATGGCGACGCGCGGCGAATGGATCACGGCCGAGGCCGCGCGCACGCGGTCGTTCAGGCTCGCGTACACCGCCTCGAAGTAGGCCGAGCGGCGGCGCGAGCGGTTCAGCGGGTCGCCCTCCATCTCTTTGTATTCCTGGCGGATTTCCTCGATGGACATGCGCTGCTGCTTCATGAACTCGTGGTGCTGGTGCGCGTAGTCGACCATGGCCATGAGCGTGTAGATCACCACCGCCCAGCCAAAGGCGATGAGCACCATGTGGGTCGCGGCCACCATGATTCCCTCGGGTCGCGCATAGCCCAGCTTGAGTGCCGTGTCGATGAAGCCGCGCACCACCACGAACATCAGCGCACCGAGCAGCGCGGTCTTGGTGCTCATCTTGAGCAGGTTGATGAGGCTGCGCGACGAGAAGATGCGCTTCAGGCCCTCGGCCGGGTTCAGGCGGTTCACGTCGGGCTTCAGGCGCCCCCACGCCGCCACGCCGCCCACCTGGAACAGCGAGCCCACGATGCCCGCGGCCGCGGCGATGGCCATGATCGGCAAGGTGCCCCACACCAGCGTGGCGCCCGTGTGCAGCAGCAGTTCGGCAAAGCGGTCGTCGGGCTGCGTGAGCAAGCTGGTGCTGGTGGCGTGCAGCCACAGCTCGCGCAGCAGGCTGTAGATGAGCTGGCCGCCGAGCCACAGCGACACCACCACCACGACGAACACCACGGTGGAGGCCACGTCGGTGCTGAACACCACTTCGCCGCGCTTGCGCGCATCGCGCAGGCGCTTGGCGGTGGGAGCCTGGTCTTTTTCGGCCATGCGCTGCCCGCTACAGGGTGGCCCGCAGAAAGTCGAGCACGCCGTTCTCGGGCCGCAGGAAGTCTTGCAGCGCGTCGTACACGAACACCAGGAACAGCAGCATCATCAGGTGCGCCAGCAGGCTCTTGAGCGGCTGCGCGAACACGAACACGTTGAGCTGCGGCGCCACCCGCCCCACCAGGCCCACGCCCAGCTCGACCAGCAGCAGCACCACGATGACGGGCGAGGCCAGCTTCACGATCCACAGGAACAAGGTGTCGCCCTGGCGCACCGCGAACTGCTCCAGCACCTCGCCCATGTTCGGAAAGAACGACGCGACCGGCCACAGGCGGTACGAGTCGACGATCACCCCCAGCATCGCGAGCAGCCCGCCGCCCGACACGAAGAGCGTGATCACCATCCACCCCAGGAACTCGCTGGTGGGCCCGGTCTCGTGGCCGGCCACGGGGTCGAAGAACGAGGCGTTGCTCGAACCGGTCTGAAAGTCGATCAGGTCGCCCACGCTCTGGATGGCCCAGATGAAGATGCCGAAGCCCAGGCCGAGCATCACGCCGATGAGCGCCTCCTTGCCCGCGATGAGCACCCAGGTGCCCATGGTGGCGGACGGCATCTCGCCCGCCACCGGCGACATGAAGATCGCCAGCATCAGCAGCAGGCCGTTGCGCACGATGCCGGTGATCATGCCGCCCGACAGAAAAGGCACGACTGCGAAGATCGCGAACAGCCGCGGCATCGTGAGCACGATGGCCGAGAAGAACTTCTCCAGGCTGGCGAGTTCGATGGTGTCCATGGGGTTGCCGTTCGTGTGCCTACGCGGGCCGGCGCGCGGCCCAGGCCTGCGACGCGCTTTCTTCGGCCGTGTCTTCCAGTCGCAGTTCCTGCAGGTGCAGGCGCTCGGCACGCGCGCGCTGCTGCATCTGCTGCGCCTTCTCCAGCTCGCCGCTGGCGGCGCGCAGTTGTCTGCGGCTTTCTTCCAGCACCTGTTCGCGCTGCGCGTGCGCCTGCGAGGCTTGCGCGGTCGACTGGCCGGCTTGCGCAATCTGCGCATCGAGCGCGCCGCTCCAGGCGCCCGCATTGCGCAGGTCCGCCATGCTGCACTGCCCGCCCGAGAGTGCGCCGCGGGTCGCCTGCCAGTGCTGCACCTTGTTCTGCACCTGTTGCTCTTGCCAGGCTTCGGCCTGCGCCAACTGCGCCTGGCTCTCTTCGGCGGCTGCGCGGTCGCGCACCACCACGCCCATGGCGGCGGTCTTCTGCCGCTCGCGCACGTCGATGAGCAGCTTCCAGTCGATGCGGCTCATGGCGCGGCCCCCGATCCCTCTGGCGGGCCATAGCGGCGCAGCGCCGCCAGCGATTCGTCAAAAGGCTGGCTGCTGCGCGGCGGCTGGGCCAGAAAGTCGAGCATGGCGGGCCGCGCGCGAATGGCCTCGTCGGCCAGTGCGTCGCTGCCCGGCTTGTATTCGCCGATCTGCACCAGCAGCTCCATCTCCTGGTACTTGGCCAGCAGGCTGCGAAAGTGCGCGGCCGAAGCGCAGTGCGCGCGCGACGCCACCAGCGGCATCACACGGCTGATGCTGGCCAGCACGTCGATGGCCGGGTAGCGGTTGGCCGCCGCGATCTTGCGCGACAGCACGATGTGGCCGTCGAGGATGGAGCGCACCTCCTCGGCAATGGGATCGTTCTCTTCGTCGCCTTCGGTCAGCACCGAATACACCGCGGTGATGGACCCCGCCTTGCCCTGCCCCGCGCGCTCCAGCAACTGCGGCAGCATCGAGAAGATCGACGGCGGGTAGCTGCGCCGCGTGGGCGGCTCGCCGCTGGCCAAGCCGATCTCGCGCTGGGCGCGCGCAAAGCGCGTGAGCGAATCGACCAGCAGCAGCACCTTCTTGCCCTGGTCGCGAAAGTGCTCGGCGATGGTGGTGGCCACATAGGCCGACTTGATGCGCTCCATCGGCGGACGGTCGGAGGTGGAGACCACCATCACGGTGCGGGCCAGGCCCTCGGCGCCCAGGTTGTGCTCGATGAACTCCTTCACCTCGCGCCCGCGCTCGCCGATGAGCGCGATCACGTTGACCTCGGCCGTCGAGCCGCGCGCCAGCATGCCCAGCAAGGTGCTCTTGCCCACGCCGGGCGGCGCGAACACGCCCACGCGCTGGCCTTCGCCGAGCGTGAGCAGCGTGTCGACCGCGCGGATGCCGGTGGCCAGCGGCGCATCGATCATCCGGCGCTCCAGCGGGCTCACGGGCTCGCGGTGCACAGGCATCCGCACATGCGCCGCCAGCGGGCCGAGCGCATCGATGGGCTGGCCCAGCGCGTCGAGCACGCGCCCCAGCAGGTGCGCGCCCACCGGGCAGACATGGCCGCGCCCCGTGGGCACCACCTCGGTCAGCGCGGAGATGCCGGTGATGGAGCCCAGCGGCGTGAGGATGGCCGTGTTGCCCCTGAACCCCACCACCTCGGCCAGCAACGGCGGCTCGCCGGGCGTGACCAGCTCGCACAGTTCGCCCACGTGCGCCTGGATGCCGGTGGCGTCGATCAGCATGCCCACCGCCTTGCTCACGCGCCCGCGCATGGCCACCGGCGTGACGTGGCCGAAGGCCTGCGCCAGGTCGGCCACGATGCCCAGCGCCGCCTCGGACACACCCACGCCATGCGCGCCGGCGGTGTGCGGCCGTGCGCTCACCGCGCGCTCCCGCCCTGCGCCACCACGCGGCGAAACGCCTCGAGCTGCGCATCCACGCCGATCTCCAGCACGCCGGTGGAGGTCTGCACCACGCAGGCACCGGGCGGCAGCTCGGGGTCGGGCGTGATGGTCACGCCCATGGCCCAGTGGGCGTCGTTGCGCAGCCGGTGCAGCGTCTCGCGCATGTCGGCCTCTTGCGCCGGCGCCACGCGCACGGTAATGAAAGACTCCGCACGCAGCAGCGCCTCCACGCGAAGCAGCGCCGAATGAAACAGCATGGCCGGATCGGCATCGCCCAGGAACTGCCCCACGGCCTTGACCACGATCTGCGCCATCGACGTGCGCAGCGCGTGCAGTTGCCGCTCGACCGCCAGGCTGTCCGACACCAGTTGCCGCGCGTACTCGGCCTTCGCCTGCGCCAGACCTTCCTCGTAGCCCTTGCGGCGGCTGGCCTCGGCGCCCTGCTCGGCGTGCTGGCCGATGCGTGCCGCTTCCTTGCGCGCGGTGTCCACCACGGCCGCGGCATCGAGCAGCGCGGCGTATTCGTTTTCCTTCAGCACCTTGCGCTCGCTCAGCAGCTGCAGGTTGTCGGTTGTGATCAGAAAAGCCAGTCCCATTGCGGCAGTCTTTCGGGAACGATGCACGAGAGCATCAGTTCGTGGAGTTGCTGGGCCTGGCGCCGCTCGAACTGCGGCACGCTCAGGGTGGAGATGCGGCGCGGCAGCTTGTGCCGCAGGCGCTGCAGCGTGGCCTCGCCCTCGGACGCGGCGGCGCCCAGCAGCAGGCGGTAGCCGCGGTCGAGCACCACGCGGCCGGCGGCCAGAGGCCGCTGCTGCAGCGCGGCGGTGTCCATGCGCAACTCGGTGAGCTGGGGCACGCGTTCGAGCACGAAGTCGACCGCGTCGCGGTCGAAGCGGCGGGCCTGGCGCCGGATCTGAAAGCCCGCCCCGCCCCGCACCCGAAAAAGCGGCAGGTGCGCGCAGAAGCCCACGTAGGCCGCGAGGCGCCGCAGCGAAGCGCCATCGAGCAGCGCCAGCCGCCGCAGGCGCGAATCGAAGTTGTAGTCCGACCCGGCGATCGAGGGCGCCTGCCCGCGCCGCAGCAGCTCGGCATACACGGCGAGGCCGGCCGGCCCCAGGCGTGCAAGGCTGCGGTGGTGCAGCGGCCAATTCGCCGGCAACCAGCTCGGGTGCAGGTCGACTTCGGGATGCAGGTTGAAGCGCATGACCAAGCGCACCAGGTCCATCGGGCCGGGCGCGGCCGTGGGTGCAGGGTTGGGTGCGAGGGTCGGCGCGGGCATCGGTGGAGGCGGTCAGCGCTTGAGCACCTGGCGGCGCATCCACTGGCGCCAGTCCAGGCCTTGCCTGCGCAGCAGGGCCGGCAGCGCCATCAGGCACACGGCCGCCAGAAACAGCAGGCCCAGCAGCACCATGGCGGTCTGGGTCGAGAACAGGCCCAGCACCATCGGCTGCGCCGCCGCGTTGGCCGCGGGCGTGGGCACCGCCATGCGGCGCGCCTCGAACAGCGACAGCGACACCTGGTCGTGCGTGAGCCCTTCGATGCTGTGCGCCACCATGTCCTTCACGGCCGGCGCCAGCAGGCGCAGGTCGGTGTCGGGCCGGTACTTGATGAACACCGCGGCCGACGAGGGCCGGATCTTCTCGCTCAGCGGATCGTTGGCGGGAATGACCACGTGCACGCGCGCGGCCACCACGCCGTCGACGTTGCGCAAGGTCTGCGACAGCTCCTGCGAGATGGCGTAGATGTAGCGCATGCGCTCTTCCGAGGGCGTGGACACCAGGCCCTGCTTCTGGAACACCTCGCCCATGCTCACGTAGCGCTCGGCCGGCAGGCCCTGCACGCGCAGCACGTCCAGCGCCTGGCTCAGGCGCTCTTCCTCCACCTCGACCTGCCAGTTGCTGCCTTCGAGCCGGGTCTTGGTGGCGCCGATGCCCTCCGTGGAAAGGGCCGCGACCATCTCGTTGGCCTCTTGCTCGTGGAGGCTGGAGTAGAGCGCGACCTTGCAACCCGCCAGCGCCAGCAGCAGCGCCAGGGCGACGACGAGGCGCATGCGATTCAGGCAAAAGGACAGCCTCATTGCTGGTTCTTCAGCAGGCCGCCGAACAGGCTGGTCGCGGCGCTGGCCAGCCCGGTGGAAATGTGCATGCGGGCGAACATCATGTTCGCTTCCATGGCGTGATCGGTCATCACGAACATGGTCTTGATGGGGTCCGAGAAATCGATGGACTCGAGCATGCTCTTGCGCATGTCTTCCATCGAGCGCGTGTTGCCCGACAACTGCGCGGCCAGCGAGCGGGCCGCATCGCCGAGCGCACTGGGCGCGGCCAGAGCACTGGGGGGCGCCTGCACGCCTTGCATCATGTGGGCGAACATGCGCGTCTCACCGGGCTCGAAGCGCTGTGGGGCTGCAGCCTGCGGACCGGCAGTGGATGCGGTGGAACTGGGGGAGGCAGCGGATGCCGCCGACGCCGCCGAGTTGGCGGCTTCGGGTGGCGGCGCACTGAGGGCCGCCGACGCGATGGGATCGGTCATGGTTCACGCTCCTGGAAGCCTGGAGGCCTGCGAAAAAAAGAGAGAGAAAGCGCCGCGCGAAGCCCGGGCTCCGCGCGGGCCTTGCCCGTCAGCTCTGCTTGGCAGATTGACGGATGTCGTTGCCGGTGGACTTGGCCACTTCCGTGCCCGCGGCGTTGGCGCCGTTCACCGTTTGCGCCGTGGCGGCTGCGCCCGAAATGGTGGCGCCTGCGGCCATGCTGACGCTCATCAGACGGGCCTGGTCGGCCGCGGCTTGCTGCATTTGCTGGATCGAGGTGTCGACTGCGCTCATGGGATAACTCCTGTCATGGTTGACGGTTGAAGGTTCACTGGGGAACAAAGGTGCTCCGTCCCGCGGGACGAAGCCATTCCACGCGGCGCAAGGTCTTGCGGCGCCGCATGAAATCGGGGGCGAAACGAGCGCGGTGCATCGCGCTCATCTCGCGGGTCTCTTGTTGGGCACGCCGCCGCTGAGCACCAGCCCGTCGGCGTCGATGTGCGTGAGCTCGGCGCCGGAACGCAGCACCGAGCCTTCGTAGTAGCGGTTGCCGTTGGACAGCTGGATCTGGCGCATGCCGTTGCCGTCTTCGGTGATGCTCACCATGCGCGCCGGCAGCAGGCTCTGCCAGCTCTCCCACTGGGCACGCATGTCGTCGTCCTTGGCCTCGGGCTTCGGCGCCTCGCGGTAATGCACCTTGTCGGACACCAGCACCGCGGGGTGCAGGTCTTCGCTGAGCCGGCGGATCTTCTGGCGCACGGCCGCGTCTTCGACCGTGCCGCTGAGCACCAGCCGGCCCTGCCCTGCATAGGTGACGGCCACGCCGGGGTCGTCGACGTAGCGGCGTGCCTGCTCGACCATGTCCTCGGCCGAATGCACGTTCACGCTGACCTTGCTGCCGAAGCGCGTCATGGCCTGCTCCAGCGTCTGGCGGCGCTGCCGCGATTCCACGTAGCCCTTCACGCTGAACTGGCCGCCCTGCGCCGCGACCACTTCCACCTCAGGGAAAGGCACCAGCGCCTTCTCCACCTCGGCCAGGTTCACGTTGCCGCCGTTGCGGGCAGCGCTGCCGTCGCTGCTCACCCACACGGCCGCCACGCCGATCACCGCCAGCATCGCGATCACGCCACCCACCCACAGGCCCAGGCGCTGCGCATTGGAAGCCGGCGGCCGCAGGTCGGTGTCGTCGCCGGGTGCGGCACCGCGGGCCGGCGCGAACATGCGGTCTTCCTGTGCGTGGGCCGGGTAGGTGCGGTCGAGCTGGAAGTCGATCTGCCCCACGCTCACGATGTCGCCGGCCACCACGCTCTTGCGCGGCTGCTGCATGTCTTGCCCGTTCAGGCGTGCCGACGCCGTGCCCAGCCGCTGCATCGACACCACCAGCTCGCCGACCGTGAAGGCCAGGTGGCGCGGCAGCACGTCGCCCCCTGGCAGCATCACTTCGCATTCGCCGCCCGAGCCCAGCACGTTGATGCCGGGCCTGAGCACGATGGTGCGGCCCTTCACGGCGCCGCTCAGAAAGCGCAGGCACCAGCCCGCGGCCACAGCCGGCATGCCATGCGGCGCGGCGGTGTCCGGGTCACCGGGAATGTCGGGAAGGTCTGGCGTGTCGGCGTCCATGCTCAGCCTCCCGGTTCCGGCACGTGCAGCGGCGGCAGCGCGACCGTGGTGCCCGGCATGACCAGGCGCGGCGTGAGCAGATAGAAGCGCTCCATGTTGGACTGCTTCTTGTCGGTGTACTTGAAGAGATTGCCGACGCCCGGAATGTCCTTGAGCAACGGCACGCCCGTGACCGCGTTGCTCTTTTCTTCCGACGAGTAGCCGGCAATCAGCAGGCTCGCGCCCTCGTCGACCAGCGCCTGGGTGTTGACGTTGCGGCGGCGCACGATCGGGATCTGGTTCACGCTCTGCGTGCTCAGGTCGCCGTCGACGATGTCGATGGACATCATCACGCCGCGCCCCGTGGCCTCGTCGATGATCAGCGGCGTCACGCGCACCGAGGTGCCGGCGGTGATGCTGAACAGGCCCGCGTCCTGGAAGCCGTCCACCTTCACGTAGAACTCGCTCAGGTTTTCCAGCACGGCCTCGGTGTTGTCCAGCGTCATCACCTTCGGGCGGGCCACGAAGTTCGCGTTGCCGTTGGTGGCCAGCGCGGTCACGCGGGCCAGCAGGTAGTTGCGCGCGCTGTTGCCGATGGCCGCGGTGAACATGCCGCCCAGCGGCGTGAGCGGGTTGCCCGAGGTGTCGACGCTGCCCACCTGTCCGGCCTCGCTGCCCGTGCCGCCCCAGGTCAGCGGCGTGCGCGTGCCGTTGCCGGTTTGAAAATCGGCATGCGTGCCATGCAGCCGCCAGTCGACGCCCAGGCTGCTGAGCGTGTCGGAGCTGATGTCCATGATGGTCACCTCGATCTCGACCAGCCGCGGGCGCGTGTCCATCGCCTCGATCAGCTTCTGGTACTGCGCCATCTTGTCGGGCATGTCACGCACCAGCACGGCGTTCATGCGCGTGTCGGCCTGGAACTGCGGCAGCTCGTTGCCCATCACGCTCGACATGCCACCCAGCGTGGCGGGGCTGTCGGTGGCGGGCCCGGCGCCTGCCACGTCGATGCGCGGCGCGTTGATCGAATCGCCGCTGCGCAGCTTGATCTGCCGGTTCGGCCCCACCGACACGGTGCCGCTGGTGCCGCGGCCGCCGCCGTTGGCGCCGGCGCTGTTGCCGCTGCGCCCGTAGAGGCTGCGCAGCACGTTGGCCACGCCTGCCACCACCGTCTCCTTGCCCGAGCGGTTGATCTTGAAGTCGGAGGCCCACGCGTACTTGAGCGGGAACAGGCGGATCTCCGCGCCCTCGGCCAGCGCGGTCTTCTGGTCGGCCAGCTTGACGGCCTGGCGCACCATTTCCACGTAGCGGCGCGGACCGGTCACGTACACGCTGGCATCGTTCTCGCTGATGCTCAGCGGGTAGCGCTCGTCGGAGATGTGCAGGCGCACCAGCGTCTGGGCAATGCGCCCGGCGTTCTCGGCGGCAATCGGCAGCACCTCGCTCTTGGCATCGGCTGCGAGGTCGATGAAGAGGAACGCACCGTCGAAGTACCAGGTGAGTCCGTTGACCGAGCACACGCTGTTCAGGATGTTCCTGGCCGGCCCGTCGAACTTGCCGCTGATGACGCCGTTGACCTTGGGGTCGATCACCGCGGTCATGCCTTGCGACGAAACCAGCTCACGCAGAAAGTCGTTCAGCGGCTTTTCGTTGGCCACGATCTGGAAGGGCCGGTTCTGCCAATGGAAATCGGCCGCCCTGCTGTGCTGCGCCACCAGCAGCATCAGCACGGCGCAGCCCAGCAGCAGAAAAGCCTGGCGACGGACCGCAAGGAGGCGCAAGGCGATCTTCACGACAGCGATGTCAGCGACAGGAACGCGCGCTCTGCGAAGCGCATCACGTCGCGCCCCAGCCAGCCCGCCGTGACAATGATGGCCACCATCACCGCGATGAGCCGCACCGACTGGCCGATGCTCTGGTCCTGCACCTGCGTGACCGCCTGCAGCACCGCCACCAGCAGCGACGACAGCGTGGCCACCACCACCACCGGCAGCGAAATCCAGAGCACCAGGAACAGGCCTTCGCGCGTGATGTCCAGAATGTTCTGCGGTGTCATGGCTCGGGGTGTGGGTACGGAAAAGAAGTGCAAAGGTGTTCATCAATGGGCTTGCGGATTGGTGATCCAGCCCACCGGCTGCAGGGCCACGTCGTCGTCGATTTCCTGGTACGAAAGCACCGCGAGCTGCGGTGCCACGGGCTCGATCAGCGTCTTGATGTAGCGGCGCACGTCCGCCGAAGCGATGGCCACCACGCGCTGGGCCGTGGCGCCGAGAACGCGACGCACCTGGTCGCGAATGTCCTGCGTGACCGCCGGGCTCAGCAGCAGCAGGTTGCCGCGCGGCGAGCGCTCGACGGCGTTCTGCACGCGCTCCAGCAGCGCCGACTCGAACAGGATGGCTTCGAGCTGCCGGTTGGCGCCCACATAGCGGCTGGTGATGTAGCGCCCGAGATGGATGCGCACCAGCTCGGTCAGCGCAATGCCGTCCTGTTCCTTCGCGGCCCACATCGTCAGGCTCTCGAAAATCGCGTGCAGGTTGCGAATGGGAATGCCCTCCTGCAGCAGCCGGCGCAGCACCTCGGCAATGCGCTGGGCCGAAGCCACGCGCAGCACCTCGGCCGCGAGCTCTGGCGCATCGCGCTGCACCGAATGCAGCAGGCGCTGCACTTCCTGCAGGCCGATGAGCTCCTTCACGTTGCGGCGCACGGCATGGTCCACGTGCAGGCTCACCACCTGTGCGCCAGTCCAGGTGGTCACGCCGGGCTCCGTGCCCGGCACCCACACCACGCGCGCGAACGGCCCGAAGGGCTCGGCCACTTCGGCACCCGACGGCGGCGACACGGCGGCGGACGGATCGAGCAGCAACCAGCCGGGCTTGAGCGTGCCGCGCGCCACCGCCACGTCGTGCACCAGCACCTGGTAGTCGTTGTCGGCCAGGCCGTCTGCATAGTTGAGCTGCAGTCGCGGAAAGATCGGGCCGAGGTCGGCCTCCACCGAGGTCTTGACGGCCGACAGGTGCTGGTCGAGCACATAGCGGTCGACCGCGTTGCGCAGCCCCGCCGACAGGCGCACGGCCAGCGGCGCGGCAATGGCGTGGTCGGTGTCGGTTTCTTCGGCGGCCACGCCGCCGGTGTGCGAGATCCAGCCCGGTGTGTTGCGCTGCTGGCGCAGCATGCGCATCGACAAGCCCAGCCCCAGCAGCACGGCCGCCAGCAGGCCGAACACCCACTTCGGAAAACCCGGCACCACGAGGAAGCTGGCCACCGCCAGGCCCGCGATGATGAGCGCGCGCGGGTGCGCCATCAGCTGCTCGCCGATCTGCTGCGCGAGCTGCGTGTCGCGGCGCTCGCCGGTGCTCACGCGGGTGATGACGATGCCCGCGGCAATCGACACCAGCAGCGACGGAATCTGCGACACCATGCCGTCGCCCACCGTGAGGATGGCGTAGCGCTGCAGCGCGCCGCCCAGCGTCATGTCGTGCATCAGCGTGCCGATGGCAATGCCCGCCAGGATGTTGACCAGCGCGATCACGATGCTGGCAATGGCATCGCCCTTCACGAACTTCATGGCGCCGTCCATCGCGCCGTGCAGTTGGCATTCCTGCTCCAGCAGCTGGCGCCGCTTCTGCGCCTTGGCCGACGAGAGCACACCGGCGCGCACGTCGGCGTCGATGCTCATCTGCTTGCCGGGCATGGCGTCGAGCGCGAAGCGCGCCGCCACCTCGGCCACGCGCTCCGAGCCCTTGGCAATCACGATGAACTGCACGATCGCGATGATGAGGAACACCACGCCGCCCACCACCACGTTGTTGCCCACGATGAGCTTGCCGAAGGTGTCAATGATGTGGCCTGCATTGGCCTGCAGCAGGATCAGCTTGGTTGACGCGATGTTCAGCGCGAGCCGGAACAACGTAGTGAAAAGAAGCAGCGACGGAAAGGTCGACAGCGACAGCGCCGAAGGCACGTACATCGCCACGATCAGCAGCACCAGGCTGATGGCCAGGTTGCTCGCGATCAGCAGGTCGAGCAGCGGCGTGGGCAGCGGCAGCACGAACAGCGCGACCACCACCACCAGCAGGCCGGCGAGCAGAAGATCGTTGTAGCGGCCTGCGTTGCCGAGCAGGTCGCGAAGACCGCCACGGTAGTGCTGAAGAGATCGCGCGGGACTCGCCATTGCGTGCTTGCCTGGTGGTGTTCTTGGAGTTGTTGTGGACCGTGGCCGACTCGCCGCGGTCCGCAAACTCTAAGCGCCGCCCTCTGTTCGCAGCAACCACGAGTTCTCGTAAGTACGAAGGTCTTGTGGCGTGCGCGGCACTACGCTTTTGCGTACTACCTGCATCGAACCCCTTTCGCTAAGCTGCCTTTCCTCATACGACACGACCCCGTGCATTGCTTGAAGGTGGACAGTGACCCAACGCAGAAGTTGTTCGAACGAAAGCATGCATGCCCACGCACGCCGGTGACGCAGTGACCGAGCTCGGCGAAGCGCGCACGCTGCCGCGTGCCGATGCGGCGAACGTGCGTGCGCTCAATCGCCTCTACGCGGCGGCGCCGCTGCGCGACATTGCCGCACGCGGTGCGCGCTACAGCCTGGCGTGGCACCACGACATGGCCTTTGCGCACACCACGCGAGAGAGCTACAGCTTCAGGCTCGGCGCGCACGTCGGCCACCTGGCCATGGACCCGCCGAGCATGCAGGCCCTGTTGGGCGAGCGCCGCTTCGACTTGCTGCCGCGCGACCTGCGCTACATATTGCTGGCCGATGCGCTGCATCCGGTGATCGACACGCTGGAGAAGGCCCTGCGCCTGCACTTCGAGTGGCAGCCTGCGCAGGCCGAAGTGCGCAAGAGCGGCGAGCCCGCACCGCTGCACTGCGACCCTGAGCGCGCGGCCTTCTTCGTGGCCACGCCGTCGGATGGCGGTGCGCCGCTGCGCGGCTTCGTGCAGTTCGACGACACGGCCACGCTCGATGCGCTGGTGCCCGCAGGCATGGCCATGCACCGTGCGGTGCACGCGAGCGCCGCCTCGGGGATCTACGACGCGCTGCGCATGCCGGTGAGCTTCA
The DNA here is from genome assembly GCF_014302995.1 of Variovorax sp. PAMC26660. Taxonomy (NCBI): domain Bacteria; kingdom Pseudomonadati; phylum Pseudomonadota; class Betaproteobacteria; order Burkholderiales; family Comamonadaceae; genus Variovorax; species Variovorax sp. PAMC26660. The sequence continues at coordinate 6,397,475 of NZ_CP060295.1, forward strand.
GCCTCGGCAGCACGCCCATCGCGCTGCGCGAGATCAGCAGCATCCGCCCCGGCGACATCGTCGGCATCGAGCAATGGAGTTCTTCGGGCGCCGCGATCGTGGTCACGGCCGAGCTGGGGGGCGCCGCGGGGCTGCACCTCTGGGCCCTTGCCGAAGGCTCGCGCATCACCGTTCAGCCACCGAGAGACAGCGCCATGAAGCCAGACATACCCCCGTACATTGCCGACGCCGCAGACAGCGTCAACCTGCCCATCGACAGGCTCGACGCGCTGGAGGTGACGCTGCGCTTCGAGGTCGGCGACCTGTCGCTCTCGCTGGGCGAGCTCAAGGGCATCCGCGCCGGCCACGTGTTCGACCTGGCACAGCCGCTGAACCGCTGCACGGTGCGCATCCTGGCGCACGGCAACGTGCTGGGCAAGGGCTACCTCGTGGCCGTGGGCGACAGGCTGGGCGTGCGCGTGTCGGAGTTCGCGCCCGGCGAAGTCTGACGCGCGGCACCCGCACCAGCCAAGGCAGCTCTCATGCAAGGCGGACTCCCGGAACCCCTCACACTCGTCGCGCTGATGGTCGCGTTCGGCTTCGCGACCTTCGCGGCGCTGATGGTCACGAGCTACACCAAGCTGGTGATCGTGTTCGGCCTGCTGCGCACCGCGCTCGGCCTGCAGCAGACGCCGCCGAACATGGTGCTCAACGGCATCGCGATCATCCTGTCGGTCTACATCATGGCGCCAGTGGGCATGGACATCGGCGATGCGCTGCGCGGGCGCAACTTTGGCAGCAAAGGCGAAAGCATGGGCGACATCATGGCCGTGCTCGATGCCGCCAAGGTGCCGGTGAAGGAGTTTCTGCAAAAGCACACGCACGAGCGCGAGCGGCAGTTCTTTCTGAAGTCGGCCTCCAACATCTGGCCCAAGGCGCGCGCCGAGCAACTGAAGGACGACGACTTCATGGTGCTGGTGCCCAGCTTCACGCTCAGCGAGCTCACGCGGGCGTTCCAGATCGGCTTCATCATCTACCTGGTGTTCGTGGTGGTGGACCTGATCGTGGCCACCGTGCTGCTGGCACTGGGCATGTCGATGATCTCGCCCACCACCATCTCCCTGCCCTTCAAGCTGCTGCTGTTCGTGATGCTGGATGGCTGGACGCGCCTTGTGCACGGACTGGTGCTGTCGTATCGCTAGAACAAGACGCCTTCAGGACGTCATCCAAAAGCATTCGTGGACCGTTGGGTGGGTGCGCCTGATGAACGACGCACATCCATCCACGATGTCATTGCTTAGAAAGACCACCATGAAAACCAAGCAGCTCATCTTCTCCGGCATCCTTGCATTCGCCGGCCTGGCCTTGCTGGCCCCGGGCGTCGCTTCTGCGGCGCCCTACCACCACCAGAAGCACAAGGTGTGCAAGTGGGATGCGCGCCATCACCACCGCGTCTGCCACTGGGTGCGTTGATCCACCTCACCACGAAGCCCGCGAACGCGGGCTTTTTCATGCCCGGCTCGCGTGCGCGGACTGCCGTCAATACAGAGTTGACCGCTGCCTCGCCGGCAGCTCCCGGTCATAGGTTTCCCCGTCGAACGCTGCCTGCGTCAGCGCCGAAAGAATCGCACCCGGCGTAGGCACTTCGCGCTTCGCATCCGCCGGCAGTGGCGCCCACAGTTGCGATCGCTGGATCGCGCGGGCACACTGGAAGAACACCGTTTCCACCTTGATTTCGATCACGCACTGCGGCAGCTTGCCTTGCATCGCAAGGCGGGCCATCAACTCGGGCTCGACGGTGATGCGCGCCCTGCCGTTCACGCGCAGCGTCTCGCCCACGCCGGGAATCAGGAACAGCAGCGCCACGCGAGGGTCGGCCACGATGTTGCGCAGGCTGTCGATGCGGTTGTTGCCGCGCCGCTCGGGCAGCAGCAAGGTCTTTTCGTCCTGCACGACCACGAAGCCCGGCGGGTCGCCGCGCGGCGAGGCGTCCAAGCCACCGGGGCCGAGCGTGGCAAGCACCGCGAAGGGCGACGCGGCAATCAGCGCCTGGTAGGCCGGGTGCAGGTACGGCACCTCCTTCTTGAGCGAGGCCTCGCCGGCCACGCCGAACAGGGCTTCGAGCTGGGTCACGGTGTCGATGGCATGGGGCGTGGTCATCGCGGTTGTTCCTGTGAGCGTGTGTGTGAGAGATGGGATTGTTCTTCAACCTGGGGTTCGTGCCGCATCGGGTGCCGGCGACGACGCATTCCAGCCGCAGGCCAATGCCGTCAACGCGAGCAGCAGCGCGGCAGTGCCGTAGATCCACGGCGGCGAGGCGATCGGCAGCAGAACCCCTGCGAGCAGCGGCCCGGTGCCGGCGCCGATGTCGCGCCACACCGAACGCGCGGCCAGCGCCTGCACGCGCTCCGGCCCAGGCGTGCGCCGCGCCACGATGGGCGGCAGCAAGGGCAGTTGCAGCGCGCGCAGCACCACGATCAGGGCCGCGCAGCTCCACAGCCAGCCGAGGCCGAAGCCCACGAGCGCGATGGCCGTCACGAGCGACAGGCTCACCAGCAGGCGCTCGGCGCCGAAGCGTTCCGCCATGTGGCCACCGACCGGGCTCAGCAGGATTTCCGCGAGGTAACGCAGCGCCAGCAGCACGCCGGCCACGATCACGGCGCCGCCCGGCATCAGGTCCTTGCCCAGGTACGACAGGCCGATGATGAAAAGGCCATCGAGCGCGAACCCCTCCATGAACGACCAGCTGTCAAGGCTGTTGGGCCACTTGAAGCGCCGCGTGGGCTTGCCGATCGCATGCGGTGCCGCTGGCAGCCGCCGCGTGACGAACCACGCCATCAGCGAGAACACGGCGAGGATGCCGAAGATCGTGCGCGGCCCGTACGCATGCGCCAGCAGCGCGCCCAGCGGCAGCGCCAGCACCGGCCCCATGGCGATGAAAGCGCGCGAACGCCCGTTGCGCCGCGCCGCACCAACCGGGTCGGCCGTGGCCAGTGCCTGTGTCGACAGGTTGAGCGCCGCGAAGCACAGGCCCCACATCAGCCGCAGCGGCAGCAGCGCCCAGAAGCCGGACAGGGTTGCGTAGCCGATTCCGCAAACCGCAGCCGCCAAGACCGCGATGGTGCAGGTCAGCCGGTCGCCGTTGCGTGCGTAAAAGCGCGCGACCCAGCCATAGCCCGCGATGCGCACGAGCCGGTTCGCCGCGAGCAGCATGCCGGCCTCGGCCAGCGTCACGCCGAACTGGCTGGCATACATCGGCAGCAAGAGGTAGAGCACGACATCGGCCGGCAGCGAAAGACCGAGCGCCATCGCAGCGCGGCGCGAGTTCAGATCAGTGGAGGTGGGGATTGGGGCGCAGGAAGAGGAAGACATCGAGACCGCATGGTGCACTGCGGCAACGCTTGCCGACAAACGACATTAACGACCCGCATGCGTGAGAAAATCGCACGCATGCCGCTTCGAGAACCGCCCCTCAACGCCGTGCGTGCCTTTGCCGCCGCAGCCCGCCACCTGAGTTTCACGCGCGCGGCGCAGGAGCTTCACGTCACGCACAGCGCGGTGAGCCGGCAGATCAAGAGCCTTGAAAGCTTCCTTGGCGTGGCGCTGTTCGAGCGTCGCATCCGGCAGGTCGCGCTGACCGCCGAGGGGCAGCAGTTCTTCGCCGAAGTGGAACCCGCTCTCGCGCAGATCGCTTCGGCGGCGCGGGCGTTGCAGGCACAGGGGCCGGCGCGCGCGGTGCGGATCAATGTGCGCCCCTCTTTCGCGGTGCGCTGGCTCATTCCGCGCCTGCCTTCGTTCGTCGAACGCTATCCCGACATCGAGCCGCAGGTCATCACCAGCACCGTCATGCCCGAGCAGGCGCTCGACAGCTTCGACATCGCGGTGCGCCGTGGCCTCGACGGCTGGCCGCCGTCCATCAAGGTCCGGCCCTTTCTCGAAGACGAAGTGCTGGTGGTGGGCGCGCCGGCGCTGTTCAAGACGCATCCGCTGCCCGACCTGCGTGCGCTCGCATCGCATGTGCAGCTCTCCGCGAAGACGCGCAAGGAAGACTGGGATGCCTGGAAGAAGCAGCTCGGCGCACCGCGCGCGCGGCCGGCCGGCCGGCTGCAGTTCGATCACCTGCATTTCGTGCTGCAGGCCGCGGTCGACGGCCTGGGCATTGCGCTCGCGCCGACCTCGCTGGTGGCGCACGACCTTGCCTCGGGCCGCCTGCAATCGCCGCTGCCCACATCGCGCATGGCGCTCGATCGCTACTACTACGGCCTTGCGCCCGATGCGGCACCGGAAGCGCAGTACGTCGCCGAATGGTTCGAGGACATGCTGGCCCGGAGTGCTTAGCCCGCAAGCGCGCGGATGACTTCCGCGACGCCGACGCTCCCCTTGCGAACGGTCGCCTCGTCGCCCTCGAAGCAGATCCAGCCTTCGTTGAAACCGTCGAGCATCTGGATGCGCGGCATCGGATCGCGCGTGCCTTGCGCGCGAAAGAGCGCGCCCCAGGTTTCGCGTGGTACCGCCTGTGCACGGACCGGGCGGCCGAGCACCTTCGAGAGTGCATCGGCAATGCCGTGCTGGCTCAGCCGCTCGGGGCCTTCCAGTTCGACGATGCGCGGCGGCGCTTCGTGCTGCGTCAGCAGCGCCGCGGCAACCGCGCCCACATCGGCCGTGGCAACCATCGGCACGGCTCTGTCGAGCGGCTGCAGATAACTGGAGAGCACGCCCTCCTCGCGCGCCTGCGCAATGTCCCAGGCCAGGTTTTCAAGGAACCAAGCGGGCCGCAGGAAGGTGACGGACAAGGGCAACGTACCGAGCGCTTCTTCCATCAGCGTGCGCTGGCTCAACAGGTTCGATTGCGTGGCCTGCGCGCCAACGGTCGAAAGACAAACCACGCGTGCCGGACGTGCCGCAGCAAGCGCCTGATGCACAGCGGAGATGACGACCCTGGCCTCCGGAAACCCCGGTTCGGGATCGAAGTTCGAAGGCGGCAAAACGAAAACACCGGTTGCGCCCGTGAAGGCTCGCGTCAGTGCCTGCGCATCTTCCATCTCCGCGACGGCGATTTCGCAGCCAAGGTCGGCCCAGACCCGGCCCTTGGCCGCATCGCGAACCACCGCGCGAACGGGCTGGCCCGCAGCCAGCAACGCACGCGCCGCAGCGCCCCCGACCTGACCCGTGATACCTGTGATGGCGTACATGAAATTTCCTTGTTTGAATACGATGCGGCGAATGTTAGGAATTGGCATTCTTTGAGTAAAGCGACTCAAAGACATATCATTCATGACACTCAATCACGAATAGGCCATGGCACTCGACGGACGACTTCTCTCCAACGTGGGCGTGCTCGCCGCCGTCGTCGAAGGCGGCAGCTTTGCCAGTGCCGCACAGGCGCTAGGCCTCACGCCTTCGGGCGTCAGCCGCGCCATCGCACGGCTCGAAGCGCGCATCGGCGTGCGCCTGTTCGACCGCACCACGCGGTCGCTGAGCCTCACCGACGAAGGCCGGCTGCTCTACGCCAACATCAATCCGCTGGTGCTGGGCATCGAGGACGCGGTCACGCTCACGGCCGGTGCGTCCGGCGCGGTGCGCGGGCGCCTGCGCGTGAACACCGACGCCTTCACGTCCCGCCTGCTGCTGGCGCCGCATCTGCCGCGCTTCCTCGCGCTCTATCCCGAGCTGTCGCTGGAACTGATTGCGCGCGACCAGCTTGGCGACCTCGTGGCCGAGGGCTTCGACATCGCGGTGCGTTTCGGCGAGCCGCCATCGTCATCGCTGATCGCGCGCAAGCTGATGGACACGCGCATCGTCACAGTCGCCACGCCGGCTTACCTGAAACGCCACGGCCGCCCCGCCAAGCCTGCGGACCTGGTCGACCACACCTGTCTCCAGGTGCGCAACCCGGTCACCGGACAGCCCTACGCGTGGGAGTTCCAGCGCGGCCGCAAGCTGATCAAGGTGCCCACCACGGGCCGGCTGTTGCTGACCGATGCAGGCACCATCCTCGCCACCGCCCTTGCGGGTGTCGGCGTGGCGCAGATCAAGGCGGTGGGCATCCAGTCGCAGCTCGACAGCGGCGAGTTCGTCGACCTGTTTCCCGACTGGCCGGACGAACGCTTTCCCCTGTATGCGCTGTATCCGTCGCGCCATCTGCCGGCGGCGAAGGTGCGGGCCTTCATCGACTTCATGATGGCGGCCATTGCACCGGAAGCGACGGCTAAAACCCGGCGCTGACCGGCATCCGGGCCGATTGCTTTCAGGTCCGTAAACGGCCAGCGCAAGGCGGCGCCGGCTCGCAAGATGAGGCTTTCCACCAAGGCCTTCCCGCATGTCCGCAGCCCTCCCCCGCCCCTTCCTGAATCTCGCGTGGTCCAACCTCGCGGCGCAGTCCGCCGAGCAGTTGAGCCTTGCGGCCGTGCCGCTGGTGGCGGTGCTCGCGCTCGGCGCCGGGCCGGGAGAAATCGGCTTCCTGGCCGCCATCCAGACGCTGCCTTTTCTGCTGGTCTCGATGCCGATGGGCCTGCTCGCGGACCGCATGTCGCGGCGGCGGCTGATGGTCTGCTCCGAGGCCTTGCGGGCGGTGTCCCTGCTGGTGCTGCTGGCGATGGTGCTTGCATCGACCTTGAGCATCGGATGGCTGGCGGTGCTCGGCTTTCTGGGTGCCGTTGGCACTGTCGGCTTCAGCGTGGCAGCGCCTGCGTTGGTGCCGGCGCTGGTTCCGCGCGATGCACTGGCCGCAGCCAACGGCCGGCTGGAACTCGCGCGCAGTGCGGCCTTCACCGCCGGCCCTGCACTTGCAGGCGCGCTCGTCGCGTGGGCGGGTGCGTCCGCCGCGTTCGTGCTGGCCGCGCTGCTCTCGGTCTCGGCCGTGGGCCTGCTGCTGAAGCTGACCGAAGCGCCACGCAACGCGGCATCGCAGCGCCATCCGCTGCTCGACGTGCGCGACGGCGCACGCTTCGTCTGGCAGCACGCGCTGCTGCGCCCCATGCTGATGACGGGCGCGGTCTTCAACATCTCGTGGTTCGTGCTGCAGGCGGGGTATGTGCCCTATGCCGTGCGCGTGCTGGGCCTGGGCGCGCAGGCGGTCGGCTTCACGCTCGCGATGTATGGCGCGGGCATGGTGACCGGGGCATTGCTCACGTCGCGTGTCGTTGCGCGCATGCCTTTCGGTCGCGCGATACAGGTCGGGCCTGCCGTGGCCGTCGTCGCCGCGGCCACGATGGCTGCAACGCTCATCGTGCCGAACGCGTCGCTGGCCGCGCTGTCTTTCTTTCTGTTCGGCGCGGGGCCGATGGTCTGGGTCATCACCACCACCACGCTGCGCCAGAGCGTGACGGACGCAGCGATGCTGGGCCGTGTGTCTGCCGTGTTCCTCACGATCAATGCGGGTGCGCGGCCCGTCGGCGCCGCGCTGGGCGGTGCGGTCGGCGCGGTGTGGGGAGAGCCGGCCTGCCTGCTGCTGGCACTGGCGGGGTTCGTGCTGCAGGCTGGGATCATTTTTTCTTCACGCATCGCGGGGCTACGGCACTTGCCCGTGGCAGCAGGCTGAGGTTTGCTCAGGCGGCCCGGCTGCGCCCCTGTCGCGCCGACGCCGGCTCCAGGAAAATCTGCCGGAAGTAATCGCGAAACGCCGTCATGGCGGGCGAGAACTCGACGCCCTGCTTCCATCCCAGGCCGATGTTCATGGTCGGCACCGCGTCGCGCAGGTTGATGGTCTCGATGCGCTTGCCCTCCAGCGACCAGGGGCGGTAGACCATGTCCGACAGCACCGTCACGCCCAGCCCGTTGGCCACCGTGCTGCGCACCGCCTCCACCGAGCTGGTGCGCAAGCGGATGCGCGGCTGGTGCGGCGTCTTGCTCCAGTACTTCAGCGCCGTGGCCGCAGCCTCGTCCACGGTGAGCATGATGTAGGGCTCGGCCGCCACGTCGGCCAGCGTGACCTCGGCCTTCTCCAGCAGCGGATGCTTGGCGGGCACCCACAGCCTGCGCTGCGAGCCGAAGAAGGTTTCGAGCGACAGCTCGCGCAGCACGACGTTGGACGTGAGCACCACACCCATGTCGTAGCTCTGGGTGATCAGGCCTTCTTCGATGGCCTCGCGCGCCACCTCGTGCACCTTCACCGTGACCTGCGGATGCAACTGCTCGAAGCGCTGCAAGTGATGCGGCAGGAAGTAGCCCAGCACCGTGTAGCTCGCGGCGATGGTCAGCGAGCCCTCGACGTTCGCGCCGTCGTGCGGCATGCGGATCGCCTCGTCCGCGGCCGACAGCACCGCATAAGCGTGGCTGAGAAAACGCCGCCCCGCCTTCGTCAGTTCCACACCGTGCGGATGGCGCTCGAAGAGCTGCTGCCCCATCATTTCTTCCAGCTCGCGAATGGCGGTGGTCACGGCCGACTGCGAGATGTTGAGCTGCAGCGCCGCGTGCGAGATGCGCCCTACCTCGGCCACGGCGGAGAAGTACTTGAGCTGGCGAAGTGTCAGGGACATGGAGCGCCTTCCTTGGGGCCTGGATGAGGTATTGCCAGATGCGCGCCGGGCACCCCACATTAGGTGGAAACCCGATATCGCGAAATCGTGCCCCTCCAGAGTAGCGCTCAATGCGCGGCGTTGCAGCATCTGTTTTTCAGATACCGAGCCGCTCGAAAACAATGCTTTTCAGTCTTTCGACCGCTCACTAATCTTCGCCCTGTCCTGCATTGCCGCTTTCCGGCGATGCCCACAGAACAAAGGCTGCGAGACGTGAAGAAGACGCTGATCGATCTGAACTCCGACATGGGCGAAGGCTTCGGCCCCTGGACCATCGGCGATGGTGTCGACGAGCAGCTCATGCCGCTGATCAGCTCGGCCAACATCGCCACCGGCTTCCATGCAGGCGATCCGAACATCATGCGCAAGATGGTGCTGCTGGCCCGCGAACATGGCGTGGGCATCGGCGCGCATCCCGGCTTTCGCGATCTCGTGGGCTTTGGCCGCCGCCACATCACCGCACCGGCCGACGAGCTGGTGAACGACATGGTCTACCAGCTCGGCGCGCTGCGCGAGTTCGCACGGCTGGCGGGCATGAAGCTGCAGCACATCAAGCCGCATGGCGCGCTGTACATGCACGCGGCGCGCGACGAGGCGCTGTCGCGTGCGCTGGTCATGGCGCTGCAGCAGATCGAGCCCACGCTGCGCCTGTTCTGCATGGAAGCGTCCATCACCTGCCAGGTGGCCCGCGAACTCGGCCAGCCGGTGGTGCGCGAGTTCTATGCCGACCGCGACTACGACCTGAGCGGCTCCATCGTCTTCACGCGCCGTGTCGGGGCGCTGGAGCCTGCCGCTGTGGCCGCCAAGGTGCTGCGCGCCTGCACCGAAGGACTGGTGCGCACGGTCGAGGGCAAGGATATTGCTATCGACTTCGATTCGGTCTGCATCCACAGCGACACGCCCGGTGCGCTCGCGCTGGTGCAAGCCACGCGGCGCGCCCTCGCCGACCACGACATTCGCGTTGCCGGCCTTGCCGCGCTGGCGCAGGCCTGATTGCGTTTTCCCGTTCTTGTTGTTCCAGGAGTGCACACGATGTCCGCTACCCACGAAGTCCTGAGCCCGCTGCCGGGCACCTTCTACCGCCGCTCGGCGCCCGATGCGCCGCTCTTCAAGGCCGAGGGCGACACCGTGGCCGTGGGCGACGTGCTGGGCCTGGTCGAGGTGATGAAGCAATTCAGCGAAGTCACGGCCGATGCGGCTGGCCGCCTGCAGCGCTTTCTGGTCGAGAACGGCGAGCCCGTCGATCCGGGCCAGGTGCTGGCCGTCATCGAGACGGCGTGAAAGCATGAGAGCAAGGCCCATGAACGCTGCATTCGACAAGCTGCTGATCGCCAACCGTGGCGAGATCGCGGTGCGCATCATCCGCGCCGCGAAAGAATTGGGGCTGAAGACGGTCGCCGTCTACAGCGACGCCGACGCGCAGAGCCTCGCTGTGCAGATGGCCGACGAAGCCGTGCGCATCGGCCCGGCGCACGCCACCAAAAGCTACCTGAGCGTCGATGCGATCCTGCAGGCGGCCGCCGACAGCGGTGCCGGCGCGGTGCATCCGGGCTACGGCTTTCTTTCGGAGAACGCCGACTTCGCCGAACGCGTCGAGGCCGCGGGCCTGGTGTTCGTCGGCCCCACACCGCACGCCATCCGCACCATGGGCGACAAGGCCGCTGCGCGCGCCGCCGCCATGAAGGCCGGCGTGCCCACGGTCCCCGGCAGCGCCGGCGTGGTCACCGACCCGGACACGGCCATCGAGGTGGCCAAGGACATCGGCTACCCGATCATGATCAAGGCTTCGGCCGGCGGCGGCGGGCGCGGCATCCGCGTGGCGCAGGACGAAGCCGAGCTGCGCCAGCAGTTCGCCACGGCCACCGCCGAAGCGCAGGCGGCTTTCGGCAACGGCGAGGTGTACCTCGAACGCTTCATCCGCCAGGCGCGTCACATCGAAGTGCAGATCCTCGGCGACGGCCAGCGCGTGGTGCATTGCTTCGAGCGCGAATGCTCGCTGCAGCGCCGACGCCAGAAGGTCTGGGAAGAAGCGCCTTCAGCGGCCATCAGCGAGGCCACCCGCGCCGCGCTCTGCGAATCGGCGCTGCGGCTGGCCAATGCCGTGGCCTACCGGGGCGCCGGCACGCTCGAATACCTGTACGACGACGACACGCGCGAGTTCTTCTTCATCGAGATGAACACCCGCATCCAGGTCGAGCACCCCATCACCGAAATGATCACCGGCGTCGATCTGGTGAAAGAGATGCTGCGCATCGCGCTGGGCCAGCCGCTGCGCCTGAAGCAAGAAGACATCCGCCTGACCGGTGCCGCCATCGAGGTGCGCATCAACGCAGAGAACGCCGCGAAGAACTTCATGCCGAGCCCAGGATTGGTCTCGCAGCTCGTGGTGCCGGGCGGGCCGGGCGTGCGCTTCGACACCATGCTGTTCCCCGGCTACACCGTGCCGGCCTACTATGACTCGCTGCTGGGCAAGCTGATCGTGCACGACACCGACCGCGCCGGCGCGCTGGCACGCATGCGCCGCGCGCTGGGCGAACTCAAGGTCGAAGGCATCCACACCACGATCCCGCTGCATCGCGCGCTGTGCGACGACGCCGACGTGGCCAAGGCCGCGTTCCACACGGGCTTTCTCGAAACCTGGCTGGCGGCGAATCCGCTGCCCGACGCCCCTGCGCTTGTGAAGGTGCCCGCATGACCGCTGCAACCACCCTCCCCGCCCAAGCCCGCTACAGCTTCGGCGGCGACGAGCACCTGTTCGTCGAGATCAGCGAAGAGATGTCGCTGCCCGCCTTCTTCAAGGGCATGGCCATCTGCAACGAGCTGCGCCGCCGCGCCCTGCCCGGGGTCACGGAAATCTGCCCGGCCAACGCCGCCTACCTCGTGCGCTTCGATCCCGATGCGATCGCGCCCGGCACGCTGCTCGCCACGTTGAAGGAGATCGAGGCGGGCCTGGGCGAAGCCGACCTGCAGTTGCAGACCCGCATCATCGAAATCCCGGTGCTCTACAACGACCCGTGGACGCACGAAACGCTGATGCGCTTTCGCGAGCGGCACCAGGACCCGACGAGCACCGACATCGAGTACGCCGCGCGCATCAACGGCCATGCATCGGTCGATGCCTTCATCGAAGCGCATTCGTCCGCGCCCTGGTTCGTGTCGATGGTCGGCTTCGTGGCCGGCCTGCCCTTCCTGTTCCAGATGGTCGAGCGCGAGCGCCAGATCCAGGTGCCCAAGTACCTGAGCCCGCGCACCGACACGCCCAAGCTCACGCTGGGCCATGGCGGCTGCTTCAGTTGCATCTACTCGGTGCGCGGCGCGGGCGGCTACCAGATGTTCGGCGTCACGCCCGCGCCGATCTTCGATCCGGCGCAACGCCTGTCTTACCTGAAGGACCTGATGGTGTTCTTCCGGCCCGGCGACATCGTGAAGTGGAAGCCCATCGACCGCGCCGAATACGACCGCCAGATCGCGCAGGTCGAGGCGGGCACCTACACGCTGCGCATTGCACCGGTGTCGTTCTCGCTCAAGGAATTCCTGGCCAACCCCGATGGCTACAACCAACAGCTGCTGAAGGTGCTCCATGGCGATTGAAGTCATCAAGCCCGGCCTGGCGACCAGCGTGCAGGACGCGGGCCGCCCCGGCTACTACAACCTGGGCATTCCGCTGTCCGGCGCGCTCGATCAGCAAAGCCTGGTGCTCGCGAACCTGCTGGTCGGCAACGACGAGGGCGCGGCCGTCATCGAAAGCACGCTGCTCGGCCCCGAGCTGCAGTTCGACGCACCCGCACTGGTGGCCATCACTGGCGCCGACGCCAAGATCAAGCTCAACGGCAACGAGATGCCACGCAACGAATCCTTCGCGGTGCATGCCGGCGACAAGCTCAGCTTCGATTTCATGAAGCTCGGTGCCCGCATGTGCATCGCCGTGGCCGGCGGCATCGACGTGCCGGTGGTGCTGGGCAGCCGCTCGACCTACGGGCTGGGTGCCTTCGGCGGCTTCAATGGCCGCAAGCTGCTGGCTGGCGACAGCCTGCCGGTCGGAACGCCCTCGGCCAAGGCAAGGCCCGGCCGCAAGGTCGATGCCGCGCTGCTGCCCGTGCTGACAAAAGAAGTGGCGCTGCGCGTGCTGCCGGGCATTTACTTTCACCGCCTGCAGGAGGTGTCGGTGCAGAGCTTCTTCGCCGACACCTGGACCGTCGGCTCCGAGGCCGACCGCATCGGCTACCGCTACAAGAACGGCACGCCGCTGAAGTTTCTCGACCGCAAGCCGCCCTTCGGCGCGGGCGACGATCCGTCGAACATCGTCGATGCGGGCTACCCCTATGGATCGATCCAGGTGCCGGGCGGGCGCGAGCCGATCATCCTGCACCGCGACGCGGTCTCGGGCGGCGGCTACGCGATGGTCGGCACCGTGATCAGCGCGGACATGGACCTCATCGCCCAGATGCAGCCCAACCACAAGGCGCGCTTCGTCGAGGTCGACATGGCCCAAGCGCTGGAAGCCCGCGCCGAGCGACGACGACACATCGATCGTTTGCGCGCGGCGCTCGCGGCCTGAGCCGCGCCCCCCTTCCCTCTCTCTTTTTTCACCGCTGTCATCCAAGGAGTTCTTCATGAACAGTTCGCCCCTGCGCGTTTCATTGATCGCCGCTTCGCTCGCCGCCACCGGCCTGCTGTGGCACGGCGCGGCCTCGGCCGCCGACTGGTTTCCCTACAAGGCCGAGGCGACCGAGCCGGCCTTCTCCGCCGAGGGCACGAAGAAGCCCATCGACTACACGCCGCTGGCCAAGGCCTCGAAGAAGTGGGACATCTGCGTATCGTTCCCGCACATGAAAGACGCCTACTGGCTCGGCGTCGACTACGGCGTGATCGAGGAGGCCCGTCGCCAGGGCGTGAAGCTGCAGGTGGCGGATGCAGGCGGCTACACCAACCTGGCCAAGCAGGTCTCGCAGATCGAGGACTGCGTGGCGCGCGGCGCCAACGCGGTGATCATCGGCGCGATCTCGGGTGACGGGCTGAACAACGTCATCAAGGCCACAGCCGCGAAGAAGGTGCCGGTGATCGACCTCGTCAACGGCATCAGCTCGCCCGACCTGTCGGCCAAGTCGCTGGTGTCGTTCTACACGATGGGCCATTCAACCGGCGAGTACCTGGCGAAGAAGCACCCGGCCGGTTCGCCGCCCGTCAAGGTGGGCTGGTTCCCGGGCCCGGCCGGCGCGGGCTGGGTCGAGGCCGCGCACAAGGGCTTCATGGAAGCGATCAAGGGCAGCGCCGTGGTGGCGCTCGATCCGAAATACGGCGACACCGGCAAGGAGGCACAGGCCAAGCTGGTCGAAGACGTGCTGCAGGGCAACCCCGACCTTGCCTATGTGGCCGGCACCGCGGTCACGGCCGAGGCGGCCACCGGCATCCTGCGTTCGCGCAACCTCGACAAGAAGGTGCAGGTGCTGTCCTTCTACATGACGCCGGGCGTCTACGAAGGCATCCAGAAGGGCCGCATCGTGGCATCGCCGGCCGACTCGATGGTGATCCAGGGCCGCATCGCGGTCGACCAGGCGGTGCGCCTGCTCGAGAACAAGGACGTGGTGAAGCACGTCGGCCCGAAGATCTTCGTGGTCGACAGCAGCAACATCAAGAGCGTGAAGCTCGACGACATCCTGCCGCCGCCGGGCTTCAAGCCGGTGTTCGAGGTCAAGTAAGTCCGGCCATCCATGTCTGCCCTGCTGTTGCAAACCGTCGGCCTCGGCAAGCGCTATCCGGGCGTGCTGGCGCTCGACGCGGTGGATTTCGAGCTGCGCGCCGGCGAAGTGCATGTGCTGTTCGGCGAGAACGGGGCCGGCAAGTCCACGCTGATCTCGCTGCTGGCCGGCGCCAACACGCCCTCGGCCGGCGAGATCCGCATGCAGGGCGAACGGGTTCGGTTCTCGAACGTGCATGAGGCCCGGCGCCACGGCATCAGCGCGGTGTTCCAGGAGTTCTCGCTGATTCCCACGCTGTCGGTGGCGCAGAACCTGAGCCTGGGCGAAGAGCCGTGCAAGGGCGGCCTGCTCGACCGCGCGGCGGTGCGCGAGCGGGCCCGCACGATGCTGGCCGACCTTGGCTTCGAGATCGACGTCGACGCGCCGGTCTCGGGCCTCACGCGCGCCCAGCAGCAGATGGTGGAAATTGCCAAGGGCCTGCGCGGCGAGGTGTCGGTGCTGATCCTCGACGAGCCCACCGCGTCGCTGACCGACACCGAGACACAACGCCTGTTCGAGCTGGTGGCGCGGCTCAAGGCGCGCGGCGTGGGCATCGTCTACATCTCGCACCGCATGCAGGAGATCGCGCTGATCGCCGACCGCATCACGGTGCTGCGCGATGGCCGCAAGGTCACCACGGTGGAAGCCCGTGCGACCAGCGCCGACCAACTGATCGAGCTGATGAGCGGCCGCGCGATCGAGCAGATCTATCCACACATCGCCCACGACCCTGGCGAGGTGGTGTTGCAGGTCGAAGGCCTGTCTTCGCCCAACGGCGTGCGCGGCGCAAGCCTCACGGTGCGGCGCGGCGAAGTGGTCGGGCTGGCGGGGCTGGTGGGTTGCGGCAAGTCGGAGCTGTTCCGCGCGATCTACGGGCTCGACCCGGTGAGCGAAGGCCGCGTGCTGTTCAAGGGCCTGCCGCGCACCGGCGCGAAGGTGCGACAACTGCTCGACGAAGGACTGTTCTACCTGCCACCGGACCGCAAGGGCGAAGGGCTGGTGCTGGGCTTCACCTCGCGCGCCAACATCACGCTGCCGCTGGTGCATGGGCCGCTGCGCGGACATGGCGGCTGGCTGCGCAAGCGGCTCGGGCGCAGGCTTTCCACCACGGCGGCCGAGCGCGTGGAGCTGGCACCCCGCAACCTCGAACGGCCGGTGGCGCTGCTGTCGGGCGGCAACCAGCAGAAGGTGCTGTTCGGCAAGGGCATGACGCGCGACGCCGCCCTCTATGTGTTCGACGAGCCCACGGTGGGCGTGGACATCGGCACCCGCAGCGCGCTGTACCAGGTGATCCAGAAGCTCTGCGAAGGCGGCGCAGCCGTGGTCGTGATCTCGTCCGACCTGCCCGAGGTGCTGCACCTGAGCCACCGCGTCTATGTGATGTGCCGCGGCGAGATCGCCGGCGAGCTGCAAGGCGATGCGATCAACGAAACCCGCGTGCTCAACCTGTTTTTCGGTTCCAGCGAAAGAAAGCCATGACTCCGTCTCCCACTGTGGCCAGCACCACTGCCACCGCCGCGCCCACTCCAGGCCTTGCGAGCCGCCTGCTCGGCCTGCTGCGCAACCTGTTCCTGCGCCTGGGCGTGCTGCCCTTCATGCTGGTCATTGCCTTCATCGTGTTCAGCACGCTGTCGGACCAGTTCCTCACGGTGCAGAACCTGGTGAACCTGCTGCGCCAGTCGGTCTACCTGATCCTGGTGTCGATGGGCCAGATGCTGGCGCTGGTGACCGGCGGCTTCGATCTCTCGGTCGGCACCGTCATGGCGATCACCTCGGTGGTCTCGGCACTGGCCATGCAGGCCTTCGGCGCGGCGCTGCCCGATGCAACGTGGGTGGTGGTGATCGCCGGCTGCGTCTGCGGCCTGCTCGCGGGGCTGACGGTGGGCCTGATCAACGGCATCGGCGTGGCTTTCATCGGCGTCTCGCCCTTCATCGTGACGCTGGGCGTGCAGTCCATCGGCTTCGGCTTTGCGCTGTACCTCACGGGCGGCGTGCCGGTGTCGGGCATCCCCGGCGAGTTCAGCGAACTGTTCGGCTTCGGCACGCTGCTGGGGGTGCCCATACCGATTCTGGTGACGGCCGTGTGCGTCGCGAGCATGGGCATTCTCATGGCCCGCATGCCGACCGGCACGCACCTGCTGGCGGTGGGCGGCAATGCCAAGGCGGCGGCCCTCTCGGGCATCGACACCCGCCGCGTGCTGCTGATGGCCTACCTGCTGTGCGCCGGCCTGGCGGCCGTGAGCGGCCTGCTGCTGACGGCGCGCGTGGAGACCGGCGAGGCCAACCTCGGTGGCACCGTGGCGCTGGAATCCATCGCCGCTTGCGTGATCGCCGGCGTGAGCCTGCGCGGCGGCATCGGCCGCGTGCCGAACGTGGTGATGGGCGCCATCTTCATCGGGCTCGTGCAGAACGGCATGAACCTGGCCAGCGTCGGCTCGTACCTGCAGATGGTGGTGCTGGGCGCGCTGCTGATCGTGGCCGTGGTCGCCGACCAGATCCGCCATCGCATGGTGGTGCCGGGCAGCCACTGAGCCCTTGGACTCGGCCATCGGATATCGACAACAAGACAGAAGGAAGGACACCCGCATGAACCCCCTCGCCCACACCACCAACGCCGCCATCGACGCACGCCGTGTCGCGGCCACGCCCCGCGGCGTCGGCATCGGTTTTCCGATCTACGCGGACCGCGCGCTCAATGCCGAGCTGTGGGACGTGGAAGGCCGGCGCTACATCGACTTCGGCTCGGGCATCGCGGTGCTCAACACCGGCCACCGCCATCCGCGCGTGGTCGAGGCAATCCGCGCGCAGCTCGACCGCTTCACCCACACCGCCTACCAGGTGGTGCCGTACGAAAGCGTGGTCTCGCTGGCCGAGCGCCTCAACAAGCTGACGCCCGGCACGCACGCCAAGAAGACCGCCTTCTTCACCACCGGCGCCGAAGCCGTCGAGAACGCCATCAAGATCGCGCGCGCAGCCACCCGCCGCCCCGGCGTGATCGCGCTGGGTGGCGGCTTCCACGGCCGCACCTTCATGGGCATGGCGCTCACGGGCAAGGTGGTGCCTTACAAGACCGGCTTCGGCCCCTTCCCCGGCAGCATCTTCCATGTGCCCGCACCCATTGCGTTGCACGGCATATCGGTCGAGGACTCGCTGCGCGCCATCGACCGGCTGTTCAAGGCCGACATCGAGCCCGAGCAGGTGGCCGCCATCATCCTGGAGCCGGTGCAGGGCGAAGGCGGTTTCTACGCGATGCCGCCCGAGTTCATGCGTGCGCTGCGCCGGATCTGCGACAGCTACGGCATCCTGCTGATCGCCGACGAAATCCAGACCGGCTTCGGCCGCACCGGCAAGTGGTTCGCGATGGAGCACTGCGACGTGGTGCCCGACCTCATGACCATGGCCAAGAGTTTGGCCGGCGGCACGCCGCTGTCGGCGGTGTGCGGCAGCGCCAGCATCATGGACGCACCGGCACCCGGCGGCCTCGGCGGCACCTATGCCGCCAATGCGCTCGCCATCGCATCGGCCCATGCGGTGCTGGACGTGATCGAGGAAGAAAAGCTCTGCGAGCGCGCGCAGGTGCTGGGCGACCGGCTCAAGGCACGCCTGGAAGGCCTTCGCGCCAAGGTGCCGCAGATTTCGGACGTGCGCGGCCTCGGTGCCATGGTGGCCGTCGAGTTCGCCGATGCCCACGGCGCGCCCGACCCCGAGTTCACGAAGCAGGTGCAAATCCGGGCACGCGACGCGGGCCTGCTGCTGCTAACCTGCGGCGTGTATGCCAACGTGATCCGCTTTTTGTTTCCGCTGACCATCGAGGACGCCGTGCTCGAAGAAGGCCTCGGCATCCTCGCTTCCGCCCTCCAAGTCTGAGTACCCGCCCATGCCCATGAAGCTCAAAGACCCGACCCTGCTGCGCCAGCAGGCCTACATTGCCGGCGTTTGGGTGAATGCCGATGACGGCACCACCGTCGCCGTCACCAACCCCGCCAACGGCCAGCAGATCGGCACGGTGCCGATGTGCGGCACCGAAGAGACCGTGCGCGCCATCGCGGCGGCACAGGTCGCCCAGCGTGCCTGGGCCAAGGTGCCTGCGAAGGAGCGCTCGGCCATCTTGCGCAGGCTCAACGACCTGATGCTTGCCAACGTCGACGACCTCGCGCTCATCATGACCACCGAGCAGGGCAAGCCGATGGCCGAGAGCCGTGGCGAGATTGCCTACGCCGCCTCGTTCATCGAATGGTTTGCGGAAGAGGCGCGTCGTGTGTATGGCGACACCATCCCCGCGCCACAGGCCGATCGCCGCATCCTCGCGCTCAAGCAGCCCGTGGGCGTGACGGCCGCGATCACGCCGTGGAACTTCCCGACCGCCATGCTCACGCGCAAGGCCGGTCCCGCGCTCGCAGCGGGTTGTGCCATGGTGGTGAAGCCCGCCACGCAGACACCGTTCTCTGCCCTCGCTTTCGCCGAACTGGCCGACCGCGCCGGCGTGCCCAAGGGCCTGCTGTCGGTGCTCACCGGCTCGGCCAGCAAGATCGGCGGCGAGATGACGCGCAGCCCCATCGTGCGCAAGCTGACTTTCACCGGCTCGACCGAGGTGGGCCGCACGCTGATGAAGCAATCAGCCGACACCATCAAGAAGCTCTCGCTCGAACTGGGCGGCAACGCGCCCTTCATCGTGTTCGACGATGCCGATGTGGATGCCGCCGTCGAAGGCGCGATGGTCTCCAAGTACCGCAACACCGGCCAGACCTGTGTGTGCGCCAACCGCATCTATGTGCAGCGCGGTGTACTCGAAGCCTTCACGCAGAAGCTGGTGGCCAAGGTCAACGCGCTCAAGGTCGGCGACGGCACCGAGGCGGGCGTCACGCAAGGCCCGCTGATCGACGGCAAGGCGGTCGAGAAGATCGAAGAGCATGTGGCCGATGCGCTGGCCAAGGGTGGCAAGGTGCTGGCTGGTGGCAAGCGGCATGCGCTGGGGGGCCTGTTCTACGAGCCGACCGTCATCGGCGGTGCGACGGCCGACATGCTGTTCGCACGCGAAGAAACCTTCGGGCCCTTGGCGCCGATCTTTGCCTTCGACACCGAGGCCGAAGCGATTGCAGCAGCCAACGACACCGAGTTCGGGCTGGCTGCGTATTTCTACAGTCGCGACATCGGGCGGATCATGCGCGTGGCCGAGGCGCTGGAGTCGGGCATCGTGGGGGTGAACACGGGGCTGGTTTCGACGGCAGAGGCGCCGTTCGGTGGCGTCAAGCAATCGGGGCTGGGGCGTGAAGGGTCGAAGTACGGGCTCGATGACTTCCTTGAAGTGAAGTACGTCTGTCTTGCGGGGCTGGATCGCTGACTACGCCTTGGGTTCTGGGGACTTTTGTTCAGGGCGAGTGCGAATGACGCCAGGTGCTCCCCTCCGCGAATGTCCCCCGCTTCGCTCCTCCTTTATTTCGCTGCGGGGAGCACCTGGCGTCATTCGCACATGCGCACGCTCTGATTGATCCTGCGATCAACGACCACTCTGTCCAACGCTCACGCCGATACGGGGCTCTTTTTAGCTAAATAAAGGAGGAGCGAAGCGGGGGACATTCGCGAAAAAGAGCACCGTGTCGGCGTGAGCGACGCCCTGAACAGCAGCGCGCGAGACGGAAAAAGACCCGATTTCGTCCTAGAACAGCGACGCCATCCCGTTAGGCCGCGCGTCTTCGATGGCGAGCATCTTCAACTTGGTCAGCGCACCGCCGCCGGCAGAAAAACCTCCAGGCTTGTTGCCAGCCGCCAGCACGCGGTGACAAGGCACCACGGGCGCAAACGGGTTGTGGCCCATCGCCTGGCCCACGGCACGCGACAGGCCCTTGTCGCCCAGCTCTTCGGCAATCTCGCCATAGGTGCGCGTCTGCCCGGGTGGAATGCGCCGCGCGATGGCGTAGATGCGCTGGTGAAACTCCGACACGCCGCGCATGTCGAGTTCGATGTGGCTCAGGTCGTCGTGCAGCCCCTGCAGCAGACCCTGGATGGCCGAGATGGCGCGCTGTGCCGTCTCGTCGGGTAGCCCTTCGCGCAAATCCGGAAAGCGCCGCTTCATGCGCGCCCGCGTGGCCGGCTCGCCGTCGTCGGCGGGCAGTTGAACGCCGACCAGCCCCTGTGGGCCCCACGCCAGGGCGCACATGCCGATGGAAGTTTCGAACAAGGCAAAGCCGCTCATCACGCCTCCCGCAGCGAATGCTGGCGCGACGCCAGCACAGCGGCCGCCCACAACATGACCGACGAAGCCACGAGACCCCGCGCCAGCCCGCCGGAGCCATCGGAAATCCAGCCCGTGACGGTCGGCCCGACGATCTGCCCCGCCGCGAAAACAATGGTGAACATGCTGATGCCCTGCACCCAGCGCGCGGGCGGCAGGTTGTGGCGCACCAGCGCGGTGGTCGACGCCACCACCGACAGGAACACCCCGCCGAACAGCACGCCCGACACCAGCGCCATCGGCGCCGAGGGGCTCAGCACCGGCAGCAGCGTGGCCACGCCGAGCAGCCCGTTCAGCAACGCCTGCGGCTGGCCGCCGTGGTAGCGGTCGAGCAGTCCGGCCCACAAGCGCGAAGACGCCACGCACGCGACACCCAGCAAGGCATAGAACAGGGTGACGAAGCCGGCGCTGGCGCCCTGCTCCCGCAGCAGCGCGATCACGAACGTCATATAGCCGATGTAGCCCATGCCGAACAGCGCGTAGCCGGCAAGCGCCCAGCCGAAGCGGTGCAGCGCGACCGGCGATGCGCTGGCTGTTGGCGCAGTCGACTGCGCGGTGTGCGCAGCCGGCCTGTCCGGCATCGCGCGGGCCGCCCAGGCCAGCAGGCAGGTGGCGGCCGCGCTCGCGATCGCCAATGCCCACCACGCCCAGGTCCAGCCATGCGGCACTTCGGCCGCCGCGCGCAACACCTGCGGCACGAGCAGCGCGGACAACGCGATGCCGAAGCCGGTGCCTCCGTAATAGATGCCGAGCAACAGGCCGCCCCGCGAAGACCCGGCCTCGCCGAGCCGCGCGGCCAGCAAGCCGCCCGCCACGAACACCCAGGCGCTGGCGATGCCGGCCAGCAGGCGCTGCAGCAGCAGGGCCGGCGCCGCGGTCACGAAGCCGCTGCCTGCCATGAAGACACTTGCCAGCACCGCGCCGACCACCAGCAGCCGGGTCACGCCGAAGCGCCGCATCAGCATCGGCGTGATCAGCGCACCGATCAGGTAGCCCACCGCATTCGCCGTGTTCATGCCGCCGGCCAGCGCATAGCTCCAGCCCAGGTCGGCGCGCATCGGCGGCAGCAGCAGCCCGTAGGCGAAACGCGTGATGCCGAGCGACACGGCCGCCCCCATCGAGAGCGCGAACGCGAGTCGAAGAGCAGGCTGCGCCGGGACGGCTGTGGAAGTGAGCGAGGTCGACATCGGGGCGATGGGGGCCGCCCATTTTGCGGCACCCTGCCCGATCCTGCTGGCGGGGACTCCCCTCAAGCCGCGCCGGCCACCCGTTCGCTGCTGCGCAACAGGTGCCGCTCCAGCAGCACGGCCACGTGCACGGCCTCGCGTTGCGCGCCGTCTTCGATCTGGTGGCGGCAACTCGTGCCGTCTGCCACCACGACTGCGTCGGGCTTCGCGCGGATGGCAGGCAGCAGGCTGGCCTCGGCCATCTGCATCGACACGTCGAAATGGCTCGCCTCGTAGCCGAAGCTGCCGGCCATGCCGCAACACGAACTTTCAATCAGCTCGGGTTGCGCGCCGGGAATCAGCTTCAGCACCTCCATCACCGGGCTCACCGCGCCGAAGGCCTTCTGGTGGCAGTGGCCGTGCAGAAGGATCGGGCCGGTGGATGGTTTCAGCGCCAGCTCGAAGCGGCCGGCCTTGATCTCGCGCGCAATGAATTCCTCGAACAGCAGTGCCTGTTTGGCCACGGTGTGGGCCTTGTCGCCGAAACCCATCGCCAGTGTTTCGTCGCGCAGCGTGAGCAGGCACGAGGGCTCCAGCCCGACGATGGGAATGCCAGCCTGTGCCAGCGGCAGCAGCGCATCGATCAGCGCCTCGGCGCGCAGCTTGGCCTCTGCAACCATGCCACTCGCCAGGAAGGTCCGGCCGCAGCAATGGTGGCCGCCGCGCTTTTCCACCGTGTGCAGCACGTACCCTGCGGCTTCGAGCACGCGCGCGGCTGCAAAGGCGTTCTCGCTCTCGAAGGTGCCGTTGAAGGTGTCCACGAACAGCACGGCCGCCTTGCCGCCGCGCGCCACGACCGACAGCACCGAGGCCTGGTCCGTGAACAGGCCCGGTTCGTTGCCCTTGGCGCGCCAGAAGGTGTCGCTGCGCCACTCAGGCAGCGAACGCTTCGCCGAAAAGCCCAGCAGCTTTTCGCCCAGCCATGCGGCGCCGGGCACGCTGTTGCGCAGGTTCAGCAGCCAGGGCATGCGGCTGGCCTTGTGTGCGTAGTCGGGCATGTAGGCGACCAGCTTGTCCTTCAGCGTGTGGCCGTGGCGCTTCTTGTAGTGGTCGAGAAACTCGATCTTCATCTTCGCCATGTCGACACCCGTTGGGCAGTCGCGCTTGCAGCCTTTGCAGCCGACGCACAGGTCCATGGTGTCGTGCATGGCTTCGCTGGTGAAGGCATCGGGACCGAGCTGCCCCGACAGTGCAAGGCGCAATGTGTTGGCGCGGCCGCGTGTCAGGTGCTGCTCGTCGCGCGTCACGCGGTAGCTCGGGCACATGGTGCCGGCATCAAACTTTCTGCAGTGGCCGTTGTTGTTGCACATCTCCACCGCTTTGGCCAGGCCACCGGTGCTGTCGCCGCCGGTGCCGGGCGCGGTGGTCTCTTCGGTCACCGGGTCGGCGTTGACGTTCCAGGCCGACCAATCGAGCACCGGCTTCAGCTCGATGCGGCGATACGGCTTCGGTGCGGTGGGCGGTGCAAAGCGGAACAGCGCGCCGTCGTCCATGCGCGGCGGGTCGATGATCTTGCCGGGGTTGAACAGGTTGGCCGGATCGAGCTTCTGCTTGATGGCGCGAAAGGCCTCGTTGATGGCCGGGCCGAACTGCCATTCGATCCACTCACCACGACACAGGCCGTCGCCATGTTCTCCGCTGAAGGCGCCCTTGTACTTGCGCACCAACGCGGAGGCTTCTTCGGCAATGGCGCGCATCTTCGCGCCACCATCCACGCGCATGTCGAGGATCGGCCGCACATGCAGCGTGCCGACCGAGGCATGGGCGTACCAGGTGCCGCGGCTGCCGTACTTGGCGAACACCTCGGTCAGCGCGTCGGTGTATTCGGCCAGGCTCTCCAGCGGCACCGCGCAGTCTTCGATGAAGCTCACGGGTTTGCCGTCGCCCTTGAGGCTCATCATGATGTTGAGGCCGGCCTTGCGCACTTCCCACAGGTTCTTCTGGCGTGCATCGTCGGGCATTTCGACCACGCTGCCCGGCAGGCCGAGGTCGCCCATCAGCTCGACGAGCTGCTTCAACTGCAGCAGCAACGCGGCCTTGTCGGCGCCGGAGAACTCCACCAGCAGGATGGCCGCGGGCTTGCCGATCAGCGCCGTCTCGACCGTGGGCTTGAACGCGGGGTTCGTCAGGCTCAACTCGATCATCGTGCGGTCGACCAGTTCCACCGCCGTAGGGCTCAGCTTGACGATGTGCTGCGCCGCATCCATCGCCGCATGGAAGGTCGGGAAGTTGACGATGCCCAGCACCTTGGCGCGCGGCAGCGGCGCGAGCTTGAGCTTCAGGCTCTTCGTGTAGGCCAGCGTGCCTTCGGAGCCGATCAGCAGGTGCGCAAGGTTCACGCTGCCATCGACGGTATAGGGCCGCTCGCTCTGGTTGTCGAAGATGTCGAGGTTGTAGCCCGCCACGCGGCGCATCACCTTGGGCCAGTGCTCGGCGATCTGCTCGCGATGCTGCCGCGCCAGCCCGCGCACGAACTGCGCAATGCCGGCGGCACGCACGCCCAGCAGCGGCTGCGGGCCGAACTCGACCAGCTCGCCGCTCGACAGCCACGCATTCACGCCCAGCACGTTGTGCACCATGTTGCCGTAGGCGATGGAGCGCGAGCCGCAGGAGTTGTTGCCCGCCATGCCGCCGAGCGTGGCCTGCGCGCTGGTCGACACATCGACCGGATACCAGAGCCCGTGCGGCTTGAGCTGTGCGTTCAGATGATCGAGCACCAGGCCGGGCTCGACGGTGGCGGTGCCCTCCTCCACGTTCACATCGAGCACGCGCCGAAAGTGCTTGCTGTTGTCGATGACCAGCGCCGCGCCCGTGGTCTGGCCGCACTGGCTGGTGCCGCCGCCGCGCGCCAGCACCGGCACCTTCAGGTCGCGCGCGATGTCGATGGCGGTGGCGATGTCGCGCTCGTTCGTCGGCACGAAGGCGCCGACCGGCGTGATCTGGTAGATCGACGCATCGGTGGCGTAGCGCCCGCGCGAGCCGTCGTCGAACAACACTTCGCCTTGCGTGTCGGCGCGCAACCGGCGCGCGAGCAGTTCGCAGGTGTCGTTGGGCGGAAGAACGGTTCCGGCTGGCTGTATGTGGCTGGCGGGATCGATGCGCATGTTGGGGGTCAGCTCGCTTTGTTGTTGGCCTGGGGATAGATCTCGCCGGCGCGCAGCAGCTCCAGCACGGTGTCGCGCTTGCGCAGCACGTGCGCCACGAGCACCTTGCGCATGCCGGCGGCATCGCGCGCGGCGAGCGCGTCGATCATCTGTTCGTGCTCTTCGACCGCGTGTTTCCACTTGGTCTCGTTCTGGTTGGTGCGAAAGCGCAGCGACTGCACGCGCGCATTGATCGAGCGGTAGGTGTTCGACAGCACCGGGTTGCCCGCAGCCTCGTTGATGGCCGTGTGGATGCGCGCGTTGATGCGGTAGTAGCCCGACAGGTCGCGCCGCGAGAAGCAGGCCATCATTTCGTAGTGCAGCGCGCGCACCTCGGCCAGTTCTTCGTCGGTGATGCGCTTGGCCGCCAGCTCGCCCGACATGCCCTCGAGCATGGCCAACACCTCGAAGGTGTTGAGCACGTCGGCCTCGGTGAGCTTCACCGCCACCGCGCCGCGGTTGGGCAACAGGTCGACCAGTCCTTCGGCCGCCAGCAGCTTGATGGCCTCGCGCAGCGGCGTGCGCGACACGTGCATCTGCAGGCACAGCTCGCGTTCGTTGAGCTTGGCGCCGGGCGCGATGTGCCCCTCGACCAGCATGGTGCGCAGGCGTGACGCCACCTGGTCATGCAGTGCGAGGCGCGAGATTTCGATGATGTCTGCTGTCATGGTTTGTGTCCCTTGAATGCATTTTGAATGCAAAAAAGAAGGGCCACAAGCCTTATATTTAAGGGTAAACCATCAAACAAAAATGCATTTTGAATGCAAAACTGAATGCGAAAGGAAAGTCCATGCTTCAACTCGACATCCACCCCACCGGCCGCCACTTCCTCCAGATCCCCGGCCCCAGCCCGGTGCCCGATCGCATCCTGCGGGCCATGAGCCTGCCCACCATCGACCACCGCGGGCCCGAGTTCGGCACGCTCGGCCTGAAGGTGCTCGGCGGCATCAAGGAGATCTTCAAGACGAAGCACCCGGTCGCCATCTACCCCGCATCGGGCACGGGCGCATGGGAGGCCGCGCTCGCCAACACGCTGAGCCCCGGCGACCACGTGCTGATGTACGAGACAGGCCACTTCGCTTCGCTGTGGCAGAAGATGGCCACGCGCCTGGGCCTGTCGACCGAATTCCTGGCCGCGGGCGGCACCGACGAGCACCTGCCCAACGCGCCGAGCTGGCGCCACGGCGTGCAGGCCGAACTCATCGAAGCGCGGCTTCGCAAGGACACCGAAAAGAAGATCAAGGCCGTGTGCGTGGTGCACAACGAGACCTCCACCGGCGTCACCTCCGACATCGCCTCGGTGCGCAAGGCCATCGATGCGGCGGGCCACCCCGCCCTGCTGATGGTCGACAGCATCTCGGGTCTGGCGAGCGCCGATTTCCGGCACGACGAATGGGGCGTGGACGTGACCATCAGCGGCTCGCAAAAGGGCCTGATGCTGCCGCCGGGCATCAGCTTCAATGCGCTGTCGCCGCGCGCGCTCGAAGTCTCGAAGACCGCCAAGCTGCCGCGCGCCTTCTGGGCCTGGGATGAGATCGTCGAGATGAACAAGGACGGCTACTGGCCCTACACGCCCAACACCAACCTGCTGTACGGCCTGTCGGAATCGCTGGACATGATCCTCGGCGAAGGGCTGGACAACGTGTTCGCACGGCACCAGCGCTGGGGCGCCGGCGTGCGCGCCGCCGTCAATGCGTGGGGCCTGCCGATCCAATGCGCAGACCCTGCCGTGTACTCACCAGTGCTCACCGGCGTGATCACCCCCGTGGGCGTCGATGCCGATGCGCTGCGCCGGCTGATCCACCAGCGCTTCGACCTGTCGCTGGGCACGGGCCTCGGCAAGCTCAAGGGCCGCATGTTCCGCATGGGGCATCTCGGTGACAGCAACGACTTGACGCTGGTTGCGATGGTCGCGGGCGTCGAGATGGGCATGAAGCTCATCGGCATCAAGCTGGCCGGCAGCGGCGTGCATGCGGCCATGGACCATTTCGCGAACCACGCGGCGGCGCCTGCCGGTCTACAGAAGGCTGCCTGAGCGCAAAACACACCAGGCCGCATCACCTCGCTCGAACGACGCGACGGCCAACAACTTGCCGGGCCTTCTTGCCCGGCACGCATCGGACCCCAACACCACGGAGACAAAGATGATGCAAAGACGTTCCCTCATTCAAGCCGCGGGCGCGGCAGCCGCCAGCCTGGGCGTGCCACGACTTTTCGCGCAGGAGTGGCCTTCCGGGCCGGTGCGCATCGTGGTGGGCTTTCCACCGGGCGGCGGCACCGATGCGCTGGCGCGCGTGGTCGCGCAGAAGCTCACGATCATGTGGGGCCAGCAGGTCATCGTCGAGAACAAGGGCGGCGTGGCCGGCGTGCTCGCGGCGGAGTACGTGGCGCAGCAGCCCAGCGACGGAAGCACCTTGCTGATGGCCCACATCAACAGCCACGCGCTCGCGCCCAGCCTGCAGCCCAAGCTGCGCTACAACGTGGAGCGCGACTTCGTGCCGATCGTGCTGGTGGGTGTCACGCCCAACCTGCTGATCGCGAACCCGTCGCAAAAGGCGTTGACGGTGAAAGACATCGTCGCCGCGTGCAAGGCCGCACCGGGCTCCGTGAGCTTCGGCTCGGCCGGTGCCGGTTCGGCACAACATCTGGCGCTGGAGATGTTCAAGCTGCAGGGCGGCATCGATGCGCTGCATGTGCCGTACAAGGGCAGCGGCCCGTTGCTGGGCGACCTGATGGGCGGGCAGATTCAATACAGCTTCGAGACCATGACCGCAGCCACGCCGCATGTGAAGAACGGCCGCGTGCTGGCGGTCGCGCAAACGCGCACCAAGCGTGCGAAGGGCCACCCGAATGTGCCGACGATGCAGGAACAAGGTTTCCAGGGTTTCGAGGCGACCACCTGGTATGGGCTCGCCGGGCCCGGCAAGCTGCCGCCGGCGATTGCGCAGAAGGTCAATCGCGATGTGAACGCGGTGTTGGCGATGCCTGATGTGCAGGAGCGGCTTGATACCTACGGCGCTGAAGATGGCGGCGGTTCGCAGGACAAGTTCAAACAGTTCATCAGCACCGAAATTGCGAAGTGGGCGAAGGTTGTGAAGGATGGGAAGGTTCACGTCGAGAGCTGACTTGGTTTTGTTTTGCCGCCGCTGCTGGTCAGGGCATCGCTCACGCCGACACGGTGCTCTTTTTCGCGAATGTCCCCCGCTTCGCTCCTCCTTTATTTAGCTAAAAAGAGCCCCGTATCGGCGCGAGCGCTGGACAGAGCGGTGGTTGATCTGCGATCCATCAGCAGCGTGCCCCTGTGCGAATGACACCAGGTGCTCCCCGCAGCGAAATAAAGGAGGAGCGAAGCGGGGGACATTCGCGGAGGGGAGCACCTGGTGTCATTCGCACTCGCCCTGAACAAGCAGCCCAAAACAATCGCCCAACCTGAGAAGATCCCAAAGATGACCCCATCCCAGACCGCACTCACAGACGCCCTGGTCGCCGCACGCCGTGGCAACCGCACCCTCGACGCCACGCCCTGGACCGGCACGCTCGCCAGCGACACCCAAGCCTACGAAGTACAAGACGCCGTAGCCACCGCACTCGACTGGTTCGGCACCAGCGCCCTGCCCCGCATCTGGAAATCCGGCGGCGGCTCGCGCAGCGCGACGCTCACACATGCGCCGCTGCCACCGGCAGGCGTGCGGCAAAGCCCCGCGAACTTCAGTGACCTCGTGTTCCACACGCCCGGCATCGAAGCCGAGATTGCGCTGCGACTGGCACGCGACATCACGCCCGCACAAGCCGCAACCCTGGACCACGCCGACGCCGCATCACTCATCGACGCCATGACTGTTTCGGTAGAAATCGTCGATGCGCGCTGGCAAGACCTGCCCGCCACGCCCGCCCTGCTGCGGCTGGCCGATTCGCAGGTACACGGCGCATTGGTGCTCGGCGAATGGCTGCCTTATGCCGCCGTCGACTGGGCTTCGCAACGCTGCGAAACCAAAGTCGGCGATGCGGAAACCGTGGTACGCGTCGGCACCCATCCGCTGTCGGACCCAGCCTGGCTGCTGCCGATCTGGCTGCGCCACCTCACGCGCCACGGCCAGACCGTGCCGGCCGGCACCGTCGTGACGACCGGCTCCTGGGTCGGCGTGCTGCCATGCCGCCGTGGCGATCAGGTGACGGCGGAATTCCCGGGCATCGGCGCTGTGCGCTTGAGCGTGTAGCGCCCGTCGCCCACGCCCGAGCAGGCCACCAGAAAGTCGAGCACCGCGCGCACTCGCGCTGGCAGCGTACCCGCCTTGCCGATGTACACCGCGTGGATCGGCTCGATCTCGCCAGGGTTGAACTCGTCGAGCAAGGGCACCAGCCGGCCCGCATCGATGTCGTGCTGCACGTGGTACAGCGACAGCCGCGCCACGCCGGCGCCCGCAATGGCCAGGTGCCGCAGCGTTTCGCCGTCGGCCGCACGCACCGGGCCGACCACCGGCAGCGCGATCATTCGGCCGTCAACGCGCAATGGCCAGTCGGGTGCATTGCGCCGGTAGCTCCAGCCCAGGCGGTTGTGCGCTTCCAGTTCCTGCGGTGTGCGCGGCGTGCCGTACTTCGCCAGGTAGGCCGGCGCAGCCACGATGGCCTGGCTCGTTTCGCCGAGCCGCCGCGCCACCAAATCGGACGACGGCAACTGGCCCCAGCGGATCGCGATGTCGGCGCGCTCGTCCATCAGGTCGACGATGCGGTCCGTCAGCGCAATGTCGAGCGTGATCTGCGGATGCATCTCCAGCAGGCGCGGCACCAGCGGCACCAGCTTGTGCTGCCCGAAGGACACGCTGGCGTTGATGCTCACGCGCCCGCGCGGTGCGGCACCGGCGGCCGCGCAGCGCTCGGCCTCGTCCATGTCGGCCAGCACGCGGGTGCTGCGCTCGTAGAAGTGAAGCCCCTCGGGCGTGAGCTGCAGCTTGCGCGTGGAACGGTGCACCAACTGGATGCCCAGCCGCAGTTCGAGCCGCGCGACCAGCTTGCTGATGGCCGAGGGCGTCATGCCCAACACGCGCGCCGCGGCCGAGAAACCGCCCGACTCGACCACCTGCACGAAGGCTTCCATTTCGCCGGAGCGGTTGACATCGAGACGGGGCATGGTTTTCGTCCTTCTTTGTGAGTTGAACTCACAAGTGCTTGTCGGGGCGGCATTCTAGTCATCGAAGGCGAATGTCTGCACAGTACAGGCCATCATGCCCATCGCTCTTCTCGCCCTCACCGCCGGTGCCTTCGGAATAGGCACCACCGAGTTCGTCATCATGGGCCTGCTGATGCAGGTTTCGACGGACCTTCACGTCACCATCACGGCCGCCGGCCTGCTGATCTCGGGCTATGCGCTCGGCGTCGCGGTCGGCGCGCCTGTGCTCACCATTGCCACGCGCAAGCTGCCACGCAAGACGGTGCTACTCGCGCTGATGGCGATCTTCACGCTCGGCAATCTCGCCTGTGCGCTGGCGCCCAACTACGAAATGCTGATGGCCGCGCGGGTGATCACCTCGCTGGCGCACGGCACCTTCTTCGGCGTCGGCTCGGTGGTTGCCACCGGGCTCGTGGCGCCGGAACGCCGCGCTTCGGCCATCGCGATCATGTTCACCGGCCTTACCGCCGCCACGCTGCTCGGCGTCCCGGCCGGTGCGTGGCTGGGCCTGCAGTTCGGTTGGCGCGCGGCTTTCTG
The DNA here is from genome assembly GCF_014302995.1 of Variovorax sp. PAMC26660. Lineage (NCBI taxonomy): Bacteria > Pseudomonadati > Pseudomonadota > Betaproteobacteria > Burkholderiales > Comamonadaceae > Variovorax > Variovorax sp. PAMC26660. Next base: position 6,428,013 of record NZ_CP060295.1, read on the forward strand.
GGCCGTGACGGTGATCGGCGTGCTGGCATTTGCCGTGCTCGCGGTGTTCGTGCCCCGCGTCAAGGGCGAAACCAAGCCTGCCCCGCTACGCGAAGAACTCGCCGTGCTGGCGCGGCCGCAGGTGCTGCTCGGCCTGGCGATGACGGTGCTCGGCTTTGCCGGCGTGTTCGTGGTGTTCACCTACATCCAGCCGCTGCTGACGCAGATCACCGGCCTGTCGGAATCGGCCGTGTCACCCATCCTGCTGGTGTTCGGTGGCGGACTGGCCATCGGCAACATCCTGGGCGGCAAGCTGGCCGACCGCTCGGTGATGCCCGCCGTGCTCGGCACGCTGGTGGCGCTGGCCGTGGTGCTCGGTGCGATGCAGTTCACCATCGGCACGCCGTTCACTGCCGTGGTTTTCGTCGGACTGCTCGGCGTGGCCTCGTTCGCCACGGTGGCGCCGATGCAGTTGCGGGTGCTGGAGAAGGCCTCGGGTGCGGGCCAGAACCTTGCGTCGAGCCTCAACATCGCGGCCTTCAACCTCGGCAACGCGCTCGGCGCCTGGGTCGGCGGCGTGGTGATCGATCACGGACCGGGGCTGCGTGCGCTGGGCTGGGTGGCTGCGCTGCTGACGCTCGTGGGCCTGGGCATCGCGCTGTGGAGCCGTTCGCTCGACAAGCGCGAGACGCACGGTTCGCTGGGCGATTGCGCTTCGGCGCGGGCCTGACCGAAGCGCCGCCGAGCCTCAAGAAGCGTTGGCCCGCCAGTTCCCGTGGAAGCCGAAGGGCACGCGGTGCGGCAGGCGGGCCACCGCAACAGGCGCCGCAGCCAGCGCCTGCGCATCGAACACCAGCAGGTCGCTTCGGTTCTCCTTCTCTCTCCAGGCGACGGCCAGCAACCAGCCGTCGCCTTCTTGCGCATCGGCGTGGCGCGGCACGAACACCGGCTCCGAGAACACATCGCCGGGCGGCAGTGTGTGGATGCGACGCTCGCCGGTGACGAAATCGAAACACGCCAGGCTGTCGTAGAGAACGCTTTCAGCATCGTCCCTCGGGCGCGCAACCGAGTGGCAGGTGTAGAAGCCGTAGCGATTGCGCCGCCCGGTGAAGCGCTCGTCGATGCGCGGGAACTCCGCCACAAGGTCGTCGAGGTATTCGCGCTTGAACTGCGTGCCGGCACCGGCCATGTCGAAGGTCCAGCGACACAGGCGTGCGGCCATGGCTTGCGGATCGCCCGGCCTGCCTTCGGCGTCGGGCAGGCCCGGGGCGGTGTCGGACTGCATCACATAGGCCACGATGGCGTCGCCGTCGTCCCACGCGTTCATCACGTGGAAGACGTGGCATGCGTCGGTGTCGAACCAACGCATCGTGTCCACGCTGCTGCCCCGCCGCATCACGCCCACATGCGTCCGCTTGTCGCCATCCCAGGCCAGCAGCGGCTTGCCGCGCATCGCGCGCTCCACGCTGGTCGTCAGGGGCATGACCGGAAACAGCACATGACCGCGCGTGAGCATGAAGTCGTGCGCCATGCTGGCGTATGGCGCGGTGAAGGACTGCAACTGCGTCACTTCGCATTCGGCGTCCATCACGCCATAGAGCATGCCCGGCGTGCCGGGGCCATCGGGCGAGTAGGCGAAGAAGTGCAGCTCACCGCTTTCCGGGTCGGCCTTCGGATGCGCGGTGCAACGCGTGGTGAGCCGATCGCCAAAACTCTGGTGCCCTTTGGACGCCAGCGTGCGCGCATCAAGCTCGAAGGGCTGATGCGATTCCTCCAACGCGAACAGCCTGCCGCCGTGCCACAGCATGCTGGTGTTGGCCGTGCCGCCGTTGCGGCCCAGCGCGAGCGGATCGCTTGTTGCCGGATTGCCGAAGGTGCCGAACAGCGCGCGCCCTGCTTCGTGCTCCAGTTGCCACTTGGGCGTGCGCGCCCAGCGGTTGCTGTACGACACCTTGCCATCGGCGACATGGAACGCATGCACCATGCCGTCGCCGGAAAACCAGTGGTAGTTGTCGTCGCGCGGCGCGTACTGCGGGCTCGGGCCCACGCGGTAGAGCGTGCCCGAGAGTTCCGGGGGAAAGCTGCCGGTGATTTCGAGTGCGGCAATGTCGTGCTCCTCGGTCAGCGGTGCGTAGTTGCCGCTGAAGAAATGGGCATTGGCCTGGGTCGTGGGGTTCAAGTGTTTCCTTGGCTTTCTGTCTACTGAATGGATTCGGGTGCTTCGAGCGAATCGATGGCCTGCTGGACATAGGCGGCCAGCGCGGCATCGATGCCCGAGCCAGTGCGCAAGGCGGGCTCGTTGTTGAAGGCGACCTGCAGCTTCGACTGCAGCGCGATGTCCCCGCCCGCCTTGGCCAGCGACAGCGCCTGCCACTGGCGCGCCAGCGTGCGCATGTCCGCGCTGCCCGGCGCCACGCCCCGCAACAACTGGCGGCGCACCTCGGCAATGAGCGGCGGCCACGCATCGGTCTGCGCGACGTAGTGGTCCCGCAGCGTCGCCATCTCATCGGCGCTGCAGTAGGCGGCGTACAACTGCAGGCGCCCATGAGCCATCGCATGCGAGATGTACGTCATGCCGGCCTGGTCGATGCCGGTCATCGAATGCAACGCCCGCTCGTTCCAATGCATCGTGTAGAGCTTGATGAGCAGGCCTTCGTCGCCGCCGGCTTCTTCGAGCAGCAACGCAATCCATCGCTGCGCCAAGGCTTGCGCGGGCTGGCTCTGCGGCGATGCGCCGGACGCCATCAGCCCGTGGAGCGTGGCGGTCAGTGCGGCCCGCTCGGGCGCGACCGCGTCGTTGAAGCCGTCGCGCTGCGTCTTCATCTGGTGGAGTTCGTCGTCGCTGAAGTACTTCGAGCCCGCCACCATGCTTTCGAGCGCGACCAGCCAGTCGTCGACCGCCGGCTCCTCGCTGGCCTTCAATTGGGCCTGCAGCGCGAGCAGATGCGTGCGCAGTGCGGTTGCCTGCTTGATCTCGCGGTCGAGCTGCGTCACCTGTTGCGCAACGACCTCCGAAAGACCGTTTGCCGCGTTGTCGAGCAGACCCTGAATCTCGGCCAGTGACAGATCGAGCCGCCGCAGCGCCTGGATGCGGTACAGCCGCGCGATGTCCTTGCGGTCGTACAGGCGGTAGCCGCCGACCGAGCGGCCGGACGGAACCAGCAGGCCGATGTCCCCGTAGTGCCGCAGCGCACGCACCGTCAGTCCGGTGCGCCGGGCGAGTTCGCCAATCTTCAAAAGCATGCCTTCTCTCTCCAAGTTGAAGGCATCGTAGGGTGTGACGTTGCGAGAGGGTCAAGCGGCTTTGGTACTTTTTTAAGGCGCGCCAGCGGATTGGCGAAGGCAGAATCCAGCGGCACACCTGCTTCATCTACGCATCGCCCCTTTCGCTTTCGAGCCACACACACCATGCCGGCAACATCCACCGAAGAACGAGACACGATCGCCGTCCGCCCTGCCGTCACAGCAGATGCACACACGCTCGCCGCGCTCGCGATCCAGGTCTGGCTTAGCACCTACGCCACGGAGGGCGTGAACGATCTGCTCGCCCGCTATGTACTCGGGGAATTCACGCCATCGAAGTTCGTCGCGCTGACCGAAGACGCCGCTGCTTGCCTGCTCGTCGCGGAAATCGACAGTCACCTCGTCGGCTATGCGCTGGTGCGCTTCGGTGTCGCACAGCCGCTCATTCCTTCAGCGGAAGCGGAGCTTTGCACGCTGTATGTCCAGGAGCCGTTCACGGGCGCTGGTGTGGGTACGGCACTGCTGCGGGAGGCGCGTGCGTCGATCCGGAAGCGCACAGGTACCGATGCGCTGTGGCTGTCGGTCAACGTCAAGAACCGGAGGGCGTGCGGCTTCTACGAGAAGCACGGTCTTGTCGAGAAGGGGCGCACCCATTTCGTTCTTGGCGAGGGGCGCCACGAGAACCATGTTCTCGCGTTGATTCCATAGAGAAAGTCAGTGCTTCTCGGGAGACGGATCGGCCGGCGCTGCTGTCTTGCCCGTCGCCGAAGCCCCCGCCGGAATGAAGAACTCGAACCGGTTGCGCCCCGCCGCCTTGGCGTTGTAGAGCGCCGCATCGGCCCGCGCCAGCAGCTCGGCAGCGGTGACGGAAGAATCGGCCGCCCGGTGAAACGCGATGCCGATGCTGGTCGTGACTTCGATCTGCTGACCATCGACCACGAAAGGCGGCGCGTTGATCCGCTCCACGATTTTTTCAGCGACCGAGGCCACCGCGTCCGGTGCGTTCAGGTTTTCCAGCACCAGCACGAACTCGTCACCGGCGAGCCGGGCCACCATGTCCGTGCCGCGCACGCTGCCCAGCAGCCGCCGCGCATATTCGACCAGCACGGCATCGCCCACCGCGTGGCCCAGCGTGTCGTTGATGCCCTTGAAGTGATCGATGTCCAGGAACATCAGCGCCAGCGAGTTGCCCGTGAGCCGCCCGCGCAGCACCGCATCGGGCAGGTACTCGTTGAAGGCCAGCCGGTTCGGCAGGCCGGTGAGCGTGTCAAGGCGCGCCAGTTCGATGAGCTTGTGCTCCACCACCTTCAGCGCGGTGATGTCCAGCGCGAGCGAGAAGATGCCGTGCGTCGATCCGTCTTCGCGCGTGTCGGGCACGTAGATCACCTGCGTGACGCGCTCGAACCCCGTGCGCTGGGTGCGCGCTTCGAACTCCACCTTTTCACCCGCCAGCGCCCGCGCGATCATGGCCTTGCGCGAGAGGTACACGTCGAGGCCGGCCACGTCCTGCACATGACGACCCAGCACTTCCGACGGATCGAGCCCGAGCCATTCGCGGCTGGTGGCGTTGGCGAAGGTGATCTTCTCTTCGCGGTCGATGTAGGTGATGAGCGCCGGCATGCTGTTGGTGATGGTGCGCAGTCGCAGTTCGCTCTCGGCCTGGCGCAGCTCGGCCTCCTTCAACGCGGTGATGTTGAAGGTCATGAGATAGAAACCCAGAACCTCGCCCTGCAGGTTCTTGTCGGGAATCAGGTTGACCTGGAAGTAGCCCTCCCTGTCATGCATCGGCGCATGCACGGGAAAGCGCACCTTCTGGCCGGTGAACACCATGGGAAGGTAGGGCTCGTGCTGCCGGAACATCGCGTCGCCCAGGGCGGATCGCAATGTCAGGCCCTGCAGCGAGCCGTTGCCCACGCCCGCCATCTGCCGCGCCCGGCTGTTGCCGTACAGGCAGTTCTGGTTGCGATCGAAGTAACCGACCAGCGCGGGGATGCTGTCGGTCACGTCGCGCACCCGCTTCTCCTGCTCGGTCAACGCCTTGCGGATGTTCACGTCTTCCGTGATGTCGAAGGTCATCGAGAACACACCCTGTACGACGCCATCCGCATCATGGTCGGGGATGTAGTGGGCCTTGAAGGTGCGGTCGCCGATGCCGAGCGCCGGGTCGCCGGTCTTCTCGATGATGACGGTCTCGCCAGCCAGCGCACGCCGGAAATGCGGCTCGACGACAGCGAAGTCCTTCTCGCCGCGAACCTCGGGCATCAACCGGCCGACCAGCGGCGCGTTCTTGTGCAGCGCCCGGATGTGCGCGTTGACGAACGTGTAGCGCAGCGACGCGTCGACGTGCGAAACCATCGCCGGGATGTTGTCCGCGATGGTGCGGACCTGCGCCGCGCTGTGCGCCAGGCTGACCTCGCTGGCGCGCCGTTGCGCCATCAGTTCATCGAAGGTTCGCGAGAGATCGCCGATCTCGTCCTGCGCGTAGCTGCGCGGCGCCGCGACTTCCGTGGGCGCGTCCTGCGCAAACTGCATGTGCCGGTGCAGGTCGGCCAATGGCCTCAATTGCCGCCGCACCACACCCAGTGCCAGCGTGCCCGCCGACAGCGCGAGCAAAAACGCACCGAGCCAGGCGCCGCGTTCGATGGCATCGAGGCGGGCGAAAGCCTCGGCGCGCGGGTACATGGCCCCGACGATCCAGTTGGTCTGCTCGGTGCGGTCGAAGGCATAGAGGCCGGGCACACCGCTCTCGTCGACGCCTTCGCTCGCCCCCTCGAAACCGGCCATGGCGCGGATGATTTCAGGCGCTCCTGCGCCGTCTGCCTGAATGTGATTGAGGATGCGCGACGTGCGTGGATGGTCGACCACAATGCCGTCCGTGGTCGTGATGAACAGGTAGCCGGTCTTGCCGAACCGGACATCGGCCAGCCTGCCCAGGACGTTGCGGTCTTTCAGGTTGATGGCGCCGGAAATCACGAACTTCACCTGCCCGGCGCTGTCGAGCACCGGCTCCGTGATGGCCACCTGCGCCAGGCCGTTCAGGCGGTTGCGGTAAGGCTGCGAGATGACGCCGGCCTTGGAGCTCACCGTCTCCTGAAAGTAGGCGCGGTCCTTGAGGTTGACGCTGCCGATCTGCTGCGCGCCGTTCTGGTTGGCCACGAGGTTGCCGTCGATGTCGATGAAGGCCACGTTGTCGAAGGCCTGCTTGAGCGCCGGGTGCTTTTCCAGAAAGGCCTGCAGCGGAACGGCGTTTTCGAAGCCCTGGGTTTCCACGCTGTCGCCGAAGGTCTGCAGCAGGGTACGGCGGCTGCTGAACTTCTGGTCGATGGCGTCGGCAATGGCGGACACGCGCGCGACCTGCTCGTCCGCGATCGATGCGCGCATGCGACTCTTGACCAGGTGCAGCGCCACGGTGGCGATGGCGAAAGTTGCGGTCAGAACGACCGCAGCAACACCAAGGCTCAGGCGTGTGTTCAACCCAATGCGGAATTTAGAGAGACCCGGTAAATTCATCGATGTTTTTCAGGCGACCAGTGCTTCATCTTCTCCGATTTCGGTGTACGCGGATGTAATGGTCATCCCAAAGGGCAAGGTGTCTATCGCGCCCCTGCCCTGTGATCGATAGGCCCGCTCGATCAAACGAACTTGAAGTACACAAGCTCGGGGTCATGCGCATCGAGGTTCTCGATCAGGCCGCTGCGCAAGAAGCCTGCCTTCGAGATGAGCCTCTGGGACGCCAGGTTGGAGCTGTTTGTCGAGGTGAAGAGCTTGGGCGTCCGGCATGCGGCCTCGGCCGCCGCAAGCAGTCGAAGTGCCACGCCCTTGCGCTGGTGCGCAGGCGAAACGACGACAAGAGAAACAAAGCCGTTCCCGAAGAAGTCGTGTGTGAGCACCACGTAGCCGACGACACGGCCGTCCTCCACAGCCACCGTGCATTGACGCTGCCCGACTGCGGCGGCGACAAGACTTGCCCGACCGGTGTTCGACCGGGCATACGCGTCGCACGCGAGCATGGCTTGCACATCGGTAGTCACTGCCTCGCGAACGCGCAGAGGTTTCGCTGCGGCTGTCCCGTCAGTCGGGTTTTTGTCTGCCTCGGGCTTGGTCAATCTCGCTCCAGTTCATCGGGGGTCGTCCGAGCATACGAGCTGGCCATCGGCGTTCGCATTGGCCTTGCCTGCTGTCGCACCGCCGAGTTCGTCGACGAGGCGATCGACTCCGGCCTCCGCCTTCAACAGCGACTGCGCAAGCTGTTCGCCGCCGAATTCGTCCGACTCCACCGCAGCCTCGAACACCTCGGTGATGCCGATGTAACCCAAGGCCGAGCGCACGCTGTTCTCGGTGTGATTCAGGTGCGCGATGCGCCCGCCCGCGTCGTAGCCGTGGTCGCCGCGCGCCCCAAGCAGCACCACGCGCTTGCCCGCGTCCGCCAGCAGCGGCCAGTAAGGCACGGCGCCGCGCGAACGATCGAAACCGAAGGTGCGGCCCACGCGCACGATGTTGTCGATCCATGCCTTGAACTGCGCCGGCGCGCCGAAGTTGTACATCGGCAGGCCGACCACGACGACATCGGCGGCGATGAGCTGGTCGACCAGACGGTCGCTCTCGGCGAGCACGTCGGCCATCCACGGTTCGCGCTCGGCCGGCGGCGTGAAGGCCGCATGGATCCAGCGGCCGGTGACGTGCGCGGGCGGCTGCTGGCCGACATCGAGGTAGTCGATGCGGTCGTCCGGCCGCGCCTTGCGCCAGTGCTCGACAAAGCGCGCGGAAAGGCGACGCGTGTGCGAGCCGTGGAGGTCGATGTCGGAACGGCCCGCACGGGCGCTGGCGTCGATGTGGAGAAGGTTCAGTGTCATGGTCTTGATGGATGAGTCGGTTTGTTCTGTCCTGTGCAGTCAGAATGGCTGCACAGGTCCTGAATCTAGGCATGATCAAGGCCATCCACAAACGATCATTTTTCCTCTCATGAACGAGATTGGCTCATCTGTCCGGCCGCCCCGGCGCCTGCCTCCGCTGCTGTCGCTGCGCGCCTTCGAGGCTGCAGCCGCGCACCGGAGCTTTCAGCGCGCGGCGCTCGAACTCTCGGTCACGCCCTCTGCCATCAGCCACCAGGTGCGCGCGCTCGAAGACACGCTGGGGCAGCCGCTGTTTCGGCGCCTGACGCGGCAACTGGCGCTCACGCCTGCGGGCCAGCGGCTGTTCGACGACCTGCGCATGGGCTTCGACGTGCTCGAAGCCGGTGTCGACAAGCTGCGGCGCCCTGCCGCATCGCAGGCCGTCACGCTCACCACGAACACGGCGTTTGCCGCGCGGTGGGTGTTGCCGCGCATGGTGGCTTTCCGCGAGGCCTGCCCTGGCGTCGAGCTGCGGCTGCATGCGAGCGACACGCTGGTCGACCTTGCAAGGGGCGACGCCGACATCGCGGTGCGCTCGGGCAGCGGCAACTGGCCCGGCCTTGCGTCGCGCGAGCTGATGCCCGAGCGCTACGCGCCGCTGTGCAGTCCGATGCTGGGCCTCACGCGCGTGGGCGATCTGCCGAAGCACCAGTTGATCCACTGCGACTGGCAGCCGCAGGCACTGGCGCCTGCGGTGTGGCCGCGCTGGTTTCGCGAGGCCGGCATCACGCCGCCGAGGGGCCGGGCGCTGAAGGCTTCGGGCCTTTCGTTTTCAGACGAGACGCACGCGATGCTCGCCGCGCTCGGCGGGCATGGCGTGGCGCTGTTGAGCCTCACGCTGGCGGCGGAAGAAGTGCGCAGCGGTGCGCTGGTGCAGCCGTTCGGGCCTGCGCTCGACACGGGCAGCTACTTTCTGGCCACCGCGAGCGGACGCGAGAAAGAGCCGGCGATTCGTGCGGTATGGGAGTGGATCGCGATGCAGGCCGCGGGGGACGCGCCCCACGGCCGCTGACGCGTCAGCGTGTCGTCTTGCTCAGGAGCGTCGGCACAACGTACCCGTCGCGGTACACGCTTTCGATGGTGCCATCGACACGGTCGGCGGAATGCGCCGCCACGAACCTTTCATCTCCCTGGCGATAGACCACGATGGTGCAAGACGAGCGCTTGCTGAGAATGCGGGCAACGCCTGTGGCCTGGCGAAGGGTCGGGTACGTCTCCATGGGGGGTCCTTGTCTGTCTTATGCCCCGGATGCTAGTGCTTAGGTGTTCAAAATGGGCGCCGGGCGCCCATTTTTTTCAGCGCCTCAGGCCAGGCCGTTCAGGTGCTCGTACAGGATCAGGAAGCCGATGCCGATCAGTACCAGGCCGCCCAGGATTTCCGCGCGCTTGCCGATCACCGCACCCAGCACGCGCCCGACCATCACACCGATGGTCACCATCGTCATGGTGGCAAGGCCGATGGCCAGCGCAGTCCAGGCGATGTTGACGTTGATGAAGGCCAGCCCGACGCCCACGGCCATCGCGTCGATGCTGGTGGCGAAGCCGGTCACCGCGAGTGTCCAGAAGGAGTTGCGTTCGGGCTTGTCTTCCACCGCATCGGGTGCGCCGAAGCCCGCCCAGATCATCCGCAGCCCCAGCACGCTGAGCAGCGTGACCGCGATCCAGTGGTCCCACCGGGCGACATAGCTGGCGGCGGCCAGGCCGGCAGCCCAGCCGATGACGGGTGTCAACGCCTCGATGACGCCGAAGATGAGGCCGGTGCGCAAGGCCTCGCGCCAGGAGGGTTTGCGAAGTGCTGCGCCTTTGCCGACAGCAGCGGCGAAAGCATCCGTCGACATGGCGAATGCAAGAAGGATCGTGGAGGCAATGTTCATGGTGGGTAGTAGCAAAGGCCGGTTCAAGACGCCGCAGCGCACGAACCCGCCGGCCAATGCCGTGTTCATGCGCCGCTGGTCTCGCCAACCTGTCGGTTGCTCACGCCACGGCTCGCATGGTGCGAACCGAGTATGTTGACGTGAGCGCTTCCGAAGTCCGGAAGCCGGCTACTCCCCAAGGGAGTGGCGATTCTAGTCAGAATCCGCAAACGGCCAAGCGGCTCCCCGCATCGGCGCCCCCATCCATTGAACTCATATGTCCAACGCCAGGCTGCCCTCTTTCCAAGTTCTGATCGGCTTCGAGAGATGCACTTTTCAATGACCCGCCGCCGCCTGCTGAACGGACTGAGCCTTGCGCCGCTGGGTTGGGCCGCTGCGCCGTCTTCGGTTGCCGCCGCCCCCGAGACCTGGCGCATGCCGGACGAAGGCGATGCGCACCGCGCCACCTGGATGTCTTTCGGCCCCAGCGAAAAAGTCTGGGGACGGCGCTTGCTGAAGCCGGCGCGCGAGCACCTGGCCACCATCGCCCGCACCATCGCCGACTTCGAGCCCGTGCACATGCTCGTGCGCGAGCAGGAGCATGACCTGGCAGCCAGGCTGTGCGGCAACCGCGTGCAACTCGAAGTGCAGCCGGTGGACGATCTCTGGATGCGCGACACCGGGCCGGTGTTCGTGCGCAATGCCGCCGGCGAATGGGCCGGTATCGACTTCAACTTCAATGGCTGGGGCGGCAAGCAGGCCCATGCACGCGACGCCGAGGTGGCCGAGTACGTGACCGACACCGCTAAAGGGCAACGCCTGAGCACGCGGCTCGTGCTCGAAGGCGGCGGCATCGAGGTCGACGGCGCGGGCACGGCCATCATCACCGAGAGCTGCGTGCTCAATGCCAACCGCAACCCCGGCTTGCGCAAGGAGGCCTGCGAAGCAGAACTCAAGCGCCTGCTGGGCCTGCGCAAGATCATCTGGCTGCCCGGCATCGCGGGCCGCGACATCACCGACGGGCACACCGACTTCTATGCGCGCTTTGCCGCGCCGGGGGTGGTGGTTGCAGGCGTCGACGACGACCCGGACTCCTACGACCACGCCGTGACCCGGCGCCACCTGGAAATCTTGCAGCAGGCCACCGACGCACGCGGCCAGCGCTTGCGCGTGGAAGTGCTCAAGGGTCCCGAGACAGTGCGCAGCACGTTCGAGACGGACGAGTTCGCGGCGGGCTACATCAACTTCTACGTGTGCAACGGCGCCGTCATCGGCCCGCAGTTCGGCGATGCGCGCGCCGATGCCAACGCGCGCGCACTGCTGCGGGACCTGTTTCCGAAGCGCGAGGTGGTGCAGCTCGACATCGATGCCATCGCCGCAGGCGGCGGCGGCATTCACTGCACCACGCAACAGCAGCCGCGCTGATCGGCTGCGCTGGGGCGGCACCAGAGACACCAAGGCATCTAGGGGTTCATGCTTTGGTTTGCAGCCAAACGATAGACTGCCGCCACCTAAAAGAACAACGCCCATGGCAGCCGGGCGGAGACCGGGATCAACGCAGTGAATCTCAGCGATCTTCTGGACAGCGCTTGGCAGGGCCTGGCGACTTCCCGCGGCGCATCGCCGCAGGCCTTTGCACCGGCTGGCACCGCCGGCTGTGTCGTGTTCTTCGCACTGCACAACGGCGTCGATCGCGCCCACGTGCACGCGGCACGTGGCGAAGACCTGGAGGCGGCCTGGCAGCAAGGCACGCAGGCGCTGGAGGCCTTCGTTGCCGCGCGCTCTTCACACCCGCTGCAAAGCCTGCGCGTGGATGTGGTGAGCCAGGTACAGATGCTGACCTGGGGCGAGCTCAAGACCCGCCTCTCGCAAAACCCGCCACCTCGCTTTCGCGAAGGCGTCGCCTTCGACGCGCGGTTCGACGTGGCGCTGCTTGCGCAGGAAATCGCCGGCCACGCCATCCTCCAGGAACCCGGCGCGACGCATGCGCAACCGCATCCCGTGAACCTGCATGCCTGTGGCCGCCACCGCTTCGGCATCGATCTCGCCTTTCCCGACGACGCCGCCGCGCCCGTGTGGTGCTTCCGTACCCACGCCGTGCTGGTGGATGCGGAAGGCGTGCATCCGCTCGGTGCCGAGGGGGCCGCAACGGGCTACCGCTCGCGGTCCCGGTGGAGCGCGCCGCAGTTGCGCCAGCTCATCGCAGACGGCAGCGACCATCTCGCGGCACGCGTGCGACCGGACGGCACGTTCGATGATGGCGGTGTTCCCCACGCCGCCCCTTCTGCCCTCGCTTTCGATGCGCTGCGCCACGCGCACGCCGTTCATGCGCTGGTGGAAGCCTCTGCTTTCACAAAGGCGGACGCCCACAAGGCAGCCATGCACCGCGCGCTCGCCCGCCTGACCACCACACTGATCCGGACAACGCCGTTGCAAGACGGCACGCTCGCAGCCGGTCTCGCCGGCCCCGGTGGCCAGGCGCGGTTCGACGGCAACGCGGCCTGCCTGCTCGCACTGGTCGCCTACACCAAGTCAACCGGCGACACCACACACCTGGCATTGATGACGCAACTGGCGCTGGGCATCGTGCACACACACGACGCCAGCCGCAGCGAAGGCCTGACCGGGTTCGGTCTCTTGCGCCTTTACAGCCTGACTGGCGAGCGCCGCTGGCTCACCGCGGCCGGCCGGCTCTTCGAACACTTCATAGCCACCGGCGACAAGCGCACCGATGACCCCTGGCTGGCCAGCGGCATCAATGAGCTGAGCCGCTACCGGCCCGAGCCAGTGATCTTTCAGTTCGGCCTGCAGCACCTTGCGGCCCAGCTGGACGCCAGCGCCGTCCCGACGGGACCCATGCCGCTGATCGCCGCGTTCGACATGGTGTCGAGGCTGGCCGCGAATCCCGTGCTGCGGCCCTTGCTTGCCGGGCTTGACCGGCACAGGCTGCGCCTGGCGCTGGAAGAGCGCGCGCACCGTCTGGTCGACAGTCATTTCTGGCCCGAGCTGGCGATGTTCTTCCCCGACCCCGCACGGGTCCGCGGCGCCTTCTTCAACCGGGCCTTGGGGTTCCGGTTGGACATCGAGGACGTGGCCTGCGGTCTTCGGGACTGCGCGGCCTGCCTGAAGTTTCTGCAGGCGACAGCGGACGATGCAGGCGAAGGTGCTGCATCTACCCTGTTGTCGCCCACCGACGGGCCGGTGGTCGCCTGGGGCGGTGACATCAACCTGGGTGGCCGGCAGCACCATCGCACGCAAGAGCTGGGCTGGTCGGCCGTGCTCGGCGGGGTTCCGGTGATGGCGCAGGCCGATCTCGGCATTGCCAGCCTGGCCTGCGTGGTGTCGTCATTGCATGGGCCGCAGGACACCGCGAGCGGCGACGACAGTTCGGACCGCCGCCACGCGCGCCCCGAGATGCTGCGCCTTCTCGGCGAGGCAGGCATCGACGTGATCGCCACGGCCAATCGCCACAGCGGTGACGACAAAGCCCGTGGGCACCAGACGGCCCTGCTCAACGCGGCCGGCATCGGCCACGCCGGTTCGGGGCCGACGCTGGAAGCAGCGCTGCAACCCGTCCTGCGCCGCGCGGGCCATCTGAACGTCGCACTGTTCTCGCTCGACGCCGCCGCACCGAAGCTCGCGGCCGGCGAGGCGAGCGCTGGCAACGCGTACCTGCCGCCGTCTTCGCCGACTGCGTGGACGGCATGCTTGGCACCTCGCATGGCCGCAGCACGCCTGCAGGCGCACGTGGTGCTGGTGGCAGTGCATTGGGGCAGCGACGGCACGCCAGCGAATTCCGATGCGGACCGGACGGCCATCGGCCGCGCGCTGATCGATGCCGGGGCCGATGCGGTCCTTGGCACCGCAACCCGGGGGCAACAAGGCGTCGAGATCTACCGCGACCGGCCCATCGTCCACGGCGCCGGCGACCTTCTGCGCGACACGATGCACGACGAAGGCGAGAGCGGCGTGTTCTCGCTTCAGTTGGGCAACAGCGGCGTGCAGCGCGTGGTGTTCACACCCCTGCGCCTGGGCTTCGGCCAGACAGTGCAGCTCGAAGGCCCGCAGGCTGCGGCGGCCGCCAGCCGATTCCTCCAGAAAAGCCAGGCCCTCGGTTCGGCGTTCAAGCTCGCCGCCACCGGCCAGTGCTTCATCGACCTGCAACCGCCCTACCGCAAGCCGGTGTCGTTGCCGCTTCTTCCGCGAAGGGGGCACCACCCGGATGCGATCCGTGCGGCCACACAACCACAAGAAGAATGGCTCGCGAACGAAGTGCCCCGCGCGGCGCGGCTCGAATCGCCGGTGCCGCTGGGCCCGCTTCGCCTGCTCGGTGCGCGGGTCACGCCCGATCGGCTCACCGGGCGCGGCAGCGTGACGGTCGAGACCTTCTGGCAACTCGACCAGCCCACCGGCATCGACTGGCGCCTCGACATCTGCGCCTTTCCCTTCACCTGTGTCGACGCGCCGGCCTGGGGCCTGTCGACCGATCACGACCCGTGCGACTGGACGTGGCCCACCAGCCGCTGGCAGCCCGGCCTGATCTACCGCGACGTTCACCGCCTGCGGCCACCGGCCGCACCGCTGTACGACGTCGAGCTGCAGATCGAAGTCGGCCTCGTCACCGCGACCGCGCAGGTGGAACGCGAGCGGCTGCAGTTGTTCGTGGACTTCACCGTCCATGCCGACAAGCCGACGCCGGCGCCACCCAAGGTGTTTCCGCCGATGCCGCGCTATCGCGTGTTCCCGCCCGAGGCCTTGCCACCCGATCTGCCGGGTGAGCCCAGGCAGACATGGAACGCCGCGCAACTGGCGGCCGTCACAGGCGGCACCTGGCTGGTGGCACCGCCGCCCGGATGGTTCGTGCGCTCCGTGTCGCGCGGCGAGGCGCTGACGGCAGACCTGCCGCTGCCCGCGCTTTTTGTGGCCTCCGACTACTGGACGCTGGCCATCCACGAGCGTTTTTCCGACAACGCGCACGAGCGCAACTGGGACTGGTCCGACGAGATCGTGCGCATGCAGCCCCAACTGGTGGGCGCCGCGCTCCGCAGGCCGATCGCGGGACTCGCGCCGGACTTCCCCGTGCTGCTGGTCGACGACCCGATCCAGTCGCTGGTCGAGATGGGCGTGGCCGCGCGCCAGCGGCTGCAAGGCCACGTGATCGCCATCACCGGCAGTGCGGGCAAGACCTCCGTGTGCCACATGCTCGATCACGCCTTCTCTGCATCGCACAGCCGCTTCGCCACCATCCAGAACTACAACTCGCGTGTGGGCGTGCTCGCCATGCTGGCGTGCGTGCCTGCGCAGACCGACCTGGTGATCCTGGAAATTGCCGTCAGCGCCATCAACGCGCAGGACTTCCAGCACGTGAAGCTGGTGCGGCCCGACCTGGCCGTCATCACGAACATCACGGCCTCGCACCTGGACGACGGAGAAACCGTGGAAGACGTCGCGCGACGCAAGGCAAACGTGTTCGAGGGCATGCACCCCGGCGCGTGGGCCGTGCTGTGCACCGACACCGAGTACTTCGACTACCTGATGGCACGCGCGCAGGCACGCTCGCTGAAGGTGCTGACTTACGGCACAACCGCCGCGGCCGACTTCCGGCTGGAAGCGCACGACCCGGCTTCCGGCAGGATCAGGGCCAGCCATGCCGGCCGGCATTTTGAGTACGCGCTGGGCGCCAAAGGCCGGCACATGGCCGTCAACAGCCTCGTGTGCTTTGCAGTGACGCATGCATTGGCGCTGGACGACAGCCAGGTCTGCGCGCAGCTCGCGTCGTTCGCCGCCGTGCAGGGGCGCGGGCAGGTCTTGCCGTTTGCGCTGGACGACAAACACTTCCGGGTCATCGACGAGTCCTACAACGCCAACCCGTTGTCGATGACCGCGGCGCTGGCCTCGATGGCCGACGAACCGCGCAGCAACGGCCGCAAGATCCTGGTGCTCGGCGATATGCTGGAGCTGGGCGACGACACGAGCCGCTACCACGAGGCGCTCGTGGAACCGATCGCGCAGTGCGAGCCCGCGCTCGTCTTCCTGCTGGGCACCTTCATGAGCAGGCAGCGGGACCGCATCGCAGCCGCCTTGCCGCCGACCTCGACCGTGCATGCGAGCGAATCGCTCGATGCGCTCGAACGCACGCTGCTCGATGCGATCGGCTCCGGCGACCTCGTGCTGCTCAAGAGTTCCAACGGCATGCGGCTCTGGCAGATTGTGCGTACGCTGACCCGGCGGCAGGAAGCGCAGAAGCGGCAGCAACCGGCTGCATCGGCGCCGGTGGCCATTGCGCCCATGCCACTGCCGCCCGCCGCCGTGATCCGTCGTTCCGGCGCATCCGCCGCCACGGAACCGGCCACGCCCAGTTGGGTCCTGTACGACATGACGCACGACAGGTTGCTGACCCACCAACCCGCCAGCCATCCCTTCGCGCCCGCCGCGCTGTCTTTGCTGATGACGGCGGTTCTGGTCGAACAGAAACTCCATGCCGAGCGCCTGGACCGGCATGCCGAACCCGTGCCGGTTGCTGTCGGCGATGACTCTTCCGACGCACTGCTCACGGCCGCCACGTCGCAACCGGTGCAGCGGTTGCTGGAGGCCGCGTTGATCGCGTCGTCCCGCAAGGACGCTCTTGCGCTTGCGTCGTGGCACAGCGAAAGCCCGGCGGCTTTCGTCTCGGCCATGAACCGGCAGGCACAGGCATGGGGCATGACCGACACGCACTTCGCCTGTCCCACGGGGCTTCAGGCGGCAGCCCGCACCACGGCTGTCGACATGCTCACGATGGCGCGCCACGTGTTGCAGGGCTTTTCATCGGTGTTCCAGGTGGCCGGAACGGCTCGCCTCAGCGACGTTCCGGAAGCGGCGCTGCTGGAACAGGTAGCGAATGTCGATGGCCTTCAGGCCGGCGCGTTGCCCGGCGGTGGCGCACACCTGATCGCGACTGCACAGCGCGACGGGCGGCGCCTGATCTCCGTGGTGCTGGGTGCATCGGACGGGCCAACCTGCACGCGGCTGTCGGCACTGCTACTGCAGCGCGGATTCGAGACTCCGGGCGAAGGCGCCGCTTCGTAGCAGATGCCGGCTACCTCACAGCAGCGACATGAGCCTGCGCGTCGAGCAGTTCGCACAGGCCCTGCAAGGTCAGCGGATCGCTTGCACCGCCGACGCCGAGCTTGTCCACGGGAATGCGCAGCTTGAACATGTTCTCGGCCGCGCACACGAACTCCAGAACGGTGAGCGAATCGAGCCCGAGATCGTTCAACGGTGTCGAGGGCGTGACTGACACACGGGCCACGTGAAAGCGCCGCTCCAGGATGGAACTGACCTCACCGTAGCGCGCTGTTGTCGAAGACATCGCAGCTTTATCCTGCGGCCTGCCTGACCGCAGACTGACGCGGCTCGCGTCGTTTGCTACATTCCACGGCCGGTCCGGCCCCGCCTTTTCTCAACCCATTCGAATCCCGATGACTTTTGTCGCCGCAGTGTGCCCCCAGTGTTCAGGAACCCTCCAGATTCCGCAGGAGCGGGACTTCGTGAAATGCGAGTACTGCGGGACCAACATCATGGTTCGCGAGCCGGTCAGGCCCGCTCACTACGTCCAGTTGGGTCAACCCGAGCAAGCGGCTCCGGCCAACGGCGCGAATCTCAAGCGGCTTGCCGAAGCGGCGATTGCCGCAGGCAACTACGAGGAGGCCTGCGACTATTTCAATCGAGCCCTGGAAATCGATCCGAATGACGTGGAGGCTTGGCTCGGCAAGGCAGATGCCCTGGGCCTGTACACCCAGCCCGACAACCTTCGGCTGCAGGAAATGATCGTGGCGTTGGACAACGCGCGCAAGGCCGCCGTGCCTGAACGCCAGCCCGACCTGCTGAAGAGCATGGTCGCGAAGGTCAAGACGGTGGTGTTTCCGCTCTACGTTGCGGCGCAAGAAGAGTTGCGAACGTACCCGTCGTTGCCCGAATGGGAGAGCTACCTGCGCCAGTGCGCGCAGTACTTAGCGGTTGGAAAAATCGCGCACGAGCGCGCGCCCGACGACACGGAAATCATCGAGTTCATGATTGAGCTTTGCAGGAGCAACATCGAGGGCGTGTACGTCGGCAGCTCTGGCGGGGACTTCTATGCCGTGGACGACGCGCACGAAAAGAAGCTGCGCGAAACCATGGAGGCCTACAGCGCAAAGCTGGCGGTATTCAAGCCCGGCTATCAATATCCCATGGTGCAGCGCGCTGGCAAGAAGTGCTTTGTCATGACCGCGACGATGGGCGATGCGGCACATCCGTCGGTCGTGCTGCTGCGAGTTTTCAGGGATGAACGCCTCGCCCGTTTTTCTGTCGGCCGTGCCTTCATTGCCTGGTACTGGACGCATGGCCCTGCCCTTGCGCGGCGGGTCGAGAAGTCGAAGGCCCTGCGAAGCGCGGCCTATGCGTTCGTGGTGGTTCCCGCCGTGGCTGCGGTCAAGGCGCTCAACCGCCTCGTGCCGCGATAGAGCGCGGGGCCTGGGCAGCCGCGCCCAACGGCGACAACCCCCTCACCCACTCGAACACCGCAGCAACCGCCGGTTCTGAACGTCGGGCCTCCAGACACACCAGATAGAACGGCAGACCGGGCAGCACTGGCCCAAAAGGCTGCACCAGATTGCCCGCGCGCAACTCGTCCGTGATCAGCGCCAAGCCCATCAACGCCACGCCCTGCCCTTGCAGCGCGGCCGACACGGTGTGCGTTTCGTCGGAGAACACCGGCCCGGCGGACACATCGAGGCTCGGCACTTGCGCCTCTTGCTGCCACGCGGCCCATGTGCCCGGCTGGGTCTTGCTGCCGGGCACCGCGAAATGCAGCAGCGTGTGCTTCGTCAGGTCGCTGCGGCGGCGCAGCTTGAGCGCGGGGCTGCAGGCCGGCGCAAATGTGTTGTCGAACAGCTTTTCGGCCACCAGGCCCGGCCACTGGCCCTTGCCATAGCGGATGGCGATGTCGGCCGTGATGCCGTCCAGCGCCACGGCCTCGTGCGATGCGTGAATGCGCAGGTCGAGCTTGGGATGCAACGCACGCAAGGTGCCCACGCGCGGCAGCAGCCAGCGTGCCGCGACGGCTGGCGTGGTCGACAGTGTGATGGCCTGTCGCGCGGGCGGCGCACGCAGCCGCGCGACGGCATTCGACATGGCGTTGAAAGATTCGCTCAACACCGCCTGCAGTTCCCTGCCCTGCGGCGTGAGCACCAGTTGCCTTGGCTGCCGAATGAAAAGCTGCACGCCCAGCGATTCTTCGAGCTGCCGCACCTGATGGCTGATGGCAGTGGGCGTGACCGACAACTCGTTGGCCGCGAGCTTGGCGCTGCAATGCCGCGCAGCGGCCTCGAAGGCGCGCAGCGCCGCCAGCGGGGGCAGTGAATGCAGGTTGGCCATGGATGAATCAATTTTTCAGCAAGGCAAAGAAATCGTCGTTTGTGGCGGCCGTGATGCTTGGATAAATTGCAATCCGTGTCAAGCAATCAGATGAATTCCATTCACTCCATCAGCCCAACCGAGGACCCCGCCATGACCACCCTGCTCCACATCGACGCCAGCGCCCGCCCCGGCCTTTCGGGCACCATCGCGCATGGCTCGCACTCGCGCCGCCTGAGCCATCGCTTCGTCTCGACCTGGAAGACCGAACGCCCGCACGACGAAGTGATCTACCGCGACATCGGCGCGAAGCCGCCCGGCGTGGTCACCGGCGAATGGATCGAGGCGGGCTACACACCCGCGGAGCTGCGCGCGCCCTGGATGCATGGTGTGCTGGCGGAAAGCGATGCGCTGATTGCAGAGATCCGCCAGGCCGACCTGCTGGTGATCGGCGTGCCCATGTACAACTTCGGCATGCCGGCGCAGTTGAAGTCATGGATCGACAACGTCGTGCGCGTCGGCGCCACCTTCAATTTCGATCGCAGCCTCGACAACCCGTACGTGCCGTTGCTGGCCGAGCGCACGCGTCGCACGGTGCTGCTGACTTCGTGCGGCAGCAACGGCTATGGTCCCGGCGGTTTTCAGGCGCACCTGGATCTGCTGACGCCGGGCATTGCCAGCCCGCTTGCGCTGCTCGGGCTCGCCGAAATTCACAGCGTGGCCGTCGAGCATGCGGAAGACCATGGCGACCTTCTCGATCAATCGATGGCCACCGCGCTTGTTCGCGTCGACGCGCTGGTGCGTGCATTGCAAACATCCGCAAGCGCCTGAACTGTAATTTCCGATAACAGTGCGCGGGCAATTCGCAACACGACGAATGGGCACGATGGCGCAATGGAAATGCCGCTTGTCCCAGCGCTTGCGTTGTGATTTCATCTTTGACGCATACCCATGCAATGTCAGGGAGTGAATAAGCGGTTCAAGAAAAGAGGGACTGAAATGACCAAGCATGACCTTCGTTCGCGCGTGTTCGCGACATTGGGATTCTTGTCTATGGGTGCGGCATCGTTGGGCGCCAACGCCGCGGATGGCACGATTCATTTCACGGGCGAGATCGTCGCCGCTCCGTATGAAATGCAGGTCGTCGCCAAAGCACCCGCAGTCACGCATCGCGTGGTTGCGGGCAACACCACCGAGGTGGTGTTCCTGCGGCAATGGGTGGATCGACCCAGCGCCAGGGTTCGCGTCGATGCGCTCGGTGGCATGTCCGTGGCCACTGCATTCACCGACGCCAAGGGCCGGCAGAACGCGTTCGATCCGGCGGGCGGGCAGCATGTGGGCCTCGATGGCGGCACGCTGTCGATCAAGCCGCAAGGCAAACCGCCGGCCGGCCGCGTGGCCAGCGCGATGCTGACCGTCAGCTACAACTGAACCGCGCCGCGCACGGCGCGGTGTGGCTCAGGTTCAGGCCGAGCGAAGCTGCTCACGCAGCTTCTGCCCGATCTCGGGCCGCTCCAGGAACGGATCGGCCGGGTTGGTGACCGACACGATGTTCTCCATGCGGCTGCGCACATTGCCCAGCGCCTTGGGGTGGCTGAACACGTAGAACTGGTTGGCCGTGATCGCGTCGAACACCTTGGCCGCCACTTCGGCGGCGGTGATCTTGCCGCTGCTCACGGCCTTGTTGCTCATGGCCTGGCCGATGAGCTGGCTCTTGGTCAGCTCGCTGTCCTTGGGCGCGTTCGGGCGATTGCGCTCGCTGCTCGTGATGCCGGTGGGCACGAAGTACGGGCACAGCAGGCTCGCGCCGATCTGGTCGGTCACGAGGTTCAGGTCCTGGTACATGGTCTCGGTGAGGCTCACCACCGCAGCCTTGGCCGCGTTGTAGATGCCCATGTTGGGCGGCGTGAGCAAGCCGGCCATGCTGGCGGTGTTGGTGATGTGGCCGCGATAGCTCGGGTCTTTGGCAGCCGCCTCGAGCATCATCGGCGTGAACAGGCGCACGCCGTGGATCACGCCCCACAGGTCGACGCCCAGCACCCATTCCCAGTCGGCGACGGTGTTTTCCCACACCAGGCCGCCCGCGCCCACGCCGGCGTTGTTGAATACGAAGTGCGGCGCGCCGAAGCGTTCCTTGACAGCGGCGGCCAGCGCTTCCATCTGCGCCGCGTCGGACACATCGACCTTGCGTGCCAGCACCTGGGCGCCGGCAGCTTCCATCTCGGCCTTGGCCTTGTCGAGTGCATCCTGCTGCACATCGACCAGCACGAGGTTCATGCCGCGGGCGGCGCCGATGCGCGCGCATTCGAGGCCGAAACCCGAACCGGCGCCGGTGAGTACAGCGGTCTTGCCCTTGAAGTCCTGAATCATTTGCCGGTGTCCTTGTGTTGAATGTCTCTGACGTTGGAGCCGCTATTGAAATACGGAAAGCGCGCGGGCGCAGTCGCGAAGGTGCCCGCCCTGCGCCTCGTTTTCGGTCACGCCTCGTCAGGCCTCGGCCTTCTTCAGCACGTAACCGATGCGTGGAAAGTGCACATGCAGCGTGCCCGTGCGGTCGCCGGTGCGCGCCAGCGTGTAGTGCGTGCGCGTGGCGGCAACCAGCGTGCCCGGCGTCTCTTCGAGGCCGAAGCTCTCGGCGCGCACGGTGACGGCGCTGCCCAGCGGAATGCCGTGGTCGTCCTGGAAGGTGCTGTCGGTCAGCAGCGTGTGCGGCGTCGCGGCCTTGGCGGCGGCGATGGCTTCGTCGGCCGAGAATTTCTCGGGCGTGCCGTGGCCGATGGCGGCCATGCGGTCCATCCAGTCGACCACCGCGGGCGTGAGGTCGAGGATGCTTTTCACCGACTCGATGCGGCGCGTATACCAGAGCGGGTGGTAGACCGAGAAGTCGGCAATGCAGGGGAACTCGCCCAACAGAAAAGGCTTGTCGTCGAGCATGTCCGACAGGCGGCGCAGGTACGACTTGTAGGCGCTGGTGGCATCGGCCGGACGCAGGCGCGTCATGTTGCCGGCGCTCATCTTGCCGCGGTCTTCGCCGAAGGCCTTGGCCGCTTCTGGCGGCGCCTTGGCAAACACTTCGGCAGCGCCCTTGGGCTGCAGGTTCCAGGCCATCGCGGCCCAGAACAGCGTGGTGTCGGCCCACTGCGCGAGGATGCGCGACATGCCTTTTTCAGGCTCAGGGTAGAGCGTGGGTTCGGGCTGCAGGTGCTCCAGCACGTCGGCGATGAGCGCGCTGTCGCAGTACATGTCGGCGCCGATCTGCAGGAACGGCGTCTTGCGGTAGCCGCCGGTGAGTGTCTCCACGTCGGGCTTGGGCATGATCGGCGGAATGAAGACCGACTTCCACGGCAGCTTCTTGGCGCCGAGGATGAGCCGCACTTTCTCGGAGAACGGCGAGGTGGTGTAGTGGTGAAGGATCAGGTCGGCCATGTGTTGTTTCCTGTGGGGTGCTTGCTTTTGCTTGTGTTCAGCGCGCATCAACGAGGTTGTGCGCGCTGGAGGATCGAATCGAAATCGGTGCCCGCGCCGAGCGTGCCGAAGGTCTGCCCCCAGTCGCCGCCAAGGCGCGAGTCGCAGAAGGCGGTGAAGACTGCGGCCGGTGCGGTCTGAACGAGCAATGCAGCCTGCACCGCGAGGGCCACATCCTGTGCCAGACGACGCGCCTCGACCTCGGAGGCCATCGCCTCGATGCGCGCGGGCAAGGCGTCGGCCAGGCGGTCCAGCGCGGCATGCTGGCCGCGCGCCGGGGCCAGCTCTTTCGTCAGGCCTGCCACCGCATCGCCCTTGCGCAAACCACGCAGCAGATCGAGCGCCATGATGTTGCCGGCGCCTTCCCAGATGGAGTTGAGCGGCATCTCGCGGTAGATGCGCGCCATGATGCCTTCGCCGCCCTCTTCCACATAGCCATTGCCGCCGAGGCATTCCATGGCTTCCTGTGCGAAGTGGCTGCCTCGCTTGCAGATCCAGAACTTGGCGACCGGCGTGAGCAAGCGTGCCATCAGCCGTTCGTGTTCCTCGTTCGGGTGATCGAAGGCGCGCGCAAGGCGGATCGCGAGCGCGGTCGAGGCTTCGCTTTCGAGCGCCAGGTCGGCCAGCACGTTCTTCATGAGCGGCTGTTCGATCAGCGGCTTGCCGAAGGCGCTGCGCTGGCTGGCGTGGTTGAGGGCGATGCTCAAGGCCTGCCGCATCAGGCCGCTGGTGCCGAGCGCGCAGTCGAGCCGCGTCATGGTGCCCATCTCCAGGATCTGCGGAATGCCGCGTCCCTCTTCACCCACCAGCCAGGCGGTGGCTCCGTGGAACTCGACCTCGGAACTCGCATTCGCCTTGTTGCCGAGCTTGTCCTTCAGGCGCTGGATGTGGATGGCGTTGTGCGTGCCGTCGGGCAGCACGCGCGGAAGAAAGAAGCAGCTCAACCCGGCGGGCGCCTGCGCCAGCACCAGGAAGGCATCGCACATCGGCGCCGAGAAGAACCACTTGTGGCCAGTGATGGCATAGCGCTCGCCCCAGGCGTCGCTGCCATCGCGCACGGCGCTCGTGGTGTTGGCGCGAACGTCGGAGCCGCCCTGCTTCTCGGTCATGCCCATGCCCATGGTCACGCCGGGCTTCTCTTTGAGCGATTTCAGCGCGGGGTCATACCAGAGGCTGCCGAGCTTGGGGCCCCAGTCGGCATACACGGCCGCGTTGCCGCGCAGCGCGGGCGTGACCGCGTAGCTCATCGAGATCGGGCAAAGAATCGAAGGCTCCAGCTCGGTGAAGAGCATGAAGCCGGCCGCACGCAGCACGTGCGGCGAGGCCGACGTGCCGGTCCACGGCGTGCCATGCAGCCCCGCGCCCACGGCGGCCGTCATCAGCGCGTGGTAGCTCGGATGAAACTCCACCGTGTCGATACGCCGCCCGAAGCGGTCGTGCGTGTGCAGCTCAGGCGTGTGGATGTTGGCAAGGCGCGCATGCATCTGCATGTCGGCCGAGCCCAGGGTCGCACCCAGTTCCTGCAACTGCGCAAGCTGCAATGCGGGCGCGTTGAACTTCAACGCATCGCGCAAAGGCCGGTTGGTGTCGAAGAGGTTGTAGTCCACCAGCGGTGCGGGCTGGTTGAACACCTCGTGCGTCGAGTTCATTCGAATACCTCCGTGCTCTGCACTGCGGTGCGCGCTTGTTTGGGGCGGCCCGGCGCGGCGCGCATAACCGGCCTCCTTGCCGTGCGTTCAGTTCATTCAGATCAGCTTGACCAACTGTTTGCCAAAATTCTTGCCCTTGAGCAAACCCAGGAAGGCTTCAGGGGCGGACGCGATGCCCTGCGCCACCGACTCGCGCGGCTTGAGCTTGCCGGTGGCAACCAGCGTGCCCAGTTCGGTCAGCGCCTCGGGCCACACTTCCATGTGCTCGCTGACGATGAAGCCTTCGATCCTCATGCGGTTGATGAGGATCAGCGCCGGGTTCGCGAGCGGTAGCGGCTGGCCGTCGTAGCCCGCGATCATTCCGCACAGCGCAACACGCGCGAAGGCGTTGCAGCGCAGCAGCACGGCGTCGAAGATGTAGCCGCCGACGTTTTCAAAGTAGCCGTCGATGCCCTTCGGGCAGGCTTCCTTGAGCGCGGCGCTCATGCTCTTCACGTCGGGGTGCTGGCGGTAGTCGATGCATGCGTCGAAGCCGAGTTCATCGGTCACGTACTTGCACTTGTCCGGTCCACCCGCAATGCCGACCACGCGGCAACCGCGCGCCTTGGCCAGCGCACCGAAAGCGCTGCCGACCGCGCCGCTGGCGGCCGTGATGACCACGGTTTCACCGGCCTTGGGCGCAATGATCTTCACGAGCCCATACCAGGCCGTGACGCCCGGCATGCCGACCGCGCCAAGGTAGTGCGACAGCGCCACGTGCGTGGTGTCGACCTTCTTCAGCGCGCCGGGTTGCGAAGCATCGACCACGCTGTATTCCTGCCAGCCGCCGAAGCCGACGACCTTGTCGCCGACGGCGTACTTGGGGTGCTTGCTCTCGATCACTTCGCCCACGGTGCCACCCTGCATCACGGCGCCGAGCGGTTGCGGTTGCGCATAGCTCTTGGCGTCATTCATGCGGCCGCGCATGTACGGGTCGAGGCTCATGTAGTGGTGGCGCACCAGCACCTGGTTGTCTTGCAGTGCGGGTGTCTCGGCAGTCACCAGCTTGAAGTTGCTGGCAACGGCTTCGCCATCGGGGCGGTTGTCGAGGTGGATCTGTTGGTTCGTGGGCATGGATGTCTCCGGAAAGGAATCAGTCGGTGGAAGGCGGACGCATCTCGTTGACGCTGGTGGGGCCTGTGGGCAAGCGGCGCTTCACGTACTTGAAGGTGCCGGTGGCATGGGCGCACACGCGTTCGTGCTCGTCGTAGATCTTGGCTTCGGTAAAGGCCAGCGTGGCGGTGCGATGGATCAGGGTGCCGCGCGCATGCAGCGGGCCGACCGACGGCTGCATGAAGCTGGTCTTCATCTCGATGGTGACGACGCCGGTTTCGGGCGAAACGCTACGCGCCGCCGCGGCCATGGTGATGTCGAGCAGCGTCATGCAGGCGCCGCCGTGCGTCACGTCGAAGGTGTTCAGGTGCTCGGGCTTGGCGGTGTAGATGATTTCGGACTCACCGTTCTCGAACTTCGTGAGTTCAAAGCCCAGGTGGCGGGCGAACGGGATCTGGCTCGTGTAAGAGCGAATGTTGATGTCGCTGGAATCGGGGGAAGACATCTTGGTTCTTTACTCTGCTTGTTAGGTTGCTTGTGTTTTGCTTTTTTGGGGCGCTGCTGTTTGGGGCGGGTTCGGGTTCATTCGGGGTACGTGCGAATGACACCGGGAGCTCCCCTCCGCGAATGTCCCCCGCTTCGCTCCTCCTTTATTTCGCTGCGGGGAGCACCCGGCGTCATTCGCACATGGGCACGCTGCTGGTGATCCTGCGATCAACAACCGCTCTGAGCGCTCACGTCGATACGGGGCTCTTTTTCGCGAAATAAAGGAGGAGCGAAGCGGGGGACATTCGCGAAAAAGAGCACCGTGTCGGCGTGTGCGTCGCCCTGAACGAACAACAGCAGCCACGCACCTCCCCGCAATGCGAAGAAGCGAATGGCAAGTGTTCATCTAGGCGCCAAGAACCACGCTGACGCCACCGTCGACAGCCAGCCACTGACCGGTAATGTGCTTGCCGGCATCGCTCGCGTACAGCAGCGTGATGCCCTTCAGGTCTTCTTCGTCACCGAGACGGCCCAACGGCGCAGCGGCGGCCATCTTGTCCTCACCCAGAGACTTGATCAGCCCCGCCGCCATCTTCGTCATGAAGAAACCCGGGCAGATCGCGTTCACGTTGATGCCGTACTTGCCCCATTCGGCCGCCAGCGTCTTCGTGAAGCCGATCACCGCCGTCTTCGAGGTGTTGTAGGCCAGCGTCTGCATCTCCGGACCATTGCCGTTCAGACCCGCGATCGAGGCGATGTTGATGATGCGGCCCGTCTTCTTCGGGATCATGTAGCCGTTGGCGATCTGCTGCGACAGGATGAAATAACCGCGCACGTTCAGGTTCATCACCTTGTCCCACGCCTCGACCGGATGGCTTTCGGCCGGCGAACCCCAGCTCGCGCCGGCGTTGTTGATCAGGATGTCGACCGCGCCCATGCGCTCCAGCGTCTCGTCGGCCAGGCGGCGGGTGTCTTCTTCCTTCGAGCAATCGGCGGCGATCCAGCGCGCGTCGATGCCGGCGGCCTGCAGCTCGGCGGCGGCCTGCTCCAGATCGTCGGCCTTGCGCGAACTCAGCATGATTTTCGCGCCGGCTTCGCCGAGCGCATGCGCCATCTGCAGGCCCAGGCCGCGCGAGCCGCCGGTGATGAGGGCAGTCTTGCCGGTGAGGTCGAAGAGTTTTTGAACGGTGCGGGGGGTCATGGAGTGTCTCCGGTGTGGGATGTCAGTCTGTCTGGCTCAGATCACGTAGTCCATGCATTGGCGGGCTTCGCGCACGGCGCCAATGAAGGGTTTCAGCGCCACGTGCTGCGGATGGTCCGCATAGGCCGCGAGCGCGGCGGCGTCGGTGAATTCCGAGTTCAGGATCAGGTCGTAGGTCGCTTCCAGGCCGGGCTGGGCAATGACCACCTCGAACAGATGGGTGCCGGGCGACAGCTTGGCGCAGGCGTCGAGCAGCGCCTTGGCTTTCAGCAGGTTGGTGGCCTTGTCGGTGCCTTCGGCGTGTTCCTTGAACTTCCACATCACGATGTGCTTGAGCATGACGGTCCTTTGTTGGCTTATTTGTCGTTGAGGCGCGATCGCACGTAGATGAGCACGAAGCCCACCAGCGTGACCAGCGCGCCGGGCACCGCCATCGACCAACCCAGCACGGGGTCGGTGCGGCCGGTGGAAATTCCGAGAATGACGACGAACAGTCCGCCGTAGATCAGGATCCAGATCCACTTCTCCAGCCGGGCATGCGGCTTCGGTGGCTTGGCGGGCGTGTTGTTGGGGGTCGGCGAATTGGTCGTGGCCATCAGAAGGCGTCCTCGGGCAAAGCGGTACAGGTCGGGTCGCGGCTTTCGACCACGTTGAGCCAGGCACCGATTTTCGGCAGCTCGTAGTGGAAGAAGTAGTCCGTCGCGCCAATCTTGCCAGCTGTTACCGCTCTCGCCTTTTCGCTGTCGATCTCCAGGGCGCGCTGCGCCACGTCCAGCCAGATCCAGGCCAGCACCGTGTGGCCGAACGCCTGCATGTACGGCACGGCGTTGGCCAGCGCGTCGGCCGGGTCGCCGGTGGACCATGCGGCCTCGGTGGCGCTGCCGATGCGCTGCAGCGCGGCGCCCAGCGCCTTGGCGTTGGCCGCCAGCGCCGGCACCTTGGCCGCGCGGGCGATGGTGGCGGTGATGCGGCCGGCCAGCAGTTGCAGGCCACGGCCCTTTTCCATCAGCACCTTGCGGCCCAGCAGGTCGGCCGCCTGGATGCCGTGCGTGCCCTCGTGGATCATGTTCAGGCGGTTGTCGCGCCAGTACTGCTCCACCGGAAAGTCGCGCGTGTAGCCGTAGCCGCCGTGCACCTGGATCGCGAGCGAATTGGCTTCCAGGCACCACTCGCTCGGCCAGCTCTTGGCGATGGGCGTGAGCACTTCGAGCAGCAGGCGTGCATCGTCGGCCGATTGCGCCTGCCCCGTCTTCTGTTCGTCGACCAGCTTGGCGCAGTACAGCTCCAGCGCCAGCGCGCCTTCGCAATACGCCTTCTGCGCGAGCAGCATGCGGCGCACGTCGGCGTGTTCGATGATGCGGACCTGCGGCGCGGCCGAGTCTTTGACCACGGCTGCCCCTGCTGCTTCCGGCTTCTTCACCAGCCGGCCTTGCGGACGGCTCTTGGCGTATTCGAGCGAGGCGTGATAGCCCGCCATGCCGAGCATGGTGGCGGCTGTGCCGACGCCGATGCGTGCCTCGTTCATCATGTGGAACATGCAGTGCAGGCCCTTGCCCGGAGCGCCGACCAGGTAGCCGACAGCACCCGCCTTGCCATCGACCGGATACTTGCCCTCGCCGAAGTTCAGCAGCGTGTTGGTGGTGCCGCGCCAGCCCAGCTTGTGGTTCAGGCCCGCGAGCGCCACGTCGTTGCGGTCGCCGGTCAGTGCGCCCTTCGTGTCCACCATGCGCTTGGGCACGATGAACAGCGAGATGCCGCGCGTGCCCGGCACCAGCTTGCCGTTTTCGTCCGGAATCTTGGCCAGCACGATGTGCACGATGTTCTCGGTCAGCTCGTGGTCGCCGGACGAGATCCACATCTTGTTGCCCGTGAGGCGGTAGCGCGGGCCCAGCGGGTCGTTCTGGAAATCGGCGCTATCGGGCACGGCGCGCGTGGCCACGTCGCTCAGCGACGAACCGGCCTGCGGCTCCGACAGGCACATGGTGCCGGCCCAGCGGCCCGAAAATTCGTTCTTGGCGAACACCTCTTTCTGCATCTCGGTGCCGTGCACCATCAGCAGGTTGGCGTTGCCGCTCGTGAGCATGTTCGAGCCAATGCTCACCGAAGCCATCGCGAAGAAGCTGTTGGCCGCGGCGGACAGCGTGTACGGCAGTTGCATGCCGCCGATGTCGTAGTCCTGCGCGGCGCTCATCATTCCCGATTCGACAAAAGCCTTGTGCGCATCGTGCGTGGCCTTCGGCAAGATGACCTTCTCGCCATCGAAATGCGGCTCCTGCAGGTCGACCGTGCGGTTGAACGGCGCGTACTTCTCGCGCGCAATGCGCTCGCAGGTGTCGAGCACCGCATCGAAGGTTTCGCGCGAGTGGTCGGCAAAGCGTTCGCGCTGGTTGAGAGCTTCGGCGTCGAGCCAGTCGTACAGGAGGAAATCGAGGGTGGAACGCAGGCTCATGATGGTCGTCTCTTCGGTCGTCTATTTCTTGGGTTCGGGCAGCGTCGCGATGGTGCCCTGCGCCAGCGCGCAGAGCTTCTCGACGCCGCCATTCACGGCGAATACTTCGCAGGTGCAGACGGCTTGCGAACTGCCGGTGTGCACGGCCTTGGCGCGCGCGACCAGGCGCTCGCCGAGTGCCGGCCGCACATAGTTGATCTTGAATTCGGAAGTCACCACCGGCACGCGCAATGCGGCGCCGCCGGCAAAGGTCAGCGCGTTGTCGGCCATGTAGCTCACGATGCCGCCGTGAGCAAAACCGTTCTGCTGCTTCAACTGCGCGGAGAGCGGCAACTGAAGCTCGGCCTGGCCCGGCGAGAGCGCGTGCAGTTCCGCGCCGATCAGCGCGCTGAACGGCTGTGCCGCCAGCACGCTGCGCCCGTAGGCCAGAGCGGCTTCGGGCGAGACCTCCTGGTCATGGCCCAAGCCGGCCATGGTTACAAGACCTCGAAGACGCCCGCAGCGCCCATGCCGCCGCCGATGCACATCGTGACCAGCACCTTCTTGGCGCCGCGGCGCTTGCCTTCGATGAGCGCGTGGCCCGTCAGGCGCTGGCCGCTCACACCGTAGGGGTGGCCCACGGCGATGGCGCCGCCGTCCACGTTCAGGCGATCGGCCGGAATGCCGAGCTTGTCGCGGCAGTAGATCACCTGCACCGCGAAGGCTTCGTTCAGCTCCCACAGGTCGATGTCGTTGACCGTCAGGCCCAGGCGCTTGAGCACCTTGGGAATCGCGAAAACCGGGCCGATGCCCATTTCGTCGGGCTCGCAACCGGCCACGGCAAAGCCGAGGAAACGGCCGATGGGCTTCAGGCCCTTTTGCTGCGCGTACTTCTCGTCGACCAGCACGCAGGCGCCGCCGCCGTCAGAGAACTGGCTGGCATTGCCGGCCGAGATCAGGCCGCCGGGAATGGCCGGGCGGATGCCGCTGATGCCTTCCTTGGTGGTGCCGGCGCGGATGCCTTCATCGTTCTCGATGGTGACTTCCTTGGTGCGCAGGCCCATCACCGGGTCGGCCACGCCGGCCAGCACGGTGATCGGTGCAATTTCTTCCTTGAAGCGGCCGGCTTCGAGCGCGGCGGTGGCGCGCTGCTGGCTCGCCGCGCCGTATTCGTCCATGGCGTCGCGGCCGATGTTGTAGCGCTTGGCGACCTGCTCGGCCGTCTGCAGCATGTTCCAGTAGATCTCTGGCTTGTTCTTCACGAGCCAGGGGTCGGCCAGCATATGCTTGTTGGCTTCGTTCTGCACGCACGAGATGCTCTCGACGCCGCCGGCCACATACACCTCGCCTTCGCCCGCAATGATGCGTTGCGCGGCGGTGGCAATGGTCTGCAGGCCCGAGGAGCAGAAACGGTTGATGGTCATGCCCGATGTGGTGACCGGGCAGCCGGCGCGCAGCGCGATCTGGCGTGCGATGTTGGAGCCGGTGGCGCCTTCGGGCGTGGCGCAACCCATGATGACGTCATCGACCGCAGCGGCTTCGATGCCGGCGCGCGAGATGGCGTGTTGCACTGCGTGGCCGCCGAGCGTGGCGCCGTGCGTCATGTTGAAGGCACCCTTCCAGCTCTTCGCGAGCGGCGTGCGGGCGGTGGAAACAATGACGGCGCTGGTCATGGTGAGGTCCTTTGAAGATGGAAGGGAAAGAGGTTGGTCGTCATGGCGCCGGAGCAGCGTTGGTGTTGCTCAGGAGCTGGTGATAGAAGCCGATCATCTCGCCGTAGTTGGAGACGGCCAGGCGTTCGTTGTTGCCGTGGAAGCGCGCCAGGTCTTCGCCCTTCACCCGGAACGGCGAGAAGCGGAAGACGGCGTCGCTCACGAGGCTGAAGTGGCGCGAGTCGGTGGCGGCGGTCATCAGGCCGGGGGCCACGACGGCGTCGGGGAAAGTCTGGCGCACGGCCTGCTGGATCGAGCGGTAGCCGGTGCTGTCGGTCGGCGACACGGGCGAAGGCTCCGAATTGCCGGGGTACTGCTTGATCTTGATGTCGTCGTTGGCCAGGGCCTTGCGAAGATGCGCCTCGACACTCGCGATGGTGTCGCCCGGCAGGATGCGGAAGTTGACGGCAGCCTCGGCGCGGCCGGGCAGCACGTTGTCCTTGTTGCCGGCGCGCACGATGGTCAGTGCCGTGGTCGTGCGCAGCATGGCGTTGCTGCTCGGGCTCTTTTCGAGCTGGCCCAGCACCAGCGGCTCGGTGAGCCACAGGTTGGACAACATCACGCGGTTGACGCCGCTCATCTCGGGCGCCAGCGCACCGAACATCTGGCCGGCCACACCCGTGATGCCACCGGGCATCGGGCTGGCTTCGAGCCGTGCCAGCGCCGCGCTCATGCTGCCGATGGCGCTGTGCTGCGGCGGCATCGACGAATGGCCGGGCGCGGTGTCGAGCGACAGGAAGAAAGTGCCGTAGCCCTTTTCGGCCAGGCCGATGAGCGCCGCGGGCTTGGAGAGGCCCGGGAGCACGCCGTCGAGCACCAGCAGGCCTTCGTCGAGCACCCAGTCAAGGCGCACGTTGCGCGACTTGAGCAGTTCGGCAATCGGCAGCGCACCGCGCAGGCCGCTCACTTCCTCGTCGTCGCCCATCACGAGGTAGACGGTCTGCTTCGGCTTGAAGCCGCTGCCGATGAGAAGCTCGATGGCTTCCATCTGCGCGAAGAGATTGCTCTTGTTGTCGAGCGTGCCGCGGCCCCAGATGAAGCCGTCCTTGATCTCGCCGCTGAAGGGGTCGACCGTCCACGCCTTCTCGGTGCCCGGAGCGATGGGCACCATGTCCTGGTGCGCCATCAGCGCAATGGGCTTGCCCGAAGGGTCCGTGCCGGTCCATGTATAGAGCAGCGCCTTGTTGCCCACGACTTCCTTCTTCAAGGTGGCGTGGACTTTGGGGAACTGCTGTTCGAGGTAGGCATGCAGCTTGTCGAACTCGGCCGCGTTGGCGGCCGGGTCGTCCATGCCCGACACCGTGCGGAACGTGATTGCCGTGGACAGCCGCTTGGCTGCTGCCTGCAGGTCGATGTCCAGCTTGGGTGCGGGCGCCACCGCCAGTTGCTGCGATGGCGTGGTCCAGGTCT
The DNA here is from genome assembly GCF_014302995.1 of Variovorax sp. PAMC26660. Classification (NCBI taxonomy): domain Bacteria; kingdom Pseudomonadati; phylum Pseudomonadota; class Betaproteobacteria; order Burkholderiales; family Comamonadaceae; genus Variovorax; species Variovorax sp. PAMC26660. The sequence goes on from NZ_CP060295.1 coordinate 6,460,798, forward strand.
TGACCGCCACGGCGGCCACCAGCAAGACGATTGCCAGCAGCAGCCCGAGAAAGATGCGTTTCAACATTGGCGGTCGGTGTCCTGTCTGTGCTTCGATATCAGCTGAACTGCTTGCCTTCGGCGACCAGCTTCTGGATCAGCGGTGCGGGCTGCCAGAACTCGGCGTCGTCGCGCGGGTTCTTGGCAAAACGCTTCATCGACTCGGCCACGTTGTACAGGCCGACTTGCGATGCGTAGTGCATCGGGCCGCCGCGCCAGATCGGAAAGCCATAGCCGGTGAGGTACACCATGTCGATGTCGCCAGACTTCGAGGCAATGCCGTCTTCGAGGATGTGTGCGCCTTCGTTGACCAATGCGTACACCAGGCGTTGCACGATCTCTTCATCGGAAATCTTGCGCGGCGTGATGCCCAGTTCCTTGCGGTGGTCTTCGATCATCTTGTTGACGAGGTCCGAAGGAATCGCATCGCGCTTGCCGGCCTGGTAGTCGTACCACCCTGCCCCGGTCTTCTGGCCGAAGCGGCCCAGTTCGCAGAGCTTGTCGGCCGTGCGGCTGTACTTCATGTCGGCACGCTCGGTGGCGCGGCGCTTGCGAATCGCCCAGCCGATGTCGTTGCCGGCCAGGTCGCCCATGCGGAACGGGCCCATGGCAAAACCGAACTTCTCGATGGCCTTGTCGACCTGTTGCGGCAGTGCACCTTCGTCCAACAGGAAGCCGGCCTGGCGCGAATACTGCTCGATCATGCGGTTGCCGATGAAGCCGTCGCACACGCCCGAGACCACCGAGGTCTTCTTGATCTTCTTGCCGATGGCCATCACCGTGGCGAGCACGTCCTTGGCGGTGGCCTTGCCGCGCACCACTTCGAGCAGCTTCATCACGTTGGCCGGGCTGAAGAAGTGCATGCCGACCACGTCCTGCGGACGGTCGGTGAACGATGCGATCTTGTCGACGTCGAGCGTGGAGGTGTTCGAGGCCAGGATCGCGCCCTTCTTGGCGACGCGGTCGAGTTCCTTGAAGACCTTTTCCTTGACGCCGATTTCTTCGAACACGGCTTCGATGATCAGGTCGGCATCTTTCAGGTCGTCGTAGCTCAGCGTGGTGCTCAAGAGCGCCATGCGTTGCTCGTACTTGTCCTGCTTGAGCTTGCCCTTCTTGACCTGGGCTTCGTAGTTCTTCTTGATGGTGGCCACGCCGCGGTCGAGCGCGTCCTGCTTCATCTCGAGAATCTTGACGGGGATGCCCGCGTTCAGGAAGTTCATCGAGATGCCGCCGCCCATGGTGCCGGCGCCGATCACACCCACGGCCTTGATGTCGCGCTTGGGCGTGTCTTCGGGCACGTCGGGAATCTTGCTCGCGGCGCGCTCGGCCATGAACAGGTGGCGCAGGGCCAGCGATTCGGGCGTGAACATCAGCGCGGTGAACAGGCGGCGCTCTTCGGCCATGCCGTCGTCGAACTTCATCTTCGTCGCGGCTTGCACGGCGTCGATGCACTTGAGCGGTGCCGGGTAGTTCTTCGACATGCCGCCGACCATGTTCTTGGTGAACTGGAAGTAGGCATCGCCTTGCGGGTGCTTGCACGGCAGGTTGCGTACCAGCGGCAGCGCTTCACCGGTCTTGCCGGCCACGCTCTTGGCAAAGGCCACGGCCTCTTCGAACACCGACTCGGGCGAGGCAGCCAGCTTGTCGAACAGCTTCTGGCCTGGCAGGCTGGCCAGCACTTCGGAGCGCACGGCCTCGCCGCTGACGATCATGTTCAGTGCGGTTTCCACGCCGAGCACGCGCGGCAGGCGCTGCGTGCCGCCGGCGCCGGGCAGCAGGCCCAGCTTGACTTCGGGGAGTGCCACGGCGGTGCCGGGAGCGGCCACGCGGTAGTGGCAGCCCAGGGCCAGTTCAAGGCCGCCGCCCATGCACACCGAATGGATGGCAGCGACGATGGGCTTGGGCGAGGCTTCGAGCGCGAGGATCACGCTGAGCAGGTTGGGTTCTTGCAGCGCCTTGGGCGTGCCGAATTCCTTGATGTCCGCGCCGCCCGAGAACGCCTTGCCGGCGCCCGTGAGGACGATGGCCTTGACGGCGTCGTCGGCATTGGCCTTGGCCAGGCCATCGGTGATGCCGATGCGGGTCGAGAAACCGAGACCGTTGACCGGAGGGTTGGTCAGTGTGATCACGGCGACATCGCCGAGCACTTTGTATTCAGCCGTCATGCTGCGTTCCTTGGTGTGTGAAGAAAAAGAAGAAAAAGCACGAGTGTTCTTTTTCAGGGATTTTAGGCTTTTGTCGCGACGCAACAATGGCACGCAGTCGCTGTCGAGACAAGGCCTTCCATGAAGAGGGTGGGCCATTCGGGGAACACCGCGGAACCGGCTTTGCCGGGCCGCTGGTGTTGCCCCCTGCAAGGGGGTTGGCGTAGCGACACGAAGTGCGCGAAGCCTGGGGGTTTGCTAAACCTCCAGCCATTCCTTGCGGGTGGTGGCATCGGCGCGCAGGCTGTCGGGCGTGCCGTCGAACACGATGCTGCCGTGGCCCATGACGAGCGCGCGGTCGGAAATTTGCATGGCAATGGTCAGCTTCTGCTCGATCAGCAGCACCGAGATGCCCTTGTCCTTCAACGTGCGCAGGTACTGCCCCACCAGCTCGACGATCTTGGGCGCAAGGCCTTCGGTCGGCTCGTCGATGATGATGAGATCGGGGTCGCCCATCAGCGTGCGGCACAGCGTGAGCATCTGCTGCTCGCCACCCGAGAGCACGCCGGCCTCGTTGTGCTGGCGCTCCTTCAGGCGCGGGAACATGTCGTACATGTCGTCGAACTGCCAGCGGCTGCCCTTGCCGTTGCCCTTCTGTCCCAGCAGCAGGTTCTGGTGCACCGTGAGCTTGGGAAAGATCTCGCGGTTCTCGGGCACGTAGCCCAGCCCCATGTGCGCGATCTCGTAGGCCTTGCGGCGCAGGATGTTCTGCCCCTTCCAGTGCAGTCCGCCCTCGGCATGCACCAGGCCCATGATGGCCTTGGCGGTGGTCGAGCGGCCGGAGCCGTTGCGGCCCAGCAGCGCGACGATTTCGCCGGGGTTCACGTTGAAGGAAACGCCATGCAGCACATGGCTCTTGCCATAGTAGGCGTGGATGTCTTGAAGCTTCAGCATGTCAGTGTCCCGCTCCCTGTGCGTCGGCAACCGAGGAGCCAAGGTAAGCCTCTTGCACGCGTGCATTGGCGCGCACGGCCGCGGGCGTGTCGAAGGCAATCACTTCGCCGTACACCACCACCGCGATCTTGTCGGCCAGGCCGAAGACCACGCCCATGTCGTGCTCCACCGTCAACAGGGTCTTGCCCGTCGTGACGTGCTTGATGAGCGAGATGAAGTGCGAGGTCTCGGTCTTGCTCATGCCGGCCGTGGGCTCGTCCAGCAAGATGACGCCCGCCCCACCCGCAATGGTCACGCCGATCTCCAGCGCACGCTGTTCGGCATACGTGAGGTTGACCGCATGCACGTCGCGCTTGCGCTCCAGCCCGATCTGGCGAACCAGCTCCTCGGTGCGCGCGTTGGCATCGTCCAGGTTCGAGAGAAAGCGCAGGAAGGTGTACTTGTAGCCCAGGCTCCACAGCACGCCGCAGCGCAGGTTCTCGAAGACGGTGAGCTTCGGAAAGATGTTGGTGATCTGGAAGCTGCGCGACAGGCCCAGCCGGTTGATCTCGTATGGCTTCATGCCGTCGATGCGCTGCCCGTTGAGCAGCACCTCGCCGCTGGTGGGCGCAAGGCGCCCGCTGATCAGGTTGAACAGCGTAGACTTGCCCGCGCCGTTCGGCCCGATGATGGCGATGCGCTCGCCCGACTTCACCGCCAGGTCGATGCCGCGAATGATGTCGGTCTTGCCGAAGCTCTTTCGCAGGCTTTTGAGTTCGAGTGAATAGCTCATGCCGTCTCCCGCCGCTTGATCTCGGCTTCAATTTCTTCTTGTGCCTGACCCCATACCCGCGCGAAGCGACGGCGTACGACCTCGAAGATGCCCAGGCCCACCACCAGCAATGCACCGGCAACGATCCAGCTCGCGGCCGATGAGGTGTCCAGCGTCATGCCCGCGAACGGCACCGTCGGGCCGAGCGCTGCATTGAGCTGCATGTGATAGATCATCTCGACGATGGCCGCCGCACCCGCGAGCATGATGGCCGCGCCGATGAACAGGCCCACGTAGAGCAGGTAGAAGCGCTTGATCTTGCCGAACAGCGCCACGCGCACGTTCATCATGATCAGGCTGGCCACGCCGCCGGGCGCGAACATCACCATCAGCAGGAACACCAGGCCCACGTACAGCAGCCAGGCCTTGCTCAGCTCGGACAGCAACACCAGCGCAAACACCAGCAGTGCCGCACCGATGATCGGCCCGAAGAAGAAGGTGGCGCCACCCAGGAAGGTGAACAGCAGGTAGCTGCCCGAGCGCAGCCCGTTCAGGCTGTCGGCCGCATTCACGATCTCGAAGTTGATCGCCGCCAACCCGCCGCCGATGCCGGCGAAGAAGCCCGCGATGATGAAGGCGAAGTAGCGCACGCGCTGCGTGTTGTAGCCGATGAACTCGACGCGCTCGGGGTTGTCGCGCACCGCGTTCAGCATGCGTCCGAGCGGCGTGCCGGTGAAGGCGAACATGAGCCCGGTGCAGATGAAGCAGTACACGGCGATCAGGTAATACACCTGGTTCTGCGGCCCGAAGTTGATGCCGAAGAACGAAGCGCCGTACACGCGGTTGGTGGTGATGCCGCCTTCGCCGCCGAAGAAGCTGGGGAACATCAGCGCCATTGCGGCCACCAACTCGCCAAGGCCGAGCGTGATCATCGCGAAGGTGGTGCCCGACTTCTTGGTCGACACGTAGCCGAACACGACGGCGAAGAACATGCCGCCCAGGCCACCCACGAGCGGAATGAGCACCAGCGGAATCGGCAGGCTGCCCTTGCTCGCGATGTTCATCGCATGAATGGCGACGAACGAGCCGAGCCCGACATACACCGCATGCCCGAAGCTGAGCATGCCGCCCTGCCCCAGCAGGATGTTGTAGCTCAGGCAGATGATGATGAGGTAGCCGATCTGCGACAGCATGGTCAGCGCCAGGCTGCTCGTGAAGAGCATCGGCGCGACGATCAACAGCAAGGCGAACATCGACCAGATCAGGATGCGGCCGATGTTCAGCGGCTTGAAGCGGTAGTAGCGCACAGGCGTCGGCGCAGGGGGCTGCGTGGAAGTCGTTGTGGTTGCAGTGGTCATGGCGTCAGTCCTCCCGGGTTCCGAGAAGACCCTTGGGCCTGAAGATGAGGATCAGCACCAGGAACAGGTACGGAAGAATGGGCGCCACCTGCGAGATCGTGAGCTTGAGCAGCTCGTAGCCGAAGGTCTGGTCGGTCACCGCCACGCCGATCGCCTGCAGGCCGGTCGCGAGCGACTGGTCCATGGCCACGGCAAAGGTCTGCACCACGCCGATGATCAGCGACGACAGGAACGCACCGGCCAGCGAGCCCATGCCGCCGACCACCACCACCACGAAGATGATGGAGCCGACCGAGCCCGCCATGGCCGGCTCGGTGACATAGGTGTTGCCACCGACCACGCCCGCCAGGCCGGCGAGCGCGGCACCGCCGCCGAACACCAGCATGAACACGCGCGGCACGTTGTGGCCCAGCGCCTCGACCATGTCGGGGTGCTTCAGCGCCGCCTGGATGACCAGGCCGATGCGCGTGCGCGTGAGCAGCAGCCACACCGAGATCAGCATCAGCACCGCCACCAGCATGATGAACGAGCGCGACTTGGGAAACTGCGTGCCGTACAGCGTGAAGAGCGGACCCTGCAGTGCCGTCGGCAGTCCGTACGGCACCGTGGAGCGGCCCCACACGAGCTGCACGATTTCAAGAATCAGGTACGAAAGGCCGAAGGTCACCAGCAGCTCGGGCACATGGCCGAACTTGTGGACGCGGCGCAGGCAGTAGCGCTCGAAGGCCGCCCCCAGGATAAACACCAGCAGCGGCGCCAGGAAGAGCGCCGGCCAGAAACCCAGGATGCCCGACAGCGTGTAGGCGAAGTAGGCGCCGAGCATGTAGAAGCTGGCGTGCGCGAAATTGAGCACACCCATCATGCTGAAGATCAGCGTGAGGCCGGAGCTCAGCATGAACAACAGCAAGCCGTAGCTGACGCCGTTGAGCAGCGAGATGACGAAGAATTCGACGTTCATCGGTCTTTCGTGTCAGTTGAAAAAAGAAAAAGGCCCGAGTGTTGAAGTCGGGCCTCGACCGCTTTGGCGCGTTCCCGAACTTAAGAGGGACGCTTCATCTGGCACGTGGTGGGCGTGCTGGCCACATAGGCGTCGTAGTACTTCACCGGCGCCAGCGTGTAGCCGGTGTTTTCCGGGCTGTACGGATACTTGGCACTGGCCTTTTCCCAGCGGGCGATGTACAGGCCCTGCTGCAGCTGGTGGTCAGCCTTGCGCAGTTCGACGTCGCCGTTGAAGCTCTTGAACTTCATGCCTTCGAGCGCCGCGGCCACCTTGACCACATCGGTCGACTTGGTCTTGACGAAGGCTTCGGTCAGGGCCTGGAACACGGTGTAGGCATCGGTCGTGTAGATGTCGTCGTTGAACTTCTTCTTGAAGTCCTCGGCGTACTTCTGCATCTCGCCGCCCATGTTGTAGTGGGCATAGCCGACCTGGAACACCTTGCCGTCGGACGCTGCGCCCATGGCGGTCGGCGTGCCGCTGGTCACGGCGTAGTAGGTATAGAACTTGACGTTCAGGCCCGAGTCATTCGCGGCCTTGATGAGCAGCGCGAGGTCGGAGCCCCAGTTGCCGGTGATCACGGTGTCGGCACCCGATGCCTTGATCTTGGCGATGTAGGGCGCGAAGTCGCGCACTTGTGCCAGCGGATGCAGGTCGTCGCCGACGATCTGGATGTCGGGGCGCTTGTGCTTGAGGTCTTCCTTGGCGTACTTGGAGACCTGCTGGCCGTGCGCGTAGTTCTGGCCGATGATGTAGACCTTCTTGATGTCCGGCTGGTCCTTCATGTAGGTGGTCAGCGCTTCCATCTTCATCGACGTGTCGGCGTCGAAGCGGTATTGCCAGTAGCTGCACTTGGCGTTGGTCAGCTCGGGATCGACTGCGGCGTAATTCAGGTACAGCGCTTCCTTGCCCGGATTGCGTGCGTTGTTCTTTTCGAGCGCGTCGATGATCGCCAGCGCCGGGCCGGAGCCGTTGCCCTGCACGATGTAGCGCGCGCCCTGGTCCATGGCCGAGCGCAGTGCGCTGGTGGTTTCCTGCGGGCTGAGCTTGTTGTCGATCGCGATGATCTCGAACTTCACGCCGGCCGCATTCTTCTTGTTGAATTCTTCGGCAAAGAACTGGAAGGTCTTGAGTTGGTTCGTTCCCACCGCGGCCATCAGGCCCGACAACGGGTCGATCCATGCGACCTTGACGGTTTCACCCTTCTGGGCGAGCGCGCCGGTGGCGCTTGCCGCGAGAACGGCTGCGGTAACGATCTTCAGAGCGAACTTCAATCTATATCTCCTGGTCAAACCGATTCAAAAGGCCTCACGAGAGTACAAGCGTTCGCAGCCCCTCCCCTCAGGGAATGCCCGTAAGGGAGGCGTTGCAAAGGCCCGTTTCTATCGCGCAGGCGACAGCGCATTTCTCCAAATTGCTACCCGCTGGTAGGTAGCTTCTACCGCTGGGTAGGAAATGCGTTCACAAAGACGCCTAGGGGCGCTTCATCTGGCAGGTCGTGGGCGTGCTCGCCACATACGACTCGTAATACTTCACGGGGACATTGGTGTAGCCGGTGTTCTCGGCGTCGTAGGGGTACTTGGCGCTGGCCTTTTCCCAACGCGAGATGTACAGGCCCTGCTGCAACTGGTGGTCGGCCTTGCGCATTTCGACTTCGCCGTTGAAGCTCTTGATCTTCATGCCCTCGAGGGCAGCGGCCACCTTGACCGGGTCGGTCGACTTGGTCTGGGCGAAGGCAGCGTCGAGCAGCGCGAACACGTGATAGATCGAGGCCTGCGTCAGGTCGTCGTTCATCTTCTTCTTGTAGCCGTTGAGCAGCCTCTGGATCTCGCCGCCCATGTTGTAGTGGGCGTAAGCCACGGTGTAGACCTTGCCGTCGGACGTGGCACCCATGGCCGTGGGCGTGCCGGCGCCCGGCGCGTAGTAGGTCAGGAACCTGACGTTCAGGCCCGAGTCGTTGGCGGCCTTGATGAGCAGCGACAGGTCGGAGCCCCAGTTGCCGGTGATGACGGTGTCGGCGCCCGATGCCTTGATCTTGGCGATGTAGGGCGAGAAGTCGCGAACCTGTGCCAGCGGATGCAGGTCGTCGCCCACGATCTGGATGTCGGGGCGCTTGATCTTCAGGTCTTCCTTGGCGAACTTGGACACCTGCACACCGTGCGCGTAGTTCTGGCCGAGGATGTAGACCTTCTTGATGTCGGGCTGGTCCTTCATCCAGGCGGTCAGCGCTTCCATCTTCATGGAGGTGTCGGCGTCCACGCGGAAGTGCCAGTAGCTGCACTTGCTGTTGGTCAGGTCGGGGTCGACCGCCGCATAGTTCATGTACAGCAGTTCCTTGCCCGGATTGCGCGCGTTGTTCTTCTCGATGGCGTCGATGATCGCGAGCGCGGGGCCCGAACCGTTGCCCTGCATAATGTAGCGCGCGCCCTGGTCTTGTGCGGAGCGCAGCGCGGCTGTGGTTTCCTGCGGGCTGAGCTTGTTGTCCAGAGCGAGGATCTCGAACTTCACACCCGACAGGTTCTTCTTGTTGAACTCTTCAGCAAGGAATTGCGTGGTCTTGAGCTGGTTGGTGCCCACCGCGGCCATCAGGCCGGACAGCGGATCGAGCCAGGCGATCTTGACCGTCTCACCCTTCTGGGCGAATGCGGCTGTGACGCTGATCAACATTGCACAGGCAGCTACTGACTTGATAGCAAATTGCATGAAGAGTCTCCTGAGTGAAAGGCGGGATGCCAGCGTACAAGCGCCCTTTTTTTCCCCGCACAGGGATTGCCCGGGAGGAAGGCCGCCAAGGCGGCCTTGCTATCACGTGCGCGACAGTGCGAGTGGGCTTGGCTTGTGCGTCAGAGCGTGGGCAGCTTGTAGTCCTTGAGCAGTTCGCGAAGACGGGTCTTCAGGATCTTCCCGGTGGCGCCGATCGGAATGGCCTCGACGAACACCACGTCGTCGGGGATCTGCCACTTGGCGGTCTTGCCTTCGTAGAACTTGAGCAGTTCTTCGCGCGTGACTTCGGCGCCTGGCTTCTTCACGACCGCGATGATCGGGCGCTCGTCCCACTTGGGATGGAACACGCCGATGCAGGCGGCCATGGCCACTGCCGGGTGCGCGACCGCGATGTTCTCGATCTCGATGGAACTGATCCACTCGCCGCCGGACTTGATCACGTCCTTGCTGCGGTCGGTGATCTGCAGGTAGCCGTCGGCGTCGATGGTGGCCACGTCGCCGGTCGGGAACCAGCCCCGGCCTTGCGCATCGGGAATGAGCGGGTTGCCGCCCTCGCCCTTGAAGTATTCCTTCACGACCCACGGGCCCTTGACCAGCAGGTCGCCGTAGGCCTTGCCGTCCCAGGGCAGTTCGTTGCCGTCGCCATCGACGATCTTCATGTCGACGCCGAAGATCGCGCGGCCCTGTTTCATGCGGATCTGCAACTGCGCATCGGCCGGCAGCGACAGATGCTTGTTCTTGAGCGTGCAGAGCGTGCCCAGCGGGCTCATCTCGGTCATGCCCCAGGCGTGCAGCACCTCGACGTTGAACTTCTCCTGGAACGCCGTGATCATGGCCGGCGGGCAGGCCGAGCCACCGATGACGGTGCGGTTCAGCTTGCTGAACTTCAGGCCGTTGGTCTGCATGTGGCCCAGCATCATCTGCCACACGGTGGGCACGCCGGCCGCGAAGGTCACACCTTCGGACTCGATCAGCTCGTACACCGACTTGCCGTCGAGCGACGGGCCCGGGAACACCAGCTTGCAACCCACCAGCGCAGCCGAGTACGGAATGCCCCAGGCATTGACGTGGAACATCGGCACCACCGGCAGCACCGAGTCTTGCGCGGAGATGCGCATGACGTCGGGCAGCGCGGCAGCGTAGGCATGCAGCATGGTCGAGCGATGGCTGTACAGCGCGGCCTTCGGGTTGCCCGTGGTGCCGCTCGTGTAGCACATGCTCGATGCCGAGTTCTCGTCGAAGGTGGGCCAGTCGTAGTCGCTCGACTGCTGGCCGAGCCAGGCTTCATAGCTCACGAGGTTGGGCACGCCGCTGTCGACCGGCAGCTTGTCGGCGTCGCACAGCGCCACCCATTTGCGGATCATCGGGCAGCGCGCGTGCACGGCCTGCACCAGCGGCAGGAAGCTCAGGTCGAAGCACAGGATCTGGTCTTCGGCATGGTTGGCGATCCACGCGATCTGGTCGGGATGCAGGCGCGGGTTGATGGTGTGCAGCACGCGGCCGCTGCCGCTCACGCCGTAGTAAAGCTCCAGGTGGCGATAGCCGTTCCAGGCCAGCGTGGCGACGCGGTCGCTGAACAGCAACTGCTCGCCGTCCAGCGCGTTGGCCACCTGCCGGGCACGCGATGCGATACCGCTCCATGTCGTGCGGTGAATATCGCCTTCGACACGGCGCGAGACGATCTCGCCGTCGCCGTTGTGGCGCTCGACGAATTCGATCAGCGACGAGATCAAAAGCGGTTGGTCTTGCATCAAACCCAGCATCTACAGACTCCTATGTGAAATGACTTCTAAAAACTTGCGTACAACGGATTCACGCAAGCTTCGGCCACTTGCACAATGACACAAACCCGCACTGCTGGATTGAACGAAGCGGCTCTTCAGCGAGGCCCGCGGTTCGATACCGAAAAAGCCGCTCACGGTGCGCTGTTCTGCAGCTGCGTCTTGCTGGCGTCGAGCACGATCTTGCGTGGCCAGTTGGGCCAGGTCACGCCCAGGCCCGAATGGTTCGGATCGCCGGTGCGCGCGAACGCGGACAGGCTGCCCACCATCGCATCCGACAGCGCCTCGCGTCCCGGCCGGTTCGCCTCGCCGAAGGAGAACGAGAAGACGCCGGTGCCGAAGTTGTGGAACATGAACGCCGTGTCCAGCCCGTGCGTGGCGCCATAGGCGGTGTTGAACGGTGCCACCTGCTGGCTCCAGTCGAAACGGTAGTACCAGGTCTTCGTCGGCAGGTACTTGGCCACCGAATCGACCTGCGGCGGCAGGATGTTGAGGAAGATCGCGTTGGTGAGGGTGTTCGTCCACGCCTTCCAGCCGGTCAACGGCTGGTCTACCGGAAGGTAGGACGCTTTGATCAGGTCCGCCTCGGTGAGCGTCACGGGTGCGTCCGGGTTGAAGTTGTACTGCAGGCCGAAGCGGTCGTAGTCGCTGGGTTTGAAACCTCCGAACAGCGTGCCTTCGTCGCGTGTGTTGCCGATCAGCATGGGCATCTTGTTGAACCGGCCGGCATCGACCTCGGCGGCCGAGTTCACGGGCAGGATGGTGCCGTCCTCGATGGGCGCCGGCGCATTGCCCAGTTGCGGGTTCGCGAGCACGATGGTCAGCAGCTTGTCCGCCGACAGGCCGCGCAGGTAACTCGCGATCTGCGCATCGGTCTGCGAGGCCACCCAGGCATCGGCCGTCGGGGTGTCGGTGGCCTTGCCGTCGGCGATGACGATCGCGTTGAGCAGCCCCTTCGAATAGGTCTGCGCGGTAGGACGCGAGGCGAAGGCGATCCCGCCGCTCAGCGGCACCGCCTTGTGCAGCAGGCCGGCCGACGCGCTCGATACGACCAGGCCCCAGGTGTTGACCGCGCCCGCCGACTGCCCCATCACCGTGACGTTGCCCGCATCGCCGCCGAAGGCACCGATGTTGGCCTGGACGAACTTCAGGGCCTGCATCTGGTCGAGCAGCGCAAAGTTGCCCGAGTCGTTGCTCGCGTTGCCGGTCTTGAGCTGCGGCAGATCGAGCCAGCCGAGCGCGCCGACGCGGTAGTTGATGGTCACGACGACGGCGTCGCCGCGCTTGGCGAGCTGGGCACCGTCGTAGCCCGGATCGGCCGTGTAGCCCGAGATGTTGCTGCCGCCGTAGATGTAGACGATCACCGGCAGCTTGGTGGTGTCGCCGGCCGGGCGCCAGATGTTGAGCGTCAGGCAGTCCTCGTCGCCCACCGGCTTGCCGAAGCCCTCGCGTACGGCAAGACCAAAGGGCGCGTCGTTGGGCGCGGGGCTGAAATAGCGTCCCCCCTGGGCGCAGGCATGGCCGAACTTGCTTGCCGCACGCACGCCCTCCCAGGGCTTGGGATCGGTGGGTGGCGCCCAGCGCAGGCTGCCGACGGGCGCCTGGGCGAACGGAATGCCCTTCCAGGAATACGTGCCGGTGGCGGCGCTGTCGTCCACGCCCTCGATCTTGCCGGCGGTGGTCTGGCGCACCATGGGGCCGTCAGCGGCCGGGGGCGGCGCAGCCGGAGGTGGCGCAGCCGGCGGCCCCGCAGGAACGATCGGAGGGAAGGAGAAACCGGAATCGGAGCCACCGCCGCAGGCGGACAGCGCCATGCAGGCCGCGGCGGCCATGGCTCGCGCCACCGTTGCCACCGCCGTTTGCCGGGTTGCGTCCTGGTTTTCCGTTGTCTCTGTTGTATTCATTGTTTGTCTCCACACCGGGTTAATCGGAATTCCTGCACCGGTGTCCGGCGGCCATACTCCGGCCGACCGGATCCGCCAGAAAATTCTAGGAACGGACCGCGTTTCCTCCGCTATCGCAAGCGAGCCAATTCAATGACTTCAGGAGCCTCCATGCCGCATGCCCAGCGCCGACCGCAACGCCGGCCGGGCTGCACCCAGCAGCCAGAACTGCGGACCAGTTCGGCCGCCTGGCTCGAAGGCGTGCTCTCGATGTTCGAGGCCGAAGGCCTGGACGTGCCCTCGTTGCTGCGCGAAGCCGGCTTCGACCCCGACTCGCTGCACCGCCAGAACGCGCGCGTGCCGGTCGACGAGATTTCCGTGCTCTGGCAACTGGCCGTGGCGCGCGCGGGCAAGCCCACGCTGGGCCTGCACCGCGACCTGGCAGCCACGCACAGCAAGCTGGGCACGGTCGGCCACGCGATGTCGTGCAGCGCCGATCTGGGAGAGGCACTCACCCGGCTCACCCGCTACATGGCCGTGATCTCGGACGCGACCGCCTTCTCGATGCAGCCCGAGGCACGCGGCTGCTGGATGGTGATGGAGCACACCGGCGGCAGCCTGCCGATCCCGCGCCAGCGCGTCGAATACGCCCTCCTGACCGTGTTCATGCAGTGCCAGTGGCTCACCCGGCGCGAGCTGCAGCCGCTGGCCCTGGAGTTCGTCTACCCGCCGCCGGCCGACGACCGGCTGCACCGCGAGGCCTTCAGCTGCCCGATCCGCTACAACGCACCCGCCAACCGGCTGCTGCTGTCGGCCGCCGACATGGCGATGCCGCTGCCCACCCACCACCCCACGCTCGGCGAGATGCAGGAGCATCTGCTGGACGACCAGCTCAACCTGCTCGGCCAGACCACCACCAGCAGCCTGGTGTGCGCCGAGATCGCGCGCCGGCTGCCGCATGGCGAGCCGCGCCGGCAGGACGTGGCCGCGGGCCTGGGCCTTGCGGAGCGCACGCTGCAGCGGCGGCTGCAGGAGGAGTCGGTGTCGTTCCAGTCGCTGCTCGACCGCACCCGTCGCAAGCTTGCGCAGCAGTACCTCGCGGAAGACCGCCATACGCTCACCGACGTGGCGGACATGCTCGGCTTTGTCGACAGCAGCAACTTCTTTCGGGCCTGCAAGCGATGGTTCGGCCTTCCGCCCACGCAGTACCGGGCGCGGATCTGGGATACGCCGGTGCTGGCCCACTGAGCCACGCCGGGCGCCGATGGCCCGCGCGGCAAGGGGTTACGCTCGGTGCCGGACAATCCGGCCATGAGCCTGCTTGCTGAAGACACCGACATCGCGGACCTGGGATTGCGCTGGAAACCTGGCTTTTCGACCCTCGGCCCCGCGTTTTTCACCGAATTGCGACCAACGCCCCTGCCCGACCCGTACTGGGTATGCCGCAGCGAGGCCGTTGCACGCGAACTCGGCCTGCCGGCCGACTGGCATTCCGACGGCACGCTCCGGGCACTGACAGGCAGTGCGCCGATTGCCGGCACACAGCCTTTTGCCACGGTCTACAGCGGCCACCAGTTCGGCGTGTGGGCCGGCCAGTTGGGCGACGGCCGCGCGATCATGATCGGCGAGACCGCCACCGGCCTCGAAGTGCAACTGAAGGGCGCGGGCCGCACACCCTATTCGCGCGGCGGCGACGGCCGTGCGGTACTGCGTTCCAGCATCCGCGAATTTCTTTGCAGCGAGGCCATGCACGGCCTGGGCATCCCGACCACGCGCGCGCTCTGCGTCACGGGCTCCGACGCCCGCGTGCGCCGCGAAGAACTGGAGAGCGCCGCCGTCGTGACGCGCGTGGCGCCCAGCTTCATCCGCTTCGGCCATTTCGAGCACTTCGCGGCCAACCAGCGTGAAGACGAGTTGCGCGCGCTGGCCGACTACGTCATCGACCGCTACTACCCGGCCTGCCGCACCACCGACCGCTTCGACGGCAACGCCTACGCGGCCTTCCTCGAAGCCGTGAGCGAGCGCACCGCCGCCCTGCTCGCGCAATGGCAGGCCGTGGGCTTTTGCCACGGCGTGATGAACACCGACAACATGAGCATCCTGGGGCTCACCATCGACTACGGGCCTTTCCAGTTTCTCGATGGTTTCGATCCGCGCCACATCTGCAACCACAGCGACACCAGCGGGCGCTACGCCTTCAACCAGCAGCCCAACGTGGCGTACTGGAACCTGTTCTGCCTGGCGCAAGCGCTGCTGCCGCTGATCGGCGAGCAGGAAGTCGCCGTGGCCGCGCTGGAGTCGTACAAGACCGTGTTCCCCACCGAGTTCGAGGCCCGCATGCGCGCCAAGCTCGGCCTGTCGGATTCGGCCGAAGGCGACCGTGCGCTGGTCGAAGGCGTCCTCAAGTTGCTGGCCGCGGGCAAGGTCGATTACACGATCTTCTGGCGCCGGCTCTCGCATTACGTCGCGGACAACAGCGTCGAGCCGGTGCGCGACCTGTTCCTCGACCGCGAGGGCTTCGACGCCTGGCTGCTATTGTTTTCAGAGCGCCATGCGCAGGGTGTGCGTTCGCAAGCGGCCGATTTGATGCTCAAATCCAACCCCAAATTCGTGCTGCGGAACCACCTGGGCCAGCAAGCCATCGAAGCAAGTCAGCAAAAGGACCAGGCTGGTGTGGCAGTCTTGTTGGCTCTGCTCGAAACCCCATTTGAAGAACATCCCGGCGCCGATGCGTATGCCGGCTTCCCGCCCGACTGGGCGTCCACGATTGAAATCAGCTGCTCATCATGACCACTCCCGTTGAAAAAACCGAAGCCGAATGGAAAGCCCTGCTCGCTGAAAAAGGCGCCGAGCCCGCAGCCTTCGAGGTCACGCGCCATGCGGCCACCGAGCGCCCCTTCACCGGCAAGTACGAAGCGCACTGGGACGACGGCACCTACCACTGCGTGTGCTGCGGCGCCAAGCTGTTCGAGTCGGGCACCAAGTTCGACGCGGGCTGCGGCTGGCCCAGCTTCTCCGAAGAGGCCGTGCCCGGCGCCATCCGCAACATCGTCGACCGCTCGCACGGCATGGTGCGCACCGAGAACGTCTGCGCGAACTGCGGCGCCCATCTGGGCCACGTGTTCCCCGACGGCCCGACGGATACCGGCCTGCGCTACTGCATGAACTCGGCCTCGCTCGACTTCCAGAAAAAATGAAACTGCTCCTCGACTTCTTCCCGATCCTGCTTTTCTTCGGCGCCTACAAGCTCGGCGACATCTACACCGCCACCGGCGTGCTGATGGCTGCCACTGTGGTGCAGATGGCGATCATCTACGCCATGGAACGCAAGCTGCAGGCGATGCAGAAGGCCACGCTGGTGCTGATCCTGCTGTTCGGCACGCTCACGCTGGTGCTGCACGACGACCGCTTCATCAAGTGGAAGCCGACGGTGCTGTACGGCGCGATGGCGATCGCGCTGGCGGTGGCGCTGTGGGCGCTGAAGAAAAACTTCCTGAAGATGCTGCTGGGCCAGCAGCTCGAGCTGCCCGAGCGCATCTGGGGCCGGCTGAATGTGGCGTGGATCGGCTATTGCCTGTTCATGGCCATCATCAACGGCTACGTGGCGGCCTACTTCACCACCGAGGCCTGGGTCAACTTCAAGCTCTGGGGCTACGTGTTCCCCATCGTCTTCCTGGTCGCACAGGGCCTGTACATTGCGCCGCACCTCAAGGGCGACGACAAGCCCGCCGCATGAGCACCGCAGCACTCTTGCCCACCGCGGCAGACCTCGAAGCCGCGTTGCGCGAAGCGCTCGCGCCCACCACGCTCGAAGTGATCGACGAGAGCGGCGCGCACGCCGGCCATGCGGGTGCCAACGCGGAAGGCCGCGGCACCCATTTCCGGGTGCGCATCGCCTCGCCGCTGTTCGCCGGAAAGCCCCGCGTGGCGCGGCATCGGCTTGTGTATGATGCCCTCCAAGTTTTTATCGCACAGGGTCTGCACGCCATCGCCATCGAGGTGCTCTGAGTCGTCCATGGGTCGCACGCCGCATTTGTCGCGGCGGTCCGGCCACCCTTCTCCTCCCCCATTTCGTCCCTATCCCTGCTTTCTTTCACGCGCCTTTTCCTACAAGCGCATTTCCTTCCCAGCTCGATATTCATTCCATGAAAAAACAAATCTTGCAGGCCGTCGCGGCCGCAGTGCTGCTCGGCGCCATTCCCTTGGCGGCTCTGGCGCAGAACGCCGCCATCGTCAACGGCAAGCCGGTGCCCAAGGCCCGCATGGACGCGCTGGCACAGCAGCTCGCCGCTGCCGGCCGTCCGGTGACGCCTGAAATGCAAAGCCAGCTGCGCGAAGAAGTCGTGGCGCGCGAAGTGTTCATGCAGGAAGCGCAAAAGCAGGGCCTGGACGCCAACGACGACTACAAGAACCAGCTCGAACTCGCACGCCAGGCCATCCTGATCCGCGCCCTGTTCGAGAACTACCGCAAGACCAACCCGGTCTCGGACGCCGACGTGAAGGCCGAGTACGACAAGTTCGTCGCGGCCAACGGCGGCAAGGAATACAAGGCCCGCCACATCCTGGTCGAAACCGAAGACCAGGCCAAGAAGATCATGGCTGACCTGAAGAAGGGCGCCAAGTTCGAAGACATCGCCAAGAAGCAGAGCAAGGACCCGGGATCGGGCGCCAACGGCGGCGACCTCGACTGGGCCAACCCCGCGAGCTTCGTGCCCGAGTTCTCGGAAGCCATGATCAAGCTCAAGAAGGGCGAGACCACCCCGGCGCCGATCAAGACCCAGTTCGGCTGGCACATCATCCGCGTCGACGACATCCGCCAGGCCCAACTGCCGAAGCTGGAAGAAGTGAAGCCGCAGATCACGCAGCAACTGCAACAGCAGCGCCTGCAGAAGTACCAGGAAGAACTGCGCGCGAAGGCGAAGGTCGAGTAACTCGACTCAGGCCAAAAGAAAAGCGACCTGCGGGTCGCTTTTTTCATGGCCGTTTCTTTTCAGATGCCCCAGGTTCCGAAGTTGTCGCCCGGGCCATCCAGCACAAGAAAGGCGCGCCAGGCAGCATCGGCGCTGTCGCCTTGCATCGCGCGGCGCAGCGCGTCGAGCGTGCGCGCAATCTTCTTCGAGGCGCCGAAATGCGCGGCGTTGAGCGCATCGAGCTGCGGCAGCAGCACCTGCAACACCTGCGCGCGGGCCACCGCCTCGGCGGCTGCATCGTCGCGCCAGGCAAGCAACTGCTTGCGAATCAGGTCCTCGATCCGCGCCGCTTCCAGCACGTGCCGGCTTTGCGGGTGATCGAGGTCGAGCATCGGCTTCAGCCCACCCAGCGGCGCGCGTTGCGCCAAATCTGCATCCAGGGGCTCAGCTCGCTCCGTTCGCCCGGCGTCCAGCTCATCTGGATGTTGCGGAACACGCGCTCCGGGTGCGGCATCACGGCGGTGAAGCGGCCGTCCGGCGTGGTCACCGAGGTCAGGCCACCCGCGCTGCCGTTCGGGTTGAATGGGTACTGCTCGGTCGGCTTGCCGTGGTTGTCGACGAAGCGCATGGCCGCGATGGCCTTGGCCGGGTCACCGCGGTGCTTGAAGTTGGCATAGCCCTCGCCGTGCGCCACCGCGATCGGCAGGCGGCTGCCGGCCATGCTCCCGAAGAAGAGGCTCGGCGATTCGAGCACTTCGACCATCGACAGGCGCGCCTCGAAGCGCTCGCTCTGGTTGGTGGTGAAACGCGGCCAGGCTTCGGCGCCCGGGATGATGTCGGCCAGCTCGGCGAACATCTGGCAGCCGTTGCATACGCCCAGGCCGAAGGTGTCGGCGCGGCCGAAGAAGGCCTTGAACTGCTCGGCCAGCTTCGGGTTGAAGGTGATGCTGCGCGCCCAGCCAATGCCGGCGCCCAGCGTGTCGCCGTAGCTGAAGCCGCCACAGGCGACCACGCCCTTGAAGTTGGCCAGGTCCGCCCTGCCCGTCTGCAGGTCGGTCATGTGGACGTCGTAGGCGTCAAAGCCGGCTTCGGTGAAGGCGTAGGCCATCTCAACGTGCGAGTTGACGCCCTGCTCGCGCAGGATCGCGACTTTGGGGCGCGATTGCAGGATGGCAGGCGCTGCTGGCTGCGCGTTCGGCAGGAACACATGCATGCCGGGGTCCGAAGGCTCGCCAGCCGCGGCGTGCTCGGCATCGGCGCAGGCGGGGTTGTCGCGTTCGCGGGCGATCTTCCAGCTCACCGAGTCCCACACCTGATGCAGGTCTTGCAGGCTCGCGCTGAACACCGACTTGGCGTCGCGCCAGATTTCGAGCTTGCCCTTGCCGGCATCCATGGTGGAGGTGGCAGGCCGCGTCTTGCCGACGAAATGGCTGTGGGCGCTCAGGCCGTGGGCGCGCAGCACCTGCATCACGTCGTTGCGTTGCGCCGTGCGCACCTGCAGCACCATGCCGAGTTCTTCGTTGAACAGCGCCTTGAGCGTGAGTTCTTCGCGCCGTCCGCTGACCTGCTGCGCCCAGTTCTTGGCGTCGCCGGTTTCCATGCGGCTGTCGGAAATGCCGTCGCCTTCGGTGACCAGCATGTCGACGTTGAGCGCCACGCCCACGTGGCCGGCAAAGGCCATCTCGCAGGCGGTGGCGAACAGGCCGCCGTCGCTGCGGTCATGCATCGCGAGGATCTTGCCGTCGGCGCGCAGCGCGTTCACTGCGTTCACCAGCGCGACCAGTTGCGCGGGATCGTCGAGGTCGGGCACGGTGTCGCCGCTCTGGCCGAGCGTCTGCGACAGGATGCTGCCGGCCATGCGATGCTGGCCGCGGCCCAGATCGATCAGCACGAGCGTGGTGTCGGCTTCGGTGGCATCGAGCTGCGGCGTGAGCGTGCCGCGCACGTCGGCCAGCGTGGCGAAGGCGGTCACGATCAGGCTCACGGGCGACGTGACCTTCTTGGCTTCGCCGTTGTCCTTCCACTGCGTGCGCATCGACAGCGAATCCTTGCCGACCGGAATCGACACGCCCAGCGCCGGGCACAGTTCCAGGCCGACGGCCTTGACGGTTTCGTACAGCGCTGCGTCTTCACCGGGCTCGCCGCAAGCCGCCATCCAGTTGGCCGACAGCTTGACGCGCGACAGTTCGATCGGCGCAGCCAGCAGGTTGGTGATGGCCTCGGCCACGGCCATGCGGCCCGAGGCCGGCGCGTCGAGCGCGGCCAGCGGCGTGCGCTCGCCCATGCTCATCGCCTCGCCAGCAAAGCCCTTGTAGTCGGCCAGCGTCACGGCGCAATCGGCCACGGGCACCTGCCACGGGCCGACCATCTGGTCGCGGTGGCTCAGGCCGCCCACGGTGCGGTCGCCGATGGTGATCAGGAAGCGCTTGGAAGCAACCGTCGGGTGCGCGAGCACGTCGATGGCCGCCTTCTGCAAATTGACGCCCGTGAGGTCGAGCGGCTTGAAGCTGCGGGCGACGGTCTTCACGTCGCGGTGCATCTTGGGCGGCTTGCCCAGCAGCACGTCCATGGGCATGTCGACGGGCTGCACCGCAGCGCCTTCATCGGCCACCAAAAGTTGGCGCTCTTCGGTCGCCACGCCCACCACCGAGAACGGGCAGCGCTCGCGCTCGCAGAAGGCCTTGAATTGTTCGAGCGATTCGGGCGCGATGGCCAGCACATAGCGCTCCTGGCTTTCGTTGCACCAGATTTCCTTCGGTGCCATGCCCGACTCTTCGAGCGGCACGGCGCGCAGGTCGAAGCGCGCACCACGGCCGGCGTCGTTGGTCAGTTCGGGGAAGGCATTGCTCAGGCCGCCCGCGCCCACGTCGTGGATCGCCAGGATCGGATTGGCCGCGCCCTGCTGCCAGCAATGGTTGATGACCTCTTGCGCACGGCGTTCGATTTCGGGGTTGCCGCGCTGCACCGAGTCGAAGTCGAGTTCGGCTGCGTTCGCGCCGGTGGCCATCGAGCTGGCGGCGCTGCCGCCCATGCCGATGCGCATGCCGGGGCCGCCGAGCTGGATCAGCAGCGAACCGGCCGGGAACAGGATCTTCTTGGTCTGGGTGGCGTCGATGCTGCCGAGGCCGCCCGCGATCATGATGGGCTTGTGATAGCCGCGCTGCACCGTGTCCAGGTCGCTCGCGATGGTCTGCTCGTACTCGCGGAAGTAGCCCAGCAGGTTGGGCCGGCCGAATTCGTTGTTGAACGCGGCGCCGCCCAGCGGGCCCTCGGTCATGATCTGCAGCGGGCTGGCGATGTGCTCGGGCTTGCCGTAGTGGCCGTCTTCCGGCCACAGCTTGGACACGGTGAAGCCGGTCAGGCCGGCCTTGGGCTTGGAGCCGCGGCCGGTGGCGCCTTCGTCACGAATCTCGCCACCGGCGCCGGTCGAGGCGCCGGGGAACGGCGAGATGGCCGTCGGGTGGTTGTGCGTCTCGACCTTCATGAGCACGTGGCTCAGGACGCTCTCTTTTTGATAGCCCTGCTCCCCCGATCCGCTCGCACGTGCCACGAAGCGCTCGATGTTGCTGCCTTCCATCACCGAGGCGTTGTCCGCATAGGCGATCACCGTGTGCTGCGGGTTCTGCTTCTCGGTGTGGCGGATCATCGAGAACAGGCTTTGCGGCTGCGCCTTGCCGTCGATGGTGAACTGGGCGTTGAAGATTTTGTGGCGGCAGTGCTCGCTGTTGGCCTGCGCGAACATCATCAGCTCGACGTCACTGGGGTTGCGCCCCAGGCGGGTGAAAGCTTCCACCAGGTAGTCGATTTCGTCCTCGGCAAGTGCCAGGCCGAAGCCGGTATTGGCCGCCACCAGCGCGGCGCGGCCGCCGGTCTGCACGTCGACCTGGGCCATCGGCTGGGCCGGCAGTTCGCTGAAGAGGCTGGCCGCCTGCGCGACGGTGGCCAGCACCGATTCGGTCATGCGGTCGTGCAGCGGGCCGGACGCAGCGGCCAGGGCGTCGCCTTCGAGAACCGGCGCCTTGCCGATCAGCGGTGCCTTGAGCTTCAGGTGGTATTGCGTGACCCGCTCG
The DNA here is from genome assembly GCF_014302995.1 of Variovorax sp. PAMC26660. Lineage (NCBI taxonomy): Bacteria > Pseudomonadati > Pseudomonadota > Betaproteobacteria > Burkholderiales > Comamonadaceae > Variovorax > Variovorax sp. PAMC26660. The sequence continues at coordinate 6,482,409 of NZ_CP060295.1, forward strand.
ACCCGGCGCAGCGCCAGGCCGCAGTTATGGGCAATGTCGGTGGCCTTGGAGGCCCAGGGCGACACGGTGCCCAGGCGGGGCGTGACGACCACCGAGGTGACCGCCTTGGCCGGTGCCTCGAAGGGCTCGCCGTAGGTCAGGAGCGCTGCGAAGCGGTCACGGTCGGCCTCGGCCAGCGTCGCATCGGTCACCACGAGGTGCACGAAACGGGCCGAAATGCCCTCGATGCGCGGCTCGATGGCCTGCAGCTTGGGCAGCAATTGCCGCGCGCGGAAGTCGCTGAGCGCGCTGCCGCCCTCGAACAGGGTTACGACGGGAAGGGCTTGAGGTGCGGGCTGCGTCACGGTCGATGGGGGGCCTCGGGGGCCGCGTTGGGAATCAAGGAATCGAGGCGGATGGCCGCTGACTGGGGGCATCCGCGTTAACCCGGAATTTTAGGCCAACGCCGGGCCGCCCCAAGTTGGCCACCCCCTTGGGGGGCAGCGGGAACACGAAGTGCCCCGCGTTGGGGGCAGGTTCAGCTCTGGATGGGATAATTCAGGGATGAGCATTACCTACAAAGACGCAGCAGGCATCGCCGCCATGCGCGTCGCCTGCCGCCTCGGGTCCGAGGTGTTGGACTACCTCACGCCCTTCATCAAGCCCGGCATCACGACCAACGAGATCGACCGGCTGGCCGCGGAATACATGGTCAAGCAGGGCACCACCTCGGCCACGGTGGGCTACCTGGGCGCCAGCAGCGTGCCTTTTCCGAAGTCGCTGTGCACCTCGGTCAACCACGTGGTGTGCCACGGCATCCCCAATGACAAGCCCTTGAAGAAGGGTGACATCATGAACATCGACGTCACCGTCATCAAGGACGGCTGGTTCGGCGACAACAGCCGCATGTTCGTGATCGGCGACGCTTCCATCGCAGCCAAGCGCCTGTGCTCCCTTACCTTCGAAGCCATGTGGCACGGCATCCTGCAGGTGCGCCCCGGCGGCCACCTGGGCGACGTGGGCCATGCGATCCAGAAATTCGCCGAGGGCCAGGGCTTCTCGGTGGTGCGCGAGTTCTGCGGCCACGGCGTGGGCCAGCGCTTTCATGAAGAGCCGCAGGTGCTGCACTACGGCCGCCCGGGCACCATGGAAGAACTCAAGCCCGGCATGATCTTCACCATCGAGCCGATGATCAACGCCGGCAAGCGCGACGTGAAGGAAGACTTCAAGGGCGGCCAGTACGACGGCTGGACCATCGTCACGCGCGACCATTCGCTGTCGGCCCAGTGGGAGCACACGGTGCTGGTCACCGAAACCGGCTACGAAGTGCTGACACTGTCCGAAGGCAGCCCGCCGCTGCCCTCCTTCGTCACCGCCACCAAGACCTGACGCGGCAACGCGCGCCCCCCGCCGTGATCGAAGCAGCCAATATCGACGTGGCGACGCTGCGCGAAGCCTATCGCGCGAAGAAGCTCGCTCTCTTCGACACCCTGCGCTTTGCGCGCGCACCCACGCGCAGCGTGCACACCGTGCTGCGCCAGCTCTCGGCGCTGGCCGACCAGACGCTCTGCACGCTGTGGGAAGAAGCCGATTTCGGCGATTCGCTGACCCTGGCGGCGGTCGGTGGCTTCGGCCGCGGCGAGTTGTTTCCGTATTCCGACGTCGACGTGCTCCTGCTGCTGCCGCCCGAAGGCCATGAGAGCGAGATCGACCCGGCCCGCATCGAGGCCTTCATCGGCCACTGCTGGGACGCCGGGCTCGAAATCGGCTCCAGCGTGCGCACGGTCGAAGAGTGCCTGGCCGAGGCCGAGAAGGACGTCACCGTCCAGACCTCGCTGCTCGAAGCCCGCCTGATCGCCGGCAACAAGAAGCTCTTTACCGCCTTTCGCCGCCGCTTCACCCGTGCCATCGATCCGCAGGCCTTCTTTGTTGCCAAGTCGCAGGAAATGCGGCACCGCCACCAGAAGTTCGACAACACGCCCTACGCGCTCGAACCCAACTGCAAGGAATCGCCGGGCGGCCTGCGCGATCTGCAGACCATCTTGTGGATGACCAAGGCCGCCGGCTTCGGCAGCCGCTGGGACGACCTCGCCAAGAATGGCCTGGCCACTTCTTTCGAGGCCCAGCAGATCAAGCGCAACGAGGCCCTGCTCTCGCTGATTCGCGCCCGCCTGCACGTGATTGCCAACCGGCGCGAAGACCGCCTGGTGTTCGACCTGCAGACCGCCGTGGCCGCCAGCTTCGGCTACGAAAGCGAATCGCAGCGCAAGTCCAGCGAGGCGCTGATGCGGCGCTACTACTGGGCGGCCAAGGCGGTGTCGCAACTCAACCAGATCCTGCTGCTCAACATCTCGGAGCGGCTGCAGCCCATCGACGAGCAGCACACGCCGATCAACGAGCGCTTCTACGAGCGTGCCGGCCTGATCGAGATTGCCAGCGACGACCTCTACGAGCACGAGCCGCACGCAGTGCTCGAGACCTTCCTGCTCTATCAGAAGACCATCGGCGTGAAGGGCCTGTCGGCGCGCACGCTGCGCGCGCTGTACAACGCGCGCCACGTGATGGACAGCAAGTTCCGCAACGACCCGGTCAATCACCAGACCTTCATGCGGATCCTGATGCAGCCCTATGGCATCACGCATGCCTTCCGGTTGATGAACCAGACCTCGGTGCTGGGGCGTTACCTGCGCGTATTCCGCAGCATCGTGGGGCAGATGCAGCACGACCTGTTCCATGTGTACACGGTCGACCAGCACATCCTGATGGTGCTGCGCAATGTGCGGCGCTTCTTCATTGCCGAGCATGCGCACGAGTACCCGTTCTGCTCGCAGCTCGCGGCCGGCTGGGACAAGCCCTGGATTCTTTATGTCGCGGCGCTGTTCCATGACATCGCCAAGGGCCGTGGCGGCGACCACTCGACGCTCGGCGCGCGCGACGTGCAGCGCTTTTGCAAGCAGCACGGCATTGCGCGCGAAGATTCCAGGCTCATCGAATTCCTGGTCGCCGAACACCTGGTGATGAGCCAGGTCGCGCAAAAGCAGGACCTGAGCGACCCCGAGGTGATCGGTGCCTTCGCCAAGCGCGTGGGCAACGAGCGCTACCTGACGGCGCTCTATTTGCTGACCATCGCCGACATCCGCGGCACCTCGCCCCGCGTGTGGAATGCGTGGAAGGGCAAGCTGCTCGAAGACCTGTACCGCTTCACCCTGCGCGCGCTCGGCGGCCGCATGCCCGACCCGGACGCCGAGGTCGAGTCGCGCAAGCGCGAGGCGCTGGTGCTGCTCGCCCTGCACGCCCAGCGCTTCGAGGCGCACAAGGCCCTGTGGGACACGCTCGACGTCGGCTACTTCATGCGCCACGACGCCGTCGAGATCGCCTGGCACGCCAAGCAGCTCTCGCGCTTCGTGCCGCCGAAGAACGTGCCCATCGACCCGAAGGCGCCGCCGATCGTGCGCGCGCACCTGTCGCCGGTGGGCGAAGGGCTGCAGGTGGTGGTCTACACGCCCGACCAGCCCGATCTGTTCGCGCGCATCTGCGGCTACTTCGACCAGTCGTCCTTCAGCATCCTGGATGCCAAGGTGCACACCACGAGCGACGGCTATGCGCTGGACACCTTCCAGGTCGTGACCACCTTCCTGCCCGACCACTACCGCGATCTGATCAGCATGGTCGAGTCGGGCCTGGGCCACACGCTCACCGAAGCCGGCCCCCTGCCCGCGCCCAGCATGGGTCGCGTGTCGCGCCGGGTGCGCAGCTTTCCGATCAAGCCGCGCATCAGCCTCGTGCCCGACGACAAGGCGCAGCGCTGGGTGCTCAGCATCTCGGCCAGCGACCGCGCCGGCCTGCTGTATTCGGTGGCCCGCGTGCTCGCGCGCCATCACCTGAACCTGCAGCTCGCCAAGGTCACGACGCTGGGCGAGCGCGTGGAAGACAGCTTCCTCATCAGCGGCCCGGAGTTGCAAGGCCAGAAAACACAGCTGGCGATCGAAACCGAACTGATGGACGCCCTGGCTTCCTGAGCCGCCGATTCCCGAGTGGCGCCGCGGGTCATACGGCCCATCGCGCACACAAAGCCGGCGTTGCGGACCATCGCCATCAGAATGTCGGGCATGGACTCTTTGATCGAACAGCTTTCCGACTCGGTTTCCTCCGCAAGGACGCTGGAAGACCTCGCGCGCCCGATGCTCGAAATGCTCGAAGTGGTCACCGGCCTCGAGTCGACGTACCTCACGACCATCGATCTGGACAAGGGCTTGCAGCACATTCTTTTTGCGCGCAACGTCAAGCAACTGACCATTCCCGAAGGGCTGTCGGTGCCCTGGGCCGACACGCTCTGCAGGCGCGCGCTCGAAGAGGGCCGCCCCTACACCGACGACGTCGCGAACTGCTGGGGCGACGCCGACGCGGCGCAGCAGCTCGGCATCCAGACTTATATGAGCACGCCCGTGAAGACCGACAGCGGCGGCCTTTACGGCACGCTGTGCGCCGCCAGCGCGCTGCGGCGTCCGCTGCCCTCCCATGCGGAATCGGTGCTCCAGCTTTTCGCGCGGCTGATCGGCCAGCAGGTCGAGCGCGAACTGCTGTTCGTCAAGCTCAAGAAGGCCAACACCGAGCTGGCCGCCTTCGCATCGACCGATTCGCTGACCGGCCTGGCCAACCGCCGCTCGCTCATCGACGCGCTGCGCCGCATGCTCGCGCAGGCCGCGCGGGACGGCCATTGCGTGCTGGTCGGCTTCATCGACCTGGACGATTTCAAGAAGATCAATGACGCGCACGGCCAGGACACGGGCGACGAATTCCTGGCCGCCATGGCCGCGCGGCTGTCGACCTCGCTGCGCGCCAGCGACATGCACGCGCGCTTCGGCGGCGACGAGTTCGTGGTGATCGGCCCCGGCCCCGCGCTGGGCGAGGCGCCGGCCGACGCGGCGCAGGCGCTCGAAGCGCGCGTGGCCGCCAGCACGGTCAGCGAACTGCGGCTGCATCGGGCGACCGTTCGCTACGAAGGCGCCAGCGTCGGCGTGGTGGCGGTCGATCCGCGTACCGTCTCCGCCGAAGAAGCCTTGCGGAAAGCGGACGACGCGATGTACGAAGTCAAGCGCCATCGTCGCGCGGCGAGCAGGGAAATGTCTGCCGTCTGAATGAAAACCGATCGGCTGACACGTCTCGAAAGCGCCCTGGGTTCGCTCAAGGCACGGATCACGATGGGCGGGATCATGGCGCTGGTGCTCGGCATCGGCCTGATCACGACCATCCTCGTGGGCCGCACCGAGCACGACCTTCTTGAATCGCAGCGCCAGCGCGAGATGAGCGAATCGGTGCGTACCGCGGCGCTGCTGGGCCACAACGTGCTCCAGTTGCAGCGCGTGCTCGAATCCGTGACGGCAATGCTCGACGAACCCACGCTGCGGAACCCCGCAGCGCTGAAGGAGTTCATGCAAAGCAAGCCGGTGATGCGCAATTTCTTCGCCAACATCTACCTGGCGTCGCCCGATGGCCAGGTGCGCATCATGGTGGACGAGAAGGGCCTGTCGTGGCCCGCGCTGAACATCGGCGACCGCCGCTACTTCGGCCTCACGCTGGCCGAAGGCCGGCCGATGGTGTCGGCCGCGCTGCGCGGCTCGCTCACCGGCGAACCCATCATTGCCTTCACGCAGCCAGTGCGCAACGCCGGGGGCGTCTATGCGGTGCTGGGCGGCACGTTGCGGCTGTCCAGCCGCGACCTGCTCGACGGACTGGTCGACACACAGAGCGGCGACGCCGGTGTGCTCACCATCGTCACCGACACCCAGGGCCGGGTGCTGGCCCATCCTGATTCCAGGAAACTTCTGCACTCGATTTCCGACGAGCCCCGGCTGGCGCAAGCCTTCAAGGCATGGCTGGCCAGCGGCAGCCCAGTCGAGCCGCAGGGGCTCCTGCTGCCGCAGGCGCACGAGATCGTCAGCGCCGCCGGCGTGCCCGGGCCCGACTGGATCGTGTGGCGCGAGCGCTCTGAAGCCGAGGTGCTGGCGCCCGTCAAGGCTGCGCGCGAGCAAGCCACGATCTGGGCCGGCAGCCTTGTCGCCGTACTGTCCGTCGGGCTCTTCCTGACCTTATGGTGGCTGTTGCAGCCGCTGACGTTGCTGGAGCGGCGCGCACAGCACATGTTCGACGCGGGCATGAAGCCTGAAGATGGCTGGCCCGACGCTGATGGAGAGATCGGCAATCTCGGCAAGGTGCTGCGCCAGGTCGGCATCCAGCGGGCCGGGCTGGAACAGCTGAACAGCGAGATGATCAGCAAGCTGCGCTCGGTGATGCGCGCGGCGCCCATCGGCATCGCCTTCGTCCGCGACCGGCGTTTCGAACTGGTGAGCGACGAGCTGTGCCGCACGCTCGCCTATTCGACCGACCAGCTGCTGGGCCAGCCGGTCGACATGATCGTCGTGCCGCCGGAAGACGGACAGCCCGACCTCGCCACGCTGGAAAAAGAGGCTTTTGCGACCGGCAACTCCTACGTGGGCGAATGCCGCATGCGGCGTGGCGACGCCTCCCGCTTCTGGGCCCGGCTGCGCAGCCGGCCGGTCGATCCGGCGCACACGGATTTCGGCTCGATCTGGACACTGGTCAACATCGAAGAACAGCGCAGCGCCCGCCGTGCCCTCGAATGGTCGGCCGCCCATGACGGCCTGACCGGCCTGGCCAACCGCCAACGCTTCGACCAGCAGGCGCAGCGTCTGATTGCCGCGCGGCCGGACTCGCTGCCCGCGGCGCTGGTGTTCATCGATCTCGACCACTTCAAGGCGGTCAACGACACCGCCGGCCATATTTCGGGCGACGCGATGCTGCGCGCGGCGGCGGCGGCCATCATGTCGCGCGTGCGTTCCGGTGACCTCGCCGCGCGCATCGGCGGCGATGAATTCGCGCTGCTGCTCGAACGGTGCAGCCACGAGGCGGCGGTGGGTGTGGCAGAGGACATCGTGGCCTCGATCTCGGCGATCGCGCTGCCCTGGCTGTCGGGCAGCCTGCAGATCGGCGCCAGCATTGGCGTGGCCAGCCTGACGCCGGAGATCGACACCGTCAATGCCTGGGTCGACGCGGCCGATGCCGCGTGCTACGCCGCGAAGGCCGCAGGCCGTGGCGTGGTGCGCGTAGGCCGCGCGCCCGGCACGCCCGACAGCACTCCGGGACAAGGCCAGTCCTGACGCGCAAGCCCGCAGGCTGTCAGGTCCAAAAAGGCCACGGCCAGCATCGGCAGCACAGGCACTCAAGCCGCTCCATGGAACGGCAGAGCATGTATACACGCTACGATGCGAAGCCGGCGGGACACAATCCGATCACGTTTCAACCAGTTTCATAGAGGCTCTGCCGCACAGGGCCAGAACAAATCCAAACAGGAGATCGACCTCATGTCATCTACCGAAGTCGTCTTGCCGGAGCAGCTGCTGAGAGAGCTTGAAGCTCAGAGTCGCATGCCGATCGCGCGGATCGGCGAGGCGCTGGTATCGCTGGGCATGGTCACCGACGAGCAATTGCTCGCCGGGCTTGCCCAGCAAAAAAAGGCTCCCGATGTGCCGTTGGGCGAGACGCTGGTGCGCATGGGCGTCGTCAGCCGGGGCCAGCTCCAGACCGCGCTGGTGCGAAAGATGGGCTACCCCCTGGTGAATCTGCACATGTTTCCGGCAGCTGCGGAAGCCCTGCGCAAGATCAACCACGCTGTTGCCCGGCGTCTGCAGGTCATGCCGCTGATGCTGCACCAAGGGCGTCTCGTCCTTGCGCTTGAAGACCTGTCCAACCAGCACTCGGCCATCGATGAAGTCGAGTTCATTGCGCAGATGAAGGTCATCCCGGTCCTTGGACAATGCCTTGACCTGGACAGCGTGCTGCAAAGGGCCTACCAGAAAGTCGGAGAGACGGCAACCGGCTTCTCCTTTGGCATCGATCCGGCGCAGCCCATCGAATTCGACATGGCCGGTACCGGCGAGTTGCTGCAGACCCTCGAGAAGGAGGGCCAGTCGTCCGCAGCCCCTGAAGCACAGATCGAGCAATCGGACAACTCCCTGGTGCGGATGATCAACAGCATGATTCTCGAAGCGCACCGCGAAGGCGCCTCGGACATCCACATCGAAAGCTACCCGGGGCAAGAAAAAACCCGCATCAGGTTTCGCCGCGATGGACGGCTCTACACCTACCTGGAGCTTCCGCCCAGCTACCGCAACGAGATCGTCGCGCGCGTGAAGATCATGTGCGACCTGGACATCAGCGAAAAGCGCAAGCCGCAGGACGGAAAGATCAACTTCGCGAAGTTCTCGCCGCAGCATCGCATCGAATTACGGGTTGCGACGATTCCAACCACCGGCGGCCTCGAAGACGTGGTGATGCGCATCCTGGCCTCGGCCAAGCCGATTCCCATGAGCGAACTGGGCCTGTCGGAACGCAACCTTGCACAGCTGACACAGGCCGTCGAACGCCCCTACGGAATGGTGCTGTGCGTCGGGCCCACCGGCTCGGGGAAAACCACGACGCTGCACTCGGCGCTGATGCAGATCAACACGCCGGAGCGAAAGATCTGGACCGCGGAAGACCCTATCGAGATCACGCAGACCGGCCTGCGGCAGGTGCAGGTCAACCCTCGCATCGATTGGACCTTCGCCAAGGCTCTGCGAGCCTTCGTGCGCGCGGACCCGGACGTGATCATGGTCGGCGAGATCCGGGATGAAGAAACCGCGAAGACGGCCATCGAGGCGTCGCTGACTGGTCACCTCGTGCTCTCGACCCTGCACACCAACAGCGCGCCGGAAACCGTGACCCGGCTGCTGGACATGGGCATGGACCCCTTCAACTTCGCGGACTCGCTGCTGGCGGTGCTGGCCCAGCGGCTGGTGCGCCGCCTCTGCACCCACTGCATCAGCAGCAGCCCCGCCAGTTCGGAGCGCATCGAGGAACTGCTGGCCAACTACATGCATGCGTTCGGTGCGGGCGATACCCCGACGGAACGCGAGTCCGTGCGCAGCGACTGGCTGCGTCGCTACGGCCGCGACGGACAGCTGCAGGTCTACAAGAGCGTGGGATGCAAGCACTGCGACGACACCGGCTTCAAGGGGCGCGTCGGCATCCATGAACTCATGGTGATGTCGAAGGGCTTGCGCCGGCTCGTGCAAGGCGGCGCTCGTGCGGAGGAACTCCAGGAAGCCGCGCTGCGCGAAGGCATGCGCACCCTGCGTCAGGACGGCATTGACAAGGTGCTTGCCGGCAAGACGACTTACGAGGAAGTGCGCGCGACCAGCAATGTGTGAGTGCGCCTGAAGGCAGGGGCGCAATGCCCCGCGCCACGACGGGCACTCAGGCGGCAGTCTGCGGTGGCGGCAGCGCCGCGCTCGGCATCGAATTCGTGCCCCACAAGGGCGCCTTCTCGAATTCACTCACCCACTTCAACACATCCTTGGCGGCCATCGGCATCGCGATGCCATAGCCCTGTGCCAGCGTGCAGCCCATGGCGAGCAGCGCTTCGCCCTGCCCCAGCGTTTCCACGCCTTCGGCCACGGCCGTGAGCCCGAGCGCCTGCAGCAACGCGAGGATGCCCTGCACGATCGCGCGGTCCTGCGCGTTGTCGAGCATGCCGCGCACGAAGGACTGGTCGATCTTCACCGCCGACACCGGCAGTTGCCGCAGGTAGGTCAGCGATGAATAGCCGGTGCCGAAGTCGTCGATGGTGACGCCCACGCCGAGCGCCTTGCAGGCCTCCACGAAAAGCGCCACGTTCGCGAACTGGCTGATGGCCGTGGTCTCGAGGATCTCCAACTCCAGCATGCCGACGCCCATGTTCGGAAACTGGGACAGGTGCCGCGCAAGCCGGTCGACAAAGTCCCATCGCATCATGTGGCGCGGTGCGACGTTCACGCTGACTGAAATCTCGAGGCCGGCCAAGCGCCACTGGTGCGCCTGCCAGAGCGCCATGCCGATGGCCCAATCTCCGACCTGCTCGACCAGCGCGTCGTCCTCGATCAGCGGCACGAACTGCACGGGCGGCAGCAGACCGCGCTCGGGGTGCTGCCAGCGGATCAGTGCCTCGACGCCGACGACCACGCCGCGCTGCATGTCGACCTTGGGCTGGTAGACGAGGAAGAACTCGTCGCGCACCAGCCCCTCTTGAATGCGCTGCCGCTCGCGCACCACCTGCTCGTCGGCGCGTGCCTGGGGCGCATCGAAGTAATGGACCTTGCCATCGGAAGCGCGCTTGGCGAAGAAGGCCGCGTGCTGCGCCTGGCGCAAGGCGGTTTCGGGCGGCGGGCCGCTACTGTCCAGGAGCATGGCGCCAATGCTGGCATCGAGGTTGACGGACTGGTCGCGCCAGGTCCAGGGCGCTGCCAGCGCGGCCTGGATGCTTTCGAGCACCTGCGCGCATTGCGAGGCGCCCAGGCCGGCGAACACGGCTGCGAATTCGTCGCCGCCGACGCGGGCCATCACACTTTCGCGCGGCAACTGGGCCTGGATGCGCCGGCCCACTTCTTCGAGCGCGGCATTGCCGGCAACCATGCCCAGGCGGTCGTTGAGGTCGCGAAAGCGATCGATGTCGAGGTAGCACACGGCGGCCAGACGCTTGCCTGAACGGGCCCAGTCGGCCATCAGCGGGCGCAACACCTCATCCGGCGGGAGGCGTGCCGAACCGTCGTAGTGCGACGGAAGTGAGATGAGGGGTTGCTTGGTCGACAAAGAAAAGTGGCTCCGGAAAGTCGCGGACTATTGTTCTCCCAATTCAGGGCTTTCTGCGTTTTGCAACGTCGATTTGTTACCAGCGCGGTTTATGCACAACACTCGCGCACGAAGCGCGGCGCCGAACAGTGGGCGGTCAACCGCAATACGCACCCACGATGCGACCCGTGGGCTCGACCTGGACATTGAGCCGCGTCGCATCCTGTGCCGGGTCCGGGGCGTCGGTCGACAGCACGGTGCGGCCCAGCCGGGCACCGGCGCGCTGGCGCATTTCCTCCAGCAATTGCGGCGTGGCGCGCAGCCCCAGCCCGAAACGCACGGCGGTGGCCAGGCAGGCCTCGGGTGGCGGCGCAAAGCTCGGCGGCTCCGGCACTTCGGAGGTCAGCGGCCGGTCTTTGGGCGGCGCCTGGCAGCCGGCCAGCACAAGGGTCAGGGCGAAAAGGCAAATCAGGTCTCGTCCATTCGTCGTCATGCGCATCCTTTCTTCCTCCGTGAAACTGGGGCGAAGCTTATCCGAGGGGTATGCTGAACGTGAAGCGCCACACTGGCCCACGGGCCTCATCTTTCATGACACAGCCTGCAAGCACCGTTTTCCTGATCGACGTCGACAACACGCTGCTCGACAACGACCGCGTCGTGGCCGACCTGCACACGCACCTCGACGAGACCTTCGGCCCGGAAAGCGCCAGCCGCTACTGGGTGGCGCTCGAAGCGCTGCGCAGCGAGCTCGGCTATGTCGACTACCTGGGTGCGCTGCAACGCTACCGCGCCGAGGAAAGCCATCGCGGCATGAGCGATTCGCGCTTGCTGCTGATGTCGGGCTTCCTCATCGACTATCCCTTTGCCGACCGGCTGTATCCGGGCGCGCTGGCGGCGCTGGAGCATCTGCGCCGCCACGGGCCCACGGTGATCCTGTCGGACGGCGACGTGGTGTTCCAGCCGCGCAAGGTGCAGCGCTCGGGCCTGTGGGAAGCCACCGAAGGCCGCGTGCTGATCTACGTGCACAAGGAGCAGATGCTCGATGCCGTCGCGCAGTGCCACCCCGCCGCGCACTACGTGATGGTCGACGACAAGCTGCGCATTCTCTCGGCCATGAAGGCCATCTGGGGGCCGCGCCTCACCACGGTCTTCGTGCGGCAGGGGCACTACGCGCTCGACACGCAGGCCATTGCCGCCTACGCGCCCGCCGACATCACCGTCGAGTGCATCGGCGATCTGGTCAACCTCGATTTTTCTTCGACATGAGCCAAGCAACCAACCCTCTCGCGGGCCAGCCCGCACCGCTCGACCTGCTGGTCAATGTGCCTCGCCTGGTGTCGGCCTACTACACCGGGCAGCCCGACCCCACGGTGCCGAGCCAGCGCGTGGCCTTCGGCACCTCGGGCCATCGCGGCTCATCGTTCGACAACGCGTTCAACGAATGGCATGTGCTGGCGATCAGCCAGGCGATCTGCGACTGGCGCAAGCAGAACGGCATCGACGGGCCGCTATTCCTGGGCATCGACACGCATGCGCTCTCGACGCCCGCCTTCAACAGCGCGGTCGAGGTGCTGGCGGCCAACGGCGTCGAGCTGATGCTGTCGAAGGACGACGAGTACACGCCAACGCCCGCCGTGTCGCATGCGATCCTGGTCTACAACCGAGGACGCACGACGGGGTTGGCCGACGGCATCGTCATCACGCCTTCGCACAACCCGCCCGAGAGCGGCGGCTTCAAGTACAACCCGCCGAACGGCGGCCCGGCCGGCACCGACATCACCTCCGCCGTGGAAGCCGCCGCCAACAGGATGCTGGCGAGCAGGCTCGACGGCGTGAAGCGCATGCCGCTCGCCCAGGCGCTGCGCGCAGCCACCACGCACCGGCACGACTACCTGAACACCTACGTCGAAGACCTGGCCAACGTGCTCGACATGGACGCAATTCGCGGCGTGGAGATCGACCTGGGCGTCGATCCGCTGGGCGGCGCGGGCGTGCACTACTGGCCGGCCATTGCCGAGCGCTACAAGCTCAAGCGCCTGCAAGTGCTGAACCAGGAGGTCGACCCGACCTTCCGCTTCATGTCGCTCGACTGGGACGGCCGCATCCGCATGGACCCGTCATCGCCCGACGCAATGCACAAGCTGATCGAACTGAAAGACCGCTTCGGCATCGCCTTTGCCTGCGACACCGACCATGACCGCCACGGCATCGTCACGCGCAGCGCGGGGCTGATGCAGCCCAACAGCTACCTCGCGGTGATGGTCGACTACCTCTACACCCACCGGCCACAGTGGCCCGCGCAGGCGGCCGTCGGCAAGACGGTGGTGAGCAGCCAGATGATCGATCGCGTCACCGCGCGGCTGGGCCGCAAGCTGTACGAGGTGCCGGTCGGCTTCAAGTGGTTCGTCGACGGACTGGTCGATAGCTCGCTGGGCTTTGGCGGCGAAGAAAGCGCGGGCGCGACCTTCCTGCGGCTGGACGGCTCGACCTGGACCACCGACAAGGACGGCCTCGTGCCCGCCTTGCTCTCTGCCGAGATCGCCGCGCGCACCGGGCGCGACCCGGGCGAGCGCTATGTCGAACTGACGCAGGCGCTGGGCAGGCCCGTGTCCGACCGGGTGGATGCCGCAGCCACAGTCGAACAGAAGAAGCGGCTGTCGAGCCTGTCGCCGGAGCAGATCCGCTCGACCGACCTGGCGGGCGAGAAGATCGTCAACGTGCTGAGCCACGCGCCGGGCAATGGCGCGGCCATCGGCGGCGTGAAGGTCATGATCGAGAACGGCTGGTTCGCCGCGCGGCCTTCGGGCACAGAGAACATCTACAAGATCTACGGCGAGAGCTTCCTGGGCAAGGAACACCTGGCACGCATCCTTGAAGAGGCGCAGCACGTGGTGGACGGCGCGCTCTCGGGGTCCTGATTGGGCGTGCACGGCATGCACACGATGGTGCTGCGGCTGAACCCGGGCGATGACCTGCGGACCGCGCTCGACCTCGCGCTGAAGCAAAGCGGCAGCAAGGCCGCATTCGTGGTGTCGGGCATCGGCAGCCTCGCCGGCGCGAGCATCCGTTTCGCGGAGGCCGAGGCGCCGACACGGATCGAAGGCGCACTGGAAATCCTCACGCTGGCGGGCTCGCTTTCGCCGGATGGATCGCATCTGCACATCAGCGTGTCGGATGCCGAGGGGCACGTCTTCGGTGGCCATGCGGCGCCGGGGTGCGTGGTGCGCACCACGGCCGAGATCCTGATTGCGCAACTGCCCGACTGGCAGTTCTCGCGTGAGACGGACGCCGCCACCGGCTACGCCGAACTGGTGCCGCGCCACCAGCCCTGAGCCCCGTCGTGCGCCGCGTTCAGTGCTGCGGCGCGTCGTTCAGGTCGTATTTCATGATTCGGCCGTGGCGCCCTTCGAGGTCGCGCTCGACGGCATACACGTCGCCGCTGGGCGCGCTGCGCTGCGACAGCACCGCATCCAGCGCACCGAGGTCGGCCGCGTCGAGTTGCAAATCGAGCACCTTCATGTGGTCCGCAAGATGGTCGCCGCGCCGCACGCCGACGATGACGGCCGCGACGGCCGGCTGCTGCAGCACCCAGCGCATGGCCACTGTCGGGATCGACACACCATGCCGCTGCGCAACCTGTTGCAGTTGCGCCAGCAGTTGCTGGAACAGGTCCCAGCCACCGAAGTCGTCGATGACGAGCTTGTACTTGACCAGCGAACGGTTCTCGAAGGTGTGGCCCGGATCGCTCTTGCCCAGCCAGCGCTCCGACAGGAAACCGCCGGCCACGCTGCCGTAGCACAGCAGCTTCATGCCCGACTGCGCGCAGTACGGCGTCATGAGCGGCAAGGGCCGCTGGTCGAGCAGCGAGTACTGCACCTGCATGCTGAACAAGGGCACGCCCGCTTCTGCCAGTTCACGCGCATGCGGCGTGTCGAAGTTGGTGCCGCCCACGCGGTCGATCTTGCCGGCGCGCTGCAACTCGGTGAGCCAATGCGCGACTTCGAGGTAGCGCGGAACGCTGTAGTCCCACCAGTGGAACTGCACCAGATCGAGCCGTTCCATGCGCAAGCGCTTGAGCGAGCGGTCGATGGTCTGCTCGACCTGGCGCTTGTCGATGGTCGGCAAGATGGCAAGGTCGGGCACGAACTTGGTGTGCACCCGCAGTTGCGAAAGGCTGTCGCGGCCGTGGCGCTGCAGGTGGTCGGCGCGGAACTCGCCGATCATTTCCTCGACGCCCGTGTAGATGTCGGCGCAATCGAAGGTGGTGATGCCGGCGTTGTAGTACGCCGCCATGTCGGCAATGGCGCTTTCGCGGTCGACGTCACCGTGCCCGCCGGCCAGTTGCCAGCCGCCTTTGAGCAAACGGGAGATCGAGTAACCGGGCGCGAGTTCGATGCGGTGCTGCAAAGAAGAAGCTGGAGAAGAAATCATGAGGGTTCGTTCGAAGGATGGACAACCGCCGTGGTGTCGGCGTGGCGAAAGGTGCGCAGCCCGATGCGGGTGATGCGAAAGCGCGATGGGCAATGCGGATCGGGGCAGGCCACTTCGGCGTCGGTGCTCATCCAGTCGTTCGCGTCGGTGGGCCGCTGCTTGGCGGCCAGCAATGGCAGCAAGGCGCCGAGCGAATAGATGGAAAAGCCCTGCCCCTCGGGCAGATGCAGCATCTCGCCGCGCAGCTCGAAGAAGTCGCCGACCTTGGCGCCGCAATAGAGCTTGGCGCCTTCGGGGGCGACGACCTCGACGCGCAGGTCATGGAGCGTGAAGCGGGTGTCGGTGGTCATCGGGGGCCTTGCAGGTTCAGGGGTTGGGTGGCGTCACCGACAAGATGATTTCGGTCGGCGCCTGCGACTGGTTCATGTAGCGGTGCGGCAGCCGCGAGTCGAACGAGATGCTTTCGCCGGCCAGCACCGGGTAATCGACGCCCGCAATCTGCGCCACCAGCGCGCCGCCGACGACGTATACGCACTCCGTCGAGGCATGGCCGCGCGGCTCGTCCGCCGACACCTGCCCCGGTTGCAGCACGGCGCGCAGCACTTCGAGCTGCCCGTTGCCGGCCGTGAGGCGCTCGTAGCCGACCTGCCCCTTGGGCGCGGTGAGCAGCGAGCGTTCGCCCGGTCGGCTGATCCATACCGAAGGCGGCGCCGGCGCAGAAAACAGCGAGGACACCGATTCGCCGAACACGCCGGCCAGCCGGCGCATGGTCTCGAGGCTGGGGTCGGTGACCGAGCGCTCGATCTGGCTGAGCAACGTGGCCGACACGCCCGCCTGGGTCGCCAGCTCGCGCAGCGACAGGCCGCGCACGGTCCGCAACTCCTTCAGTCGTTCACCGATCATGCGGGCATCCTGATTTTGTGCAGTATGGCTTCATTGGATGGCGATGGTATGTGCTGTGCAACTGCACGTCAACGGTGCGTGCGCCCGAACCCGGTGCGCTGAGGAAAATTCCTTTTATTTCAATGGAAAGTTCAAAAAAATAGCGGAATACCATCTTGCGCTTTGCAGCAACCTGGCTGCACACTCCGTCGGATTTTGTGCAGTATCACTTTACAGGAGCTGAGATGGTCGACGCCCCCACCGCGCGCAACAGCAGCAAGCCACGCCGCCTCGGTCATCGATGGCTGCTGGTCTTTCCCTTCGTCTGGCAAGCCTGCCTGGCGCCGGCAGTGAACGACATCGCCGCCACGCCCTTCGGACTGCCCTTTCCGATGTTCTGGCAGATGGCCGGCATCGTGCTCACGAGCGTGGTGATTGCGCTCGTTTTCAAGCTCGATGGGCGGGCCGGCGTGGAAGCCGAAGAAGCCGACTTTCTGGCAAAGAGCCTTCGTGCCGACAACGCAAGCAAGGACGGCGCGCCATGAAGCTTGCGATCGTCCTCGCCATATTGCTCGCCACGGTGGCGGGCGCCATCGCCTACGGCCGCCGCACCCGCCACGGCAAGAGCTTTGCCGACTGGGCCGTCGGCGGACGCAGCCTAGGCACGCTGGTGTTCTGGTTCATGAATGCCGGCGAGGTCTACACGACCTTCGCTGTGCTCGGCATCTCGGGCTACGCGTGGGCGCTGGGCGCACCCGCCTACCTCGCGTTCTGCTCGGTGTCGATGAGCTACGCGGTGGGCTACTGGCTCATGCCGAAGATCTGGCGCGCGGGCCGGCTCGGGCGGCTGCTCACGCAATCGGACTTCTTCGCCGCGCGCTACGACGCGCCTTGGCTCGGCGTGCTCACGGGCGTGGTGGGCATCGCATCGCTGGTCGTGTACGTGCAGATCCAGTTGGTGAGCCTCGGGCTGATCGTGCAGCTCACGCTGGGCAGCAGTATCTCGAGCGAGGCCGCGACGATGGGCGCGGGCCTGCTGATGGTGGCCTTCGTCTTCGCGGCGGGCGTGCGTTCGGCCGCTTTCGCGGCCGGCGTGAAAGATGTGCTGATGGTCATCGTCGTGGTGCTGCTGAGCGTGACCGTGGCCAGCAAGGTCGGCGCGGCCTCGCTGCTCGACCTGTTCTCGATGGCCGAGGCGCAGCACCCCGGCATCGGCAAGTTCCCGGGCCTGGACGCCACCTCACCGACCACTGCGATCTGGCTCATGACCTCGGCCATCAACATCGCGCTGGGCAACTGGGTCTTTCCGCACCTGTTCCAGATGTCGTACACGGCGCACAGCGCCACGGCGATCCGCCGCAACGCGATCTGGCAGCCGCTGTATTCGCTGGCCTATTTCTTCATCATCCTGCTGGGCTTCGCAGCGCTGCTGGTCCACACGCAGCCGCCGGGTGGCAACCTGAACGCGGCGCTGCTGCAGTTCGTGTCGGACCGTTATCCGGCGTGGACGGTCGGCCTTCTCGCGGGCACGGGCTTCCTGCTGGCGCTGGCGCCGGGCTCGCTGCTGTTGCTGACGGCCGGCTCGATCTTCACGCGCAACGTGGTGCGGCCGTTCCGGCCTGGCCTGGGCGAGCGTGGGTCGCTGGCGCTATCGCGCGGCTCGCTGGTGGTGTTCGCGGCGATCGCGGTCTGGCTTTCGGTCAGCCAGAAGGGCTCGCTGGTGAAGATCCTGCTCGACGCCTATTCGGCCATCGGCATGCTCGCGCCCGGCGTGTTCCTCGGCTTCCTGTGGAAGCGCACGAGTGCGGTCGGCGTGCTGGCCGGGCTGGTGGCGGGCTTTGTCGCATTGTTGGCGCCCTTCGCGGCGAAGTTCTGGGCCACGGCAGTGCCGCAATGGGAGGCCGGACTGATCGCGATGGCGATCAACGCGGCGGTGGTCGTGATCGTCAGCCTGGCCACTGCAGCGCCGCGGCGCGAAGCGATCGCGCTGGGGCTGCACGACGAGCCGCTGCCCGATGCCGGCGCATCGGAGCTGCGCGCACAGACGGTCTGAGGCGGCGGGGAAAGACGCTCAGGCTTCCAGCGCTTCCACACACAGCGTCACCACCGGGCCGGCCGCCTCGGCCCGCGCCTGCAGCGCATGCACGGCGAGGTCTACCGCGCTTTGCAATACCGGCCCCGTCAGCACCAGCACCTGCGGGCCCACGTCGGGTCGTTCTGTCGCCAGGACGACCTGCCGAACCGGTACACGCTGCTCGGCAAGGCAGGCCGTCACCGCCTGGATCTGGCTGACCGAGTGCACCGGCACGCGCAGGTAGTGCGCCGTGTGCACAGCGGCGCGCGGCAGCACCGGCAAGGCGTTCGTCGCGTGGGCATGCACACCCAGATGCGGCACGTGGTTTGCGGCATGGACCCCATCGAGCCGCGCCACGTCGACCAGGTCGGCGATCACAGCCGATGCGGTCTGCTCCGAGCCGGCACCCGCGCCGTAGTACATCGTCAGGCCAGCAGCATCGCTCTTGACCATGACTGCGTTCATCGATCCATTCACGTGCGCCATCAGGTGATCGGCAGGCACCAGCGCGGGCTGCACGCGCAGCTCCACACCCGCCGCCTGCCGGCGCGCCATGCCCAGCAGCTTGATGCGATAGCCCAGCTGCTCGGCACAGGCCACGTCGAGGCTCTGCAAGGCGGTGATGCCCTCCACCTGCGCATCGACAAAGCGCAGCGGCATGCCGAAGGCATTGGCGGCCAGCAGCGTGAGCTTGTGGGCGGCATCGATACCTTCGATGTCGAAGCTCGGGTCGGCTTCCGCATAGCCGAGCGACTGGGCCTGCGCGAGCGCGGCGGCGAAGTCCACCCCTTCATCGCGCATCTTGCTCAGAATGAAGTTGGTGGTGCCGTTGATGATGCCGGCCACCCATTCAATGCGATTGGCCGCAAGGCCTTCGCGCAGCGCCTTGATGATGGGAATGCTCACGGCCACCGCGCCTTCGTAGGCCACGGCCACGCCCTGCTCCCGCGCGGCGGCGAAGATTTCAGTGCCATGCACCGCCAGCAGTGCCTTGTTGGCCGTGACCACGTGCTTGCCGTGCGCGATGGCTGCCAGCACCCAGTCGCGCGCGGGGCCGGTGCCGCCGGCAACCTCGACCACCACGTCGACGTCGGGGTGCGTGGCCACGTGCAGCGGGTCGGAAGTGAGCGGCACTCTGCCTTGGACGATCGCTGCGGCCCGTTCGAGATTGCGGGCCGCCACGATCACCAACTCGATCGCCCGGCCGGCGCGGGCAGCGATGTCGGCCCGGTTGCGGGCCAGCACGCGGAAGGTGCCCGAGCCCACGGTGCCGATGCCGATCATCCCGACACGCAGGGGACGAATGGCCGCCCGATCGGTGTTCAGGCTGTGCAGGGGCTCGAGGGATTCAGCGGGTTCGCGGTACATGGACATCTCCAGACGAAAAAACAAAACCCAGCTGCCAGAGCTGGGTTCATTCGTTCGGGGAGAGAGCGATACACCAGGTGGCTGCCGGAACGGCCACCTGTGCGTGCTCAGGTGGCCGCGTTGGTAATGGTGGTAATCATTCGAGCAACAACCATCGCCTGCACGGAGGCAGGCGGCATCATGCAAGCCATGGAGGCTGCGGCGGATGCGGGGGTGAAGTTGTGGCTCGACATGAGGGCCGGAGTGTACAACAGGCGTTTTGGCGGTCCAGCTCAGGGCGCAGCCGACAGGCGTTTTTCGAGCCACACGCTGTAGCGCGAGAGCCCGAAGCACAGCACCCAGTACACCGCAGCGATGAACAGGTAGCCCTCGAGGTAGAACGGCCGCCAGGTCGGATCACCACCGAGCGCCAGGCCGAGTGCACCCGTCAACTCGAACAAACCGACCACCGTGACCAGCGAGGTATCTTTCAGCGTGCCGACCACGCTGTTGGTCAGCGCCGGCACCACGAGGCGCAGCGCCTGCGGCAGCACGATGTCGCGCTGCACCGGCCAGCGGCCGAAGCCGAGCGCCATCGCAACCTCGGTCTGTTCGCGCGGCACGGCCTGCAGGCCACCACGGATGATCTCGGCCAGATAAGCCGCCACGAACAGCGTGAGGCCCGCGAGCACGCGCACCAGCACGTCGGGCTGCCAGCCCGCCGGCCACAGCAGCGGCAGCAGGAACGAGGCCATGAACAGCACCGAGATCAGCGGCACGCCGCGCACCAGCTCGATATAGCTCGCGCTCAGCGTGCGCACCACCGGCCAACCCGAGCGGCGCCCCAACGCCAGCAACAGCGCCAGCGGAAAGGCCAGCGCCAGTCCGACCACGGCCAGCCCGATGGTCAGCGGCAGGCCGCCCCATCGGCTTGTCGGCACAGGGCTCAGGCCGGCGACACCGCCGCGCATCAGCAGCACGAACAGCAGCAGCGCGCCAACCCAGAGCGGCACCAGCCACCAGCGCCAACTGCGCGGCCACGCGCTGAGCACGGTGACGGCCGACAGCACGACCACCGCGATCGCCGGGCGCCATTGCTCTTCATAGGGGAAGCGGCCGAACAGCATCGGCCGCCATTTCTCGGCCACCACGCCCCAGCAGGCGCCGTGCTGCACCGCGCGGCAGGCTTCCGCATCGGGGCGGAACACGGCATGCACCACGCCCCACTCGATGGCGTGAAAACCGCCCCACACGAGCAGCGCCAGCAACAGCACGGTGGCCAGCGCGCGCAACGGCGAGCCCCAGAGTTCGCTGCGCCACGCGATCGGGCCTTGCGCGACGTTCCTCATCGCCAGCCCCGCAGCGCGACGCGCGCGTTGTAGCGGTTCATGCCGAAGGAGATCAGCAGTGACAGCAGCAGGTAGATCGCCATGATGATCGCAATGCACTCGAAGGCCCGGCCGTTCGAGCCGATGGTGGTGTTGGCCACCGACACCAGCTCCGGATAGCCCACGGCCACGGCGAGCGACGAATTCTTGGTGAGGCTCAGCAACTGGTTGGTGAGCGACGGCACGATCACGCGCAGCGCCTGCGGCAGGATCACGATGCGCAACTGCTGCCCCGACGACAGCCCCAGCGCCTGCCCCGCGAGCACCTGCCCCTGCGAGACCGACAGGATGCCGGCACGCACGATCTCGGCCACGAAAGCCGCCGAATAGAACGACAGGCCCGCCACGATGGTCACGTACTCCGGGCTCAGCGCAGCGCCACCGCTCACGCCGAAATCACCACGCTCGGGCCACTCGAAATGCGTGGGCCACCAGCCGCCCTCGCCCGCCACGGGCCAGGGCACGCTGAGTCCGCCCTTGCTGAGCCACACGCCGAGCATCAGATGCACGGGTTCGGTCGGATCGGGCAGCAGATTGGCCATCGCGAAGGCCAGCATCAGCAACTGCACCAGCAGCGGCACATTGCGCAGCAGCTCGACATACGCGGTGCAGATGCCGCGCAGCAGCACGTGCGGCGCCAGCCGGCCAATGCCGATCAGCGTGCCGAGCACCACGGAAAAGATGGCCGCGGGCACCGCCGCGCGCACCGTGTTGATCAGGCCCGCGAGGAAGGCGCGCCAGAAGGGCTGGCTCGCATCGAAGTCGAGCCAGCCTTCGCTGATCGAGAAACCCGCAGGCTCGGTAAGAAAGTCGAAGCCGGAGCGGACGCCGCGCGCGCGCAGCACTTCGAGCGCGTGATGCACCACCCAGACCGCGGCGGCCACGACGGCCAGCACCAGCAGCGCCTGGACAGCCCAGGCCAGCCAGGCGCCGCGGCGCGAGGCCTCCCGGCTCATCGAACCGGTGGTGCGTAAATGAGACCGCCCTTGCTCCAGAGGTTGTTCGAGCCGCGCGGCAGCTTGAGCACCGACTTCGGTCCGACGTTGCGCTCGAACATTTCGCCGTAGTTGCCCACGGCCTTGATCGCGCGGAACGACCAGTCTTTGTCGAGGCCCAGCAGCTTGCCGAGGTCTTCACCGGTGCCGACGAGGCGCTGCTGCGCCGGGTCCTTGCTGTTGGCCTTGAGTTCGTCGGCATTGGCCTGCGTGATGCCGAACTCTTCCGCCTCGATGAGCGCGTTGGGCACCCACTTGGCAATGGCGAACCATTCGTCGTCGCCACGGCGCACCAGCGGCGCGAGCGGTTCCTTCGAGATCAGCTCGGGCAGGATGATGTAGTCGTCAGGGTTCGGCGCTTCCTTGTTGCGCAGGCCGGCCAGCGCCGAGGCGTCGGTGGTGAAGGCCTGGCAGCGGCCCGAGAAGAAGGCCTTGAACGACGCCTCGAAGCTCTCGAACACGACGGTCTTGACCGGGATGCCCTGCGCGCGGAAGTAGTCCGACACGTTCTTCTCGTTGGTGGTGCCCGACTGCGTACAGATGGTGGCGTTCTTGAGCTGCTTGGCGCTGGTCACCTTGAGCTTCTTCGGCACCAGGAAGCCCTGGCCGTCATAGTAGGTGATGGTGGTGAAGTTGAAGCCGAGCGACGCGTCGCGCGTGAGCGTCCAGGTGGTGTTGCGAGCGAGGATGTCGATCTCGCCGGCCTGCAGGGCCGAGAAACGCTGCTGCGAATTGAGCGGCACGAAGTCGACCTTCTTGCCGTCGCCGAGCACGGCGGCCGCAATGGCGCGGCAGGTGTCGACGTCGAGACCCGACCAGTTGCCCTGGGTGTCGGGGGCGGAGAAACCCGCCACGCCGTTGGTCACTCCGCACTTGACGGTGCCGCGTTGCTTGACCGCATCGAGCGTCTTGCCGGCAAAGGCTGGCGCCGCAGAGGCAAAGGCGACAACGGACGCAGCAGCAAGCAGGGCCGGACGGAATCCGGCGAATCGGTTCTTCATTGGTGTTCTCCTCAACAGTAAGCAAAAGGCAGTGTACGGGGCGACACGGCACTCTGCCAAAGAACTCCGGGTTGGATGCATATGCGCCTGCACGCCCCGCAATCGACCTCCCCGAAGCGCCGCCGGTTCACTACCATACGGCCCTCGAATCACTCTCAACTGGAAACAACACAATGGTCAAATCCGACGACACCGGCAAGTTCATCCTGCGCGTTTCGCTTGGCGTCCTGATCCTGCTGCACGGCATTGCCAAGCTGCAGGGCGGCGTCGGCTTCATCTCCGGCATGCTGGCACAGCATGGACTGCCGGGCGCGCTGGCCTACCTGGTCTACATCGGTGAAGTGGTGGCGCCTGTGCTGCTGATCATCGGGCTCTACACACGGCCCGCTGCATGGGTCGTCGTGATCAACATGCTGGTGGCCTTCGCGCTGGTCCACATGAAGGACCTGACGGCGCTCGGCAAGCAAGGCGGCTGGGCACTGGAACTGCAGGGCATGTTCCTGTTCGCGGCGCTCGCCCTCGCGTTCATGGGTGGCGGCCGCTTCGCCCTGAGCAGCAAGTACAACTGAGCCGGATCAGTCAGTCGTCATCGGCGGTATCGAGGCCTGGAAACAGGACCTCGGTGTAGCCGAAGCGCGAGAAATCGCGCACCCGCATCGGGTAGAGCTTGCCCAGCAGGTGGTCGACTTCATGCTGCACCACGCGCGCATGAAAGCCACTCGCAACCCGGTCGATCGGGTCGCCATACAGGTCGAAGCCGGTATAGCGGACATTGGCGAAGCGCGGCACCACGCCGCGCAGGCCCGGCACCGAAAGACACCCTTCCCAGCCCTCTTCCTCTTCATCGCCCAGCGGCGTGATGACGGGGTTGAGCAGCACCGTGCGGGGCACTGGCGGTGCATCGGGATAACGGGGATTGACGATGTCGGTGCCGAAGATCACCAGTTGCTGGTCCACGCCGATCTGCGGCGCCGCGAGGCCCGCACCGTTGACGGCATGCATGGTCTCGAACATGTCGCGCACCAGCAGGTGCAGTTCGTCGGTGTCGAAGGCGGCGACCGGCTGCGCAATGCGCAGCAGCCGGGGGTCGCCCATCTTGAGGATTTCGCGGATGGCCATGGCGGGATTATCGCGGGGCTCCCCGGCCTTGGTCGCCAAGTGCGGCCATCAGCCCAGTCGTCACTGGTCCCTGGCGGGATTCGTCGTGCTGTGGATCGGCGTGCCCGGCAGATTGGGCAACGCTGGCCGGCCGGTTGCAGGAAGTCCACCCGGCCGAACGGGCTGGGCTGGAATCCCGACGACAGGCGGACGCGGGTAGTTGCCCGGCCGTACGCCTGGATAGGGATAACCGGGCCGGTTGTTGTTGTAGTAGGGGCGACGGTCGTAATACGGGCGGTCGTAATACGATGGCCGGCGCTCGTAGTAGCCCCCGCCATTGATATAGACTGGCGCCGGCTGGACCACCACCGGCGAGGGATCGGTGTAATACCCCCCCGAGGAATAACCCCCACCCGCATAGCCCCCACCGTAATAGGGATCGCCAGGAACGGCGCAACCGGTCAGCAGCACAAGGCCGCCAAGGGCGATGGTGGCGCCAAGAACACGAATTTTTTGCATGAGGGGCTCTCCTTGTTGGCCTTCAGTTTGCTTTCAACGCCAGGTTGTAGACCCTGTTGACTGCGGCTGGATGAAGTCGCGTAACGGCCGGTAAAGAGAGCCTGCCGCTACCGCTTCATTTTTCCGGAATACCGTTGGTCAGTATTTCCAGCATACGCGCCTCGTCGATCACCTCGACCCCGATGTCCCGGGCCTTGTCGAGCTTGCTGCCGGCTTCTTCACCGGCCACGAGGTAATGGGTCTTCTTGCTGACGGAACCGGCGACCTTTGCACCGGCTGCCTCCAATTTATCCTTCGCTTCGTCGCGGCCCAGCGTAGGAAGGGTGCCGGTAATGACGAAGGTCAGGCCCGCCAATGGCTTGGGCGCACGGGCGGCAGGCTCGCCCTCTTCCCATGTCAGGCCGCAGGCGCGCAACTGTTCGACCACCTCGCGGTTGTGGGGCTGGTCGAAGAAGGTACGCAGGCTTTGCGCCACCACCGGCCCCACGTCGTTGACTTCGAGCAGTTGCTCTTCGGTCGCGTCCATGATGGCGTCCAGCTTGCCGAAATGCTTGGCCAGATCCTTCGCGGTGCTCTCGCCCACATGCCGGATGCCGAGCCCAAAGAGAAAGCGCGGCAGCGTGGTCTTCTTCGAGGCTTCGAGCGCGTCGACGAGGTTCTTGGCCGATTTCTCGGCCATGCGGTCCAGCCCCGCCAGCGTGGTGAAGCCGAGCTTGTAGAGATCGGGCAAGGTGCGGATCAGATTGGCGTCGACCAGTTGCTCGACCAGCTTGTCGCCCAGCCCATCGACATCGACCGCGCGCCGCGCCGCAAAGTGCAGGATCGCCTCCTTGCGCTGCGCCGCGCAGAACAGCCCGCCTGTGCAGCGGTAGTCGACCTCTTCCTCTTCGCGCACGGCCTCCGAGCCGCACACGGGGCACTGGTGCGGCATGGTGAACACCGGGCCGCGCTGGTCATCGGGCTTGGCGAGGCTTTCGGGCACCACGCCGACCACTTCGGGAATCACGTCGCCTGCGCGCCGCACGATGACCGTGTCGCCCACGCGCACGTCCTTGCGGCGGGCCTCGTCTTCGTTGTGCAGTGTGGCGTTGGTCACCGTGACGCCGCCGACGAACACCGGCGCGAGCTTGGCCACCGGCGTGAGCTTGCCGGTGCGCCCGACCTGGATCTCGATGCCGAGCACTTCGGTCAGTTGTTCCTGCGCGGGGTACTTGTGCGCCACGGCCCAGCGCGGCTCGCGCGAGACAAAGCCCAGTTGCCGCTGCAGCTCCACGCTGTCGACCTTGTAGACCACGCCGTCGATGTCGTAGGGCAAGGCATCGCGCTGACGGCCGATGTTCTCGTGGAATGCTATGAGTTCGATAGCACCTTTCGCACGCGCAGTCTGCGTTGCAAGGGGAAATCCCCAGGCATGAAACTGTTGCAGCCAATCGAACTGCGTCGGACAGTCGGGGCCGCCTTCGCTGGCCGGCGTGACTTCGCCGAGCCCGTAGGCAAAGAAGCTCAGCGGCCGCTCCGCGGCAATCGCCGGATCGAGCTGACGCACGGCACCGGCCGCCGCATTGCGCGGATTGACGAACACCTTCTCGTTCTTCTGGCCGGCCGCGATCTTCTGGCGCTGGCGCTCGTTGAGCGCATCGAAGTCGGCGCGCTTCATGTAGACCTCGCCGCGCACCTCGACCACCGGCGGCGCCTTGCCGTTGAGCTTCAGTGGAATCTCGCGCACGGTGCGGATGTTCTGCGTGACCTCTTCGCCCACTTCGCCGTCACCGCGCGTGGCCGCCTGCACCAGCACGCCGTGCTCGTAGCGCAGGTTCATGGCGAGGCCGTCGAACTTGAGTTCGCAGACGTATTCGACCTGCGGCCCGTCTTCGGCCAGGCCCAGCTCCTTGCGCACACGCGCATCGAAGGCGCTGGCGCCACTGGGTGTGATGTCGGTCTCGGTGCGAATCGACAGCATCGGCACCTTGTGTCGCACCTTGGTGAAACCATCGAGCACCTTGCCGCCCACACGCTGCGTCGGCGAATCGGGCGTGCGCAGATCGGGGTGTTCGACTTCCAGCGCCTGCAGGCGCTGGAACAGCTTGTCGTACTCGGCGTCGGGCAATGCGGGCGCGTCGAGCACGTAGTAGAGATGGGCGTGCTTGTGAAGCTGCTCGCTCAGTGCGGCGGCTTCGCGTGCCGCTTCGTCGCGCGTCGTCATGGGGTGTGTTCCGGAAAAATGATGCGGCCGCCGTCGGGCCGCCCCAAGGCGGGCCGCGCCTCCCCCTCGAGGGGTGGCGAAGCACACGCAGTGGCAAGCCGGGGGGCCGACATCCTTAGCTGAAGAGGCGGCGGGCCAGCGGGGAGCCGGCCGCCAGGTCGCGCGCATCGAGCGTGTCGTAGAGCTGCTCGAGGTCGATGCCGATCACGTCCATCGTCTCGTCGCGCAGGAGTTGGCCGTCGCTGTCGGTCACCACGCCGTCCATCTCGCGAGCGAGCGTGGCGGCGGCTTCGCGCATGCGGCGGAACGGCTCCTCGCCGCGATCGACCTGCGGCACATCCAGGCTCAGGCTCAATTCGCGGATGGCCGATTGCGCCGGATCGTCGGCCAGCGCGGCCTGGGTGTCGAAGGCCAGCCCGAGGATCGGCGGCAATCCGACCTCACCGGTCGGCAGCACCATGCGCCCCGGAATGATGCCGGCCACGAAGCCGAGCCGCGCGGCGTTCTGCTGCACGTAGCCGGGACTCCAGGCCGCATGCAGCGCGCGCAGCACGAAGCCCAGTTGCGCATCGTGCGCGCTGGCGAACTGGTCGAGCTCGCGGGCACGCGCCACTTCGTCGAGCATCTCGGGAAACTCGGGCGAGCCGTTGACCGAGTCGGCAAAGGCCTGCGCCTTCACGACGAACTCGGAGTACTCGATCTCGTTGAGCGCGCCGGTGCGGTTGGCCAATTGCACGCCGACCTGGAACGCGCTGTAGCGCTGGCCGGGCACGGGTGGCTCCCACTGGCCGTTGCGCTCGTTCAGGCCTTCGATGGCCACCGGCTTGCTGCCCGCGCGCCGCGTCGGCGGCATGGCGGCAATGGCGGCATCGCCCGAGGCCAGGCCGTCCAGCGAGATCGGTGCGATCACGTCGATCAGCGGATCGAGCCCGCCGCGACGCTCGCCGGTCGGCACGGGCACGCCGCTGGGCGCCGGCAGGTCGGGGTCGAACAGCGGTTCATGGCGATCGGCGGTGCCCGACACCTGGTGCGGGTCGACATGCAGCATTGGCTCCACGTCATCGCCCGAAGACGACAGCGCGCGCTCGGCATCGGCCAGTGCGGTATCGACCGCGTCGGGTTGGCGCGGCGCATTGCGGCGCGACATCATGGTTTCGTAGCCCACGACAGCCGCGAGAACGAGGCCACCGAAGATGGCCAGGGCAAGAGTGAGATTGCTCATGGGGCCGCCCGGTTCAAGCGGCTTCGACCATCGAGGCGGCCGACTCCATGTCGACCGCGACGATCCGCGACACGCCCTGTTCCTGCATCGTGACGCCGATCAGTTGCTCGGCCATTTCCATGGCGATCTTGTTGTGGCTGATGAAGAGGAACTGGGTTTCGCGGCTCATGGCGGTCACGAGTTTGGCATAGCGCTCGGTGTTCGCGTCGTCCAGCGGCGCATCCACTTCGTCCAGCAGGCAGAAAGGCGCCGGGTTGAGCTGGAAGATCGCAAACACCAGCGCAATGGCCGTGAGCGCCTTCTCGCCGCCCGACAGCAGGTGGATGGTCTGGTTCTTCTTGCCGGGTGGCTGCGCCAGCACCTGCACGCCGGCATCGAGGATTTCGTCGCCCGTCATCACCAGCCGCGCATTGCCGCCGCCGAACAGCTCGGGGAACATGCGGCTGAAGTGCTCGTTGACGATCTTGAAGGTGCCGCCCAGCAGGTCGCGCGTTTCGGCGTCGATCTTGCGGATGGCGTCTTCGAGCGTGCCGATGGCTTCGTTCAGGTCGGCCGATTGGGCATCGAGGAAGGTCTTGCGCTCGCTCGCAATGGCGAGTTCGTCGAGCGCGGCCAGGTTCACCGCACCCAGCGCCACGACCTCGCGGTTGAGGCGATCGATTTCGCCTTGCAGGCCGGTCAGGCGCACCTTGTCGGTCTCGATCGACAGCGCCACGGCTTCCAAGTCGGCGCCGGCGTCGTCCAGCAGTTGCTGGTACTGCTCGACACCCAGGCGAGCGGCCTGTTCCTTGAGCTGGAATTCGGTGATGCGCTGGCGCAGCGGGTCAAGCTCGCGTTCGAGCTGCAGGCGGCGCTCGTCGCTGGCGCGCAGCTTGAGCGTGAGGTCGTCGTACTGGCTGCGCGAAGCGCCCAGCGAGGTCTCGCGTTCGAGCTTGAGCGACAGGGCATCCTGCAGCCCGGCTTGCGCGGCGGCATCGGACAGGCGGCTCAGTTCGGCACGGGCGCGCTCGTCTTCGTCGGTGAGCGCCACGACCTGTTGCGAGGCGGTTTCGATGGCGCGGTTGAGTTCGCCGCGGCGGGCTTCGAGCGTGCGTTGCGAGAAGGTGGCTTCCTGCGCCTGGCGCTCGAGGCTGCGGTGCTGCTCGCGGCTGGCCGTCAGCGCACGGCCGGCGTCGATCACGCGTTCGTCGAGCTGGGCGTGGCGCTCCTGGCTGTCGGCCAGTTGCATGTCGAGTTCTTCGAAGCGGCCTTCGGCGGCAACGCGTTTTTCTTGCAGCTCTTCGAGCTGCGCGTCGACTTCACCAAGGTCCGTGGCCAGTTGCTCGCTGCGCGCACGGGTCTGCTCGGCGAGCTGCGTCATGCGCAGCGTCTCGACCTGTTGTTCGTGGGCACGCGACTGGGTGTCGGCCGCTTCGCGCCGCGCGGTCACGAGGCGCGAGGCGGCATCGCCATAGGCGGCTTCGGCGCGAATCAGCGCGGTGCGCGCTTCCTCGTTGATGAGCGTCTGGGCCCGAAGCTGACGCTCCAGGTTTTCCATTTCCTGCTGGCGGGCCAGCAGGCCGGCCTGTTCGGAATCAGGCGCATAGAAGTTGACGCTGTGCGAGGACACGGCGTGGCCGCTCTGCACATAGATGACTTCGCCGGGCTGCAACGTGGCGCGCTGGGCCAGTGCTTCCTCGAAGCTCTGGGCCGTATAACAGCCGTGGAGCCAGTCGTTCAGCAAGGCTTGCTGGCCGGCGTCATTCAGGCGCAAGAGGCTCGACAGGCGCGGCAGCGCGGCCGAACCCTGCGGTGCACCGGCGGCTGGCGGGCTGTAGAAGGCGAGCTTGGCAGGCGGCGCATCGTTACCGAAGGCACGCACCATGTCGAGCCGGCTGACTTCGAGCGCACCCAGGCGCTCGCGCAACGCGGCTTCGAGCGCGCTTTCCCAGCCCTGCTCGATGTGGATGCGGCTCCACAGGCCTTGCAGGCCGTCGAGGCCGTGCTTGGCGAGCCAGGGGGCCAGCTTGCCGTCGGTTTTGACTTTTTCCTGCAGGGCACGCAGCGCTTCGAGCCGGGCCGAGTACTCGGCGTGGCGCGCACCCTCGGTGTTCACGGCCTGCTGGCGTGTGCGGCGGTCGTCGTCGAGTTGCGGAACGGTCTCCTGCAGTTCCTGCAGGCGCGCATCGGCTTCGCTGGCGGCTTCCTGGGCGGCGGCCAGTTGTTCCTGCATTTCGAGCAGCCGGTCCTCGTCGGGCGCGGCCAATGCGTTCTGATCGGCGCGCAGGCGTTCGCTGCGCTGCGTGAGCTGGCGGCTCTGGTCTTCGATGTTGCGCTGGTCGGCGGCCAGCACCTGGATCTGCTGCTGCACCTGCGACACCGTCGTGCGCTGGGCGTTGGCCTCGTCCTGCGCGCGCTGCACGGCCTCTTCGAGCTCGGGCATGCGCGCGTCGTGTTCTTCGAGCTGCGCGGCCAGCAGGATGGTCTGCTCTTCGGCATCGACGCCCTGCCCGGCCAGCGTTTCGATCTCGGCTTCGGCGTCGGTGCGGCGGGTGCCCCACTGGCCCATCTGCTCGCGCAGTTGCACCAGGCGCTGTTCGACGCGCTGGCGGCCTTCGACCACGAAGCGGATCTCGCCTTCGAGCCGGCCGACTTCGGCGCTGGCTTCGTAGAGCTTGCCTTGCGCCTGGTTGACCTGGTCGCCGGCCGCGTAGTGGGCCTGGCGCACGGTTTCGAGTTCGGCTTCGATGCGGCGCAGGTCGGCGGTGCGCGATTCGAGGTCGTTGATGGCCTTTTCGGAATCGGCCTTGATCTTGGCCTGGTCGGCATCGCTCTCGCTGCGCTTGAGAAACCACAACTGGTGTTGCTTCTTCGTGGCCTCGCCCTGCAGCGTGTTGTAGCGCGCGGCCACCTCGGCCTGCTTCTCCAGCTTTTCGAGGTTGGCGTTGAGTTCGCGAAGGATGTCTTCGACCCGCACGAGGTTTTCGCGCGTGTCGCCCAGGCGGTTTTCCGTCTCGCGGCGGCGCTCCTTGTACTTGGAGACGCCGGCGGCCTCTTCGAGGAACAGGCGCAGTTCTTCGGGCTTGGATTCGATGATCCGGCTGATCGTGCCCTGGCCGATGATGGCGTAGGCGCGCGGGCCGAGACCCGTGCCCAGGAACACGTCCTGCACGTCGCGGCGGCGCACCGGCTGGTTGTTGATGTAGTAGCTGCTCGTGCCGTCGCGCGTGAGCACGCGCCGCACGGCAATTTCGCCGAACTGATTCCACTGGCCGCCGGCGCGATGATCGGCGTTGTCGAACACCAGCTCCACGCTCGAGCGGCTGGCCTGCTTGCGGGTGGTCGTGCCGTTGAAGATCACGTCTTGCATCGACTCGCCGCGCAACTCCGACGCGCGCGACTCGCCAAGCACCCAGCGCACCGCATCCATGATGTTCGACTTGCCGCAACCATTGGGCCCCACCACGCCAACCAGTTGGCCCGGCAGCAGGAAGTTGGTGGGTTCGGCGAACGACTTGAAGCCCGAAAGCTTGATGGAATTAAGACGCACGACTTGTCGGCCTGCCTCGACGTAGCGCCAAGGTATTGATTTGTAAGGAAAATTGCACGGGCCTGCAGCTTGCAGCAGACCGCCGCCCCAGCCGTGGATGATAACGTCAGGGCATGAGCGATTCCCCGGTTTCACCCCCCCTTGCCGTACGACGCATTTGCCTGCTGGCAGGCACCGCCGCCCTGCTCGGTCTGGCCGGCTGCTCGTCGGTCCGCTCCACCGATCGCGCCGAGCCCTATGCCAGCCAGGAATGGCTGCAATCCGGCACCAACCGCATTGCCAACCTGTCGCTGCGCGACAACCTGCAATCGGTCCGCCGTGTGCAGAACACCTTGTACCGGCGCAACCCGCGCGAATGGCGCAAGTCGGCGGCCAGCATCGACGAAGCCGTCCAGCGCACCTGGGATGCCGTGCTGAAAGACACCACGCTGCCCGAATTGCACGGCGCCACCGGCATCGACGCCGTCCGGCTGGCCTTCGAGACCGGGCCGCAGGCTTACCAGGGCGATCGCGTCGCGGCGCTGGTGTACGGCTGGGCCACGATGCTCAAGCAGGCCAACGGCAACACCTGGGACCAGACCATGATCGACGGCATCGACGCCGAGAACAGCTACCGGGTCGCCCGCAATTTCGACATCTCGCTCTGGCTGATCTCCTCCAAGACCGGGCCCGACGGCCAGCCGCTGCTGCTGGCCACCGAAATCAGCGACCGCGGCCGCAATCTCGTGGCCGACCGCGAGCTGTCGAAGGTGATCGCGCGGCTCGACCTGTTGGCCGCGCAGGCCGACGAGAAGTACCGCCGGGCGGCACTCGACTTCGGCCAGAACTGGATCATGGGCGTGGTCATGCCGCTCTTCACGCTGATGCCCAAGTAAGTTAAGCAGACAAAACGGCCCCCTAGAATGAATCCGCCCTTCACCCCTCAACCCATTCGAGGCTGCAGCAACTCATGAGCTCCATCAATTTCATCGGCGGCGAAAAAGGCGGTGTCGGCAAGTCGGTCACGGCGCGCGTGCTGGCGCAGTACTTCATCGACCACAGCCGTCCGTTCACGGGTTTCGACACCGATCGCTCGCACAGCTCCTTCACCCGCTTCTACGAAGGCTTTGCCTCGCCCGTGGTGGTCGACAGTTTTGAGGGGCTGGACACGGTCGTGAATGGCTTCGAGAGCAACCCGCAGCAAAGCGTGATCGTCGACCTCGCGGCCCAGACGCTGGCGCCGCTGTCGCGCTGGATCAAGGAATCAGACCTTTTCGACGTGTTCGCCGAGATCGGCGTCACCGTCAACTTCTGGCATGTGCTGGACGACGGCAAGGACTCGACCGACCTGCTCGGCTCGCTGATCGACACCTTCGGCAACCGGCCCAACTACATCGTGGTACAGAACTACGGTCGAGGCAGCGACTTCGGCATGCTGCTGGCTTCGCAGTCGCTCTCCAAGGCGACAGCCAATGGGGCCCGCGTGATTGCGTTGCCGCGTCTGCACGAAGCCAGCATGCGAAAGATCGATGCGCAGAACACCAGCTTCTGGAAGGCAGTGCATGACCGGGAAGGTGTGCATGCGCTGGGGCTGCTGGAGCGCCAGCGCGTGAAGTCGTGGCTGGCCACGGTCTACGCTGCGTTCGATACTTTGCCTTTGTAGTTCTTGACGGGGTGCCTGGCGCCGCGCCCCAGTCAAGACCGGCAAACCGTTACAGGACGACAGCGCCCCCACCCAACGCCTTGTAGAGCGTCATCGTCGCATTGAGTTGGTTCAATCGATTCTGGGCCAGCGACACCTCGGCAGTGCGACGCCTGTCCTTGGCATCGAGCACCGGTTGCAGCGCCGTCGCACCCGCCTTGTAGCGAACCTCGGACAGCTTCTCCGCACGCTGCGCCTGCTGCAACGCCAGCACCAGTTTCTCGCTCTCATCACGCAATTGCGTGCGCGACGACAGTGCGTTCTCCACTTCGGACAACGACGTGTAGAGCGACTGGCGAAAGCCGAGCACCGCCTCCTCGTATTGCGTCTGCGAAACCGCCACGGTCATCCGCGCCGTGTTCCATTGCAGAAATGGCAACACCAACCCTGCACCGAGCGTGCCGACCGGGTTCTTCAGCAGTTCGCCCAATGCAGTGCTCGACGTGCCCAGCGAGCCGGTGAGGCTCAGCGTCGGATAGAAGCCGGTTCGGGTGGCGTCGACATTCGCCAGCGATCCGCGCAAGCGCTGCTCGGCTGCACGCAGATCGGGGCGACGGCCCAGCAGGCTTGCCGGCAGGCCGGCATCGATGACCGGAAGCTCAAGGGTCGGCAACTGCGACGGCTCCACCGCCATCGCCTCGGGCGGCTGATCAAACAAGATCGCCAGCGCATTGCGCGCCTCGACGCGCTGCTGCAGCAATTGGGTGTGTGCTGCTTCCTGGCTCGCGAGGTTCTGGCCTGCCTGCGCCAAGTCGAGTCCCGACACGGCCCCGGCGGCGTACTTCACGCGCACCAGCACAAGAATGCGCCGGCCGTCCTCGATGCCCGCCTCGCTCAACGCGATGCGCTGATTCAGATACCCCGTCTGCCAATAGAGCCCCGCCGTGGTGCCCACGAGCGCGAGCGCAGCGGCCTGCCGGTCGGACTCGGTGGCCTTCAGCTCCCAATCGGCGGCGCTGCGCAATGCAGAAAGTCGGCCCCACAGATCCAGCTCGTAGCTCAGCGTCACCATCGAGCCTGACGCGGAGCCGACCACGCCGCCGCGCTTCAGGTCATAGCTGCGATTCACGCTGGCCTGCCCCGCCACGCTGGGCGTGAGGTTCGTGTTGGCCAGGCTTGCCTGCAACTGCGCGCGCTGCACGCGAATGCCCGCTGCGGCAAGGTTGCTGTTGGTGCGCAGCGCGCTGTCGATCAAGGTGTCGAGCTGCGGGTCATTGAATGCGTTCCACCAACGGGTCGCAGGCATCGCAGCCGCATTCACCGCAGCAGCCGACTGCGGCCGTTGTTGCTGCTGCCACGCCTGCGGCATTTCGATCGGCCGCTGCTCGCGG
Source organism: Variovorax sp. PAMC26660 (assembly GCF_014302995.1). Lineage (NCBI taxonomy): Bacteria > Pseudomonadati > Pseudomonadota > Betaproteobacteria > Burkholderiales > Comamonadaceae > Variovorax > Variovorax sp. PAMC26660. Next base: position 6,516,754 of record NZ_CP060295.1, read on the forward strand.
CGCTCGGGCTGGAACGCGGTGCACCCGCCGAGCGCCAACGCGATGGCGACCGCACTCAACCGCAGACAAAGACGCGCCCTACTCACGAGCCAACGCCTCGATCGGGTCCAGCCGCGCTGCATTGCGTGCCGGCAGATAGCCGAACAACACGCCAATCAGCGTCGCGCACAAGAAGGCCGACGCCACGGCGCCCATTGAAAAGATCATTTGCCATTGCTTCACGAAAAGCGAAAACACAAAGCTGATGCCATACGACAGCGTCACGCCGATGAACCCACCCACGAGGCACACCAGCACCGCCTCGGTCAGAAACTGTTGCAGCACATCGCTCTGGCGCGCGCCCACGGCCATACGAATGCCGATCTCGCGGGTGCGCTCGGTCACCGACACCAGCATGATGTTCATCACGCCGATGCCGCCCACCACCAGCGAGATCACCGCGATCAGCGACAGCAGCAGCGTGAGCGACTGGCTCGTGCGCTCGACCGTCTTCACGATGCTGTCCATGTTGTAGGTGAAAAAATCCTTGCTGCCGTGGCGCATGGTGAGCAGCCGCACGATGCTGTCCTCGGCCGCCCGGGTCGGCTGGTCGTCGCCGATGCGCACCGTGATTGCATCGAAGTGCTGCTGCCCGAACAACCGGCTCGCGCCCGTGCTGTAGGGCAGCCAGATGTTGAGCGACTTGTTCTCGCCGAACATGTTCTTCTTCTCTGCCGCCACGCCGATCACCGTGCACGGCAGGTTGCCGACGAGGATCACCTTGCCGACCGGGTCGCTGCCGTCGGTGAACAGCTTGCGCCGCGTGTTCTGGTCGATCACCACCACCTGGGTCTGCTGCCGCACGTCGTTCGCATTGAAGGCCGCGCCGCTGGCCATCTGGATGTCGCGCACGCGAAAGAAGCTGTCGCTGACGCCGCTCACGTTGCCGTTGATGTCGATGCTGCGGTAGCGCAGCCGCAGGCTGCGCGAGGTCGAGGGCGTCACGCTGTGCACATAGGGCTGCGCCGCAATCGCCTGCAGGTCGGTCGGCATCAGGGTCCGGATGCTGGACGCCTTGTCGTCGCCGAAATCATGGCCGGGGTAGATGTCGAGCGTGTTGGTGCCGATGGCCTTGATGTCCGACAGCACGAAGCGCTTGGCGCCCTCCCCGATGGCCACGATCGACACCACCGAGGTGATGCCGATGACGATGCCCAGCATGGTCAGCGCGGTGCGCATGCGGTGCGCCATCATCGAGCGCCATGCCATGCGGAAGGCCTCGACAAACCGGGCCCAGCCCGTGCTGAAGCGCGCGATGCCCAGCTTGGGCGGGCTCACGACGGGCTGCACCGCCTCGGTCCCCATGGCCTGCGTGGGTGCCGTCACAGTGGGCACATTCGGCCGGTCGCCCACGATCACGCCATCGGCAATCTCGATGATGCGCTCGGTGCAACTGGCCACCTGCATGTCGTGCGTCACGATGATGATGGTGTGGCCTTGCGCGTGCAGTTCGCGCAGGATCGCGATGACCTCCTGGCCGCTTTTCCTGTCGAGCGCGCCGGTCGGCTCGTCGGCAAGGATGACCTGGCCACCGTTCATCAGCGCGCGCGCAATGCTCACCCGCTGCTGCTGGCCGCCCGAGAGCTGGCTCGGCCGATGCTCGGTGCGATCGCCAAGTCCCAGCCGCGCCAGCAGTTCGCGGGCACGCGTCTCGCGCGCTTCGCCATCGGTGCCGGCATAGACGGCGGGCACCTCGACGTTGCCCGTGGCCGTCAGGTGCTGCATCAGGTGGTAGCGCTGGAAGATGAAGCCGAAGTGCTCGCGCCGCAGCTCGGCCAGCGCGTCGCTGTCGAGCGTGCCGACGTCCTTGCCCGAGACGGTGTAGGTGCCGGTGCTGGGTCGGTCGAGACAGCCGAGGATGTTCATCAGCGTCGACTTGCCCGAGCCCGAGGCACCGACGATGGCCAGCATTTCGCCGTTGCCGATGTCGAGGTCGACGTCTTTCAGCACCTGCACTTCCTGCTCGCCCGAGGGAAAGCTGCGGCCGATGCCGCGCAGCGTCAGCAAAGGCTGATTCGCCTGCGGCTGCGTCACTGGCGCTTTCCTCTGCCGCCGTTGCCGTCGTCCGACTTCTCCAATGTCGAGGGATCGCCGGTGATGACGTTGTCGCCTTCTTTCAGGCCTTCGAGCACCTGGGCCTGGAAGTTGTTGGTGATGCCGACGCGCACGAGCCGCTTTTCGACGCTCTGGTCGGCCTTGAGCACGCGCACTTCCTGTCGGCCATCCTTGTCGCGCGCACCGAGTGCGGTCAGCGGCACGGTCAGCGCCTGCCTGGCTTCGCCCAGCATGATCGCGACCTGCGCCGTCATGTCGACGCGCAGCGTGCGGTCGGGGTTGGGCACGTCGAACAGCGCGTTAAAGAACACCGCGTTGTTGATCTTCTCGGGCGAAGGTTGCACGGCGCGCAGCGTGCCGTGGTAGCGCTTGTCGGGGTCGCCGAGGATGGTGAAGTACACCGGCTGCCCCGGCTTCACGCGCACCACGTCGGCTTCGGACACCTGGGCCTTGACCGTCATGGTCGACAGGTCGGCCAGCTTCATCAGCGTGGGCACCTGGAACGAGGCCACCACCGTCTGGCCTTCGAGCGTGCTGATCGACACCACGTCGCCATCGATGGGCGCGACGATGCGCGTGTATGACAGGTTGGTCTGCGCCGACGCGAGCGCGAGTTTCTGCTGGCGGATCTGCGCGTCCAAAGACACCCCGTCGGCGCGCAGCGCGCGAAGCTCGGCGTCGGCGCTTTCCATGTCCTGCCGCGCCGCGGCGTCCTGCGCGAGCATTTCGCGCTGGCGTGCCCAGGACAGTTCAGCCTGCTTGACGCGCACTTCCTTCGCCAGTTTTTGCGCCTGCAGGTTCTCCAGCTTGGCCTGTTCCTGCGCGAGCGTGTTCTGCGAAATGACCGGATCGATCTCCGCCAGCCAGTCGCCCTTCTTCACGGTCTGGCCGAGCACGACCTTGAGCGACTTGAGCTGGCCGCTGACCTGCGCACCGATTTCAACCTGCCTGAGCGCCTGCAGGACGCCGGTGGCGAGCACCGCGTTCTCGAGATCGGCGCGCTGCACGGCGGCGGTGAGGTATTCGGTCTTCTTGGCGGGGCTCAGCCAGAAAAAGGCGACGATGGCCAGGACGACAAGAACGGTGATACCGACAAGGAGCTTGCGCGATCGCCGCGGTGGGGTGTTTGGCATGCAATGAGGTGGGAGTGAAACACGCTGCTGGAGTGGATCGATCCTATCGCCGCATGCTTAAGGGCTGCTAAAGGGGGTGATGCCACCAAGGGACTCTTCCTCGCCCCGAAAAGGAAAAGCCCCGCCGGCCTTTGCAGGCCAGCGAGGCAATCGAATTCCATCGAATGCAGCCGCTATCGGCCGCTGCGTGTTCAGCGCGCGCGGCGCGAGCGAACCAGCAGCGTGATCAGCAGCAGCGAGAGCACCGTGAACGCGACGAACGACCAGTTCGCCAGCGTCAGGCCGAACAGCGTCCAGTCGACCTTCGAGCAGTCGCCGCCGCCACGGAAGATCAGCGGCAGCGCGCGCTTGAGCGGGAAGGTTTCGATCATTCCGTACAGGTCGCGCCCGCAGGACACGACTTCGGGCGGATACCACTGCAGCCAGCTCTGCGCGGCCGCCGTGTAGGCGCCGCCGATGGCAGAGACCAGGGCCAGCAGGCCACCGGTGATCTGCAGGCCCCTGTTACGGAACGCACCCGCCAGCCCCGTGAAGAGCGCCACCAGCACCAGCGCATAGCGCTGCACGATGCACATGGGACACGGTTCGAGCCCGACCACGTGCTGAAGGTAAAGCCCGAAGGCCAGCATCAGGACGCAGGCCAGGCAGATCAGCCCATACGCGCGGCGCGGCGCGCCGAAGTACCAATCGATCAAGGAGATACCCATTCTTCTTCGACGAACACCCTGGCCTTGCGTGGATTGGCGACGACGGTGTCGCCTTCCTTCAAGCCCAGGTCGCGGAACTGTTGCGCAGGGAGTTGCGCTTCGATGATGGTTCCGGAGCCCGGATTATCTGGATTCGATTCGGTGGGCTCAAGTTCCAGCCTTGCGATGGGTCCGACCACAATCGCACGCGACAGCGTGGCGACGATGCCGGTGGCGCCGGCCACATAACGTGTCACATCCAGGTCATGTGGCCGCACATAGGCCAGCGCCTTGGCGTCGCGCGCGCCACTGTGCTCGGGCGAATCCAGGCGCATGCCGTCGAGCTGCACCGCGCCATTGTCCGCCCGGCCATGGAACAGGTTCACGTCGCCGAGGAAACCGTAGACAAAGGGACTCGCGGGCTTGTCCCACACGTCTTGCGGTGAGCCGACCTGCTCGATCTGGCCCTTGTTGATGACCACCACGCGGTCGGCCACTTCGAGCGCTTCTTCCTGGTCGTGCGTGACGAAGATCGAGGTGACGTGCAGTTCGTCGTGCAGCCGGCGCAGCCAGCGACGCAGCTCCTTGCGCACCTTGGCGTCGAGCGCGCCGAAGGGTTCGTCGAGCAGCAGCACCTTGGGCTCCACCGCCAGCGCGCGGGCCAGCGCGATGCGCTGGCGCTGGCCGCCGGACAGTTGCGACGGGTAGCGGTCTGCCAGCCAGTCGAGCTGCACCAGCTTGAGCAGGTCGGTCACCTTGGCCTTGATCTGCGCGTCGCTCGGACGCTCCTTGCGCGGCTTCACGCGCAGACCGAAGGCGACGTTCTCGAACACGGTCATGTGGCGGAACAACGCGTAGTGCTGGAACACGAAGCCGACCTGCCTCTCACGCACATGCACGTCGGTCGTGTCTTCGCCCGAGAACAGGATGCTGCCGGTGTCGGCCGTTTCCAGCCCCGCGATGATGCGCAGCAGCGTGGTCTTGCCGCAGCCCGAGGGGCCGAGCAGCGCGACAAGCTCGCCCGACTCGACGTCGAGGTTCACGTCGCGCAGCGCGCGGAAGTCGCCGAACTGCTTGCTGATGTTGCGGATTTCGATGCTCATGATCTTCTGTTCTTTCTCTCTCAGGCCGCCGTGGGCTCGGGCGGACGTTCCGGCGGCAGCTCGGCAATGGCCTTCATCTCGCGCTCGTGGCGCCACTCGATGACCGACTTGATCACCAGCGTAACCAGCGCCAGGATCGCCAGCAGCGAAGCCACGGCGAAGGCGGCCACCGACTGGTATTCGTTGTAGAGCACTTCCACGTGCAGCGGCATGGTGTTGGTCTGGCCGCGGATGTGGCCCGACACCACCGACACCGCGCCGAACTCGCCCATGGCGCGCGCATTGCACAGGATCACGCCATACAGCAGGCCCCACTTGATGTTGGGCAGCGTCACGCGCCAGAAGGTCTGCCAGCCGGTCGCGCCCAGCACGATGGCGGCCTGCTCTTCGTCGGTGCCTTGTGCCTGCATCAGCGGAATGAGTTCGCGCGCGATGAACGGAAAGGTCACGAACACGGTGGCCAGCACGATGCCGGGCACGGCAAAGATGATCTTGATGTCGTGCTCAGCGAGCCAGGGGCCGATCCAGCCCTGTGCACCGAACACCAGCACATAGATCAGGCCCGCCACCACTGGCGACACCGCGAACGGCAGGTCGATCAGCGTGGTGAGGAAGGCCTTGCCGCGAAACTCGAACTTGGCGACCGCCCAGGCCGCGGCCACGCCGAACACGAGGTTCAGCGGCACCGTGATGGCGGCCGTGATCAGCGTGAGGCGGATGGCGCTCCAGGCGTCGGGTTCCTTCAGCGCTTCAAGATAGGCGCCGACGCCCTTGCGCAATGCCTCGGTTGCCACGGCCGCCAGCGGCAGCACGAGGAACAGGAACATGAACGCGAGCGCAATGCCGATCAGCAGCCAGCGCACCCACGGTGCTTCGGTGGTGCCGGCCTGTGCGCGGCGAATGACTTTGGAAGGTGCGCTCATGTCAGGCTCCTGCGCGGCGGCGCTGCCATGCCTGCAGGCCGTTGATGACCAGCAACAGCACGAAAGAGATGACCAGCATCACCAGCGCGACGGCGGTGGCACCCGCATAGTCGTACTGCTCCAGCTTGCCGATGATGATGAGCGGCGTGATCTCCGAAATCATCGGCATGTTGCCGGCGATGAAGATCACCGAGCCGTATTCGCCGATGGCGCGCGCGAAGGCCATGGCAAAGCCGGTCAGCAGCGCGGGCGCAATGGACGGGAAGATCACTCGCGTGAAGGTCTGCAGCCGCGTCGCGCCAAGCGAGGTGGCGGCTTCTTCAAGCTCCTTCTCGGCATCTTCGAGCACCGGCTGCACCGTGCGCACCACGAAGGGCAGCCCGATGAAGATCAGCGCAATCACGATGCCCGCCGGCGTGAAGGCCAGCTTGATGCCGTGCGGCTCCAGCAGTTGGCCGATCCAGCCATTGCCCGCGAGCAGCGCGGTCAGCGAAATGCCGGCCACAGCGGTCGGCAATGCGAACGGAAGGTCGACCAGCGCATCGACGATGCGCTTGCCCGGAAACTTGTAGCGCACCAGCACCCAGGCCACGAGCAGGCCGAACACGGCATTCACCAAAGCCGCGATCAGCGAGGCGCCGAAGGTCAGCCGGTACGAGGCCATCACGCGCGGCGCGGTCACGGCCACCCAGAACTGGTCCCAGTTCAGCGTGAAGGTCTTGAAGACCAGCGCCGACAGCGGGATCAGCACGATCAGGCAGAGATAGAAAATCGAGAAGCCGAGCGTGATGTGAAAGCCCGGCAACACGCGCTTGTTGCCCCTTGCCCGATTGGCACGCGAAAGCGGCGCTCCCGCGGACGGGAGCGCCGATGAAACAGCGCCGCTCATTTACTTCGCGCCAGGCGTGTAGAGCTTGTCGAACTGACCACCGTCATTGAAGTGCACCTTCTGCGCTTCGCCGAGGCTGCCGAACAGTTCTTGCACGGTGAAGAGCTGCAGTGGCTTGAAGGTCGATGCGTACTTCTTGAGCACGGCTTGCGAACGCGGACGCAGCGCATGCTTGGCGGCGATTTCCTGCGCTTCTTCAGAGTAGAGCCAGTCGAGGTAGGCCTTGGCCAACTCGCCCGTGCCCTTCTTGTTGACGGTGCGTTCGACCACAGCGACCGGGTTCTCGGCCACGATGCTGATCGACGGATAGATCGAATCGACCTTGCCGGTGCCGAACTCGCGGTCGATCGACACCACTTCCGACTCGAAGGTGATCAGCGCATCGCCGATGTTGCGTTGCAGGAAGGCGGTGGTGGCGTCGCGGCCGCCGCGTGCCAGCACGGGCACGTTCTTGAAGAGCTTGCCGACGAACTCGGCGGCCTGCGCATCGGTGCCGCCCTTCTTCTTGATGTAGCCCCAGGCCGCAAGGTAGGCGTAGCGCCCGTTGCCGCCGGTCTTGGGGTTGACGATCACGACCTGCACGCCCGGCTTGACCAGGTCGTCCCAGTCCTTGATGCCCTTGGGGTTGCCGTTGCGAACGAGGAACAGCATGGTCGACGTGGTCGGCGATGCGTTGTCGGGGAATTTCTTGGTCCAGTCCTTCGCGACCACACCGGTGTTGGCGAGGAAGTCGATGTCGGTGGAGGTGTTCATGGTCACCACGTCGGCATCGAGGCCGTCGGCCACGGCACGTGCCTGCGCGCTGGAGCCGCCGTGCGACTGGTCGATCTTGACGTCCTTGCCGGTGACCTTCTTGTAGTGCGCAACGAAGGCCGCGTTGTAGTCCTTGTAGAACTCGCGCGCCACGTCGTACGAGGCGTTCAGCAGCGACGTGCTGGACGAACCTTGTGCAAAGGCGCTGCTGCCGGCGAGTGCGGAGGACGCCAGCGCGAGCACGGCGACGAAGGTCTTGATTCTGGAAGTCATGTAGTGGCCAGGTTTTCTGAAAATTCACGACCCGCCGACCAGGCGGCGGGTTCGTCGGTCAACGATTGCAGCAGGGCCAGGCCGAGCGGCCAGTCTCCGTGCCCCGAATCGATATTGATGTGGCCCGCATTCTGCATGCGCACGAACTCGCTGCCCCAGGCGCGGGAATAGGCACCCGCAAGACGGATGGGGCAATAGGGGTCGTTGCTGCTGGCCACCACGATGCTGCGGTACGGCAGCGCTGCGTAGGGCACGGGCGCGAAGTCCGACAGCACCGCGCGGCGCTCGGGGTCGGCCGGAGCCACCAGCAGCGCTCCCTGAATACGGGCGGCCGCAGCGGCCGGCAGGTGCGCCGTGGCGATGCAGCCCAGACTGTGCGCCACGATCACGACCGGGCCTGTGGTGTCGAGCACCAGCTTGGCCAGCGTCGACACCCAGGCGTCGCGCTTGGGCGAAGCCCAGTCGTCCTGCGCCACCCGCGCAGCGCCCGGAATGCGCGCTTCCCACAGGCTCTGCCAATGGCCGGGCCCGGAGTCGCGCCAACCAGGCACGATGATCACGCGAGTGTTCATGGCGGATGAGGCCTGCGGCTTACTTGTTGGGCTGCGGCGTGATGCGCAGGTAAGGCTTGACGGCCTTGAAACCCTTGGGGAAGCGCTCTGCCAGCTCGGCCGGGTCCTGGATGCTCGGCACGATGACCACGTCGTCGCCGTCTTTCCAGTTCACGGGCGTTGCCACCTTGTGGCTGTCGGTGAGCTGCAGCGAATCGATCACGCGGATGATCTCGTCGAAGTTGCGGCCGGTCGATGCCGGGTAGGTGATGGTGGTGCGAATCACCTTCTTCGGGTCGATGATGAACACGCTGCGCACCGTGGCCGTGGCCGAGGCGTTCGGATGGATCAGGTCGTACAGGTCGGCCACCTTGCGATCGGCGTCCGCAATGATCGGGAAGTTGACCGTGGTGTTCTGCGTCTCGTTGATGTCGCTGATCCACTCCTTGTGCTTGGTGGCCGGATCGACGCTCAACGCGATGGGCTTGACGCCGCGCTTGGCGAATTCGCCCGACAGCGCCGCGGTCTTGCCCAGTTCGGTGGTGCACACGGGCGTGAAATCGGCCGGGTGCGAGAAGAAAACGATCCAGGAGTCACCGGCCCACTGGTAGAAGTCGATGGGGCCTTCGCTGGAATCCTGGGTGAAATTGGGGGCGGTGTCGCCGAGTCGCAAAGTTGCCATGGTCGCTCCTGAATGGATGGGAGCCTTGGATTGTGCGAACCCCGGCAAGGATGACAAACGAATATCTACTTGTTTGGTTATGGCATTTTCCGCATAACGGGATGTGAATCGCAGGGTTCCCCGTCCGGCCTCAGCAAAGGTGCACCCTCGACGCCCTGCAGGTGCTCGAACAGGAAATCGATCAGCCGCCGCACTGCCGGCACCAGCGCCCGCCGCGGCGGGAACACCATGTGCGCAACGGCCTCCTCCGGTCGCCAGTCGCACAGCACCTTCACCAGCCGGCCCGCCTCGATGTCGGCAGCGCACATGTAGCCCGGCAGCAGCGTGGCGCCGATGCCGGCGATCGCGGCGAGCTGCAGCGTCGCGATGTCGTCCGCCACGTAGCGTGGCGTGTGCACATGCACGCGGCTCACGCCATTCGGACCCGTGAGCCGCCACTCGCTACGGCCCTCGCCGTTGACCGACATCGTCATGGTGTCCAGCCGCGCAAGGTCGGCCAGCGTTGCCACCGGCCCCTGCCGCTGCATCAGCGCCGGACTGGCCACCAGCACCCCGCGGCCGGTGCCCAGGATCTTCGCCACCAGCGTCGCGCTTTCCTCCACGACGGGCCGCACCCGCAATGCGATGTCGAAGCCTTCCTCGATCGGGTCGACCGGACGGTTGATGACCCGCACGTCGACCCGCACCGCCGGATAGCGCTCCATGAACATCGGCAGCAGCTGCGACACCCCGCTGTACGCCATCGTGATCGGAACGCTCAGCCGCACCAGCCCGCTGGGCTCGGTCTGCACCTGCGCCACCGCCTCGGCGGCCGCCTGCGCCGCATCGCGCATGGCGGCTGCGTGCCGCAGGTAGATCTCGCCCGCCGGCGTGAGCGACAGGCGCCGGGTGCTGCGCTGCATCAGTTGCACGCCGAGCCGTTCTTCCAGCTCCGCCACCCGGCGCGACAGGCGCGACTTGGGAATGCCCAGTGCCCGGCTGGCGGCAGCGAAGCCGCCGCGTTCGGCCACTTCGGCGAAGAAAACCATGTCGTTGAGGTCTTGCATGGCGTCGATTGTCCTGCAATCAGGACGATCTATGCAAATTTTGGCTACTTATCAATCACTCGACTCAAAAATAGAATTCTCACATCGCCGGCCACTTTGAGTGCCGACACCCTCACTTGAAAGTGAACGACATGAAGCTGCTCCACATCGACTCCAGCATCCTCGGTGCCTATTCGACCTCCCGCCTGCTGACGGCGGAGACCGTGGCCGCCTGGAAGGCGGCACACCCCGACACCACCGTCGAGTACCTCGACCTCGCCGTTGACGCCCCTTCGCATTTCAGCGCGGACGCCATCGCCATCAAGACCGGCCCGCAGGCCGAGCCCACCGAAGCCCAGCAACGCGAGAACGCGCTGTCGGAAAAGCTGGTGAGCCAGTTCCTCGCGGCTGACGTGGTCGTCATTGGCGCACCGCTCTACAACTTCTCGATCCCGACCCAGCTCAAGGCCTGGATCGACCGCCTCGGGCAGGTCGGCCGCACCTTCAAGTACACCGAAACCGGCCCCGTGGGCCTGGCCGGCGGCAAGACGGTGATCGTGGCTTCGAGCCGCGGCGGTGTCTACTCGACCAGCGATTGGGGTCAGGGCGCCGAGCACCAGGAGAGCTACCTGAAGGTGGTCTTCGGTTTCTTCGGCATCACCGACGTGCGCATCGTGCGCGCCGAGGGCGTGGCAATGGGCGACGAGCCCAAGGCGAACGCACTGGCTGCCGCGCGCTCCGACATCCTGGTGGCGACGGCCGAAGCCGCGAATCAGAAGGACGTCGCCCAGGTCGCCTGACCCCGGGTTTGCGCCAAAAACAAAGCCGCCCTTCGAGGGCGGCTTTTTTCTTGGGGCTGATCGTCCGGAAGATCGTCAGGCAGCCGAATGGCTCTTGACCCAGGCCACGTACTTGTCCATCCACCCCTGGAGGAATTTCTTCGAGCCTTCGTTGCCGATGTGGCCCTTGTCGTCGAACAGGTCGTCCTTGGCCTGCAGGAACACTTCGGGCGCGCCAAGCGTGGGCACATCCAGGTAAGCCAGGATGTTGCGCAGATGCTGCTGCGCCAGTGCGGTGCCGATGGCCCCCACCGAGATACCCACCACGCCCGCCGGCTTGCCGCCCCAGGCGTTCTGGCCATAGGGACGCGAGGCATGGTCGATGGCGTTCTTCAGCACGCCGGGAATCGAGCGGTTGTATTCGGGCGTCACGAACAGCAGGCCCTGCGCCGCAGCAATTTCGCTCTTGAGCCGCTTGACTTGCGGCGCCTGGTTGCCGTCTTCGTCCTGGTTGTAAAGCGGCAGGTCGTCGATGCGCAGATGCTCGAAGGTAACGTCCGACGGTGCCAGGTGCGCGAGCGCCAGAGCCAGCTTCTGGTTGTACGAATCCTTGCGAAGGCTGCCGACGACGACGGCGATCCGGGTTTGGGCCATGGGTGAAACTCCTTGAAGTGAAGAGGTCGAAATGACGAACGCGATTATGCGAACCGCTCAAGACCTTTTCCCGAAAAGTTCTTGCGTTCCAGCACGCTCCGTTGCGCGCGACGCGCAAGCCCGTTCGCCAGGCGGTCGAGCCCGGTGCACAGCAGCCAGTAAATGGCGCCCACCAGCATGAATATCTCCGCCGGGTAGACCATCGTTCGCGCATTCACCTGCGAGGCCACGAACGACAGCTCGCCCACGCCCACGATGTAGGCCAGCGAACTGTCCTTCACCAGCGTCACCCACTGGTTGATGAACGACGGCAGCATCATCCGCAGCGCCTGCGGCAGCACAATGAAGCGCAAGGCGCCCCAGCGCGTAAGGCCCAGCGACAGCCCGGCCGCCCATTGCCCCGCACCAATGCTGCGAATGCCCGCGTGCACCGCATGCGCCAGATAGGCGCCGCCCACCAGCGACAGCGCGCACATCACCGACAGCACGCCCGGCACGCTGATGCCCAGCGCGAATGGCAGCAAAAAGTAGGTCCAGAAAATCAGCATCAGCACCGGGATCGCGCGAAAGAACCCGAGCACCAGCGTGAGCGCGGTCTTCAGCCAGCCCTGCGCGGTCGCCAGCCCGATGCCCCACGCCAACCCCAGCACCGCCGAGGCGATGCCCGACCCGGCACTGAGCAGCACGGTGAGCGCCGCACCGCCGAGCTGCCCGCTGGGGAACGCGCCCCACAGCAGGTACGGCAGGCTGTCCCACAAGGTCTCGATCACGGCCATGCCGCCCTCCCCGCCGCCGGTGCCTGCCGCCGCGCCGCCCACGCGGCCAGCACCTCGATGGCGCCGATGGTCACGATGTACAGCAGCGTCGCGAAGCCGAAGGCCTGGAAGGTCTTGAAGGTCTCGGCCTCCACCTGCCGCGATGCATACGACAACTCGACCAGCCCCACCGCCATCGCGAGCGAGGTGTTCTTGACGATGTTCATGTATTGCCCCAGCAGCGGCGGCAAGGCGATACGCAGTGCCTGTGGCAGCACCACATGCGCCAGCACCTGGGCGCGCGTGAAGCCGAGGGCGGACGCCGCCAGCGTCTGGCCCACAGGCACGCCGCGAATGCCCGAGCGGATGTCCTCACCCACATAGGCTGCCGCATACAGCGTCAGCCCGACAAGCGCCGACAGCAGCTCGAACGACAGCACATGCCCCGCATAGAGCCATTCGCGCACAGCCTCGGGCAGCACGCTCGGCGCACCGAAGTACCAGAAGAAAAGCTGTACCAGCAGCGGCGTGTTGCGAAACAGCGAGACATACGCGCCCGTCGCGCGCAGCAAGGAGGGGCTGCCAGACGAGCGGCCCGCCGCGATGACAACGCCGAGCGCCGTGGCGCCCGCTGCCACCAGCAGCGAGGTCCACAGCGTCGTCAGCCAGCCGTCGAGCAGCCAGCCCAGGTAGCGAGGCGCGAGCAGTTGCTCGCGCAGCAGATCGATCAAGGTCGCATCGACTTCAGTTGGCGGCAGCGACGCGCTGGTCGCCGATCTTCAGCAGGCGCGGCAGCGGTGCCTTGCTGTTCGGGCCGAACCAGGTGTCGTAGATGGCCAGCGCGCGGCCGTTCTTCTCGCTGTCGACCAGCCAGGTGTTCAGCGCTTCGAGCAGGCGCGTCTCGCCCTTGGGCACGGCCGCGCCGAGGTATTCCTTCGACACGGTGATCGCCGGGATCTCGTACTTCTCCTTGTCGGGAATCGCATTCCACTGGGCCGTGAGCTTCACGCCGTCGTTGGTGATGGCCTGCACGTTGCCGTTGCGCAATGCGGCCAGCGCGAAGGGCGAATCGTCATACAGCACGACCTTCGCGTCGGGGTAGTTCTTGCGCAGGTTGGCTTCCATCGTCGTGCCCTTCTCGGTGCCGATGCGGATGTCCTTGATCTGCGCGGCATCTTTCAGCACGCCCTTCTTCGCCAGAAACTGCTGGCCGACCAGGAAGTACGGCGTGGTGAAGTCGACCGCCTTGGCCCGCTCGTCGGTGATGGTGAAGCTCGCGAACACCACGTCCACCTTGCCCGAGGTCAACAACGGAACGCGGTTGGCGGGGTTGGTCGGCACCAGCTCGATCTTCACGCCCAGGCTCTTGGCGAACTCGGTCGCCAGGTCGATGTCGTGGCCCACCTGCTTCTTGCTGGTCGCGTCGATGTAGCCAAAGGGCGGGTTGCCATCGAAGGCGGCCACGCGCAGCACGCCGGCCTTCTTGATGTCGTCGAGCTTGTCGGCCCATGCGGTGCCGCCGAAGGAAAGAAAGCCTGCGGCCAGCGCCAGGCTTGAAACGATGAATGTGCTGCGGGTCATGTGCCTGCTCTTCAAAATGGAAAGCCGCGACTCTAGGCAGCGCGTGCATCGGCGCCAACGAAGCAAATCCCGCTTGCATATGAACCTGTGACTTGCGCATGAGCTAATGCGAAAAGCTTCGTGGTGCGATGGCGTTGGAACTTCTACATTCGCCGGCCTCTCGCCAACTCTTCCTTCAAGTCCGCGCGCCTGCGCGGCAGTTTCATGAATCCCATCCATTCGTTCACGCCCGCCCTGTCGCGGCGCCTGCTGCTTCGCGCCGGTGTCGGCGCCGCGGCCACTGCCGCCGTCGCGCCGCTCTTCGCCCAATCGCGTGCCAAGACCCTGCGCATCGGCTACCAGAAGTTCAACACGCTCAACATCCTCAAGGGCACCGGCCAGCTCGAGAAGGCGCTCGAACCCACCGGCGTGAAAGTCGAGTGGGCCGAGTTCCTAGGCGGCAGCCAGTTGTCCGAAGCATTGGCCGCCGGTGCCATCGACTTCGGCCATGCCTCCGACGGCATCGGCGTGTTCCAGCAGGCCAGCGGCAAGGGCCTCGTGTACCTCGCGGCGGAAAGCCCCTACCCCGGCGGCGTCGGCTTCCTGGTGCCGCGCGATTCGCCGATCCGCAGCGTGCGCGACCTGAAGGGCAAGCGCGTCGTCACCGGTCGCGGCTACAACACGCAGTACGTGCTGATCCGCGCGCTCGAAGCCGCGGGCTTGCGCTATGAAGACATCGAGGCGGTCTACATCACCACGGCCTCCGACACCGTGGCGGCCTACCAGTCGGGCAGCGTTGCGGCCATCGGCCTGTGGGACCCGTTCCTGGCCGGCGCGCAGATCGCGACCGATTCACGCCTGCTGTTCGACGGCACGGGCCTGAGCGGCAACCGCACCTACCACTTCGCGCAACCCGGCTATGCACGTGCCAACCAGGACATCCTGCGCACCGTGTTCGCGGAACTGCGCAAGGCCAATGAATGGGCGCAGGCGCACTCGGGCGAGGTAGTGTCCACGCTGTCGCCGCAGCTCAAGGTCGAGCCCAAGGTGCTGGCGCTCGCGACCGAACGGCGTCAATATGGCGTGGTCGCGCTCACGCCCGCCATTGCGAAGGAACAGCAAGGCCTGGCCGACGTGTTCGCGCAGCTCAAGCTCATTCCCAAACCCATCGAGGTGAAGGACGCCTTTCTGGACCTGAACCTCGTCTGAAACGCCTGCTCACGTGACCACGTCTTCCCACTACGACGTCATCGTCGTCGGCCTTGGCGCCCTTGGCGCGGCCACTCTCTACCAACTCTCGCAGCGCGGCGTGCGCGTGCTGGGCATCGACCAGTTCGCGCCGCCGCACGACCAGGGCTCCTCGCACGGCGACTCGCGCATCACGCGGCTGGCCGTGGGCGAAGGCGACGACTACGTGCCCTTCGTGCAGCGCTCGCACGCGATCTGGCGCGAGCTCGAAGCCCGCACCGGCAAGCCGCTGATGACCACCACGAGCGGCCTGATCCTCGCGCCGCGCGACCGCGTGGCCGAGCACCACGGCAAGGCCGACTTCGTGCGCCGCACCATCGCCTGCGCCGAGCGCTTCGGCATCGCGCACGATGTGCTCGATGCGGCCGGCATCCACGCGCGCTTTCCGCAGTTCAAGCTGCAGGGCAACGAGATCGGCTACCACGAGCACGACGCCGGCTTCGTGCGGCCCGAGGATGCCATCGGCGCCCAGCTCGCCGTGGCCCGCGCCTCGGGCGCACAGACCCGCACCGGCGAGCGCGTGCAGTCCGTCGAACCCGTGGGCAATGGCGACACGGTGCGGGTTCGCACCGACACGGCCAGCTTCACGGCCGACCGAGTGGTGGTCGCGGCCGGCGCGTGGCTGCCCGAATTCCTCGGCCGGCAGGCCCGCGCCGACTGGCAGGCCAATTTCTCCGTGCACCGCCAGGTCATGCACTGGTTCGATGCAGGCAGCGCCGCCGCCGACTTCGCGCCCGGCCGCTTTCCCATCTTCATCTGGATGTTCGGCGACGCGCAGGAAGACTACATGTACGGCTTTCCGGCCTCCGACCCGTCGCAGCCGGCGCTGAAGGTCGCGACCGAGCAGTACGTCGACGCCACCACGCCCGACACGATCGACCGCACAGTGAGCCCCGAGGAAACCGCCGCGATGTACCGCCTTCGCGTGGCCGGCCGCTTTCCGCAGATCGATGGCCGCGCCCTCAAGGCGCGCGCCTGCATGTACACCGTGACGCCCGACCGCAGCTTCGTGATCGACGCGCTCGACGGCCTGCCCAACGTGCTCATCGCCTCGGCCTGCTCGGGCCACGGCTTCAAGCACTCGGCCGGGCTGGGCGAAGCCGTTGCCGAGCACGTGCTGGGCCGCGCCAGCTCGCACGGCCTCGACCTGAGGCCTTTTGCCCGACAGCGGTTGCTGGAGAAGGAAACAACCTAGAGCAGCCGCGCCCGTTCCCGGGCATCATCGCTCCCGATCTTTCTTTGTTTCGGTTTCAGGAGCGATGCGCGATGAGATTTCTGGTGGTGGGTGCGGGCGCACTCGGTGGCTATTTCGGCGGTCGGCTGCTGGAGGCGGGGCGCGATGTCACCTTCCTGCTTCGCCCGCGCCGCGCGGCGCAGCTCGCGAAGACGGGGCTGGTGGTGCAGAGCCCTTTCGGCAACCTGCAACTGCCGGCGCCGGCGCATGTGCTGGCCGAGGACATCAAGGCGCCCTTCGACGTGGTCGTGGTCGGCAGCAAGGCCTATGACCTGGAGGCGACCATGGATTCGTTCGCGCCAGCAGTCGGCCCGAACACCCTCATCCTTCCGCTGCTCAACGGCATGAAGCACATCGACCGGCTGGTCGAGCGCTTCGGCTCGGAGCGCGTGCTGGGCGGCCTGTGCATGATCTCCGCCACGCTGGACGACGAGGGCCGCGTGCTGCACCTGAACGACATGCACGGCCTGAGCTACGGCGAACGCGCCGGCGGCCGTTCGGCCCGTGTCGACGCCATCGCGGCCCAGTTCGCGGATGCGACCTTCAATGCCACCGCCAGCGAAACCATCATGCAGGACATGTGGGAAAAGTGGGTCTTCATCGCCTCGGCGGCGGGCCTCACGAGCCTGATGCGCGCGTCGATCGGCGACATCGTGGCGGCCGGCGGCGAAGACGTGGCGCTGTCGATCTTCAACGAATGCTGCGCAATCGCTGCGCACAACGGCTTCGCGCCCCGCCCCGCCGCCATCCAGCGCGGCCGCGCGGTGGTGACCACAGCGGGATCGCCGATGACCGCGTCGATGTACAAGGACATCGTGCGCGGTGCGCAGGTCGAGGCCGACCACAT
This sequence comes from Variovorax sp. PAMC26660, assembly GCF_014302995.1. Classification (NCBI taxonomy): domain Bacteria; kingdom Pseudomonadati; phylum Pseudomonadota; class Betaproteobacteria; order Burkholderiales; family Comamonadaceae; genus Variovorax; species Variovorax sp. PAMC26660. The sequence continues at coordinate 6,533,943 of NZ_CP060295.1, forward strand.
CGTCGGCGACCTGCTGGGCCGCGCACCGCGTGGCGACTCGGCGGTGCCATCCGTGTTGCGCACCGCGTACGTCCACCTCAAGGCCTACGAGGCCAAGCGCGCCCGCGAGGCCGCCTGACACCATGGGCGACACGCTCGCTTTTCTCCACACGGCACAGGTGCACGTGCAGACCTTCGGGAGCCTCGCGCGCGAGATCGCACCCGAGTTGAGCATCCAGCACCTGGTGATGGAAGACCTGCTGGCCGATGCCCGCACGCTCGGCGTCGACAACGCCGGCCTGGTCACGCGCGTGCACGAGGCCATGCGTGAAGCCGCGTCGGACGGCGCTCTGGTGGTCGTGTGCACCTGCTCGACTATCGGCGGCATTGCAGAAAAGACGGCCACCGGCGGTGCTTTTACCGCACTGCGCATCGACCGGGCCATGGCCGACCGCGCGGTGCGCAGCGGGCCCCGCGTGCTGATCGTCGGTGCAGTCGAAAGCACGCTGGACCCGACCCGGTCCCTCGTTCTTTCAGCCGCCACACAGGCCGGCGTCGGTATTCGTGCAAGCACGCTGCTGGTCGAAGAGGCCTGGGTGCATTTCCAGGCCGGCGACATCGCGCGCTATGTGCAGACGCTGGCCGAATCGATCCGCGCCGCTGCCAGCGCCTCCGACGTGATCGTGCTGGCGCAGGCCTCGATGGCGCCGGTGACGGCCCTGTTGGGAGACCTCGGCATCGAGGTGCTCAGCAGCCCCGGGCTGGGCACCGCGCACGCGGTGGCCACGCTGCGCGCCTCGCGCACCGCGTGGAATCTCAGTCCGACTTGAGGATCGTCTCGCCCTTCAACGCACCCATGTCGCGGGTGTTGAAGCGGTGCCGCTTCCAGCCGGCCCAGGTGCGGCGGAAGTTGGCGATCGAGATGCCGTAGTACAGCACCTTGAACATGCGCAGCGCGCCCCACATCGGCGTGCCCTTGTAGATGTCGCCGGCCAGCAGCGACATCAGCGCTTCCTTCACCCGGAACGGATTGCCCGGGTGCATGAACATGTCGCGGATGGTCGGGTTGGTCACGCGGTAGATGAACCACGAGTATTCGCTCGGGCCCTTGCGCATCATGGCCTCGAAGGCCTGGCGCGTCGCGGGCATTTCCGCCGGCCGGTCGAGCGCAGTGGCCACCAGTTCGGCGCCGTCGAAGGCGCTGTGCATCGCAAGGTACACGCCCGACGAGAACATCGGGTCGATGAAGGTGAAAGCGTCGCCCAGCAGCAGATAGCGGTCGCCGGTGGCGTGCGTGCTCGAGTACGAGAAATTGCCAGTGGCATGCACCGCGTCGTCGACCAGCGTGGCGTTCTTCAGGCGGTCCACCAGCACCGGGCAGGTCGCGATGGTGTCGTAGAAGAATTCCTTCAGCGGCTTGTCGCGCGTCTTCAGGTAGTAGGGCCAGCAGACCGCGCCCACACTGGTGGTGCCATCGGCCAGCGGAATGAACCAGAACCAGCCATGCGGGAACCAGCAGATGCTGATGTTGCCTTCCTTCTTGCCTTCGAGCCGCTCGGCATTCGTGAAGTGGCCGAACAGCGCGGTGCTGTTGTGGTCGGGGTTCTTTTCCTTGCAGCGGAATTTGTTGGCGAGCAGCGTGTCGCGCCCGGTGGCATCGACCACGAAGCGGGCACGCCAGTTGCGCTTGGCGCCGTCGTCCATCTCGGCTTGCACCGTGGCGCCGTCGGCGTCGAATGCCACGTCGCGCACCTTGCAGCCTTCGATGGCCTGCGCGCCGCGCGTGGCGGCATTGCGGAACAGCATCTCGTCGAGCTCCGAACGGCGCACCTGCCAGGCGGAGTCCAGCGACTTGTCCCAGCCCTCGCCAAACTCCACGTAGCTGCGGTGCTCGTGTTCGGGCGAGACGAACTCGATGCCGAACTTGGGCATGCCGATCTTCTCGACCTGGTCGCGCACGCCGAGCTTCTCGAACAGTTCGACATTCGCGGGCAACAGCGATTCGCCGATGTGAAAGCGCGGGTGGTGTGCCTTTTCCAGCAGAACGATGGTGCGGCCTTGTTGTGCGAGCAGCGCCGCGATCGTCGAGCCGGCAGGGCCGCCACCGATCACGAGCACATCGCAGGAGGCATCGGCACTGGCAGGAACGGGGGAATCTGCGATCGGGGGCATTCGTGTGAGGCTCGTGATTGACGGTGCCGCACAGCATAACGCGGCAAGAAAAACGCTCTGGCGCCACCGCGACAAACTGGCCAGAGCGGTGCATTTGCGCAAAGTCTGCTAAGTACGCGGCGGCCCGGATCGGCACACTGGCCGCCATGACAACCCGTGCCGTTGCGGTCGGCAGACGCGCCACGCCCGCCACGCGACCCGGCCTTTGCTTTCTCTCTTGCCAGGACCCGCCATGCCCCTTCTTCGCCTGCTCTTGCTAACGCTCTACTGCCTCGCGGCGCCCTTCGCCCAGGCCGCCGGTTTCACCACCATCGAAGTGCCTGCTGATGCGCAAGGCCCGACGCTGCGCGGCGCCGTGTGGACGCCCTGCGCCACGCCCGCCACCAAGGACTGCCCGGTCGCCGGTGCGCAATTGCCGTTGGTCGTGGTATCGCACGGCTATGGCGGCTCCTTCCTCGGTCACCAGGACACGGCGCAAGCCCTGGCCGATGCGGGCTTCGTGGTCGCGGCCATCAGCCATTCGAGCGACAACTACCAGATCCGCGGCGGCCCGAACGACAGGATTTCCGCGCTAGCGACGCGCACCACCGACATCAAACGGCTGATCGACTACATGCTGCAGCAGTGGCCGTCGCGCAGCGCGCTGGCGGCCGACAGGATCGGCTTCTTCGGTTTTTCCAGGGGCGGCTACACCGGCCTCGTGCTCGGCGGTGCCGTGCCCGATTTCGAACGGCTCCCGCCGCTGCCTTCGTCCAACTGCGCATCGGCACCCACGAGCCCGCTGTGCACGCTGATGCAGGAGCGCTTCAGAGAGCTCCTGGCCACACCGCTGACGCATGACGCGCGCATCAAGGTGGCGGTGATCGCCGACCCGTTCAGCCCCGTCTTCGACGCCCAGGGCCTGAAGAACGTGACCCTTCCGATCCAGCTTTGGGCCTCCGCCTACGGCGGCGACGGCGTCACACCGGAGAGCGTGGCCGCGGTTCGCCGCAACCTGCCCGCACCGCCCGAATGGCACGTGGCGGACAAGGCTGCGCACTTCGGCTTTCTGCCGCCCTGCTCAGCCACACAGCTCGCGGCCAAACTGGAGATCTGCAACGACGAACCGGGCTTCGACCGCGCGGCCTTTCATGCCACCCTCAACGCCAAGGTGGTGGAATTCCTCAAGCGGCATCTTCTGCAGGCGGCCAACTCCTGAGGCCAAGGCGCGCCAGTCTTTCGTGTTGGCCGGCAGCCTCGCCACCGGTAGGCAGGCGCGGCCCTGGCGCCATAGCGCAAGAACGGCTAAGTACGTTACGCCTGAAAGCGGCACACTCACCCTCATGAGAACCCTGCGCGCCGAAGAGAACTACCGGGCCCGTGGCCCGTGTGGTCGCGGCCATCGTGGCAGACCCGATGGCGGAGCACCGCCTCGAAGACCTCGCGCGGCTGGCGCATTTCTCGCCTTTTCACTTCCACCGCGTCTACAGCAGCATCGCCGGCGAAACGGTGGCCGCCACGGTGCGTCGCGTGCGACTGGCGCGCGCGACGCAGTTGCTCGAAGAAGGCCGCCAGAGCGTCACGCAGGTGGCCCTGGAGGTCGGTTACGACAGCCCGCAAGCCTTCTCGCGGGCCTTCGGCCACTTCACCGGACAGTCGCCGCGCGAGTTCCAGCAGCACATGCAGCGCATGGCGCCCGAGGCCGGCTGCACCCAGGCCCTGGTGCGGATCGTCGAGCGGCCCGCGCAGCAAGTGCAGGCCTTGCGCCACCAGGGGCCGCTGTCGACCATTCCGCACACGCATCGCCGGCTGCGCGCCTACGCCGGCGACCGGGTCATGTCGGCCTGGTTGGGTGTTTCCTGCGGCGAGGGCGCCGATCCTGGCGATTACCGGTACTACGCCGCGGCGGCATCACCCGAGCCTTGGCCCGCCCACGTGAAGCTCGAAACGCTGGACTTGCCGGGCGGCCACTACGCGCTGCACTGCCTGGTCGGCCCTTATGCCCGCATCAACGCAGCCATCAACGCGCTGTATGCCCGCTGGCTGCCGGGCAGCGGCTACGAGCCGGACGACCGGCCCATGCTGGAGCACTACCTGAACTCGCCCCGGCAGGTGTCGCAGGCCGAGCTGCACACGGACCTGCTCATTCCCATCCGCTCTGCCGGCGTGCCTTGAGTTGGCATCGGCCCGACGCGGATCGGCGACGGGCCTTTGAAAGCTGCCAGGGCGAACGAGCCGCCCCTAACCCGCGCGGCGCTGGGCAGCCAGCCGGCGCACGACGGCCACGAGCCGGTCGATCTCGTCGAAGGTGTTGTAGAACGCCAGCGACGGCCGCACCGTGGCTTCGACACCGAAGCGCCGCAGGATCGGCTGCGCACAGTGATGTCCCGTGCGGACCGCGATGCCTTCTTCATTGAGCGCCTGGCCCACCTCTTCGGTGCTGTAGCCATCGAGCACGAAGGACATCACGCTGGCCTTGTCGGCTGCCGTGCCGATCAGCCGCACACCCGGGATCGCACCGAGTTGTGCCATGCCGTAGACCAGCAGGTCGTGCTCGTAGCGCGCGATGTTCTCGATGCCGACCTTGTTGACGTAGTCGACGGCGGCACCAAGACCCACGGCGTCGGCAATGTTGCCGGTGCCGGCCTCGAACTTGTTCGGGATCGGCTGGAACACCGTCTTCTCGAAGGTCACGTCGGCAATCATGTTGCCGCCGCCCTGCCAGGGCGGCATGTCTTCGAGCACTTCGCGCTTGCCCCAGACCACGCCGATGCCGGTCGGGCCGAACACCTTGTGGCCGGAGAACACGAAGAAGTCGGCACCGATGTCCTGCACGTCGACCCGCATGTGCGAGACCGACTGCGCACCATCGACCAACGCTTTCGCGCCCGCGCGATGCGCCAGCTCGACGATCTCCTTCACCGGCACCACAGTGCCCAGCGCATTCGAGACCTGCGTGACGGCCACGATCTTCGTGCGGTCGTTGAGCAGCTTGCGGTATTCGTCGAGCAGCACCTGCCCCGAATCGTCCACCGGAATCACGCGCAGCTTCGCCCCCTTGGCGGCAGCAAGCTGCTGCCAAGGCACGATGTTGGCGTGGTGTTCGAGGTTGGAAACGATGATCTCGTCGCCTTCGCCCACATGCTGCCCACCCCAGCTCTTGGCCACGAGGTTGATGGCCTCGGTGGTGCCACGCACGAAGATCACTTCTTCGACTTCGGGCGCATTGATGAACTTGCGAACGCGCTCGCGTGCACCTTCGTAGGCATCGGTCGCACGTGCCGCGAGTTCATGCGCGGCGCGGTGGATGTTCGAGTTTTCGTGTGCGTAGAAATGCGCGATGCGATCGATCACCGATTGTGGCTTGTGCGTGGTGGCTGCGTTGTCGAACCACACGAGCTGCTTGCCGTTGACGCGTTCCTGCAGGATCGGGAAGTCGCGCCGCACGGCATTGACATCGAACGGCGGATGCTGGCCGCTGCCGGCCAGCGGCACCGCCTCCGGGCCACGCGGGTCTGGCTTGGCCGGCGTGACGAAGCCGTTGGGCAAGCGCACCGCATCGACAAAGTAGAACTGCGCATCGCGACCGGCTGGCGCCGAAGGCGGACTCGGTGGCAATGCCGGCTGAGTCACGGGTGCTGCAAAACCAGCGAACGGGTCATGAATCGCGACGCCATCGCTGGCACCCGCCGACGGATGACCGTAGCTGTTGTTCAGGAAGTAGAACGGCGATGCCGCTGCTTGCGGCGCCACAGGCGCATTGACCTGCTGCGGCACACCCAGCACCGTGCCACCCAGGCGCGGCTCGAAAGCCGGCGCCACGGACAGCACGTTGTCCGGCACGCCATTGCCCGCCACCGCATGCGGCAGCAAGGCAGGCGCACGGTTCGCGAGCGACGGCAACTGCGTCGGCGATGCCGGCAGCACATTCGCGCCTGGAATCTGCCCTTGCGGGATCGGCGTGCCCGGCACGCTCGGCCCGAAGCCGGCGGGGCTCACCAGTGGTGAGCCCGGCGGTGCAATGTTGGCGGGGAATTGCGCGCCCGGTACCAGGCCGCTCGCCACGCCCGGCAGCGACGTGGGCGGCGTGCCCGGCCGCTCGGAGAACATGGCGCTGGCCATGCGCGCGAGGATGGCCGGATCGAACGGCGCCTCGCCCGGAATCGAAGGGGTACTCACCGCGGCTTACTTGTAGGTGTCGGGATAGTCGTGGTACTTGCCGATCTCGACGTCGTCGAGCACCGCCAGTGCGTCGGTGGTCAGCACCGCGAGCGAGCAGTACAGCGAGATCAGGTACGACGCAATCGCGTGGTTGTTGATGCCCATGAAGCGCACCGACAGCCCCGGGCTCTGTTCGCCCGACAGCCCCGGCTGGAACAGACCCACCACGCCCTGGCGCTTGTCGCCCACGCGCAGCAGCAGGATCTTGCTCTTGCCATCGGCCACCGGCACCTTGTTCGACGGGATCAGCGGAATGCCGCGCCAGGTGATGAACTGCGAACCGAACAGGCTCACGGTCGGCGGCGGCGTGCCACGGCGGGTGGCTTCACGGCCGAAGGCGGCAATGGCCAACGGATGCGTGAGGAAGAAGGCGGGCTCTTTCCAGACCTTGGTCAGCAGCTCGTCGAGGTCGTCGGGCGTGGGCGCACCGGTCAACGGGAAGATGCGCTGTTCGTCGGTCACCTGGGCCAGCAGGCCGTAGTCGGGGTTGTTGATGAGCTCGCTCTCCTGGTTCTCCTTGATCGTTTCGATCGTCAGGCGCAGCTGCTCCTTGATCTGGTCGTGCGGGCTGCTGTAGAGGTCGGAGATACGGGTGTGCACGTCGAGCACGGTGCTCACGGCGTTGAGGTAGTGCTCGCGCGGGTTTTCTTCGTAGTCGACGAAGGTGCGCGGCAGTTGGTTTTCTTCTTCGCGCGAGGTGCAGGTGACCTTGATCGACTCGGGATTCTTGACCTTGTTGACGCGGTAGATACCCGCTTCCACCGGCACCCATTGCAGCAGGTGCGTCAGCCAGCGCGGGCTGATGGTCTCCAGCTGGGGAACTGTCTTGGTGGCATTGGCTAGCTGGCGTGCGGCGTTGTCGCCAAGGGCGGTGGTACCACCGACTGTTGCGCTCATGGATCAAGGCTCCTGTTGGAAAGAAAGTGGCCGCCAGTGTCCGGCGGCCACGGGTTTTCCCTCAACAGGCTATAGCCGCCAAGTTGATCCTTCGCGCAAGACGCGATTGCTCCAGTTGCTCGCAACGCATGAGCAGGCCCACCATGTTGATGCCCAGCGCCGTGGCGAGCTTCTGTGCGGTGACGATCGAGGGGATCACGCGGCCGCGCTCGACCTCGCCCACGTAGGAGCGGTTGAGATCGGAACGCTCTGCCAGTTCCTCCTGCGACCAGCCCTTGCCTTCGCGCAACTGGCGCACCGTCACGCCGAAGTCTTCGACAAATGCTTTCATGCCCCACCTGCCTTCGGTGCGTTCTGCAGGCTGGCCTGCGTGACGCTCGCGCCAGGCGGCACATCGTCGGTGATCCACACATTGCCGCCGATGACCGCGCCCTTGCCCAGCGTCACGCGCCCGAGGATGGTGGCGCCGGCGTAGATCACCACATCGTCTTCCACCACCGGATGCCGCGGCAGGCCCTTCTGCAGGTTGCCTTCGGTGTCGGTCGGAAAGCGCTTGGCACCGAGCGTGACGGCCTGGTAGAGCCGCACGCGCTTGCCGATGACCGCCGTCTCGCCAATCACGACACCCGTGCCGTGGTCGATGAAAAAACCCGCATCGATCTGCGCGCCGGGGTGAATGTCGATGCCGGTCTGTCCGTGTGCCAGCTCGGCCACGATGCGTGCCAGCAGCGGCAGATCGAGTTCGTACAGCCGGTGCGCCAACCGGTGATGAATCATCGCGAGCACTCCGGGGTAGCACAGCAGCACTTCGTCGACGCTGCGCGCGGCCGGGTCGCCCTGGTAGGCCGCGAGCACATCGCTGTCGAGCAGGCGGCGCAAGGCCGGCAAAGCGTTCGCGAACTGCCGCACCGCCTCGGTGGCGGCCTCGTCGATTTCGCTCGCCGGGCGTGGCTGATGGCGGGCGTTGAAGTTCAGCTCCAGCCGCGCCTGACCCAGCAGCCCCTGCAGCGCGGCATCGAGCGTGTGGCCGACGTAGAAGTCCTCGCTCTCGTGGCGCAGATCGGGCGGCCCGAGCCGCATGGGAAAGAGCGCGCCCTTCAGCGACTCCACGATCTGCGCGAGCGCCTCGCGCGACGGAAACTCGCGCGCACCGGGTTCGCGCGAGCGGCGCTGCGAATCGCGCCACTCGTCGCGCACGCCATGCAGCGCGCGCACGATGTCATTCACCTCGAAATGGGCCATGTATTTTTTCTCCCCGGAAATTCGGCTTTTTGTGGTCAGTCCTGCACCCAGGGCAGCGCGTGGAAGCGCCAGCCATCGGCGCTGCCGCGGTGCTGCTGGTCGTCGATCTCGCCCTCGAAGCCTTCGAGCACGTTGAAGACGTTGGTGAAGCCCGCCTTGGCAGCGGCCTCTGCGGCCAGCGCGGAACGCTTGCCGCTGCGGCACAGCAGCAATGCCACGGCGTCCTTGCCGCCGTCTTTCGCGAGCTTGGCTTCGAGTTCGCGCACGAAGCGCGGGTTGCGCGTGAGCGCGGTGCCGGTGGCCCAGGCCACGTGCAGGCTTTCAGGGACATGGCCGACGAACTTGCGCTCCTCGCCCGAGCGCACATCGATCAGTACGGCCTGGCCCTTGCGGACGAGATCCCAGGCCACCGGTGGCGTCACGCCGCCGGCATAAGGCCAGTTGTTTTCGGCCGCCTTGGCGCGCGCCTGTTCCAGTGCTTCGGGCAAGACGAGGTCTTCAACTTCCACTGACATGCTGTGCGGCTCCTGTTGTGCGTTGGAATTCGCCTTGATGGCGATAACCACCACTTTAGGAGTGCTGCCGCAAAGCTCCAACGACTGAAAAGTCGATTCTTAACAACCAGATGTTGTATAGGCGTGCCTCAGGCTGCAGCCGCCTCAGCCGCCTCAGCCGCGCGAACCGCAGGCGCCGTCCGGTCCACGCTCTTGGCGCCGTCCACGCCGTATGGCACATCGCCCGCTATCGTGACCCGCCGCACCACCCGGTGCTGGTCGCCGTAGTCGTTGATCGCGTAGTGCTGCGTCGCCCGGTTGTCCCAGATGGCCACGTCACCCTGCGTCCAACGCCAGCGCACCGTGTTTTCCAGGCGGTGCACGTGGCTTTGCAGCACGCTCAGCAGATGGCCGGAGTCGTGCGTCGAGTGGCCGGCGAGCCGCTTCACGAAATGGCCCAGCACCAGGCTGCGCTCGCCGGTCTCGGGGTGCACGCGCACCACCGGGTGCTCGGCTTCGAGCAGGCGGCGCGTGAACACCTCCTTGTAGCGCCTGGCACCCTCGTCATTCAGGTCGGCTGGCAACCGGGCCGCCGCGTAGTCGTAGTCGTTGCCGTGAATGGCGCGCAGCCGGTCGGCCAGCGCCTTCAGTTCTTCGGGCAGGTTTTCGTACGCGGCCACCGTGTTGGCCCAGACCGTGTCCCCGCCATAGGCCGGGATCACCACAGCACGCAGGATCGACACCTGTGGATAGGCAACCTCGAAGGTCACGTCGGTGTGCCACGAGTTGGCTCGGCCGCCGTGGCGCGAGTCGAGTTCCAGCAACCTGGTGCCGTCCTTCGAGGGCACGGTCGGGTGCGGCACCAGCTCGCCCCACAGACGGCCAAAGGCCTCCTGCTGTGCGTCATCCAGATGCTGCTGGCCACGAAAGAACAGCACCTTGTGTTTCAGCAGCGCGGCCTTGATGGACCGGAACACCTCCGGCTGCAGTGCACCAGAGAGTCGCACGCCGCGCACCTCGGCGCCGATGTGGCCGGCCTGCCGGACGATGTCGAGTTCGTTGTCCTGTGCGGCGACGGGAGAAGAAAGAATGGCGCTCATCGAAGATCCTCTTTGAAGTGGGTAGATGGAAGAACGAAAGGCTCAGTAGGCAAAGCGAAGTCCGGCGGGCAAACCACCCGTCGTGTCTGGCGGAGATTGCGGTGGTGTTTCGTCAAGCGCGGGCGCCCCCGCGAACTCGCGCAGCACCTCTTCCTTGACCTGGGTGAAGGCCAGTTCCACCCGGTTGCGCGGATGCGCGAGCGCCACCGGCACGATGCGGCGGATGCGCCCCGGGCGCGGCTCCATCACCACCACCTTGTCGCCGAGGTACACGGCCTCTTCGACATCGTGGGTGACCAGGATCATCGTGATCCCCTCGGCCTGCCAGATGCGATGCAGCTCCTGCTGCAGATGCGCGCGGGTCATCGCGTCAAGCGCGCCGAAGGGCTCGTCGAGCAGCAGAATCTCGGGCCGGTTGACCAGTGCCCGCGCGATCGCCACGCGCTGCGACATGCCACCCGACAACTGGTGCGGGTACGCGCTCTCGAAACCCTTGAGCCCGACCAGCTCGATGTGCGCCTGCACCTCGCTGCGCTTTTGCGCCGCGCCGAGCCCGGCGTTCAGCAGCCCGAGCGCAATGTTCCGCTGCACCGTGAGCCACGGAAAAAGCCGGTGCTCCTGGAACACGATGCCGCGGTCCAGGCTGGTGCCGACGATGCGGTTGCCGTCGATCAGCACCTCGCCGCTGTAGTCGGCCTCCAGGCCCACGATCAGCCGCAGCAGCGTCGACTTGCCGCAACCGCTGGAGCCCACGATGCTCACGAACTCGCCGGGCGTGATGGTCAGGCTGATGTCGTCGAGCACCTTGAGCGGCGTGCCTTCGACCTCGTACTGCTTGCTGAGTTGTCGTATTTCGAGTGTGGCTGCGTGTGCCATGTCTTGGTTCTTTCTTCAGAAGCCGGCCACGGAACGCCCGCGCCAGGCCAGCAGGCGGTTCTCGATGCGCGTGGCAATCCAGTTGAGCGTGAAGCCCACGAGCCCGACCACGATCACGCCGAAGATCACGAGGTCCATCCAGAAGTGGTCTCGCCCGTCAATCATGGTGTTGCCGATGCCCTTGCCCGAGACCAGCAGGTACTCCGCGCCCAGCGTGGCCAGCCACGCGTAGATCAGCGCCAGATGCACGCCCGCGAAGATCGAAGGCGATGCGCTCGGAAGCACCACGCGCGTGAAAAGCTGCCACCGACTGAAGCGCAGCACACGCGCCACCTCGACCAGATCGCCGGGCACGCTGCGGATGCCCTCGAAGGTGTTGAGCACCACCGGGAAAAAGGCCGCGAGCGAGAGAAACGCCACCTTGGCCGCGTCGCCCAGCCCGAACCACACGGACAGCAGCGGAATCCACGCGAACAGAGATATCTGCTTGAGCGTGTGAAAGCTCGGACCCACGAGGTTCTCGAACAGGCGGGACAACCCGAGCGCTGCACCGAACAGCAGCCCGGCACTCGCACCGATGGCAAAGCCCGCCAGGTCGCGCCACAGGCTGGCCGAGAGTCCGTCCCACAGCGCCCCACTGGTGGCCTGCTCCACCGCCCGCCGCCAGACGCTGCCGATCGACACCAGAAACGGCGAACTCGACCAGCCGAAGCGAACCGCGGCCCACCAGAGCACTACCAGCAACACGGGCAGCACCCAGCCGCGCAAGAGCTTGGGCACGCGGCGAAAGAGATTCCGGTCCACGGAAATGTTGGCGCTCATCAGAACCCCGCACGCCGCCAGCGCAGCAACCGTGTCTCGATCAGCGCGAGCAGCTTGTCGAGCACGAACCCGACCGCCCCCACCATCACCACCGCGGCCAGCACCACGTCGAGCTGGAACAGCTGCCGCCCGAACACGATCATGTAGCCCAGCCCTTCGCTGGACGCCAGCAGCTCGACCACCACCAGCGCGAGCCAGGCGTGCGTGAAGCCGTAGCGCACGCCGTTCCAGATGGGCGCGAGCGCGGCGGGAAACACCACCTTCGACAGCAACTGCCAGCGGCTGAACCGGAACACCCGCGCCACCTCGATGTAGCGCGTCGGCACGTTCTGGATGCCCTTGTAGGTGTTCAGCGCAATGGGCACCAGCGAGGCCTTGGCGATCAGGATGATCTTGAGCGCCTCGTCGATGCCCACCAGCAGCATCAGCAACGGCAGCCAGCCCAGCACAGGCACCTGCGCGAAGGCCTTGAACAGCGGATAGGTGTAGTCCTTGAAGGTCGGCGACAGACCCATCGCCACGCCAAGCAGCAAGCCACCCACCAGCCCGACACCGAAGCCCGCGAACACGCGCCACAGGCTGATGCGCAGATTCTCAAGAAGCTCGCCGCTTTGCAGTGCATCGACGAAAGTGGCGGCCACTGTCTCGGGCGACGGCAGCACCTGCGGTGCGATCCATTCATTGCGTGCCGCGATGTGCCACAGCAGCAGCACCGCCAGCGGCACCGGCCACGCGAGCAGCAAGCGCCCCACACCCGGCAGCCAGGCGCGCAACGCGGCAAGAGGCGAAGGCCGCACGACGGCGGGAAGCGGCAGCGACGCCGGAGGCAGCACCGCACTCATGCGGCCGCCTTGAACTCGCGTGCCGGCAGATGGCGGCTCGCCGGCCTTGCCAGGCCCAGGTTCTCGCGCAGCGTGCGCCCTTCGTATTCGTGCCGGAACAGGCCGCGGCGCCGCAGCTCGGGCACCACCTGCGTCACGAAGTCATCGAGCCCGCCGGGCAGCGTCGGCGGCATGACGTTGAAGCCATCGGCCGCCTCTTCCTCGAACCACTGCTGCAACTGGTCGGCAATCTGCGAGGCCGTGCCGTGGATCGACCAATGGCCGCGCGCCGTGCCCACGCGCTGGTAGAGCTGACGGATGCTCAGCCCCTCGGTGCGCGCAAGCTCGGTCACCAGGCGGAAGCGGCTCTTGGGGCCATTCGGCTCCGGCAGGTTGTCGGGCAGCGGACCATCGACCGGATAGCCCGTGAGATCGACACCGCCGATCACCGTCGACAGCAGCGCCACGCCCACGTCGGACGGAATCAGCGACTGCAGCTCTTCGAGCTTTTCCTTCGCATGCTGCTCGCTCTGCCCCACCACCGGGAACACGCCGGGAAGGATCTTCAGGCCTGCGGGGTCACGCCCGTGGTGCGCGAGTTGCGCCTTGAGCCCGCGATAGAAAGCCTGCGCACCGGCCAGCGACTGCTGCGCGGTGAAGATCACCTCGGCCGTCGCCGCGGCCAGCGCCTGCCCTGCTTCCGAAGCACCGGCCTGCACCACCACCGGATGCCCCTGTGGCGGACGCGCGATGTTGAGCGGGCCGCGCACCCGAAAGTGCTTGCCCTGATGGCCGAGCACATGCAGCCGGCCGGGGTCGAAGTATTCGCCTTCGGCCTTGTCGTGCGTGAAGGCATCGTCGTCCCACGAATCCCAGAGGCCCGTGACCACATCGACGAACTCCCGCGCCCGCTCGTAGCGCAGCGCGTGTTCCGGATGCCGATCGAGATTGAAGTTCAGCGCTTCGGCCTCGTTGGACGAAGTGACGACGTTCCAGCCCGCGCGCCCGCCGCTCAGATGATCGAGCGAGGCGAACTTGCGCGCGACGTGGTACGGCTCGTTGTAGGTGGTCGACACGGTGGCGATCAAGCCCAGCCGCTCTGTCACGGCCGCGAGCGCCGACAGCAGCGTGAGCGGCTCGAAGCCCGAGACTCGCGCGCTGCGGTGCAAGGTGCGCGACGCCGAGGCTTCGCGAATGCCGACGCTGTCCGCCAGGAACACCGCATCGAACTTCGCGCGCTCCGCGGTCTGTGCAAGCGCCTTGTAGTGGGAAAAATCCAGCCCCGCCTGCAGCGGCACATCGGGATGGCGCCACGCGGCCACATGGTGGCCGGTCGCCATCAGGAAGGCATTGAGCTTGATCTGGCGCTTGGGTTTGTTGCTGCTGCCACTCATCGCGCCACCGCCACCTGCTTGCCGCTGACTTCGCCATTGGCCTCGTACACCGGCCAGTAGTTCTCCAGCTTGAGTTCGCGCAGCGCAGTATCCAGAAAGCTGCGGTCGAACCAGTGGTCGATCTCGGCCTTGCTGCGCACCAGCTTGAGCGCCAGCGCCTGCTCGGCGGAATCCTTGTAGCGCTGCACTAGGAACGGGTCGAGCAACGGCGACAGGCGCGTGCGCAGCGGCTGGCCGATGAAGTCCTCGCGCCAGTATTTCTCGGCCACCTCGGCCTTGCCCCATTCCTGGAACACCTCGTCGCGGCGCGACTCGTCCGAATAGCGCCGTGCCACCTTCAGCAGCGTGTTCACGATGCGCTGCGTGGCCTTGGGCTGGCTGCGTGCGAAATCGTCCGAGGCCAGCAGCACGGTCTGCCGCGTGTACTTGAACGAATCCTCCGAGGCCGAATAGATGACCTTCGCCACGCCCTTGTCGCGCAGCACGAACAGCTCGACATAGCCGAACGCACCGTCGATGTCCTTGGTGGCCAGCGCGGCCTGTGCGCCGGGCAGGTCGAGGTTGATGAGGCGAACGTCGCTTTCCTTGAGCCCGTGCGCCGCCAGCGCACGCACGGCCGCCAGGTGCAGGTTGGTGCCCTTGTAGAGCGCGATGCGCTTGCCGCGCAGGTCTTCGATGCGCTTGACCGTCGAATCCGGCGGCACCGCCAGGTACAGGCCGTTGCGCACGCCGGAGCCCGCAATGATGCGGGTCTTGACGCCGCCCGCGCGGTGCACGATCGAAGGCAGGTCACCCTGCCAGGCCAGGTCGAGCTGCTTGTTGACCAGGGCTTCGTTCACGGCCGGGCCTGCGCCCTTGAAGAACACCCATTCGATCTTCGTGCCGTCCGCCTTGAACTCTTCCTCGAGCGCGCCCGTCGAATGCACCAGCGCCGCCGACGAGCCACCGAAGCGCACCGGGTTGCCCACGCCGCCGGTCGCCACGCCGATGCGAATGACCGACGGCGCATCGCCACTGGCAGCCAGCAGGCGCGGCGCCACGGCAATCAAGGGCCACGCAGCGGCATGGCGGAGAAACGAACGTTTGAGCATGAACGGCAACCTTGGCTTCGATGAATCCAAAAGATTCTGCGAGGCGGCTGCGGGAGCCGGAAGGAAGCTGTTCGCAGTTCCTAATGCCCTGCCCGACTAAGCCATGTTCGATATATGGACTGCGGGAAACGATCCGACGCGCCGGGCAAAGCACGGGCGTAAAAAAACCCGGCGCCAGAACGGCGCCGGGTTGTTCGCAATTGCCCGAGGGTCCGTCAGAGCTTCGCGATCGAAACTTCCGTCGACTTCACGAGTGCAACCACGTCGGAGCCGATCTTCAGTTGCAGCTCGTCGACCGAGCGCGTGGTGATGACCGAGGTCACGATGCCCCAGGCGGTTTCGACATCGACTTCGGAGACGACGTCGCCGCGGATGATCTCGCGGACCTTGCCCCGGAACTGGTTGCGCACGTTGATGGCTTGGATGGACATGATGGTTTCTCTTTCAGTGTGAAGGAATGACTGGGATGGGAATGGCGCAGCAGCGGATCAGACGATCTGCGCCACTTCGTCGAACGCCAGCCGGGGGCCGCGCTCGAAAGTACCGGCGTGGTCAGCCACGCCGAGGTTGACAAGGAAGTTGGCCCGGTAGCGGCCATCGGAGAAGAAGGCCTTGTCGATCAGGTCCGCGTTGAAGCCCGATTGCGGACCCGCGTCGAGCCCGAGCGAGCGCGCCGCCAGGATCAGGTAGGCGCCCTGCAGGCTGCTGTTGCGAAAGGCCGTGGCCTGCGCGGCCTCGGCGCTCTTCTCGAAGAAGGGCTTGGCGTCGTAGGCCGGGAACTGCGCGGGCAGGTGTTCGTAGAAGCGCGTGTCGTGCGCCACGATCACCGTCACGCCGGCCTGCAGCGTCTGCGCGGTGTTGCCTGCCGACACCGCCGGCTTGAGCTTTGCCTTGGCCTCTTCGCTGCGCACGAACACGTAGCGCGCCGGCTGGGCGTTGAAGGCGGTCGGGCCCCACTTCACGAGGTCGTAGAGCTTGTGGATCACCTCGTCGGTCACGGGCACCGGCTTGAAGGCGTGCACGGTGCGCGCCTTGCGAAACAGTTGGTCGAGCGCGGCGTCGGGGATGGTGTTGAGTGTGGTCATAGTTCCTTCTTGCAGCGTTCAGGACGCGGCGGCCAGCGCGACATCAAGGTCGGCCAGCAGGTCGTCGATGTGTTCGATGCCGACCGACAGGCGCACCGTGTCTTCGGTCACGCCCGCCCTGGCCAGTTCTTCGGGCGACAGTTGGCGGTGCGTGGTCGAGGCCGGATGCGTGGCGAGCGAGCGCACATCGCCGATGTTCACGAGACGCGTGAACAGCTTGAGCGCATCGAGGAACTTCGCCCCACCCTCGCGGCCACTGCCGATGCCGAAGGTCAGCACGCCGCTGGAACGGCCGCCGAAGTATTTCTGCGCCAGCGCGTGGTCGGGGTGGTCTTCGAGTGCGGCGTAGTTGACCCAGTTCACAGCCTTGTGCGTCTTCAGGTGCTGCGCCACCCTGAGCGCATTGCTGCTGATGCGGTCCATGCGCAAGGCCAGCGTCTCGATGCCCTGCAGGATCAGGAAGGCATTGAACGGTGAGATGGCGGCGCCGGTATTGCGCAACGGCACCACGCGTGCACGTCCGATGTAGGCGGCCGGGCCCAGCGCCTCGGTGTAGACCACGCCGTGGTAACTCACGTCGGGCTCGTTCAGCCGCTTGAAGCGCTCCTTGTGCTCAGCCCACGGGAACTTGCCCGAATCGACGATGGCGCCGCCGATGCTGGTGCCGTGGCCGCCCAGGTACTTGGTGAGCGAGTGCACGACGATGTCGGCGCCGTGCTCGATGGGCCGGCTCAGATAAGGCGAAGGCACGGTGTTGTCGACGATCAGCGGCACGCCGTGGCGGTGCGCGATCTCGGCGATGGCCGCGATGTCGGTCACGTTGCCGGCCGGGTTGCCCAACGACTCGACGAACACCGCCTTGGTCTTCTCGTCGAACAGCTTCTCGAAGCTCGTCGGATCGCGGTGGTCCGCAAAGCGCGTGGTGATGCCGAACTGCGGCAGCGTGTGCGCGAACAGGTTGTAGGTGCCGCCATACAGCGCGGTGCTGCTGATGATGTTGTCGCCGGCTTCGGCGATGGTCTGGATCGCATAGGTCACTGCCGCCTGGCCCGAGGCCAGCGCCAGCGCCGCGATGCCGCCTTCGAGCGCGGCCACGCGCTGCTCCAGCACGTCCTGCGTCGGGTTGTTGATGCGGGTGTAGATGTTGCCCGGCACCTTCAGGTCGAACAGGTCCGCGCCGTGCTGCGCGCTGTCGAAGGCATAGGCCACCGTCTGGTAGATCGGCGGCGCCACGGCGCGCGTGGTGGGTTCGGGCGAGTAGCCGGCATGCACCGACAGGGTTTCGAATTTCCAGTTCTGCGACATACAACTGCCTTTCAGGATGGGCGGATGGGAAGGAAAAAGTTCAGATGGCCCAGCGCAGCGCGTGCGCGGGCGTGCCGAGCCAACTGGTGTTGGCGCTTTCGGGTTCGGGCTCGCCGGGCTTTTGCAGCACGCGGTCGAGGATGCGTTTCTCGATGGCCGCAAATGCCGGATCGCCCTGCGAGCGCGGACGGGCCAGCGCGATGTTCTCGTCGAGCGCGATGCGACCGTCTTCGATCAGGATCACGCGGTCGGCCAGCGCCACGGCTTCCTGCACGTCGTGCGTCACCAGCAGCGCGGTGAACCGGTGGCGCTGCCACAGGTTCTCGATCAGGCGGTGCATCTCGATGCGCGTGAGCGCGTCCAGCGCACCCAGCGGCTCGTCGAGCAGCAGCAGGCGCGGGTGATGCACAAGTGCCCGTGCCAGCGCCACGCGCTGGCGCTGGCCGCCCGACAGACGCGCCGGCCATTCGTTCTCGCGGTCGGCCAGGCCGACCTGCGCGAGCACTTCCTTGCCACGCGCCTTGGCATCGCTGGGCAGGCCCAGCGTCACGTTGTCGAGCACGCGGCGCCAGGGCAAGAGGCGCGCCTCCTGGAACATGATGCGTGTGTCGTCGTGCAGGCCGTGCACGGCCCTGCCGTCGGTGTAGAGCCCACCGGACGTTGCTTCTTCCAGCCCCGCGATGAGCCGCAGCAGCGTGCTCTTGCCGCAGCCGCTGCGCCCGACGATGGCTAGGAACTGGCCCGGCTCGATGGTGAGCTGGGTGTTGCGCAGCACTTCGCGCGCGCCGTAGCGCTTGTGCAGGCCCCGTGCTTCGAGGCGCACGCCACCTGCGATGGCCTGGGGTTGGAGGTCTTTCAGAACGGCACTCATGATGTCAGGCTCCCGGCTTGAACAGCGCCACGTCGAGCGCATTGATTTTTTTCGGCAACAGCTTTTCCGAGAAGAAGGCATCGGCAATGCGTTGCTGCTCGGCGAGGCCCTCGGCCACCACCGGCCGCACCGCGTAGCTGCGGCGGCTGTTGGCCTGCTCGAGGGTCGCGGCGTCCAGGCCCCACACGGGCGACAGCAGCGCGGCCGCTTCCTTCGAGTTCTGCTTGACCCACTTGCCGGTCTTCTCCAGCTCGGCATAGACCACGTGCAGCACGTCGGGCCGGGCCTTGGCGAACTTGCTGCGGGCCAGGTAGTAGCGCTGGTACGAGGCGATGCCGGCACCGTCGGCCAGCACGCGCACCTTCGACTGGCGCTGCGCCGCGGAAAGGAACGGGTCCCACACCACCCAGGCGTCGATGGCCCCCTTCTCGAAGGCGGCGCGGCCATCGGCGGGCGTGAGGTACGCCGGCTCGATGTCCTTGAAGGACAGGCCCGCCTTGTCGAGCGCGGCGATCAGCAGGTAGTGCACGCCGGCCGCCTTGGCAAAGCCGATCTTCTTGCCCTTGAGATCGGCCACCGTGCGGATCGGCGAGTCTTCGCGCACCACGATGGCTTGCGCAGCGGGCGATGGCGCCTCTTGCGCAAGAAAGGTCAGATCGGCACCGGCGGCCTGTGCGAACACCGGTACGGTGTCGGCCACATCGGCGCTGATGTCCAGGTTGTCGAGGTTCAGCGCTTCGAGCAATGGCAGGCCGCTGGTGAACTCGTGCCAGCTCAGCGTGGCGTTCAGCGGCGCGAGTTGCTTTTCGAGCGTGCCCTGCACCTTGAGCACGGCGATCAGCGTCGAGGACTTCTGGTAGCCGAGCCGCACGGTGACGGGTCGGGTGGCCGTGCCCTGCGCCAGCACCGTGCCCGAGCCGAATGCAGCGACAGCGCCCAGCGTGGCGATGGCCGTGCGGCGGGAGATCATGGATTTCGTCGTCATGCCCTGCCCTCAGCTCGCCTTCTTCTGGTAGCCGGGGTGCCAGCGCAGCCACCATTGCTCCAGTCCGCGTGCGAACAGGTCGGCCAGCTTGCCGAGCAGCGCGTACAGCAGGATGCCCACCAGCACGATGTCGGTCTGCAGGAACTCGCGGGCGTTCATCGTCAGGTAGCCGATGCCGGCCTGCGCCGAGATGGTCTCGGCCACGATCAGGATCACCCACATCAGGCCCAGCGAGAAACGCAGGCCCACCAGGATCGACGACAGCGCGCCCGGCAGGATCACCTCGCGGTAGAGCTGCCAGCGCGACAGGCCATAGGTGCGCCCCATCTCGATGAGCTGCGGATCGACATTGCGGATGCCGTGGAAGGTGTTCAGGTAGATCGGGAAGAACACCGACACCGAGATCAGGAACAGCTTGGCCGACTCGTCAATGCCGAACCACAGGATCACCAGCGGGATCAGCGCCAGCGCGGGGATGTTGCGCACCATCTGGATGGTCGAGTCGAGCAGCGTTTCGGCGAACTTCACCGAGCCGGTCAGCAGGCCCAGCGCCAGCCCCGCGCCGCCGCCAATGGCCAGGCCCGCGAGCGCACGGCCCGCGCTGACCTTGACGTGCGTCCACAGCTCGCCCGACGCGGTGAGCGTCCATGCGGCCTTGACCACATCGACCGGCGCCGGCAGCACACGGGTGGAGATCCAGCCGAGCGACGACGCGATCTGCCAGAACACGATCAGCCCCACCGGCACCAGCCACGGAATGAGCCGCTTCGCGACGTTGATGCCGAAGGCCTTCAATGCCTTGCCTGCGCCTGCATCGTTGGTGGTCACCGGAAGCTCCTGCACTTGTTCGGTCATGGGAGTCCTTCAGCTTTGGGAGACAAGGCGCGACGGCGCGTCGAGGTTGGCAACGACTTCGCCGAACGGGCCACTCAGCGAGCCCCCGGCCAGCCGCGTCTGCGCCTTGCGCGAGAGCAGCGGGAACACCAGTTCGGCGAAGCGGTAGGCCTCTTCCAGGTGCGGGTAGCCCGAGAGAATGAATTTGTCGAGGCCGAGCGCTGCGTATTCCTCGATGCGCGCCGCCACGGTCTTCGCATCGCCCACCAGTGCGGTGCCGGCACCGCCACGCACGAGGCCCACGCCGGCCCACAGGTTCGGCGAGATTTCGAGTTCGGCGCGCGAACGCTTGGCGCCGCCGGCATGCAGCGCGGCCATGCGGCGCTGGCCTTCGGAGTCCATGCGCGAAAAAGCGGCCTGGGCGCGGATGACGGTTTCGTCGTCCACGCGGCTGATCAGTTCTTCGGCGGCCTTCCAGGCGGCGTCTTCGGTCTCGCGCACGATCACGTGCAGGCGAATGCCGAACTCGACCTTGCGGCCCTGGCGCTCGGCACGGGCGCGCACGTCGGCGATCTTCTTCGCCACTTCGGCGGGCGGTTCGCCCCAGGTGAGGTACGCATCGACCTGCTCGGCCGCAAGGTCGTGCGCCGCAGCCGAAGAGCCGCCGAACCACACGGGTGGGTACGGCTTTTGCACCGACGGATACAGCAGCTTGGCGCCCTTCACGCTCAGGTGCTTGCCCTCGTAGTCGAAGGCCTGCCCGTCATGGCTGCGCGCGATGATTTCGCGCCAGATGCGGATGAACTCGGCCGACTGCTCGTAGCGCGACGCATGTTCGAGATACACGCCGTCGCCTTCGAGTTCGGCCTGGTCGCCGCCGGTCACGAGGTTCACCAGCAGGCGCCCGCCCGAGAGCCGGTCAAACGTAGCGGCCATGCGCGCGGCCAGGCTGGGCTGGTGCAGGCCAGGCCGCACCGCAACCAGGAACTTGAGCTTCTTGGTCGAACCGATCAGGCTCGACGCAATGACCCACGGGTCTTCGCATGAACGGCCCGTGGGAATCAGCACGCCCTCGTAGCCCAGGTTGTCGGCCGCGCCCGCGATCTGCTGCAGGTACGCCAGGTCGATGGGGCGCGCGCCTTCGCTGGTGCCAAGGTAGCGGCTGTCGCCGTGCGTGGGAAGGAACCAGAAGATCTGCATCACGCGATCCCTGCGCCGGCAGCTTCGAGCACGTTGATCTTTTTCGGGATCAGCTTCAGCTCGAAGAAGGTGTCGGCAATCTTCTGCTGCTCGGCCAGGATGGCCTTGGTGATCGGGCTCGTGCCGTAACCCACGCGGCCCACCGACAGGTCGGCCACCGGCTTGGGCAGGCCCCAGAGCTTGGCGAGTTCACCCGCGTATTCGCTCTTGTTGGCAGCGCCCCAGACGTCGATCTTGTTGATCTCCTCGACGGCGATGGCGAGCACGTCGGCGTTCTTTGCCACGTAGTCGAGCGACGAGAAGTAGTAGGCGCGGTTGCCCACGACGCCGGTGGCGTCGGCCAGCACGTGCGCGTCCAGTGCCTTCTGGGCAGCGGCGAGGAATGGGTCCCAGATCACCCAGGCGTCGACCGAGCCCTTTTCAAAGGCAGCGCGCGCATCGGCGGGCGGCAGGTAGACCAGGTTCAGGTCGCTGTAGGAAAGGCCATGCTTCTCGAACAGCTTGACGATGAAGTAATGAACGTTCGAGCCCTTGTTGAGCGCGATCTTCTTGCCCTTCAGGTCTGCCACGGTCTTGATGGCCGAGCCCTTGGGCACCAGCACCGCCTCGGACTGCGGACGCGTCACCGTGGCCGCCACATAGGCCAGTGGCGCACCGGCAGCCTGCGCAAAGATGGGGGGCGCTTCGCCCACATCGCCGAAGTCGATGGAGCCGACGTTGAGGGCTTCGAGCTGCACGGGGCCGGCCGTGAACTCGGTCCATTTGACCGTCACGCCGAGCGGCGCGAGCCGCTTTTCCAGCGTGCCACGGCCCTTGAGGATGCTGAGCGGCCCCTTCTGGTTGCCGATGCGAAGCTGCCGCGCGGGCGCCTGCGCCAGTGCGGCGAACGAGGAAGGAAGTGCGATGGCAGCGGCAACGCCTTGAATCAGGCGACGGCGGAGAGCGGAAATCAATGTCATGGCAATCGGTGTTCGTGTGGGGAAGGCGCCGCGCGAATCAGGCGGCGGAAATGAAGCTCACGATCAGCGCGATCGCGCTGACGACGATGGCGCTCACGGCGAGGTCGCCCAGCGCGTGCCAGAAGGAACGCGGCGTGGTGTCGAGCACGGAGTCTTCGGTGGCAACGGGGGTCATGCGTGGATTCCTTGGTGTTGCAAAACTTCAGGCAAAGGCTGTCCCCTGCCGCGCGCAGGCGGCCTGAAAAATCGGGAACAGGGATGGGTCTGAGGGAACGGGTTCGATGGAGAACCCGGCCGTCAGACGCTACATCGCACGCGGGAGAACGGCACCGGCTCGAAGCCGTGGGTTGCCGGCAGCTTCAGGCCTTCGGTGGCGAGCACCTCGACGGCCTCGTTGAGTCGCTCGGCCAGGTCGTTGTGCACCTGGTAGGCGTTCTCGGGCGTCAGCGCAATCTGCGAATCGCTGGCGTAGACGCCCGGCAGGATGTGGCGCGCCGACAGCGACTGCAGCACAGGCCGCAATGCGTAGTCGAGCGCAAGCATGTGGTGCGGGCTGCCACCAGTGGCCAGCGGCAGCACCGTCTTGCCCTTGAGCGCGTTCTGCGCGAGCAGGTCCAGGAAGACCTTCAGCACGCCGCTGTAGGCCGCCTTGTAGACCGGCGTGGCCACGACGATCACGCGGGCCGCCGCCACCTGGGCGATGGCCCGCTCGATGGCCGGGTGGGTCCACTCGGCCAGCAGCAGCGCCTGCGCTGGCAGGTCGCGGATCGAGAGCCGCTCGATGCGGGCATTGCGTTTGGCCAGCCGCTCGCCCACGGCCTCGAGCAAGGCGGTGGAACGGGACGGGGCCGAGGGGCTGCCGGCAATCAGGAGAACGGACACAGGAGGCTTTCGTTTTTCTTCAGGAATTCAGAGCGAAACAATCCATGACGCCCGTCGAACGGGCGCCATGCGCTACCAACTCGGCAGCGGACTGGGTTACTTCTGCTTGGTTGTGTAGATCTGGTCGAAGGAGCCGCCGTCTGCGAAGTGCTCCTTGTCGGCCTTCGCCCAGCCGCCGAAGGCCTGGTCGATGGTCACCAGCGTCAGCTTGGGGAACTGCTTGTCGTACTTGGCCTTCGCCTTGTCCGACGTCGGGCGGTAGAAGTTGCGACCGGCAATGTCCTGGCCTTCGTCCGAGTACAGGTACTTCAGGTACTCCTCGGCCACGGCACGCGTGCCCTTCTTGTCGACGACCTTGTCGACCACGGCCACGCTGGGCTCGGCCAGGATGGAGATCGAAGGCACGACGATCTCGAACTTCTCGGGGCCGAATTCCTTCAGCGCCAGGAAGGCTTCGTTTTCCCAGGCCAGCAGCACGTCGCCCACGCCGCGCTGCACGAAGGTGATGGTCGAGCCGCGCGCGCCGGTGTCGAGCACGGGCACGTTCTTGAACAGGTTGCCGATGTATTCCTTGGCCTTGGCATCGCCGCCGTACTTGCGCTTGGCGAATTCCCATGCGGCCAGGTAGTTCCAGCGAGCGCCGCCGGAGGTCTTGGGGTTGGGGGTGATCACCTGCACGCCGGGCTTGATGAGGTCGTCCCAGTCCTTCAGGCCCTTGGGGTTGCCCTTTTTCACCAGGAACACGATGGTCGAGGTGTAGGGGGCGGAGTTGTGCGGCAGGCGCTTTTGCCAGTCGGCCTTGACAAGGCCGCCGTGCGTGACGAGCGCGTCGACGTCGCCGCCGAGCGCCAGCGTGGCCACGTCGGCGTCGATGCCGTCGATGATCGAGCGGGCCTGCTTGCCCGAGCCGCCGTGCGACTGCTTGACCGTCACGTCCTGGCCGGTCTTGGCCTTCCAGTACTTGGCGAAGGCCTGGTTGTAGTCCACATACAGCTCGCGCGTCGGGTCGTACGACACGTTCAGCAGCGTCACGGGAGCCGCGCCGCCTTGGGCAAACGTCGGCAATGCCGACAGGGCCATGGCACCGGCCACGCCGGCACCCAGGGAAAGCTTGATAAAGTCGCGGCGAAGGCTCATGGTGTCTTGCTCTAAAAAGGCATATCAATGAAGCTGCGTATTCTCAATACGACATATAGAAACTGGAACGACCAAGTTTTCAGTTCTAAATAGCAAAATCAACTAAGCAACCGCTTTCCCCCACTTTTCCCGTTCAA
Organism: Variovorax sp. PAMC26660; assembly: GCF_014302995.1. Classification (NCBI taxonomy): domain Bacteria; kingdom Pseudomonadati; phylum Pseudomonadota; class Betaproteobacteria; order Burkholderiales; family Comamonadaceae; genus Variovorax; species Variovorax sp. PAMC26660. The sequence continues at coordinate 6,558,426 of NZ_CP060295.1, forward strand.
AGGCAATCGCAATGGCACGCATGGTTCAGTGCATCAAACTCGGCAAAGAGGCCGAAGGGCTCGACTTCCCGCCCTACCCAGGTGATCTGGGCAAGCGCCTGTGGGAAAACGTCAGCAAGGAAGCCTGGGCCGCCTGGCTCAAGCAACAAACAATGCTGGTCAATGAAAACCGGCTGAATCTGGCCGATCTGCGCGCCCGCCAGTACCTGGCGCGGCAGATGGAAAAGCACTTCTTCGGCGAAGGCGCCGACGTGGCGCAAGGCTACGTCCCTCCCCCGGCCCCCTGAGCGCAGCCGCCCCGTCGTGACCGCCGAGCCCGTGGCCTGGCGCGCTGACGGCGTCCCCCGCAGCGAACGCTTCGACGACATCTATCACACCGAAACCGGGGCACTGGCGCAGGCTCGCCATGTGTTCCTGGGCGGCTGCGGCCTGCCCGCGGCCTGGGCCGGGCGCCCGCAATGGCGGATTCTCGAAACCGGCTTCGGCCTGGGCCTCAATTTCCTGACAACCTGGCAGGCCTGGCGTGCAGACGCCGACCGGCCACGGATGCTGCACTTCGTCTCGGTCGAGGCGCATCCGGTCGCGCCTGAAGACCTGCTGCGTGCCGCCGAGGCCTACGCCGAACTGCGGCCACTGGCCGAGGAACTGGTCGCGCAGTGGCACGGGCTGCTGCCGGGCTTTCACCGGCTGGCCTTCGACGCGGGCCGCGTGCTGCTCACTCTGTGCATCGGCGATGTGCAGGCGTTGCTGCGCGCGCAACGCTTCGAGGCGGACAGCATCTTCCTGGATGGCTTCAGCCCGCAACAGAACCCGGCCATGTGGTCGCCCGACACGCTGAAGGCGGTATCGCGCTTTGCCCGCCGGGGCACTGGCCTGGCCACCTGGACCTTCGCGCATGCGGTGCGCGAGGCGCTGTCGCAGAACGGCTTCCAGCTCGAAAGCCGCGAGGGCTTGCCACCCAAGCGCGACTGCCTGAGCGGCGTGTTCGCGCCTGCCTGGACGGTGCGGCGACGCGGCCCGGCGCCCGAACACGTCGAGACGCCGGGGCGCTGCGCCGTGATCGGCGCCGGGCTTGCAGGCGCGGCCGTCGCGGCCAGCCTCGCGCGGCGCGGGTGGCAGGTCACCGTGCTCGATGCGGCCGACCAACCGGCCTCGGGCGCTTCCGGGCTGCCGGTGGGCATGCTGGCGCCGCATGTCTCACCGGACGATGCACTGCTGTCGCGGCTGACACGTGCAGGCATCCGTGCGACATGGCAAGAGCTGGAGCGCTTGCTGGAAGAAGGCCGTGACTGGCGTGCCAGCGGCGTGCTGGAGCGCCGCCCCGATGGCGATGCGCGCGTGCCCACAGGCTGGAGCGACAGCGGCCCCAATGAATCGTGGCCTGCGAGCGCAACGCAACTGGCGGCCGTCGATCTGCCAGCCGATCCGCCAGCGCTCTGGCACACGCGCGCCGCATGGGTCAAACCCCATCGCTTGATCCACGCATGGCTGCGTGAGCCGGACATCGCGTTCCGCGGCAACACCTCCGTGGCCCGCCTGACGCGCGGCACCGATGGCTGGCAACTGTTCGACGCCTCCGACCGCCTGCTGGCGGAAGCAGACCGCGTCGTCATCGCCGCGGGCTTCGAGTCGGGCCGTTTCGCGCCTTCGCTCCCGTTGCAACCTGTGCGCGGCCAGGTCGCATGGGGGCGCATGCCCCTCAACGCCGGGCTGCCAGCCACACCGATCAACGGCGACGGCCACCTGATCGCTCACGTCCCCGATACCGAAGGCACCCCGCTCTGGCTGGCTGGCGCCACCTTCGACCGCGACAGCACGGACCTTACACCGAACGCCGAAGACGCCGCATCAAACCGCGAACGCCTCGCCCGTCTCCACCCCGCCGCAGCCGTGTCACTGGCGTCGGCGTTCGAGCGGGGCGAAGTCAACGCCTGGGTCGGCGTGCGCTGCGCCTCAGGCGACCGCCGGCCGCTGGTCGGCCCACTGGGTGAAGACGCAGGCGGTCTCTGGGCCTGCACCGCCCTGGGCTCGCGCGGCCTGAGCTTTGCGGCCCTCTGCGCCGAGCTGCTGGTGGCGCAATGGCATGGCGAACCACTGCCTTTGCCCGCGACGCTCGCCAAGGCGCTCGGTACGCAGCGGCTCTGAGCGGCCCCTTCAGGCCGAGCCCACAGCCCGGTAGGCCATCAGCAGTGCCATGCACACCACCAGCACCTGGACGCAGCCGAGCGATTCGATCATTCGCCGCCTAGGCCTCGGCGTGGCCCGAGGGCGCCAGCATGTGATCGATGCGGCTGTCCCCGTAGGTACGCACCACCTGGGAGATCACCACCTTGTACCCATCGAGCCAGTTCGCCTGCGCGGCCTTGGCCTGCTGGTGCACCGGGTGCCGGATCAGCGCCTGCAGGCTGTCCAGCGAATCCCAGTAGTAGACGTTCGACACCAGCCCGTTGCCGGTGTTCTCCCACGTCTCTTCGCCCAGGTAGCCGGGCAGCGACTTCGCGGCCGTGGCGATGGTCTGGTCGAGGCGATGGAACTCGTCGTCGAACTGCTTCTTGGCGAAGATGAAAGTGGCGGAGTACATGGCAGCCGGAATCTCCTTGAAAAAGGCATGAAAGATCGAGCGGGCGCCGATTCTGCGGCATTGAGCCGCCACAAGCCACCACTTGTCTTGCGAACGCGTGAGAATGCACCGCATGGCCATTCAGTACGACATCACGCACACCACCGTCTACCGCTACAAGAAGCCGGTCACCTTCGGCCTGCACCGCGTGATGTTCCGTCCGCGCGACAGCCACGACCTGCGCGTGCTGGCAACCGACCTGCAGGTGAGTCCGCAGGCCTTCACGCGGCTCATTCAAGACCCGCACTCGAACTCCGTTGCGCTGGTGCAGCCGATGGGCGAAGCGACCGAGCTGCGCATCGTGTGCTCTTTCACCATCGAGCATGTGCCCGCGCAGCAGGACCAGTTGGCGCTTGACCCGGCCGCCGAATTTTTGCCCTTTGCCTACTCGGTGCAGGAGCGCCTGGACCTCGAGCACTACCTGCGCCCGCACCACGACGACGATGCGCAGGGCACGCTGATCCGCTGGGCCCACCAGTTCCTGCACACCGACAAGCCCAACAGCACGCGCGAGGTGCTCGCGCGCATGAACGCGCACATCGGCCAGAGCCTCGAATACATGGCGCGCGACGAAGAAGGCACGCAGACGCCGCTTGCCACGCTGGCCCTGGGCAGCGGCAGTTGCCGCGACTACGCGCTGCTGATGATGGAAGCCGCGCGCCGCCTCGGCATCGCAACGCGTTTCGTCTCCGGTTACCTCTACGACGCCGCACTCGACCGCGCGAACCAGACAGCCGGTGAATCCATGACCGGCGCCGGCACCACGCACGCGTGGCTGCAGGCCTACCTGCCGGGCATCGGCTGGCTGGCGTTCGACCCCACCAACAACCTGATGGGCAGCGGCCAGTTGATCCGCGTCGGCGTCACGCGCGACCCGGCGCAGGCAGCGCCGATCTCGGGCAGTTGGTATGGCGACGCCGAGGCCTATGAAGGCCTCGAAGCCACGGTGGTCGTCACGCGTCGCAAGGGCTGACCCAGCCGGCTCAACGCACGGACGGCACAGCAGCCCGCGCCGCCGCGAGCTTCGCTTCGAGTTCCGCAACGAGCGCCCTCGCCTCGTCGCCTTCGGGAATATTGCGGCCGCTGTCGCGCCACGCCACAGCGCTCTTGAAGCCTTCCGCCTCCGCCTGCCGCCGGAACCACATGCCTTCCGGGTTGTGGCGCGTGATGCCGTCGAACACGGTGGCGAACATCTGGCTCTGCTCCAGCCCCATCGAATGCCACACCTGGTTGACGACCAGCTTGTGCATCATCAGGTGCGAACGCGGCACGCCCGCAATACGTTGCGCCAGCTTCAGCGTGGCGTCGTCGAGCTGTTCGGCCGGCACCGAGAAATTGGCAAGGCCCCATTCGGCCGCCTGCGTGCCGGGGATGGTATCGCCGGTGAACATGAGCTGCTTGGCGCGCATGGCGCCCAGGCGGTAGGTCCACATCGCGGTGGTCGGGCAGCCCCACACGCGTGTGGGCATGTAGCCGATGCGCGCGTCGTCGGCCATGGTCAGCAGGTCGCAGCACAGCGCGATGTCGCTGCCACCGGCCACCGCATAGCCATGCACCTTGGCGATGGTGGGCTTGTTGCAGCGCCACAGGGCCATGAAGTCTTCGGTGTTGCGCTTCATGGCGGCGTAGTCGAGCATCGGGTCCCACGGGGTCTTCTCTTGCCGGCACGGGTGGTCGCCCTTCCCGTCGCGGCCGTGGCCTTCGGCGTAGTCGCCAAGGTCGTAGCCGGCGCAGAACGCACGGCCCGCGCCTTCGACCACGATCACATGCACCTCGTCATCAGCCTCCGCCCATTCGACCGCGCGGCGAATCTCGGAAGGCGTGGTCTCGCCGATGGCGTTGAGCTTCTCGGGCCGGTTGAGCACGAGGCGCGCGATGCGCGGATGTTGCGGGTCCTTGTCGATCAGGACGGTGTCGAAAACGGGCATGTCTCTTGTCTCCTGTGGTTGGGTCGCGTTGCTCTTGTAGCATCGACCGTCGCCCGCAGGCAAACCAACCACAGCAGCCCATGATCGCGAAATTCAGGATCTCCGAAGACGACTACGCCGCCGCGATCAAGGTTTCCGCAAGGCCGAGCCGGATGCGCCGGGCGCTGTTGATCGTCATGGTGGTGGTGCTCGTGTTGAGCGCGCTGATCGGTGCAGCGATCGGCAGCAGGCGTTTGTGGCCCTTCACGCTGGCCAGCTTGTTCTGTGGTGCCGTCGTGCTCCTGCTCACGTTTTTCCTGGCGCCGATGCTGGCCCGCCGGCACTACCGCAAGTACAAGGGAATGCAGGAAGAGTTCGGGGCCGAGTTGCTCGACAACGGCTTGCGCATCATGTCACCGCATGCCGACGGCACGGTCGTCTGGGCGAACGTACTCAAGTGGCGACAAAGCGACCGCTTCGTGCTGATCTACCTGATGCCTCGGCTCTTCCACGTCTTGCCCAAATCAGTGGCCGAGCAGGGCTTTGACTTGCAGGGGCTCATCGAACGCCTGAACCGACACGTCGGCCCCGAGTCCTGAACCGAAGCGCCTCAGCCGCCCGCGACACCGCCAAGCTGAAAGCGGAACACCGCCCCCTTGTCGGGCTGCTGCACCAAGCGGATGTCGCTGCCGTGCAGTTGCAGGATGCGCTTGACGATCACCAGCCCCAAACCACCGCTGCTGGAGCCATCGGCGCGAGCGCCACTCATGAACACGGGCCGCATGAACAGGCCCTTCTGCAGCTCGCCCGGAATGCCCGGCCCCGTATCGCTCACCTGCACCGCCACGCCGGCATTCTCGGCCCTCAGTTGCACCTCGATCTGGCCGCCCGCCGGCGTGTGGCGAATGGCGTTGTCCAGCAGATTCGTCAGCACGCGCTCGATCATGCCGAGGTCGGCCGACACCACCGGCAGGCCCGGTGCGATGTCGGGCCTGAGCTGCTGGTGGCGCGCCTCGGCCGCCAGCTCGAACTTCTGGAACACGTCCTGCACGAGGTCGGCCAGCGCAAAGCTTTCCTTCTCGGGCTTGACCACGCCGTATTCGAGCCGCGCCAGCTCGAACACCTCTTGTGCAAGACGGCCGACCTTGCGGCTCTGCCCGAGCGCAATCTCCAGATAGCGTCGCCGTTCCGATTCATCGAGCGTACCGGCCTTGAGCAGCAGCGTCTCCAGGTAGCCGTGCAGTGAGGTGAGCGGCGTGCGCAGGTCGTGCGAGATGTTGGCGAACAGTTCGCGGCGCTGCTGGTCCTGCAACGTGAGTTCGCGCCATTGCTCGGCAATGCGGCGCGTCATCTGCGTGAAGGCCTGGCCCAGTTGCGCGATCTCGTCATTGCCGCGCGACAACCGCTCCAGCCGTGGCGTTTCGCTTTCGAGCGACGCCATGCCCTCGGTCTCGAAGCGCTTGACCGCCGCGGTCAGCTCGCGCAGCGGCCGGGTGATGAGCCGGAAGGCGGCAAGGCCAGCCAGCAGGCCCAGCAGCGCCACCAGACCCATCGACCAGAGCGTGGTGCGCAGCACGTTGTCGGCCGCGACGTTGGCGGCCAGTGCGTCGTGGTCTTCGCCCTGCAGCACCACATAGACAAAGCCGGCATCGCGCCCGTCGACGCGCAAAGGCGCCACGCTGAACACCTTGCCAGCGCCGCCCTCGCCGCGTGGATCGTCGCCCAGCACCGGCAACGGCGCACCCGCGAGCAAGCGGCGGATCGGCGCAAGGTCGACCTTGTCGTGCTTCAGATGGCCGGGCGGCGCCGCTTGCGCCGCGATGCGCCCCTCGGGATCGAGCAGGTAGACCTCGACGCTGGGGTTCACCGCCATCAGCTTGTCGAACAGGTCCTTCACCGCCTCCTGGTTCAGGCCACCGGGCCGCATCAGTTCGGAGTTGCCCGCGATGTGCCCCGCAAGGCCACTCGACAGCCGCTGGATCACCTCCTGCTCGTGCTGCCCGTTGGAGCGCATCTGCAGCCAGGCCGATGCCCCGCAACAAGCCAGCAGCAGCACCGCGAACACCGCGGACAACCGCCGCGACAGCGTGGCCCAGGCCATCATGCAGTGCCCTCCTCGCCGGCGCCCGTTGGCGAGAGCTTGTAGCCGCGCCCCCAGACCGTCAGGATGCGGCGCGGCTCGGCCGGGTCGGCCTCGACCTTGGTGCGCAGCCGGTTGATGTGCGTGTTGACCGTGTGCTCGTAGCCGTCGTGCTGGTAGCCCCAGACCTGGTTGAGCAGGTCGAGCCGCGAGAACACCTTGCCCGGATGGCGCGCGAAGAAGTACAGCAGGTCGAACTCGCGCGGCGTGAGTTCGATGAGCTTGCCGTCGACGCGCACCTCGCGCGCCAGCGGCTCGATGTCGAGGTTGCCCAATGTGAGGCTGCCCGATTCCATGCGCGCATTGCGCGCCAGCGCATCGGTACGCCGCAGCAGCGCCTTGACGCGCGCCACCAGCTCCAGCACCGAGAAGGGCTTGGCCAGGTAGTCGTCGGCGCCCAGCTCCAGGCCGAGGATGCGGTGCACCTCGCTCGACCGCGCGCTGATGATGATGATGGGCGTGTAGCGCGTCATGGCACGGGCACGGCGGCAGATTTCAAGGCCGTCGATGCCGGGCAGCATCAGGTCGAGCACCAGCGCGTCCCAATTGCCGCGCTCCAGTTCGCGCAGGCCGGCGTGACCGTCGGCGGCGTGCTCCACCCCATAGCCTTCGTCGCGCAGGTGCATGCGCAGCAGTTCGGCAATGTGGGCGTCGTCCTCGACGATCAGCACGCGCTTGGGGGTGTCCATGGCGCCGATTGTCCCGCGATACGGGTTTTGGAGTTATCACGATTAATTGAACTTTGCGTGATGAATCGGTCATGGGGTGCGTCCAACAATCCGCCCCATGAACAGCACAGCCATCGCAAGCACCGCACCCGATGCCCGCCCCATCCACCCGTTGTGGATGCGCGTCACGCACTGGCTCAACGCCGTGGCGGTGCTGATTCTGGTCACGAGCGGCTGGCGCATCTATGACGCGGCGCCCTTCTTCCCGTTCACCATTCCGACCGTGATCACGCTCGGCGGCTGGCTCGGCGGTGCGCTGCAGTGGCACTTTGCAGCGATGTGGCTGCTGGTTTTCAACGGCTTCGTGTACCTGGCCATCAACATCGCCAGTGGCCGGTTCGCGGCCAAGTTCTTCCCGGTCACGCCGGCCGGCATCTGGCACGACGCGCTGGCTGCGCTCAAGGGCCAGCTCTCGCACGCCGACCCGCGGCGCTACAACAGCGTGCAGCGCCTGGCCTACCTGTTCGTGATGCTCGACCTGATCGTGATCGTGCTGTCGGGCCTGGTGCTGTGGAAGTCGGTGCAGTTCGCCGTGCTGCGCGACCTGATGGGCGGCTACGACTTCGCGCGCCGCATTCACTTCTTTGCGATGGCCGCCATTGTTGCTTTCGTGGCGCTGCACCTTGTGATGGTGGCTTTGGTTCCTCGCACCCTGCTGACCATGATTCGCGGCCGTGCGCCCAAGAGCTCGAAATGACCCTCTGTCTTTTTGTTCGTCGCGTCGCTCTTCGGGATGCTGCTGTTCAGGGCGGCGCTCCCGCCGACACGGTGCTCTTTTTCGCGAATGTCCCCCGCTTCGCTCCTCCTTTATTTCGCGAAAAAGAGCCCCGTATCGACGTGAGCGTTATCAGAGCACTGATTGATCGGCGATCACCAGCAGCGTGTCCACGTGCGAATGACACCAGGTGCTCCCCGCAGCGAAATAAAGGAGGAGCGAAGCGGGGGACATTCGCGGAGGGGAGCACCTGGTGTCATTCGCACAAGCCCTGAACAACAGCGCCCCAAACGTCGACTCCAAGCAGCAAAGCAAAACCCGACATGAGAATTTTCAAAGCCCTCACGATGACCAGCCTCGACGGCGACGCCGTGGTGCGCGAAGCCCGCTCGCTGATTGCGAAGAAGCTCGACCAGCCCGCGCGCCGCGCCTTCCTGCAGCGCTCGTTGACGCTGGGCGGCCTGTCGCTGCTCACCGGCTGCAGCATCAGCGACGAAAGCCATGTCGAAGCGGCGCTGATGAAAATCTCGCGCTTCAACGACAAGGTGCAAGGCCTGATCTTCAGCCCCACGCAACTCGCGCCGACCTACACCGAAGCCGAGATCACGCGCCCCTTTCCCTTCAACGCCTTCTACGGCGAGGACGAAGTCCGCGAAGTCGACGAAGCCACCTACAAGCTCGAAGTGACCGGCATGGTCGCCGACAAGCGCAGCTGGACCCTGGCCGAACTGCGCGCCATGCCGCAGCACGACCAGATCACGCGGCACATCTGCGTGGAAGGCTGGAGCGCGATCGGCAAATGGGGCGGCGTGCGCTTTGCCGACTTCCTGCGCCACATCGGCGCCGACACCACCGCCAAGTATGTCGGCTTCAAGTGCGCCGACGACTACTACACCAGCATCGACATGCCCACCGCACTGCACCCGCAGACGCTGCTGACGCTGACCTACGACGACCAGCCCCTGCCGCCCAAGTACGGCTTTCCGATGAAGCTGCGCATGCCCACCAAGCTTGGCTACAAGAACCCCAAGCACATCAAGGCGATGTTCGTCACCAACACCTATCCCGGTGGCTACTGGGAAGACCAGGGCTACAACTGGTTCGGAGGGAGCTGAGCGGCTGCCACAGCCGCTCGACTGCCGATGAAAGTGCGAGGCCGTGTTCCCTGGAACCGCGCCAATTTTGAAAACGAAACCTCAACTGGAAGATTCCAAATGAACAAGCTCACCGCAACCCTGCTCGCAACCTGCATGGCCTTCGCTGGCGCCTCGGCCTTCGCCGCCGATGACATGGCCAAAGACGGCATGGCCAAGGACTCGATGTCCAAGGACGGAATGAAGAAGGATTCGATGTCGAAAGACAGCATGTCCAAAGACGGCATGAAGAAGGACTCGATGGCCAAGGATTCCATGTCGAAGGACGGCATGAAGAAAGACTCCATGGCCAAGGACAGCATGGGCAAGGACGAGATGAAGAAGTAAGCGCGACGCCGCTTTCTCTTTCACGTCTCACACGCGCCGCCCGATGCGACCAGCCTCCAAGGAGCCTTCGTGATCCTTTTTGTGCTGTCGTACCTGAGCGGTGCGCTCACCATCTTTGCGCCCTGCATCCTGCCGGTCGTGCCCTTCGTGTTCGCGCGCGTCGACCAGCCCTTCGTTCGCAGCGGCCTGCCGCTGTTGGCGGGCATGGCGCTCACCTTCGCCGCGGTGGCCAGCCTCGCGGCGGTCGGCGGCGCGTGGGCCGTGCATGCCAATGAATTCGGCCGCTACCTGGCCATGGCGATGCTGGCACTGCTGGGCCTCACGCTGCTCGCGCCACGTCTTTCGACACGCCTTGCGCAACCGCTGGTGGCACTGGGCTCGCGGCTGTCCAGCGTTGCCCAGCGCAAGGCGCAGCATGCGCCGACATCCATCCTTCCTTCTTTCGTGCTCGGCGTTGCCACCGGCCTGCTGTGGGCGCCCTGCGCCGGCCCGGTGCTCGGCCTCGTGCTGACTGGCGCCGCGATTCACGGCGCCAATGTGCAGACCTCGCTGCTGTTGCTGGCCTATGCCGCCGGCGCCGTCAGCTCCCTCGCCCTGGCGCTGTGGACCGGTGGCCGGCTTTTCGCAGCCATGAAGCGATCGCTGGGCATTGGCGAATGGGTCCGCAAGGGCCTGGGCGTGGCGGTGCTCGCGGGCGTGGGCGCCGTGGCGCTCGGGCTCGACACGGGCCTGCTGGCGCAATGGTCGTCCGGCGACGGCAGCACCGGCCTGGAGCAACGCCTGCTCGAACGTTTTCACCCGCAACCGCCGCCGTTGACGCCCGGCGGATTCGGCGTCAATGTCTCGTCAACCGGTTTCGCCAACGAAACCTCTTTCAAGGAAACCCCATGAAATCCTTCGCACTCACCGCAGGCACGCTCGCGGCCGCGCTCCTGGTCTGGCATGCCGTTCCCTCGTTCGCCGAAACGGCCCGCCGCGTGCCCGCGCCCACCGCCGACCTGACGGCCCCACCGACCGCAAAGACCGAAACCGCCGTGTTCGCGGGCGGCTGCTTCTGGGGTGTGCAGGGCGTGTTCCAGCGCGTCAAGGGCGTGAGCAACGCGGTCTCGGGTTATGCCGGTGGCGACGCCAAGACGGCGCGCTATGACGAAGTCGGCTCGGGCCGCACCGGCCATGCCGAGTCGGTGCGCATCACCTACGACCCGCAGCAGGTCAGCTACGGCAAGCTGCTGCAGATCTATTTCTCGGTGGCGCACGACCCGACCGAACTCAACCGGCAGGGGCCGGACTCGGGCACGCAATACCGCTCCACGGTGTTTGCCGAAAACGCCGAACAGGCCCGTGTTGCCAAGGACTACATCGCGCAACTGAACCAGGCCAAGACCTTCGGCAAGCCGCTCGCGACGACCATCGAAATGTCCAAGCCCTTCTTCGCGGCCGAGGACTACCACCAGGACTACCTGACGCTGCACCCCAACCAGCCCTACATCGCGATCAACGACATGCCGAAGATCGATGACCTGAAGAAGCTGTTCCCGGAGAACTACAAGGCCACGCCATCGCTGGTGCGCGCAGCCAAGGCCGGCTAGAGCTTCAGCCCGGGGTGGCGCAGCCTTCCTCTGCTGCGCCGATCCGGGGCCTCACCAGCACGATCTGGTAACCCTGCCCGTACACGGCACGCAGCAGCAGGCCGTTCTCGCCATGCAGTGCGAGCCGGCTTCGCACGCCTGTCGCGCAGACGTCGAGCACCCTTGTTCCCTCACGCAACGACGCGGTTTTCCAAACCACGCGTGTGATCCGATCCCTGGAAACGACGTGCCCCATGTTCCTGAACAGCTCGAGCGCCAGCGCGAACTGGCGCGGCTGAAGGCGGATCTCGCGGTCGCGATGCAGCACCAGACAGGCCTCGGGCATGAACTGGTAGCCGTGCCAGCTCGGAGCCTGCGCCTCATTCACGGCCGGAGACAGCGCGCTCCTGTCCCGAAGCAGCGTCTGCATCCGCCTGTCCAGTTCTTCGTTCGAGGTTCGCTCGACATCGAGTTCGATGGCATCGCCGTTCGCGAAGTCCGCACCCCATGGCGCCAGCGCCGTCCAGTTCGCACCATCGACGATAAAGAGCACCGGTATGCGGATCACGCCGCACACGGCGCACAGGCTCTTGCGAATGACATTGTCCTGAATGCCCAGGAACAGCATGTCGAAGCGCTGGGCATGGCTCAACGCCTGGAGCAGGTCGACCGGTTGGGCAAAGGCGATTGGCCGATGACCCATTGATTCGAGTCTTTTCCTGGTGGCGAGAATCCGTTCCGTCGAGCCGTCCAGCAGGGCAATGGAAAGCCCCTCGCGTGGAGCGGGCATCAATCCTTCTGCTTCCCGACAAGACCTGAGGCTCCAGGCACCGCCTCTGGTGCAGCGATCCGCAGTTCAACTCCCTGGGCCAGCGCCGCGTCGCGCGCCTCTTGCGGCAGCCGCGCATCGCAGACCCAGTGCGTTACCGCGCCGAAGGGAACCACCGAGACCAGCGCGCGCTGGCCCCACTTGTTGCTGTCCACGATCGCGCACACATGCCGGCTGCGCTCCATCACCGCATGCTTGACCTGCGTCTCGAGATGATTGGTGTTGGTCCAGCCGGCCTCGGCATCGACCCCGCGCGCGCCCATGAAGAACAGGTCGAAATGGAAATTCGCCACCTGCGCCAGCGTCATCGGGCCCACCGCGCTCACACCGGTGGCGTAGATCTCGCCGCCAATCGCGTAGATGTCGTAGGGCGTGCGGCCCACCAGTTCGGCGGCGATGTTGATGCCGTTGGTGACGATCGCGAGCTGCTTCACGTTCTTCAGGCCCTGCATGATCGCGCGCGCCACTTCCATCGAGGTGGTGCCGGCGTCGAGGTAGATCGACCAGCCGTCCTGGATCAGGCCGACCGCTGCCGCGCCGATCTGCTGCTTCTGCGAAGAGCCTTCCTGGATGCGCACGCCGAACGCGGTGTCGCGCCCGATCGGCAATGCGCCGCCGTGCACCCGCTTGAGCAGGCCGGCGTCGTGCATCTCCTGCAGGTCGCGCCGCAGCGTCATCTCCGACAGGGTGAAACGGCGCGCCATGTCGCTGACCCGGCAGGCGCCCTCTTGTGCGAGCACCTTCAGGATCAGCATGTGACGGTGCTCTGCCGTGGTCGCCTGCAGGGCTTCCTGCGGCGATGGATCGGACGGCGGCTCGGAGGCCATGGGCGCGGGGCGGGAAGCGTTTCGGGTCATCGCGAGGTTGTTTATCTGTCAGGACTGCCCATAGTAGGCGCCGGCGCCATGCTTGCGTTCGTAGTGCTTGCGGATCACTGCGGGCGGCAACTCGCGCGCCGCGGGATCGATCGATTGCGTGAGGTAGGCCATCTGCGCCAGCTCCTCGAGCACGCGAGCGTTGTACACGGATTTCATGGCGGTTTTTCCCCAGGTGAACGGTCCATGGCACGACACCACGATCATCTCGACCTCCTGCGGCGAGATGCCATGCATTCTGCGCACGATCTGCAGCCCGGTTTCTTCTTCGTAGTCGCGCGCCACGGCTTCGTCGCTGATGACTTCGGTCACTGGAACAGCCACGGTCAGGTGATCGGCGTGCGTGGTCCCGTAGATGGGGATCGCACGCCTTGCCTGTGCCCAGGCAACCGCATGCACCGAGTGCGTGTGACACACCCCGCCGATGCCCTCGAACGCACGATAGAGCACCGCGTGGGTCTTGGTATCGCTGGACGGACGGAGCGTGCCTTCGACGACGCGCGATTCAAGATCGACCACCACCATGTCGTCGGCGGACATCTGTTCGTAGGGAATGCCGCTCGGCTTGATGGCAAACACGCCTTGCCGGGCATCGAATGCGCTCACGTTGCCGAAGGTGTACAGCGCCAAGGCCTGCTTCGGGATTTCCAGATTGGCCTCATAGGCCTCGCGTTTGAGTTCTTTATGCAGCGTCATGGGCCATCACCTCTTGCTTCATCCCTTGCACCAAGGCGCCCATCTCCTGATAGCGCCGGAACAGTGAGCGGTACTGCGCGGCCTCCCGGGCCTGTGGCTCGTAGACCAGATCGAACCCGCAGGCCATCGCCTGCTGCGCGGCTGGGATGTCGGCATGCAGGCCGCATGCGACTGCCGCACACATCGCGGCGCCCAGCGCCACCGCCTGCTCCGACTTCGCCACGCGGATGCGCTGGTCGAACACATTGGCCTGGATCTGCATCAACAGCGCCGACTTGCGCGCCACGCCACCGATTGCCAGCACCTCGTCGATGCGCACGCCCGCTTCGGTGAAGCGGTCGACGATCGCCTTCGCACCGAAGGCCGTGGCCTCGACCAGCGCGCGGTAGAGCTGCGGCGCCGAGCTGCCCAGCGACAGGCCGAACAGCGCGCCGTGCAGCGTCTGGTCGGCATAGGGCGTGCGGCGCCCGTTGAGCCAATCGAGCGCGGCCACACCATGCGCGCCGGGCGGCTCCAGCGCGGCGGCACGCTCGAGCATCGGCAGCAACTCGGTGCGCAACGCATCGCGGTTCGGCCCCTCGGGCAGTGGCCACTCCAGCACCCGCGCGAACCATGCGAAGCCGTCACCGACGGCAGACTGCCCTGCCTCAAGGCCGATGGCCCCGGCCATCACCGATCCGTCGACCTGACCGCAGATGCCCTCGACCACGCGGTCGCCCAGCTCATCGGTCGGGGCCAGCACGATGTCGCAGGTCGAGGTCCCCATGATCTTCACCAGTGTGTGGGCGCGGATGCCGGCGCCGACGGCGCCCATGTGGGCATCGAAGGCCCCCACGCCGACCACGACCTCGTCCGGCAGGCCCAGTCGGCCAGCCCACGCGGGCGTCAGTGTGCCGATGGGCGTCTCGGCGGTCCAGGTGTCCTCGTACAGCCGCGCACGAATGCCGTCGAGCAGCGGATCGATGTGGCTCAGGAAGGCCTGCGACGGCAGGCCGCCATGGCCCTCGTTCCACATCGCCTTGTGGCCGGCGGCGCAGCGGCTGCGGCGCATCAGCCGTGGCGCGGTGGTGCCCGTCAACTCGGCCGGCAGCCAGTCGCAATGCTCCACCCAACTCGCGGTGGCCGCGCGCACCTGCGCATCGTGCCGGAACACCCACAGCAGGTTGGCCCAGTACCACTCGGCCGAGTAGACGCCGCCGATGTGCGCGGTGTAGTCGACACCGCCCCAGGTCTTTGCGGCGGCGGTGATCTGCTCGGCCTCGAGCGTGGCGCTGTGGTCCTTCCACATCAGGAACATCGCGTTCGGGTTGTCGGCGAAAGCCGGACGCAGCGCCAGCGGACAGCCGGTTTCGTCGACCGGCGCCGAGGTGGAGCCGGTGGTCGCGATCGACAGGCCGCGCACGCCCGCACGCACTGCGGGCGTCACCTGCGACACCGCGGCACGCACCGCCTGGGTCAGCGCATCGAGATGGTCCTGCGGATGCTGGCGAAAAATACGCCGCATCGGGTCGCAATACAGGCCGGCCGCCCATCGGGGAAAGGCCGCCACAGCGCTGGCGAGTTCCTCGCCGGTGGTGGTGTCCGCGATCACGCAGCGGCACGAGTCGGAGCCGAAATCGACGCCGATGACATAGGTACTGGAGATCATGGCGTTCAGTGTTGCGCCTGCTTCTGCCGCCATCTGTCGATGACAACTGCCAGCAGGATCACGACGCCCTTGGCCACGTACTGCCAGAACGACGAGACACCGAGGATGGTCAGGCCGTTGTTGATCACGCCGATGATCAGCGCGCCGATGATGGTGCCGCCGATCGAGCCCACGCCGCCCATCAGGCTGGTGCCGCCCAGCACCACCGCCGCGATCGCGTCGAGTTCGTAGCCGGTGCCCCAGTTGCCGTTGGCGCCGAACAGCCGGCTGGCGGACATCGCGCCGGCGAGGCCCGAGAACAGGCCGCTGATGGCATAGACGAAGATCAACACGCCGCCCACGCCGATGCCCGTGAGGCGCGCCGCCTCGGGGTTGCCGCCGACCGCGTAGATGTGCAGCCCGAGGATGGTCTTGCGCAGGATGACCCACGACAGCAGCGTCACGCCGGCGGCGATCCACACCAGCCAGGGCAGCCCCAGGAAGTCTTCGTTGCCGATCCAGCCGAAGCTCGGGATCTCGCTGTTGAGCACCGTGGTGCCATCGGCGAACAGGTAGGCGGCGCCGCGCAACGCGGTCATGGTGCCCAGCGTCACGATGAAGGGGTTGATCTTGAGCAGCGCCACCGTGGTGCCGTTGAGCAGCCCCATCAGCAAGCCCGTGGCGAGGAACACGGGCAGCGACAGCCCGGCATGGGACGTGAGCGAGGTCAGCATGCCCAGCACGGCGGACACGGCCAGCATCGAGCCCACCGAAAGATCGATCCCGGCGGTCAGGATGACGAAGGTCATGCCGGCCGCGAGCACCAGGTTGATCGAGACCTGGCGCAGGATGTTCATCGTGTTCGCAGTGGTCGCGAAGTTCGAGCCGCCGTCGCCCGAGACGTAGACCGTGAGGCCCCAGAAGACGACATAGAGGATCAGCAGCGCAGGCAGCATGCCCAGGCGCTGGAGGATGCCGGCCGCGCGGCCGGTGCGGACGTGGGCACTGGTCCGCGCAGGCGGCAGGGCCGCGGAGGTAAGAGTCTTTGACATGGTGATTTCTTGAAGGTGTAAGACGGCGCGCGAATTCAGCGCGGCGTGCGTGCCGAATTCGCGTGCGCCTGTTGCAGCAGTTCGGGTGTCAGGGCTTCCATGCTGTCGATGCGCAGGTCGGCCAGCGCGAGCGCTTCGGGCGACAGCGGGTAGTCGGGGCTGGGTGCGGCGATGGCGGCCATGCCGGCGGCCTTGAGCGAGCGCAGGCCGTTGGCGCTGTCCTCGATGCCGATGGCCGCGTGCGGTGCGACGCCGATGCGCGCGAGTGCAAGCAGGTAGATGTCGGGGGCCGGCTTGCCGTGTTCGACATCGTCACCGCAGACCACGGCCTGCATCAGCGGCGCAAGTCCACTGGCCTGCAGCACATGGTGGGCGAGTTCGGCTGGCGAGCCCGTGGCCAGCGCCACCACGTGCGATCGCGCGGCCATCTGCACGGCGGCAACGGCACCGGCACGCAGGGGCAGATGGCGTCGGTACTGCGCCAGCATGCGGCCCACGATCTCGCGCGCGACCGCCGCTTCGTCCATGCCGTTGCGCTCGCGCAGTTGCAGGCGCTCGACCATGATGCGCGACCAGGCTGCGGTGTTCGTGCCCATCGTGGACTCCTGGTCCTCGGTGGTCCAGTGTGCGCCAATGCTCTGCGCGAAGTCCTCCCGCACGCGCTGCCAGACGATCTCGGTGTCGATCAGGACCCCGTCCATGTCGAAGACCACGGCTTGAAGGGGAGAGGGATGCGTTTCTGTGAAGGCGTTCATGCGATGTGCCGCTCCGGCTCGGGAGCGTTGACTGCGAGTTGAATGATGTTTTCCTGGGTGATGCGATCGCCCTCGAGTTCGCCCGCAATGGCACCTTCGCGCATCACGAGCACGCGGTCGCACACACCGACGATCTCGGGCAGCTCGCTGGAGATCACGACCACGGCGACACCGGCGTCGGACAGCTCGCCGATGATCTTGTAGATCTCGCTCTTGGCACCGACGTCGACGCCGCGCGTCGGCTCGTCGAGGATCAGCACGCGCGGCTGGATCTCGAGCCAGCGCGCCAGCAGCAGCTTCTGCTGGTTGCCGCCCGACAGCGCGCCCACGATGCCCTGCGGGCCGGAGATCTTCACGTTCAGCCGCGTGATGGCCTGGCGCGTCAGCCGGTCGAGCGCGCCGTGGTTCAGCACGCCCGCCACCGCGTGCCTGGGCAACACGTTGATTGCGACGTTGGTCAGCGCGCTGAGCTGCAGGAACAGGCCCTGCCCCTTGCGGTCCTCGGGCACATAGCCCAGGCCGAGGCGGATGGCGTCGAGCGGGCGGCGCACGTCGACCGGCTTGCCGTCGACGCGGATGATTCCGCCGGTGCGCGCGTCCGCTCCCACCACGAGCCGTGCAAGCTCCGAGCGCCCTGCCCCGACCAGGCCGGCCAGGCCGAGCACCTCGCCCGCATGCACCTTGAGGCTGCTCGGTGGATTGCGCGGCCCGCTCACGTTCTGCAGTTCCAGCATCACGCGGCCGGGCTTGCGCTGGCCGCGGTGCTGGTAGAAATCGGTGAGCGTGCGCCCGACCATCATCTGGACGATGCGCTGCTCGTCGATCTCGTCGCGCGCCAGGTCGGCCACGTGGCAGCCATCGCGCAGCACCGTCACGCGGTCGGCCAGCGCCGTGACCTCGGCCATCCGGTGGCTGATGTAGATGATCGCGATGCCGTCGTCGCGCAGTCGGCGCATCACGCGAAACAGGTGCGCCGTCTCGCGGTCCGACAGCGCGGCCGTCGGCTCGTCCATGATCAGGATGCGGCCCTTGTGCACCAGTGCCCGCGCGATCTCTACCTGCTGCTGCTCGGCGATCGACAGCCGCCCGGCCGGCCAGTCGGCGCCGAACTGCGCGCCGAGCTGCTGCAGCACGCGCTCGGTCTCGCGCAGCATCCGCGCACGGTCGACCAGCCAGAGCGCCGCGCGCGGCTCGTTGCCCATGAACACGTTCTCCGCCACCGTGAGGTGGGCCGCGATGCTGAGCTCCTGGTAGATCAGGTTGATGCCCGCGCGCTGCCCATGGCTGGGGCTGCGGATGGCCACGGGCTGACCCGCCACCCGGATCTGCCCCGCGTCCGGTTGGTAGACACCCGAGAGAATCTTCATCAGCGTGCTCTTGCCCGCGCCGTTCTCGCCCATGAGGGCGTGGATTTCGCCGGGGCGCACCTGCAGGCGCATGTCCTGCAGCGCGCGGGTGGCGCCGAAGCGCTTGTGGATCCCCGACATCTCCAGAACGAATTCGCCCATGGTCGCCTGCGTGCTCAACGCACCCAGCCCTTGTAGCTGCCGATGTTGTCGCGCGTGGTGAGCGGCGTCGCCATCAGGTTCATCGTCTTGGGCGGCTTGCGGCCATTGAGCAGGCCGTAACCCACGCGAATGCTTTCGGCGGCCATCCCGTTGGGGTCCTGCGCTGGCGTGACGACGAACAGCGAATCCTTGGCCTTGAGCGCGGCTTCGCCGTCGGGCGAACCGTCGACGCCGCCGGTCACCTTGATGTCGGTGCGGCGGGCTTGGCGAATCGCGAGTTCCGCGCCGATGGCCGTCGGGTCGTTGATGCCGAACACGGCATCGATCTTCGGCTGCGCCGTCAGGATGTTGGCCATCGCGGCGAGCCCGCCGTCGCGGCTGCCCTTGGCGTCCTGGTTGTCCGACACGAGCTTGATGCCGGGGTACTTCGCCAGGGTCTCCTTGCAGCCCTTGACGCGGTCCATGATCGACGACACCGGCGGACCGTTGACGATCACGAAGTTGCCCTTGCCGCCGATGCGTTCGGCCAGGAACTTGCACGACTCGGCCCCAGCCATCGCGTTGTCGGACATCACGGTGGCATCGGCCCCTTCGGCCGTCACGTCCACCGCCACAACGATGACGCCCGCGGCGCGCGCCTTCCGCACGGCGGGGCCGACCCCCTTGGAATCGGCAGCGCCGAGCACGATCACGTCGACCTTGTTGGCGATGAAGTTGTCGATCTGGTCGACCTGCGTGTTCAGGTCGTACTTGCTCGACACCGTGGTCACCTTCACCGCCGGATTGATCTTCCTGGCCTCGGCTTCCGCACTGCGGCCGATGGCCACGAAGAACGGGTTGGCCATGTCCCCCAGCGTGATACCGACGGATTTGAGCGGCTTGTCCTGGGCGAACGCGTGGCCTGCGAACAGGGCGAGGGTTGCGGCTGCGACGCAGCGGGTGATCGACTTCTTCATGGATGGGTCTCCTTGCGAATGCTCTTGTTGAAGGTGCGCGCTAACGTCGAGCGTGCGTTCGTTCGGTTGAACGGACGGAATTCTATTGTTCATTCGGACATTTAAATTCGCACAAAATCGAAATTTATCTCAGGGAAATCCCTTTGTATTTGTCCGTTTATGTTCGTATTTGATGCTGCATACTTGCCGCGCCTTGCGACTTCGCAATGCAAAGAAAAGGGGAAAGACAGGCATGACTCGCTTGCTGGTGGTGGGCAGCATCAACATGGACTACGTGTTCGAGGCGTCATGCCTGCCGCGCAACGGCGAGACGCTGGGCGGGCAGAGCTTTCGGCGCACGCCCGGCGGCAAGGGTGCCGACCAGGCGGTCGCGGCCGCGCGCCTGGGCGCCGAAACCTGGCTCGTTGGTTGCACCGGTGACGATGCCGAGGGGCATGGGCTGCTGGACCACCTGCGCGCCGAAGGCGTGTGCACCGACCATGTCGCCACGACGGTCGACGCGCCCACCGGCGCCGCGGCGGTTTTCGCGTGCCAGGGCGAAAGCGCCGTGACGGTGGTGCCGGGTGCCAACCATCGGTTGACCCCCGCCCACGTGCGCACCGCCGAGACCTTGTTCGCCCGCAGCGACATGGTGCTGGCCGAGTTGGGCATCCCGATGGCAGCCGCGATGGAAGCGGCCGCGCTCGCCCATCGCTTCGGCAAGCCCTTCCTGCTGACCGCCTCCCCCGCTGGCGCGATCCCGCCCGAACTGTTGCAACGGGTGAATCTCTTCCTGACCAACCAGCACGAACTCATGATGGGCTTCGGCGACGGCCAAACCGAATGGCGCGCGCTGCTGGCGAAGTGGCCGGGGCGCATCGTCGTGACGCGCGGCGACGAAGGCGCGGCGCATGTCGATGGGCAAGGCACCCTGCACGAACAGCCCGCCTTCCGCGTTCCGGTGCTCGACACGACCGGCGCCGGTGACGCCTTCGCCGCGGCGCTGGCGGTCCATTGGGCGCTCGGCATCCCGCAGGCGATGCGGATGGCCTGCGCGGTGGCTGCCATGGCGGTTCGCGGCTTCGGCTCCCAGAGCACGCTGCCAACCCGGCAGGAGCTTTGGGACTTTCTTGAAAACGCCGGCTGAAGCGATGGCCATGAACGCAGCCGTGCAAGACGAGGCGACGGCCTTCGCACACGAAGGTGACGACCCGCAGTCCTTCATGCACCTGCTGGAACAGGGTGCCCCCTGGCAACCCGGCCGGCTGCGCTATCACCACGGCTACGAGTTGCACCTGATCACAGCGCCCCACGAGTGCGCCTACATCGGCGACGAGGTCCATCGATTCGCGCCCGGCAGTGTCGTGCTTATCGGGCCCAGGCTGCCGCACAACCTTGTCTTCATGCGCGCCCAAGGCAACAGCGCCGCCGCAGTCATGCACGGAAGCCTGCTGCTGCGGTTCTCCGATGAGCCGATGCGCCGCGGCATGGAGTTCTTTCCAGAGTTGCGCAAGGCCCATGCCCTGCTGGAGCGCGCACGCCGTGGCGTGGCATTCGCCGGCCTCGGTGAACTCGTGGCCAAGCGGTTCCAGGGGGTCAAGGCGCAAGGCGGGCTTGCGCGCCTCTCGGAATTTGCCGCGCTGCTGCATGAGCTGACGCAGTCGACCGACTACCGCACGCTGTCATCGCAGCCCTGCAGGACACCGGCCTGCGGTACCAGCGCCTCGTCGGCACACATCTACCGCACGCTCGACCACATCCAGTCGAACTACACCGACGCGCTGACGCTGATGGACGTCAGCGCTTTCGCCCATCTGACGCCGAGCGCCTTTTCACGCCAGTTCCGAAAAGTCACCGGCCGCACCTTCACCGAGTTCCTTGTCGGGCTGCGCGTGGCAGAAGCCGGCCGCCTGCTGCTGTGTACCCGCAAGCAGGTGAGCAGCATCTGCTACGAGGTGGGCTTCAACAACATCTCGAACTTCAACCGGCACTTCCGTCGACTCAAGAAAATGACGCCGGGACAATATCGCGCGCATGCGGAACTCGAGTGAGACCGCAAGGCGGCTCGGCGAACTTCCTCAACAACGCAGACCGGTCGACCGCCAGCGCCGGTTCACAGCAACCTCAGTCGCTTCGCCTGCTCGGTGAGTTCCGCGCGAAAGTCCGGGTGCGCAATCGCAATCAGCTCCTGCGCCCGCTGCTTGGCCGACTTGCCACGCAACTGCGCCACGCCGTATTCGGTGACCACGTAGTTGATGTCGTTCTTGCTCGTGCTCACATGCGTGCCGGGCGAGAGCGACGGCACGATGCGCGAGATGGTGTCGCCCTTGGCGGTCGAGGGCAGCACGATGAAGGCTTTGCCGCCGCGCGAGCGATTGGCCGCACGCACGAAGTCCGACTGCCCGCCCGTGCCGGAATACGGCGCATGCCCCAGGCTCTCGGAGCCGCACTGGCCCAGCAGGTCGATCTGCATGGTCGCGTTGATGGCGATCAGGTTGTCGTTCAGCCCCGCCAGCGCCGGGTCGTTGGTGAAGTTCACCGGATGCATCTCCAGCCCCGGATTGCGGTCCATGAAGCGATACAGCTTGCCCGACCCGAGCGCGAAGGTCGCGACCGACTTGCCCGGCAGATAGTTCTTGCGGCGGTTGGTGACAGCGCCACTTTCCACCAGCGTGAGGATGCCGTCGCCGATCATCTCGGTGTGAATGCCCAGGTCGTGCTTGCCCGTGAGCTGCATGACCACCGCGTCGGGAATGCCGCCATAGCCGATCTGCAGCGTCGAGCCGTCGTCGATCAGATCGGCCACATGCTTGCCGATGGACTCCTGCACGGGGCCGATCTTCGGCAGGCCCACTTCCATCACCGGCGCGTCGCTTTCGACGAGTGCCGCGACTTGCGAAATATGCACGTGGCAGTTGCCGCATGCGAAGGGCACGTTCGGGTTCACCTCCAGCACCACCGCGCGCGCCTTGGCGATGGCGGCCATCGTGTAGTCGGCGCCCAGGCTCACGGCAAAGTAGCCGTGCGCGTCCATCGGCGACGCCATGCTGAAGACCACTTCGGCGGCGATCTGCCCACGCTCGATCTGCGCCGGGATCTCCGAAAAGTAGTTGGGGATGAAGTCGATCCAGCCTTCCTGTCCGCCCGCGCGGGTGGCACCGCCGAAGAACAGCGCGACGTGGCGCACATGCTCGATGGTCTCGGGGTCGATGTAGGCGTACTTGCGCATCGCAAGGATCTGCGCCACCTTGACGTCGCGAAAATCGCGACGCTGCTCCGACAGCGCCGTCAGCAGAGATGGCGGCTCGCCCACGCCGGTCGGCACGATGATCATGTCGCCGTTGCGCACCTGGCGCACGGCATCGGCAGCGGAAACGCGCTTTTGCGCGTACAGGTCTTGCATCGTCATGAAGCGGGTCTTGTCTCTTGTTGTTTGTTGATCGATTGCTTGATTGATTGATCGCTCAGCGTGGCGCGTCCTTCTGCGCGTCGTACTCGCCGCGGCGTGCCGCCCGGTTGCAGCGGGTGCGGAACACCAGCGCCTGCTGGGCCACTGCGACGTTGGCCGCGTCACCCTTCCATGCGTCGAGCGCCGGCTGCTGCACCGCACGCGAAAAGGAGAAGGTCAGCGCCCACGGCATGCGCGACTTGAACCTCGTGTTCATTGCGCCCAGGCGAGCCGAAGCCAGTTGAGCGGACTGCCCGCCTGACAGGAATGCGACGCCGGCCACGGCCGCCGGCACGGTGCGCAGCAAGCAAGCGACGGTGGCATCGACCACCGCATCGACAGCATCCTGCACCTTGCTGCCCTGCCCCGGCAGCACCATGTTCGGCTTGAGCAGCATGCCTTCCAGCAGCACGCCTTGCGCGTTCAGTTGGGCAAACACTTTGCGCAGAACCTCTTCGGTGACCTGCGCGCATCGCGCGAGCGAATGGTCGCCGTCCATCACCACTTCGGGCTCGACGATGGGGACCACGCCGGCTTCCTGGCACAGCGCCGCATAGCGCGCGAGCGCATGGGCGTTGACGTCGATGCAGGCGCGGCTGGGCAAGCCGTCGCCAATGGCGATCACGCCGCGCCATTTGGCAAAGCGCGCGCCCATGCCGACGTACTCGGCCAGGCGTTCGCGCAGCCCGTCGAGGCCTTCGGTGACCGTCTCGCCGGGATGGCCGGCCAGCGCCTTCGCACCCATGTCGACCTTGATGCCGGGGATGATGCCGACGTCGGCCAGCGCCTTGGCGAACGAGGCACCGGTATTCGTCTTCTGCCGGATGGTTTCGTCGAACAGGATGGCCCCGCTGATGCTGTCGCCCAGCCCGGGCGCAGTGACGATCAGCTCGCGCCAGTCGCGCCGCGCGCCCTCGGTCTGCGGGATGCCCAGCGCCGCGAAGCGCTTGTTGCAGGTGGCGTTGCTCTCGTCCATCGCGAGCAGGCCCTTGTCACCGGCGACCAGCGCCTGCGCGGTATCGATCAATGTCTGTGCAGTCATGTCGGGGCACCTCTTTGGCAGCGATCCTACGCCCTCCCCGCGAACGCGCTAACACCGCGAACCTGAGCGCTGGCCGACTTGGCGTTGCAGCCAATGCAGGCACACAGGTCTTTGCCCACTCGGTGCCAACGGGATGTAATCTCCGCGCGTCGGCATGTCAAAGGAAGTCTGCATGAAGAGCGGGTCACATAAATGTCATGCGCGTCGTGCCCACAGGCCCGCCTTGCTGGGCGGCCTTGCGCTTGCGCTCGCCGTGGCCGGCATGCCCTCGGCGTTTGCCGAACTGGGGGGCGCCCCGACGCTGAGTGCCGCCAGCGCGCATTCGGTTCAGCGCCTTGCCGCCGGGTCGAACAAGGCCAGCAGCCCGACGGCCAGCACCGAACCCGCAACGGGCGGCAGCGCGCCGGCAGGAACAACGGCAAGCTGGACCACGCGCGAAGTCACGCTGCCAGACGGCCTGATCGAGCGCGAGTACCTGACCGCGGACGGCGTCGTGTTCGCGGTGGCGTGGCGCGGCTCGCACCGGCCTGAACTCTCGGTGTTGCTGGGCACCCAGTACGCCACGCAGATGTCACGGAACGCACGCGCGCTGCGCCTGCAAGGCAGGGGTTCGCACGGCACGACCTCGCAGAAGGACGAGACATTCGCGGTACAGGCCTCCACGCACCAACGCTCTTCGACGGGCGTTGCCTGGTTGCCGCAATTGCTGCCAGCCGGCGTCAGTCCGGATGCGCTGTCGATCCCGCAAGGTTCCTGACCCTCTCAACCCTTCAGTCATCAGCCACCATGCCCATGGAATCACAGCAGGCAAGCAACGAACGCGTGACTGGCGCCAGTGCGCGCGCGAAGGCAATGAGCCCGGGAGCCAGGGCCTGGCTTCTCAGGGCTGCGGTCATGGCTGTATGCGCGGGAAGCCTCGCGGGCCTCGTTGCCTGCGGTGGGGGTGGCGGCGGAGGCGGAGGCGGCCTGCCGATCGGGTTGCTGCCCCCCACGGCGCCAGCAGCAGCGCCTTCGGCCCCGGTGGCAACCTCGCAGAACGCGATGACCGTCACGGTGGGCCGTGGAACGGATTCGAGCGGGGTCAACCTTCCACAGGTCAGCGTGCAGCTTTGCGCTCCGGGAACGGGCAACTGCCAGACGATCAACAACGTACTGATCGACACCGGCTCCACGGGCCTGCGGATCACCGCCGCCGCCATCAGTCCGTCGCTGCTCGCGGCCCTGCCGCGCGAGACGGTGAACAGTGCGCCGCTGAATGCATGCCAGCAGTTCCTCGATGGCTACACGTGGGGAACGATGCGCGTGGCCGACGTCACGCTGGGGCCGAAGTCGGCGGCGGCGCAACCGCTGCAGATCGTGGGCGATACGGCGGCGGGCGGCGCCCCGGCCACATGCTCGGACAACGGGACGCTGGCGGCTGAAAACACCCCCGCCGACCTTGGAACGAACGGCATCATCGGCTTGGCGGCCTTCCTGCACGATTGCGGCGCAGCGTGCGCGCAGCAGGTCGTTTCGGCCACCTACTACACCTGCCCCTCGGGAGGGGCGTGCCAGGGAAGCACAGTGCCCGTCGCGATGCAGGCCCCCAACCTCGTGGCCGCTTTCGCGCAGGACAACAACGGGGTCGTGCTCAGCCTGCCCGCGATCTCGTCGGCAGGCCAGGGCACGACGCTCGGAACGCTCTACTTCGGCGTCGGCACGCAATCCAACAACGCCATGAGCGGCGCGACGGTGCTGCGAACGAACCCGCGCACACTCGCTGTCTCGGCGACCTACAAGAGCGCGAGCTTTCCCGACAGCTTTCTCGACAGCGGCTCGAACTTCTTCTTTCTGAACGATTCCTCGATTGCCCGATGCCCGAGCGTTTCGTTTGCGGGCTTCTATTGCCCTGCGAGTTCATTGGCCCTGTCTGCCAGTTTCACCTCGGCAACGGGATCTTCCTTGAGCCAGAACTTTTCCATCGTGAATGCACAGTCGCTGTTCACGAGCAACCCGGGTGCAGTGGCGGTCGATGATGTGGCCGGCACCGGCATCAACGGCGCCATCGATTTCGGCCTGCCGTTTTTCTACGGCAGGCTGGTGGCCGTGCTCAACGAGGGGCAGACGGCGCTGGGCCAGCCGGGGCCGTTCACGGCGCTGGCGTCGCCCTGAGGACGCCTGCTAGATCACGTTCTTTTCGAGCAGCGGCCGGTTCTCCAGGATGCGGTCGAACGAGACCGCAGAAAGATCGAGGCTGCGGTATTCGCCAAAGCGGATCAGCTCCGCCACGCCCCGCCCCGCCGCCGGGCACTGCTGCAGCCCATGGCCCGAGAAGCCGTTCGCGAAGAACAGGTTGTCGCAGTCGGGATGCAGCCCGAGGATGGCGTTGTGGTCGAACACGTTCATCTCGTAGTAGCCGGCCCAGGCGCCCGTCATGCGGATCGCCTCGAAGGCCGGCACGCGCTCGGCCAGCGCGGGCCAGATGAAGTTGTCGAAGGCCTCGTACTCGACGTCGAGCGGCATGTCGTCGTGGTCTTGCGCTTCGGGCGGTGCAAAGCCGCAGATGAACTGGCGGCCTTCGGGGCGCAGCCAGATGCCGGAGGTGTCGATCACCAGCGGGCAGTCCGGCAGCGTGTCGGGGCACGAGAAGCTGAAAACGCTGCGGCGACGACCGCGCACCGGCAGCGCGATGCCGGCCCATTCGGCGACCTTCGCGGCCCAGGCGCCTCCCGCGTTGACAACGACGTCGGCATCGAGCACCTGGCCGCTGTCGAGTTCCACACCGGTCAGCGTGCGCCCGTTGCGCCGCAAGCCGGTGGCATGCGCCTGCACGTAGCGCGCGCCTTGCGACACAGCCTTCTTGCGAAAGGCTTGCAGCAGGCTGTAGCCGTCGTACCAGCCCTCGCCCGAGAGACCGAGCGATGCGAGCGCGACGCCTTCGGTCGAGATCCACGGGAAGCGCGTCTTCAGTTCATCGGGCGTCATCAGCGCCACGTCGACCGCGTGCGCTTTCTGCATCGCATGGTTCTCGCGCAGCACATCGACGCCGGCCGGTGATGCCAGGTAGAGGTAGCCGGGCTCGACCAGCCCGATGTCGGGCACGTCGTCGCCCACGCGCAAGGTCTGGCCGAGCTTGCGGAAGAAGTCGATGCCATAGAGCGACATCTCGATGTTGATGGCGGTCGAGAACTGCTGGCGGATCGAGCTGGCCGACAGCGCCGACGACGCCTGCTTGTACGAGAAATCTCGCTCGACCACCGTGACCTCGAAGGGCTCCCCTTCCGGGTCCCGGGTCAGGAAGTAGGCGATGGCGGAGCCAATGGCACCGCCGCCGATGATCACCACACGACGCATGAATTGCCTTCCTTGCTGCTGTCCAGCATCACTGCTGATGTCACTGCTGATTTCGGTACGCCAGTTGCGCCGCCGCCAGGTCCCACAGCGCATGGCCCACGGTCTTGACCAGCACCGGCCGGTCGGCCGCCACGGGCGATGCGCTGGCAAAGGCCTGCACAGCGGACCAGTCGACGTCCGCCTGGATCAGGTCGCCCGCTTCGGCGCGCGCGCCCTCCAGCGTATCCACAAACACGGCGCAGCGCCGCACCACCTCGGGCGGCACTTCGGCCATGTCGGCGCGGTAGGCGCCGATGGCGATCACCGTGGCGTCCGGCCGCAGTTGCGACGGCACCACGGGATCGCATGAATTGGTCGTGGCCACGATCACGTCGGCCTCGGCCGCCGCAGCGGCCGGGTCGGTGATTGCACTCGCATCGACACCGCGTGCGCGCATGTGTTGCGCCAGGGCTTCGGAGTGCGCCTGCGACCGGGCATGAACCTGCAGGCGCTGAACGCCCCACACCTCGGCGAATGCCTCGGCATGCGCAAGCGCCTGCACGCCCGCGCCGATCAGCAGCATGCGAGCGCCGCTCCTGCGCCCTGCCCGCATCGCACCAGCGAGCGACAGCGCCGCCGTGCGCCGCGCAGTCAGCACATTGCCGTCCATGCCAAGCAGCCGGTTGCCATCGGCCGCATCCATCAGGGTCACGTCGCCCTGCACCACCGGCAGGCCCTGCGCAGCATTGCCTGCGTGCACGGTCACCGTCTTCAAGACTGCAAAGCGCAGATCGGCCGCGGGCATCAACAGCATGACGCCGCCGGCCGCAAGCGGCACGCAGGTCCGAGGTGCGGCATGCGCCTCGCCCCGGCGTTCGCGCTCGAACATCTGCAGCAGCGCTTCGACCAGCGCACCGTAGGGAAGCGCCGCAGCAGTCTCTGCCGCATTCAGGGTTCGCATCCGGGCGCTTGCGTCAGGAGCCGGCCACGCGAACGCGCTTGCCGTCCTTGTAGGTGAAGACGGTGAAGTCCGGCTTCTGCAGGTTGCCCTTGCCGTCGAAGCTGATGGTGCCGGTCACGCCGTCGAACTTCACCTTGCGCATCGCCGGCAGGTAGGCCTCGGGCTCGACCGAGTTGGCCGCGCGCATGCCGGCGGCCAGCGCCATCATGGCATCGTAGAGGTACGGCGCATAGGTCAGCACCTCGACGCCGTAGCGGGCCTTGTAGCGCTGTTCGAACTCGGCGCCCTTGGGGGTCTTTTCCAGTTCCTTGCCGCCGCGCGTGCAATACAGCAGGCCATCGACGGCGCCCGCGCTGATCTTGGCGACCTCGTTGGTGCACAGCCCATCGGTGCCGAGCAGCTTGGCCGTGATGCCCAACTGCTTCATCTGGCGTGCAATCAGGCCGCCCTGCGCGTCCATGCCGCCGTAGAACACCACGTCGGGCTGTTTGCTCTTGATGGTGGTCAGGATGGCCATGAAGTCGGTGGCCTTGTCGCTGCCGTACTCCTGCGCCACGATGTTGCCGCCCAGCGCCTTCACGCCGCGCGTGAACACTTCGGCGGCGCCCTGGCCGTAGGCGGTGCGGTCGTCGATCACCGCGATGTTCTTCGCCTTCAGGTCTTTCACGGTGAAATTGGCGATGGCGATGCCCACGTCGTCGTCGCTGGCCAGGATGCGAAAGACGTTGTCGTAGCCCTGCTTGGTGAAGGTCGGGTTGGTGGCGGTGGACACGTCGGGCAGGCCCGCACGGCTGTAGACGGCCGAGGCCGGAATGGCCGCGCCCGAGTTGAAGTGGCCCAGCATGCCCTTCACGCCCATGTCGGCCAGCTTGTTGGCGACCACCATGGCCTGCTTGGGGTCGGCCTGGTCGTCTTCGGACTGGAGCACGAACTTGATCTTCTTGCCGCCGATCACAAGGCCCTGCTTGTTCAGGTCTTCGACCGCCAGCCGTGCGCCGTTGTCGTTGTCCTTGCCCCAGTGGGCGGCGCCCCCGGTCAGCGGGCCGGCGTGGCCGATGGTGACGGTCTGCTCGGCCTGCGCCCATACGGCGGCAGGCAGACTCAGGGCGGAAGCGAGCGCAATGCCCAGGGCAGTGCGACGGGTGCACGAAACAATCATCGGAAGTCTCCTCGTATCGTTGGCAGGGGTCGGCACGCAGAATAGAGTCGTGACCGCATGCGGAACAAACGCTAAATACACACAACGTTGTGCGGGCCCGGAAGGAAGCCGGCGCCCGGACACGGTTCTTTGGGAACAGGCACGGCAGGTGCTTTGACAAGAAGACAGAGACAACAGGCAGTGAATCGATGAGAAAAGACATTCCCAATCTCGGCGCGCTCCAGGCCTTCGAGGCTTCGGCGCGGCTGGGGAGCTTCACGCGGGCCGCGACCGAGCTGGCGCTGACGCAAAGCGCGGTCGGGCGGCAGGTGGCCATGCTGGAGCAGCGGCTCGGCGTGCCGCTGTTCTCGCGGGTGCGCCGGCGGCTGACGCTCACCGAGGTGGGGCGCGAGTACGCGGCGCGCATCCGCCGCCACCTCGACCAGATCCGCCGCGACACGCTGGAGATCAGCGCGGGCCACGAGATGGGCTTCGTGCTGGAGCTGGCCGTGGTGCCGACCTTCGCCACGCAGTGGCTGATTCCCCGGCTGCCCGAGTTCAGCCGGCTGCACCCGAACATCACGGTCAACCTGTCGGCGCGCTCGCAGCCCTTCTCCTTCCAGGAAAACGCCTACGACGCGGCCATCTACTTCGGCGACCAGTTCTGGCCCGACACGCGCGGCGGGCTGATCTTTGCCGAGGGCGAGATGGTGCCGGTCTGCAGCCCCGCGTTTCGCGATGCCAACGGGCCGTGGGACGAAGCCGGCTTCGAGCGCTGCCGCCATGTGCACCTGAGCACGCGCGCCCATGCATGGCGCGACTGGTATGCGCAGCAAGGCTGGGACTACACGGTGCACGCCTCGCGCGGGCCGCGCTACGAGCTGTTCACGATGGTGGTGGCGGCCACGGCGGCCGGCATGGGCATCGGCCTGGCGCCGCGCATCCTGATCGAACACGAGCTGCGCGCCGGGGAGCTGGTGATCCCGGTCGATCGGCACCTGGACGTGCGCCAGGGCTACTACTTCGCGTACCCCGAAGGCCGGCCGGCCTCCGGGGCGCTGGAGCACTTCAAGACGTGGGTGCTCGGACTGACGCCTGCTTAAACAGGGTTCGGGTTTCGCTCCAGAAAACCCTGCTGGTGCCAGTACGGATAGGCCCGTGTGGTGGTGCTGGCTGCGTCGAGTTCGGCCACCTGCGCGGGCGTCAGGTTCCAGCCGACGGCGCCGAGGTTCTGCCGCAGTTGCGCTTCGTCACGCGCACCGACCACCACAGTCGACACGGTCGGGCGCTGCAACAGCCAGTTCAGCGCGACCTGCGGCACGGTCTTGCCGGTTTCGGCACCGATTTTTTCCAGCGCGTCGACCACGCGGAACAGCAGTTCGTCAGCCACGGGCGGACCCATGTCGGCCGTCGCGTGCAGGCGGCTGTTGGCGGGCAGCGGCTGTCCGCGGCGGATCTTGCCCGTGAGCCGGCCCCAGCCCAGCGGACTCCAGACCACGGCGCCCACGCCCTGGTCCTTGGCCAGCGGCATCAGCTCCCACTCGTAGTCGCGGCCGACCAGCGAGTAGTAGGCCTGGTGCGCCACATAGCGCGCGTAGCCGTAACGCTCGGCCACCGCCAGCGACTTCATCAGGTGCCAGCCCGAGAAGTTCGAGGCGCCCACATAGCGCAGCTTGCCCGCGCGCACGAGGTCGTCGAGCGTGGACACGGTTTCTTCGACGGGCGTGCTCGCGTCGAAGCCGTGAAGCTGGAACAGGTCGATGTAGTCGGTGCCCAGGCGCTTGAGCGCGGCATCGACCGCCTGCACGAGATGATGGCGCGACGAGCCCACGTCGTTCGCACCCTCGCCGCTGCGGAAGGTGGCCTTGGTCGAGATGATGAGCCGGTCGCGCGGCCTGCCCTTGATGGCTTCGCCGAGCACCGACTCAGCGGCGCCGGCCGAGTAGATGTCGGCGCTGTCGAACATGTTGACGCCAGCGTCGATACAGATGTCGATGAGCTTGCGCGCCTCGGCCACGTCGGTGCTGCCCCAGGCGCTGAAGAACTCGCCCTTGCCGCCGAACGTGCCGGTGCCAAAACTCAACACGGGGACCTTGAGGCCCGATTTACCCAGGTGACGGTATTCCAAAGTGCTACTCCTTCATGCGAACGAACGGATGGGTTTGCGGCAGGCAGATCGGCCTGTCGTCGCAGCCATTGTTGGCCGTGGCGTCGAACCCCCACTGGCGAATGGGCTTTGGGAATGGCGCTAGGTAATATCGGCGCTCCGAAAGAATTCGACCGATGACCATTGCACTCGAACGCCCCGACCAACCCGACGTCGTCCAGCTCATCGACGACCTCGACGCCTACCAGAAGCCGCTGTATCCGCCGGAGAGCCACTACGGCATCGACATTGCAGCGCTGTCTGCGGCCAATGTGCTGTTCGCGGTGGCGCGCGATGAGGCCGGCACGGCGATCGGCTGCGGGGCCATCGTGATGGAGCCCGGCTACGGCGAACTCAAGCGCATGTACGTGCGACCGCAAGACCGGGGGCAAGGCATCGCCGCGAAGGTGCTGGCTTTTGTCGAGGGCGAAGCGATGGCCCGGGGCTGCGCCATGTTCAGGCTGGAGACGGGTGTGAGCCAGCCCGAGGCGCTGTCGTTCTATGCGCGCGCGGGGTATGTGCGACGCGACCGGTTCGGGGCCTATCCGGACGATCCGCTGAGCGTGTTCATGCAGAAAGACGCGGGCTGATTCGACGTCGCCTGTCGCGCTAGAGCTGGGCTTCGATGGTCGCCTTGTCGATGACGGACCATACCTCTGAAATTTTTCCGTCCCGGAATTCGTAGAACACGTTTTCGGTGAAAGCGACTTTCTTTCCGTTCACGTTCAAGCCGAGGAATGTTCCCTTGGGAGAGCAGTTGAACTGCAGTCGACTGGCGATACGGGGCGGATCGGCCACGAGCAACTGGATGTCGAACCGGAGATCCGGGATGTCGCGGAAGTCTTTCTCCAGCATCTCGCGATAGCCCGAGACACCGAGCTTTCGTCCGTTGTGGACCACCTGGTCGTGAACGAAGTTTGCAAGGCTCGGCCAGTCCTGTGCATTCAAGCAGGCGATGTAGCCACGATACGCGGTGGCGAGTTCTGTTCCGGTCATAGGGTGTCCTTCTTCAGGCGGCTTGCGGGGTTCTTGCCGATGCCGGGTCCCCTCTTCTTCCGCGGCGCGCCAATCGCGCCGGAAGCAGCAGCCTTCACGATGCGTCGGAACTTGGGGCATTCCATATGGCTCGGCTCGGGGCAGACCGCGGCGTGCCGCAGCCCGTCGCGCATGGCGCTCAGGTTGCGGATCGTCTTGTCCAACTCGTCGGCCTTGTCCGCCAGCATCTGCCGGTCGATGCGTGGCCGCCCGTCCAACGCGAACATGAGCGCGATCTCGTCCAGCGAAAAACCGGCGGCGCGCCCCAGCGCGATCAGCGCCAACCGCTCCAGCACGCCGGGGTCGAACAGGCGGCGCAGGCCCTGCCTGCCGATCGAGGTGATCAGCCCCTTTTCGTCATAGAACCGCAGCGTCGAGGCAGGAACGCCGGACCGCTGCGACACCTCTGCGATGTCCATGTTTCTTACCCCCTTGACCTCAAGTCGACTTGAAGTTGCACAGTCTAGCTTCCGCCTCTTGAGGGCACGCAATGGAAAACGATCATGACCATCACACACCCGACCGGCGACGAGCAGGCCAAGCTCTGGAACGGCCCCGCCGGCCGCGCCTGGGTCGACACCCAAGCATCGCTCGACCATCTGTTCCAGCCGCTTGAAGACCTGCTGGTCGAAGCGGCTTCTGCCGGAACCGGAGGGCGGGTACTCGACGTCGGTTGCGGCACGGGCGCCACCACGCTCGCCGTCGCCCGGCTTCACAGTGCGAAGAGCCAATGCGTCGGTGTCGACATCTCGGAGCCGATGATCGCCGCCGCCAGAAACCGCGCCGAACGCGAAGGCTCGCCAGCCAGCTTCATCTGCGCCAACGCCCAGACCCACGCGTTCGAGCCCGCAAGCTTCGACATGGTCATTTCGCGCCTGGGCGTCATGTTCTTCGACGATCCCGTCCGCGCCTTCGCAAACCTGCGAAGCGCGGCGCGGGACGGCGCCGAACTCCGGTTCATCGCCTGGCGCAGCGCAGCGGAAAACCCGTTCATGACCACGGCCGAGCGCGCTGCGGCCCCGCTGCTGCCGAACCTTCCCACACGCCGGCCGGGCGCACCCGGCCAGTTCGCCTTCGCCGACCGGGACCGCGTTCAGGCCGTACTGGAAGACGGCGGCTGGGCCGATGTCGACATCCGGCCGATCGATGTGGACTGCACCCTGCCCGAAAACGATTTGCTCGCATACCTGAGCCGGCTCGGCCCCGTCGGGCTGGCTCTGCAAACGTCCGACGCGCAGACGCGCGCACAGGTCATCGAAACGGTTCGCGCCGCCTTCGCCCCTTATGTGCATGGCGATGAAGTCCGCCTGAGCGCAGCGTGCTGGATGGTCAGTGCACGGGCGCCGAAGAAGGCCGTGAATGTCTGAGGCAGCGAACTATCTGGCATGCGCGCTGTTGATCGGAGCGGGTGCGACGGCGGTGATGGACCTCTGGGCCATCGTCCGCAAGCGGCTGTTCGGCCTGCCTTCGCTGGACTACGCGCTGGTCGGCCGCTGGCTCGTCTACATGACGCGTGGGCGCTTTCGCCACACACCCATCGCCGCCTCGGCGCCCGTGAATGGCGAACGCGTGATCGGATGGGCTGCGCACTACGCAATCGGCATTGCGTTCGCGGCCGTGCTGCTTTCAGTCTGGGGACTCGACTGGGCCCACCGCCCGACGCTCGGCCCCGCACTGATCGTCGGCATCGGCAGCGTGGCTGCGCCGTTCCTGGTGATGCAGCCGGGCATGGGCGCAGGCATCGCCGCCAGCCGCACGCCTCGCCCGAACGTCGCGCGTTTTCACAGCGTCGTCACGCACGGCGTTTTCGGCCTTGGCCTTTATGTGGCCGGATGGGTTTCGCGCTTGTTGCTGGGCGCGCCTCATTAGCGCAAGAGCTTGTGCAGGCTCCATGATTCGGGGCACGCTCCCGCCGACACGGTGCTCTTTTTCGCGAATGTCCCCCGCTTCGCTCCTCCTTTATTTCGTGAAAAAGAGCCCCGTATCGACGTGAGCGCTCAGAGCCGTCGTTGATCGCTGGATCACCAGCAGCGCGTCCATGTGCGAATGACGCCGGGTGCTCCCCGCAGCGAAATAAAGGAGGAGCGAAGCGGGGGACATTCGCGGAGGGGAGCTCCCGGTGTCATTCGCACAAGCCCCGAATGAACCCGCACCATACCCAACAGACCACGAACAGCCCCGAGAAAGCCCGGCCTATTTCTGCGTAGCCTCGTCATTGCCCTTGACCGCCTGGCTCTCCAGCCCCTCCTTGGGCAACAGCAACGCCAGCGCCACCACGCCCAGGCTCACGACCAGCATCATCAGGAACGTCAGATGCAGCGAGTTGCTCAGCGCCAGCCGAATGCCCGCATCCCCGGCGGCGGAGCCGTGCACCCCCTGCAACAGCAGACGCAACTGATCGTCGGTGAACATCATCGTGCCGTCGCGACGCGTCAGGCCGAAGTTGAAGACCGCACCGAAGAACGCAGCGCCCAACGCACTGCCGAGGTTGCGCGAGAACACATTCGAGGCCGTGGCGATGCCGCGCTGCGACAGCTCCACGCCCTCCTGGATCAGGATCAGCGAAGCCAGGCTCATCACCCCCATGCCCAGCCCGATGATGAACGAGCCTACGGCGGGCAACACCGGCGAGCTGCCTGCGCCGAGCAATGCAAAGGTCGACGTGCCCAGCGGAATCAACGCCCCGCCGACCACCACCATGCGCCACAGCCCGATGCGATGAAAGGTGCGCGAGGTCAGCGTCGCGCCGATGGGCCAGCCGAGCATCACCATCGTGAGCGTGAGCCCGGCGGTAACCGACGAACGCTGCAGCACCACCTGCACGTACATCGGCAAGAAGGTCGTGATGCCGATCAGCACCATGCCGGCCAGCATCGCCGCGCCGTTGACGGTCGCGATCATCCGTGCGCCCCAGAGCTTCAGCGACACCATCGGGTCGGCCGCGCGGCGCTCTTGCGCGATGAACAGCGCCAGCGTGACGACGAACAGCACGCCCCACGCAAGCGCGACGCCCGAGTTGCCGACGCCGAACTCGGTCAGCGCAATCATCAACGCCGCAATGCCGACGGTGAACAGCACCGCGCCCACCATGTCGATGGACGAACGCCGCACGGTCGGCGCTTCGTGCAGGTAGAACCAGAAGCCCGCCGCTGCGGCCAGCCCGATGGGCACGTTGATCCAGAAGATCCAGCCCCACGAAAGCTTCTGCACGATCAGCGCGCCGATCATCGGACCGACCACCGCCGACACCGCCCAGACGCTGGCGAGGTAGCCCTGCACCTTGCCGCGCTCGCGCGCCGGATACAGGTCGCCGACGATGGTGAGCGACACCGGTTGTATCGCGCCCGCGCCAATGCCCTGGATCAACCTGAAGCAGATCATGGCCGGCATCGACCACGAGAAGCCGGCCAGCACCGAGCCGACGATGAAGATGGCGATGCCTACGAACATGATGGGCTTGCGCCCGTACAGGTCGGACAGCTTGCCGAACACCACCGTCATGGCGGTCTGCGCGAGCAGGAAGGATGCGAACACCCAACTGTAGAGATGCAGGCCGCCGAGTTCGGAGGCGATCTGCGGCATGACGGTCGAGACGATCGTGGCTTCGATGGCGACCATGGCCATGGAAGCCATGATCGATGCGATGACCAGGGGGCGGTTTGTTGTTTTGGTGCTGGCGCTCATGGGGCTTCTTCGGGGCCGGAAAGCGGCCCGCGGACGAAGATGTCCGGCAGGCGCCGAGGTGTTGTTGGCCGCGAGGCCCCGATGCTACCGAGGTGCGCGATTCCGCGCTTGCGCTCAGGCTCTCGCTCGCTCAGCCCGCGTTCAGCGCCGAGGTGCCTTCGTAGATGTAGCGACGCGACCACGGCAGCGTCTTCGCCGCACGGCCCGCCTTGCGCCCGACGATCTGGTAGATCGCCACGTCGTCGTTCTCGAAGGCATAGGCGCAGCCCGCGAGGTAGATGCGCCAGATGCGGAACTTCTCTTCGTCGACCAGCGCGTGGGCCTTGTCGCTGTTGGCCTCGTAGTTGTCGCTCCAAAGGCGCAGTGTCTGCGCGTAGTGGCGGCGTAAATTCTCCACGTCGAAGGCTTCCAGGCCGCCTTGCTGCATGGCCTGCAGCGTCAGGCTGATGTGCGGCAGCTCGCCGTTCGGGAACACATAGCGGTCGATGAAGTCGCCTCCGCCATAAGACACGCCGCCGCCTTCGGGGTCGGACGAGGTGATGCCGTGGTTCATCACCACGCCGTCGTCGGCCAGCAGTTCCTGCACGCGCTTGAAATACGCGGTCAGGTTCTTGCGGCCCACGTGCTCGAACATGCCCACGCTGGTGATGCGGTCGAACTGGCCGGTCACGTCGCGGTAGTCCTGCAGGCGGATCTCGATGCGGTCCTGCAGGCCGGCCGCGCGCACGCGCTCGGTCGCCAGCTCGAACTGGTTCTGCGACAGCGTGACGCCCACGCAGCGCGCGCCGAACTTCTGCGCCGCGCGGATCACCAGTGCGCCCCAGCCGCAGCCGATGTCGAGCAGGGTCTGGCCCGGCTTGAGTTCGATCTTGGTGAGGATGTGGTCTATTTTCTTCAGTTGCGCGGTGGCGAGGTCTTCGTCGCCGTTCTCGAAGTAGGCGCACGAATAGACCATGTTCGGATCGAGCCACAGTTGGTAGAACTCGTTCGATACGTCGTAGTGGTACTCGATGGCTTTCTTGTCCGACGACTTGGTGTGCGTGAAGTAGCGCGCCATGTTCTGCAGCGCGCCGCCGGGCTTGTCGATCGATGTCTTGGCCAGCCCGTAGGCGATGTCGATGACGTCGCTGAGCTTGCCTTCGATGTCGATCTTGCTCTTGACGTAAGCCTCGCCCAGGTTGTCGAGCGTAGGCTGCAGCATCAGCGACAGCGCAGCCGGCGACTTGACATGCAGCGTGACCGAAGGCCCGCTGAAGGTGCCGAAGTCATAGGACTGGCCGTCCCACAAGGTCAGTCGCGCAGGCAGGTTGGCGCGAGCGCGAACTGCGGCGCACCACTGCGCCAGCTTCTTTTCCCAAAGCATGCAATTTCTCCATGTTGTTAGGTTGCCCCGACCCCATGGGCCGGGCTGCTGCAGCGAACAAAACGATAGCGAGATTTTGTAAAACTTGCATGGTGTGGACAACGCAGGAAATCGCAGTAAGTGCTACAAGGCTCCCGGCTTGCGTTGCACCCAGGGCGCGGCGCGCTCCAGCTCGAAGGCCAGGCCGAACAGCGTGGATTCATTGCCCATGCGTGCCGCGAACTGGCTGCCGATGGGCAAGCCCGATGCACCCTGGGCGAGCGGCACCGACATCGCGGGCGTGCCTGCCACGTTGTGCATCGGTGTGTACGACACGTAGGTCATGAGCCGCTCGTACATCTGCGCACCGGGCACGTCAGGGCCGAGGAAACCCAATGCTGGTGGCTCTTCATGAAGCACCGGTGTCAACATCACGTCGACGGTCTGGAAGAAGGCATCGAAGCGCCGCGAGAGTTCCGCGAAATACACGCCGGCCTTCGCGCCGGCATCGGCGGGTTGCCTGCGGAAATGCGCGCTGAGGTACAGCGTCCAGGGCTCCAGCATGTCTTCGGCTCGCAGGCCCTGCGTCTCGGCCATGCGCCGCATGCGATCGGCACCGCTGCTCCACGCCACCATGAAATGCGTGAAGAACTCTTCGCCGTTCACGGGCAGGCGCACTGGTTCGACATGGTGGCCGATGCCCGCGCAGAGCCTTGCGCTTTCTTCGAGCGCCGAGCGCACGGAAGGCGCGGCCTGCTGCCCGAACACATTGGCGGTCGAGAAGCCGATCTTCAGCCGCCGTGCGCCCAGCGGGTCGAGCACCGGTGCGGGCTTCAGCGGTGCCTGCGCATCTTGCCGCTGGTTCCATGCGAACAGGCGTGCGCTGTCGCGCACAGAGCGGCTCACACAATGCTCCACGCCCGAATCGGTGGCGCGCGAGCCGACCATGCGGCTGCGGCTCGGCTTGAGCCCGAAGAGGCCGCAGCACGACGCGGGAATGCGGATCGAACCACCGCCGTCGCTCGCATGCGCGATCGGCACCATGCCCGAAGCCACTGCAACGGCGGCACCGCCGGACGAGCCACCGGAAGACCGCGCCGTGTCCCACGGGTTGCGCGAAGGCCCGAACAGCACCGGCTCGGTGGAGCCATTGAGCGCGAACTCCGGCGTGTTGGTCTTGCCCACGATCACAAGGCCCGCCGCCACGGAGCGCGTGACGATCTCGCTGGTGTCCTGCGAGATGTTGCGCGCGAACAGCCGCGAGCCCGACGTGCGGCGCGTGCCCTGCAGGTCCAGCATGTCCTTGATGGCATAGGGCACGCCCTGGAACGGCCCTGCCGGCAGCTGCGAACGAGCCTCGCCGCGCGCACGCTCGTACAGCGGCGTCACGATGGCATTGAGCCGGGGGTTCAGTGCCTCGATGCGCACGATCGCGGCTTCGAGCAGTTCGCCGGGCGTGACCTCGCGGCGCTGCACCAGTTCGGCCTGCGCGGTGGCATCCAGGCCTGCGAAATCGTCGCGCCGCGCGGCCACCGGGCGATCGAAGGCGGCGCAGCCGGCCAGGGTGGTGCCGCCGAGGCTGGCGCCGGCGCCTAGAAGAAGTTGTCGTCTGTCCACGGTGAATGGGCTCCTGATGAATGGAGTCGCATTGTTTTTGTGACCTGCGTCCAAGGCTTGTATCTGTGCGCCACGGGCCATCACTAGAATCCCGCCCACATCTCCTCCCCAAGACCATGACGCACTGGAAAAGCTATCACCTGCTCGGCGAATCCTTTGCCGACACGGACGATGCCCCGGCCTTGCTGTTCCGCTGGTCGGTCGAGCGCGTGGTCGATGGCCTCACCGACCACGATGTCTATTCGCAGGCCGTTGCGCGGGCCGCCACGCGGCAAGGAGCCATGCAGCGCGCGGAGCGGCGCATGCTGCAGCTCATGGCCCTCGATGCGAACCCTGTCGCAGAACTGATGCGCACGGCCCGCGATGCATCCGCCTTCCAGATGCGATGGAACGGCTTCAACCGCATGGCGCCACTGGGCGTGGAAACGCTGGTCTCCTGCGATGCCGGCCTTCGCCTGCAACGCGAGACGCGCGCCGCCGGGCTGCACGACGAAATGCGCGAACAGGCGGGCGCGATCTGCGTGTCGCACCTCATGGCCGACAACAGCCCGCTGCGCCAACGCCACGACGAGATCAGGCCGCTCGCACGGCACTTCGGCGAACTCGGCTATGCAAACGCCGCGTTGCGAGACAGCGTCGACAGCCTGTATGCCGACCCCTTCGCCGAACTGGACCAATGTGCCGGCGCGGTAGGCGCTTCACGCCGCACGCTGCAGCGCGCCTTCACGCAGGCCGGCCTGAGCTTTCGCCTGCTGCGCCAGGCCGTGCGCCTGACCCTCGCAAGCCATGCGATGTGCAGCAGCAAGGGCGGCGAATCGCTCACCGCCATCGCTCATGCCTCGGGCTTCTTCGATTCGGCGCACCTGGTGCACGCGTGGAAGCAGTCCTGCGGCCTCACGCCTTCGCAGTACCGCTCGCTTTGCTGAACGTGCCGTTGTTCAGGGCACGGCGGGCGTGTCGGCGGCCGGCGCATCGCTCGCCTCGACAAAGATGCGCTTGATCATCGGGAAACGCGCGCGCACCTGCTTCTCGATGGCGGCGATGGCATCGGCTGCATCGCCGGTGGGCGTGTCGTCCTTGAAGTTCACGTCGACGATCACGAGCACTTCGTCGGGGCCGATGTACATCGACAGCACATGGCCCACGTTCTCCACGCTGGGTTGCTCCATCGCCATGCTGCGGATGGCGCGCGCCGTCTCGGGGCGAATGCCCTCGCCGATCAACAACCCGCGCGCCTGGCTGATGAGAAACACGGCCACGCCGGCCAGCAGCACGCCGATGACCACCGAGGCCACGCCGTCGAGCGCCGGCATGTCGAGGCTGTGGCTGAAGTAGATGCCCAGCGCGGCCACCGCCAACCCGACCAGTGCGGCCGAATCTTCGGCCAGCACGGTGTAGGTGGTCGGGTCCTTGCTGCGGTCCAGCGCCTGCCAGAACGGCATGCCGCGTGACTGGGCGCGGAATTCCCTGAGCGCGATGGCAAAGCTCACGCCCTCGAACAGCGCCGCCGCCGCGAGCAC
This sequence comes from Variovorax sp. PAMC26660, assembly GCF_014302995.1. NCBI lineage: Bacteria > Pseudomonadati > Pseudomonadota > Betaproteobacteria > Burkholderiales > Comamonadaceae > Variovorax > Variovorax sp. PAMC26660. The sequence continues at coordinate 6,599,107 of NZ_CP060295.1, forward strand.
GATGTAGTTCCAGGTGGGGTCGCGCATCGGCTCCGGGTGGCGGATGTGCTGGATGCCTTCGTAGAAAGACACGCCACCGCCCAGCCCGAAGATCAGCACCGCGACGATCAGGCTCCAGAAGTACAGCTCCTTGCCGTGGCCGAACGGATGCTCGACGGTCGCGGGCCGTTTGCTCAGGCGCAAGCCGACCAGCAGAAGGATGCCGTTGAAGGTATCGACCGCCGAGTGGATGCCCTCGGACAGCATCGCCGAGCTGCCCGTGACGCCCGCCACGACGAACTTGGTGGCCGCGATCGCCACGTTGGCGCCAATGGCGCCGTAGATGGCAACCTTGGATTCAGCCATGGGCGGCCGTTGCGCTCAGGCCGCTTCCATCGACTCGGCACCCAATGCGTCGTTGCCGGCCTCGCCGAGCCAGCGGCGCTTGTCGCGCAACGGCGGCGCGCCGAACATGCGGCCGTACTCGCGCGCGAACTGCGAGGGGCTTTCGTAGCCCACGTTGTGCGCGGCGGAGGCCACGTCGGCGCCGGTCAGCAGCATCTGGCGGCGTGCTTCCTGCAGGCGCAGTTGCTTTTGGTACTGCAGCGGGCTCATCGCGGTGACGGCCTTGAAGTGGTGATGGAACGACGACACGCTCATGTGCACCGCGCGCGCCATGTCTTCCACCCGCAGCGACTGCGCATAGTTGACGCGCAGCGCGCTGATGGCCTTGGTGATGCGCTGCGTGTGGCTGTCCTGCAGCGCAATCTGCCGCAGCCGCGCGCCCTCGCCGTTGACCAGCAGGCGGTACATGATCTCGCGCTTGATGAGCGGCGCGACGATCGGCACGTCTTCCGGTGTGTCGAGCAGCCGCAGCAGGCGCAGCACCGGCTCCAGCACCGGCATCGCGATGCGGTTGACGTACATGCCGCGCGAGGCCGGCGCGTTGGCCTTGGCGGGCAGCTTCTCGTCGCCGATGAGTTCGCCGATTTCGTCGACCGCCAGTTCCAGCCGCAAGCCCAAGTAGGGCTGGTTGTCGCTTGTCAGCCGCACATGGCCGCACACCGGCAGGTCGACCGAGGTCACCAGGTAGTGCATCGGGTCGTACACGTAGATGTCGTCGCCCACGATGATGCGCTTGGAGCCTTGCGCGATCAGGCCGAGTGCCGGGCTTGCGAAGCCGTGCTTGGGGCCATCGGGCTTGCTGATGCAGTACACCTGCAGGCCGGGTACGGCGGTGATGATGGTGCCGTCCTGCCCGCGCGTGATGTGGTTGATCAACTGCACCAGTTCCTTCCTGGCTTCGTCGAGTTCGGGCTCCAGCGGCATCGGTGCGGCGATGACAGCGGAGATTTCAGGTGTTTCGTCGGACATGTTCAGGGCCTTGTCACGGTGGGCGCCACGGAATGGCCGCCATGGAGGATCGAGTGGTTTGCAGCTTAGCGCTCCGCCCGCGAAATGGCACGCCCCGGCGGGGTGGTCTGGAGAAATAGGCAAAGACTTTGCAGGAACGCGCTCGCCTGCGCCGGGGAGGCGGCGGGATACTTTGGCGGCTCGCCTCCCAACGCAAAGGATTTCTCCATGCAATACCGCAAATTCGGTCGTACCGGCCTTCTGGTGTCTGAACTGTGCCTCGGCACCATGACCTTCGGCGGCTCCTCCGGCATCTGGGGCCAGATCGGCAACCTGCAGCAGTCCGAAGCCGAAGGCCTGATTGGCCGGGCAGTGGACGCCGGCATCAACTTCATCGACACGGCGGACGTGTACTCCGAAGGCCAGTCTGAAGTCATCACCGGCCAGGCACTGAAAAACCTCAAGCTGCCGCGCGACAGCTTCGTGCTGGCCACCAAGGTGCTGGGCGAGACCGGCAGCAAGGGCGTCAACTCCGCCGGCGCCTCGCGTTTTCACATCATGGACGGCGTCAAGGCCAGCCTGAAGCGGCTGCAGCTCGATCACATCGACCTGTACCAGATCCACGGCTTCGACCCGCTCACACCCATCGAGGAAACCGTGCGCGCGCTGGACAACCTCGTGCAGCAAGGCCATGTGCGCTACGTGGGCGTGTCGAACTGGGCCGCCTGGCAGATCACCAAAGCACTGGGCATTGCCGAGCGCCACGGCCTCGCGCGCTTCGAGTCGCTGCAGGCCTACTACACCATCGCGGGGCGCGACCTCGAGCGCGAACTGGCGCCGATGATGCGCAGCGAGAACGTCGGCCTGATGGTCTGGAGCCCGCTGGCCGGTGGCCTGCTGAGCGGCAAGTTCGGGCGCGACACCGAAGTGGAAAAAGGCAGCCGCCGCGCCAGCTTCGACTTTCCGCCGGTGAACGTCGAGCGCGCCTACGACTGCATCGACGCGATGCGCGTGCTGGCCGATGCCCGCAAGGTCTCGGTCGCGCAGATCGCGCTGGCGTGGCTGCTGCACCAGCAGGTGGTAACCAGCGTGATCATCGGCGCCAAGCGCGTCGAGCAACTGGACGACAACATCGCGGCCACGGCCATCAAGCTCAGTGCCGACGAACTGGCCACGCTCGACAAGGCGAGCGCGCTGCCGGCCGAATACCCGGGCTGGATGCTGGAGCGCCAGGGCGGCGTTCGTGGCAAGCGCCTGGCCGAGTCAGGCCAGCGCGGCTGAGGCTTCTTCCTCGTACGGCTGCGCTGCGGATCGGCGCGCGGCGTGGGCCGCCGTCGCGCGCAGCGCACGCAGGTCGATGTGGCGGGCCGCAGCCGCTGCATCGGGCGATGCGAGGTGCGGCACCACGCCCAGCAGCGGCGCACCGAGGCGTGCGCGCAGGGTCTGCAGATTGGCCTCGGGCGCCAGCATCGATGGATCGACCGCGCTCGCGACCCAGCCTGCCAGCGTGAGGCCGCGCGCGCGGATCGCTTCCGCGCTGAGCAACGCATGGCTGAGGCAACCCAGCCGCAGCCCGACCACGAGGATCACGGGCAGGCCCAGTGCGGTGGCGAGGTCGGCGCTGTCTAGGTCGTCGCCGAAGGGCACGCAGAAGCCACCGACGCCTTCGACCACGACCGCATCGGCGCGTTGCGCCAGTGCCTCGAAGGCCGACTGCAATACCGGCAGTTCGATCCGCACGCCCTCTTCCCGCGCGGCGAGGTGCGGCGACATCGGTGCGCGCAGCCCGTAGGGGCAACGCAACGACAGCGGCGCATTGACGTTGCCGGCCGCTTGCAGTTGCACCACGTCTTCGTTCTGCCAGATGCCATCGATCATTTCGACGCCGGCCGCGACAGGCTTCATGCCGACTGCACGCAGACCCGACGACGCCAGCAGATGCAGCATCGCGCTGCTGACCAGCGTTTTTCCGATGCTGGTGTCGGTGCCGGTGACGAACCAGTGGCGGCGCGTCATGCCGCCTCCTGACAAGGCTGTGCAAGGGCCGCGCCCAACGCATCGACCAACCGTTCGACATCGGCTTCGCTGTGGCTGGCCGACAGCGCGATGCGCAGCCGCGCCGTGCCGGCCGGCACCGTCGGCGGACGGATCGCACCGACACGCAAGCCGCGCGCATCGAGCTGCGCCATCGTCCGCATCGCACGCGCGTTGTCGCCGACGATCAGCGGCTGGATCGCGGTGGGCGATTCGGGCAGCCATGCGCTGCCGTCTGCGGGCAGGACTGTGTTCACCCCTTCGCGCAACTGGGCGATGCGGGTCTGTAGCGAGGCACGGCGAGCCATGCCCTCCTCGCCCTCGATCAGCGTCAGGCTGGCGAGCAGTGCATGCGCCACCGCCGGCGGCGCGGCCGTGGTGAAGATGTAGGGGCGAGCGCGCTGCACGAGGTAGTCGATGACAGTGCGGTGCGCCGCCACGAAAGCGCCCGACACACCCGCCGCCTTGCCCAGCGTGCCGATGAGCACAAGCCGCTCTGAATGCAGGCCCAGGGCCTGCACGACGCCACGGCCCGTGTCGCCCAGCACGCCGAAGCCGTGCGCGTCGTCCAGCACCAGCCAGGCGTCGTGCCGCTCGGCCAGTGCGAGCAACTGCACCACGGGCGCGAGGTGGCCGTCCATGCTGAACACCGCGTCGCTCACGATCAGCTTGACCGGTGCATCGCAGGCGCCCAGCATGGCGTCGAGCGCGTCGATGTCGCAATGCGGGTAGCGCTCGACGCGTGCCTTCGCCAGCCGGGCTCCGTCGATCAGCGAAGCATGGTTGAGCGCCTCCGAGAAGATCACCGCCTGCGCGCCGCCGAGCGCCGACAGCACCGCGAGGTTGGCCATGTAGCCGGTGCAGAAGAACAGGCTCTGCGCCTCGGGAATGAAGGGCGCCATCCAGTCGGCCAGCCGCTCTTCGAGCTGCGCATGCGCGCGCGAGTGGCCCAGGATCAGGTGCGAACCGCCGCTGCCCGTGCCATAGCGCGCCGCGCCTTCAGCCCAGGCGGCCGCCAATGCGGAATGCGCGGCCAGCCCGAGGTAGTCGTTGCTGCTGAAGCCCAGCATGGTGCGCGGCGCTGTGGCGCCGGCCAGCGTGAGTGACTGTTCGGGCGCGCAGGCCGTCTCGGCGATCTGGCGGCGGCGGCGCAGCGACTGTGTGTCGAGTGCGGCGATCTCTTCCTGCAGGCGTTCAAGCAAGCGCGACATCGCGGCCTCCTTCTGCGTGGTCAGCAGCAGAAACATCCGCCAGCGTGGCGAGCGTGCCATCGACCAGCCGGTCGATCTCGCTGTCGCCGATCACGTAGGGCGGCATCAGGTAGACGGTGGCGCCGATGGGCCGCATCAGCAGCCCGTTCGCACGCGCCGCAAGGTGAAAACGCTCGGCGAAGCGCGCTCCGGGCTCGCGCACGTCGAAGGCCGTGATCATTCCGCGCTGCCGCAGGTGATCGACCGGCTGGCCGGCCAGCCCTGCGCGCAGCCGCTGCAGCAGCCGGTCGGCGCGCTCGCGGTTGCGGCGCAATGCGTCCTCGCGCTCGAACAGGTCCAGCGTGGCAAGCGCAGCCCGGCAGGCCAGCGCATTGCCGGTGTACGAATGCGAATGCAGGAAGCTGCGCGCCACGTCGTCGTCCACGAAGCTGTCGTAGATGGCGTCGCGCGTCATCACCAGCGCCAGCGGCAGGTAGCCGCCGCTGATGCCTTTGGACAGGCACAGGAAGTCGGGCCAGATGCCGGCCTGTTCGCTCGCGAAGAAAGTGCCGGTGCGCCCGCAGCCGACTGCTATCTCGTCAGCGATGAGGTGCATGTCGTAGCGGTCGCACAGGGCGCGCACCAGCCGCAGGTACGCGGGGTCATGCATCGCCATGCCGGTGGCGCACTGCACCAGCGGCTCGACGATCACAGCGGCGATGGTGTCGTGCTGTTGAGCCAGCAGGGCTTCGAGTTCAGCGGCGGCGCGGCGAGCGACGGCGGTGGCGTCTTCGCCGGGCCGCGCGTTGCGCGCGTCGGGCGACGCGACCAGATGGGCGTTGGCGAGCAGCGGCGCATAGGCGTCGCGGAACACCGGCACGTCAGTCACATGCAAGGCCCCCAGCGTCTCGCCGTGGTAGCCCTGCTTCAGCGCCACGAAGCGCTGCTTGCCGCTGCGGCCGGCGTTGCGCCAGGCATGGAAGCTCATCTTCAGCGCGATCTCCACGGCCGAGGCGCCGTCGGATGCATAGAAGCAATGGCCCAGCGCGTGCCCCGTCAGCGCAGACAGGCGCTCGGCCAGCTCCACTGCCGGCGCATGCGTGCAACCCGCGAGCATCACGTGCGCGAAGGTGTCGAGCTGATTCTTCAGCGCCGCGTTGATGGCCGGATGCGCGTGGCCGAAAAGGTTGACCCACCACGAACTGGTGGCGTCCATGTAGCGGCCGCCCTCATGGTCGAAGAGCCAGACGCCCTCGCCGCGCGCGATGGGCAATGGCGGCGCCACGTCGAGGCGGATGCTCTGGGTGCACGGGTGCCACACGTGACGCCGGCTGCGTTGCTGCCAACCGGCATTGCCGGCTGGCGTGCAGATGAGGGGAAAAGCAGTCGATGGAGGCACCCGCGCGTTCCTTTCTTGTTCGGAAAAAGCTCTGCCCGTCGAGAGGAACGAGGGGCAAGGCGCGGGATCGTATCGACGCTGAAGCGGCACGGCAAACCTGCTTTTCGTGCGCGGGATGGGAGGTGGTTGAGCGACGTTCAGCCGCATAGAAGGTACGTTCAGCGCAATGTCGCGCAACGCGGTGGCTTCGTGCATCCGGCGCTTGGGCAGCCGCGCTTGCAAGTTGTCCGGCTGCCACCAAAGATGGCCCGCGAATGTCCGGTTCTCGCGGCCCCACGGCCTCGGCTGCACCTTTCGGACACGCGTTGTGGCCGATTTCAACGATCGGCCAAGCGCCGGCTCAGGCGCTGCTCTTGTTCACCAATGCGTTGATGTATTCGTTCAGCGAGATGACACCACGCTCGGGCTTGTCGGGCAGCTCGTACTTCTCTTCGAGCGTGATGCGGGTCATGGCGACATAGGACTTCGCAGCCGCGTCCGAGAAACCCAGCGACTTGAATGCCTGCTCCCACTGCGCGGGCGGCGTTTCCACCACCGCCACCGGGCGCTGCAGCGCGGCCGAGAAAGCCGCCGCGACATCGGCCGCCGAATAGCGCTGCGGCCCTTCGACATAGTGCGGCCCCGACGGCGCGGGCGATCCGAGCATGAGCTTCGCCGCGAACTCGCCCAGGTCGTGCGGCGCGACCATCGGCAGCTTGAAGTCGCGCGGGTACATGCTGTAGACCTTGCCCTCTTCGCGCGCGGTCTTCAGCGAGGTGTCCCAGTTGCTCATGTAGTAGGCCGCGCGCAGAGCGCTGAACGGCACGGGGCCGGCACCGAGTGCCTGCTCCATCTCGTACAGCACGCCCAGGTCGCCCACGGCGCTACCGGGTTGCGCGCCGTAGGTGGACTCGCCAACGATCTTTTCCAGCGCGCAGCCCTCGAGCGCGGCGACGATGGCGCGCAGGCTCTTGCGCTCCTCGGCCACGGTGTCGGTCGACGGCGCGGCCGGCGGGTTGAGCACGAAGAGCCGCGTGCCGCCCTGGATCACGCGGTTCAGGGCGAGCGTGTCGAACACGTCGACCTGGGCGACGCGCGCGCCCTTGTTCTGCAATGCCTGGGTCTTGCGGGCATCGCGCGTGACCACGGTGACCGGCTGGTTCTGGGCCAGCAGGGTTTGCGCAAGTGCCGCGCCGACGTGGCCCGTCGCGCCAAGAATGATGTGCATGGGAGCCCTTTGTTCAGGCGCGCTTTTCAGCATTGCGCTTGCGTGTGGCGGCGGCCTTCTTCGCGGAAGCCGACCGCTCGGCGGCGGTGCGGTGCGCAGCAGCAGCGCCACCGAGACGACCACCCTTGCGTGCCGGTGCATGGTTCTCGGCCTTGCCGCGCCCGGAGCCGCTCTTCTTGCCGCCACCGGTCTCCGCGTTCACCGTGGCCCAGGCGCGGCGTTCGGCCTCGCCCTTGCCGACGCCACGGTGCTCGTAGCCGTCCTCGATGTGCTCGGCCTGCCGCTTCTGCTTGTCCGTGTAGGACGACTTGTCGCCTCTTGGCATGTCAGTACTCCTTCGGGTTGAGAAGCCTCCATGCTGGGCGGCTGGTGCCTGCCGGGGGTAAGAAGACGCGAGCGCTGCGCGTCAGCCTTGTCTGGCGCGCGTGGTCGCAAGCGTGTCAGCCGCCCGGCTTCATGCGGCGCAGGTGCGCCAGCATTTCCTCGCGAACCACGCCCGTGATGTGGCTTCGCCGCCCGTTCTCCAGCATGCCCAGCCGGCGCGCGATGGGCCGGCCCGGCAGTTGCAGCACGCACAGCGCGGGGTCACTCTCCCAATCGAAATTCTTCAGCAGCGGCGCCATGGTGAAGCCGACGTTCTTGCGCACCAGTTCCGCAATGGCAAGCAGCGAATTGAGTTCCAGGAATTCCTTGGGAACGAGCTGCAGCCGCCGCAGGATGCGGTCGATGCGTGCTCCCGTCGGCGTGCGCCGGTCGAAGCGGATGAAGGGATGGGTGGCGAACAGGCTCGCAATGCTCGTGTCGGGCGAAGCGATGCCCGAATTGGCGATGACGGTGAGCGTCTCGTCGTAGCAAGGCGTCCACAGCAGGCCCGGCACCTCGGGCCATTGCCGCTCGACCACCACGGCCGCATCGAGTTCGCCGCTCACCACGTCCTGCATCAACTGCGATTGCTCACGCACGCGCAGCTCAACCTCGAGGTTCGGATGCAGCGACTTGAGCACCGCCAGCGTGCTCGACAGCAAACCCATGGCCGAGATCAGCGAGCCGAGCTTGATGCTGCCGGCGATCTGCCGCTGGTCCTGCAGGTCGCGCCGCATCGATTCGTACTGCGCCAGCAGCTCTTCCGCGCGCGGCAGCAGCAGATGCCCGGCGGGACTCAGCACCATGGTGCGGCCGGTCTTGTCGAACAGCGTCTTCTTCATTTCCGCTTCGAGCGCGCGCATCTGCTGGCCGACCGCCGCCTGCGTCAGGGCCACCTGGTCGGCCGCGGCGGCGAAGGAGCCCCCACGGGCAGCGGCCACGAAGGTGCGAAGAAAGCGGATGGTGCTCACGGGGCAGGCAGACGTTGAAAGGTAAATAAATCCTTTATCAACTCTAAATGATTTTTAAATTTTATTTTTCCTGTGCCTGCAAAACAATGCGTGCCATCACCACCGCACTACCGCCTTTGCGCGGCAGGCAGATGACACCTTGCTGCAACCCATGACCACTCCCCAATACTTTCCCCTTGTCGATGTTTCCGGCACGCCGCACGCGCGCGGCGTGCAGCACGGCCGTGCCGTGCCAGAGCGCGTGGCGGGCGGCGTCGCGCTCTACCGTGCCCAGCTCGGCCGGCGCGGGCTCGACGAGGCGACGATCCGCCAGCTCGCGCAGTCGATGCTGCCGATCATCGAGGCCTACGACGCCGGCTACCTCGAAGAGATGCGCGGCATTGCCGAGGGCGCGGGCGTGTCGCTCGAAGACGTGGTGATGATCAATTGCCGCACCGAAATGCTGTTCGGCTATGCCGACCTCAAGGGCAAGGCCGATCCCGCACCCGACGCAGCCCCGTCCGAAGACGGCGACTGCACCGGCCTGCTCGTGCTGCCCGCGCGCTCGGCCACCGGCCGGCTCATGCATGCCCACAACTGGGACTGGCGCCAGGAATGCGTGGACACCGGCATCGTGCTGCGCATCCGCAGCGCAAGCGCCCCCGACATGCTCACCTTCACCGAAGCCGGCGCGCTCGCGCGCCATGGCTTCAACACGCACGGCGTGTCGCTCACCGGCAATTCGCTGACCTGCGACGAAGACTTTTGCAAGGGCCCCGGCGTGCCGCTGGTGCTGCTGCGCCGTCGCATCCTGGAGGCTGCCAACCTCGCCACCGCGATGAAGTCGGTGTGGGCCTCGAAGCGCTACTGCGCCAACAACATGATCCTGGCGCAGGCCAGCGGCAACGACGGTTCTGGCATCAGCCTCGAAACCTCGCCAGGCGAGATCTTCTGGACCCTGCCCGAAAACGACCTGCTGGTGCATGCCAACCACTGGATGTCCCCGTCCGCCGTGATGAAGCTGCGCGACCCCGGCCTGCCACAGCGGCCCGACAGCATCTACCGCCAGCACCGTGTGGAAAACGCGCTCGGCCGCATCGAGGGCCGCATCGACTGGACCCATGTGAAGGCTGCGCTGGCCGACGAATTCGGCAAGCCCGACGGCGTGTTGCGCACGCCCAAGCCCGCGGACTTCAGCAGCATCTCGGCCACCGTGGCCACCACGCTCATGGATGCGGCCAACCGCGTGATGTGGGTGGCGCGCAAGCCTTACGAGGCGCGCAACTTCCAGGAATACACGCTGTAGTTCCGCCCGCCCTTCTCTCTTCATTTGCAGATTTCTCGCCATGACCGCCACCACCGAAACCTCCACCGCCCTGGCCGACCGACGCGCCCGCGCCATCTACGACCTGGGCCCCAGCACCATCTACGCCTCGCGCAGCGACCCGCGCTTTTCGTACTGCACCTACGTGCCGGAGCACATCGGCCAGCCCGGCACGCGGCCGATTCAACTGGTGGTGGTGGTGCACGGCACCGGCCGCGCCTTCGTCAACTACCGCGAGGCCTTCAGCGGCTTTGCCAAGTGGAACGACTGCATCGTGCTGTGCCCGCTGTTCCCGGCGGGCGTGCGCGGCGACGGCAACCGCGACGGCTTCAAGCACCTCATCGAGGCGGACATCCGCTACGACCAGATCCTGCTGGACATGGTGGCCGAGGTGGGCGAGAAATTCGACTGCGACTTCAGCCGCTTCGCGCTCTTCGGCTATTCGGGCGGCGGGCAGTTCGTCAACCGCTTTGCGATGCTGCACCCCGAACACCTGTGGGCCGCGTCCATCGGCGCGCCGGGCTCCGTCACGCTCATCGACCCGCAGCAGGGCTGGTGGGTCGGCACGCAAGACTTCGACGCGCGCTTCGGCAAGCCGATGAACCTCGATGCCCTGCGCCGCGTGCCGGTGCACATGATTGCCGGCAAGGCCGACATCGAGACCTGGGAGATCACGCACCGCGAAGGCGGCAAGTTCTTCATGCCGGGCGCGAACGACGCCGGCCGCACGCGGCCCGAACGCCTCGACACCTTGCGCCGCTCCTTCGAGGCGGCTGGCGTGAAGGTTGCGTTCGAGCTGCTCGACAACGTGCCGCACAACGGATTGGCCTGCGTGGGGCATGTGCAAGACTTCTTCGCGAAGGCCCTGCACGAGTTGCGTGCCACGCCCTCGCCGGCCTGACGCCCACCACCCACAAGGAAGAACAAGGCATGTTCCGTTTCGCAGCCGCCCGCATCGCGATGGCGATTCCCACACTGCTCATCGTGGCGGTGTCGGTGTTCGTGCTGATACGGCTGATTCCCGGCGACCCGGCGCAGTTGCTGCTGGGCGACCTTGCCACGCCCGCGAGCCTTGCGGAACTGCGCGCCCGCCTCGGTCTCGACCGCTCGGTGATGGCGCAGTTCGGCATCTGGTTCGGCCATGTGCTGCAGGGCGACCTGGGCACGTCGATCAACAGCGGCCAGGAAGTGCTGCCGCTGGTGGCAGAGCGCTTCCTGATCAGCGGGCGCATCGTGCTGGTGGCCGTGGCGCTGGCCGCGATGGTTGCGGTGCCCGCCGGCATGATCGCTGCGTGGAAGCAGAACCGTGCGCCCGACCTGCTGCTGGTCGGCTCGGCCACCCTGCTGGTGTCGATCCCGACCTTCTGGCTCGGCCTGCTGTTGCTGCTGCTGTTCGGCCTCAAGCTGGGCTGGTTGCCGGTGGTGGGCTACGTGGGCATCACCGAAGACTGGAAGAACGGCCTGCTGTATCTGGTGCTGCCGATCCTCACGCTCTTCCTGCACGAGATCGGCGTGCTCATGCGCATGGCGCGCGCCAGCACGCTCGAGGTGCTGCGGCTGGACTACATCACGCATGCGCGCGCCAAGGGCCTGTCGGAGCGCGCGGTGCTGATGCGCCATGCCTTCAAGAACGCCTTCGGCCCGACCTGGACCCTGATCGGCCTGGTGCTGGGCAACCTGCTCGGCGGCATCGCGGTGGTGGAGACGGTATTCACCATTCCAGGCCTGGGCCGCCTGCTGGTCGACGCGATCTTTGCGCGCGACTACCCGGTGATCCAGGGCTGCCTGCTGTTCGTGGCCGTGATCTATGTGGTGGTCAACCTCGTGATCGATCTTTGCTACCCCCTCTTCGACCCCCGCGTCGCCGTCGAATGACAACGATGAAGCGCAAGAAGCGCATTCCCCTCAACGCGCTGGTCGGCATCGTCATCGTCGGCCTGATCGCCGCGGCTGCGCTCATCAGCCTCGTGTGGACGCCGCACGATCCGCTGCGCATCAACTTCGGCTCGCGCCTGAAGCTGCCGGGTGGCCCCTACCTGCTGGGCACCGACGAGTTCGGCCGCGACGAGCTGTCGCGCCTCATGGCCGGTGCCGCCACCAGCGTGTGGATTGCCGTGCTGACCGTCGGCTTCTCCATCGTGGTGGGCAGCATCGTCGGCGTGCTGACGGGCTTTCTGCGCGGCTGGACCGACCGCATCGTGATGGCCTTCAACAACGCGCTGCTGGCCTTTCCGGGCCTGCTGCTGGCGCTGGGCCTGCTCGCGGTGGTGGGGGCCAACCAGTACGGCATCATCCTGGCGCTCGGGCTGGCCTACACGCCATCGGTGACGCGCATCGTGCGCGGCACGGTGCTGTCGCTGCGCGAGAAGGAGTTCATCGAATCGTCGCGCGTGCTCGGCAACTCCGAGCTGTACACGATGGTGCGCCACGTGCTGCCCAACTGCACCGCGCCGCTCACGGTGCTGGCCACCTCGATGTTCGGCTGGGTCATATTGGCCGAGAGCGCGCTGTCGTTCCTGGGCCTGGGCGTGCCGCCACCGGCACCCACCTGGGGCAACATGCTCGCGTCGGCCCGCCCGTTCATGGCGCAGGCCAGCTACCTTTCGATTCTTCCCGGCCTGTGCATCGCATTGACGCTGCTGGGCATCAACCTGCTGGGCGACGCGGTGCGCGACTGGCTCGACCCGCGCATGAAGGGCGTGCAATGACAGCCACGACGAACACGCCGCTGGTCAGCGTGGAAGGCCTGACGCTCGCCGTCGGCATGGGCGGTCGCGAGATCGTGCGCAACGTGTCCTTCGACATCGCGCCGGGCGAGATGGTCGGCATCGTGGGCGAATCGGGCAGCGGCAAGACGCAGGCTGCGCGCGCCCTCATGGGCCTGACGCCACCGCCGCTGGTGCGCACCGCCGGTCGCATCCTCTTCGAGGGCGAAGACCTGGCGCTCGCCAAGCCGGCCCGGCTGCGCGCGCTGCGCGGCGCGCGCGTCGGCATGGTGTTCCAGGAGCCGATGACGTCACTGAACCCGTCGATGACCATCGGCAAGCAGCTCGGCGAAGCGCTCGCGCTGCACCGCCGCGACCTGTCGCCCGCCGCGCGGCAGGCGCGCATTCTCGACATGCTGGCGCGCGTGGGCATCCGTGACCCGAAGGGCGCGCTCGCGGCCTGGCCGCACGAGTTCTCGGGCGGCATGCGCCAGCGGATGATGCTGGCCTCGGTGATGCTGCTGGAGCCCGCCTTGCTGATCGCCGACGAGCCGACCACTGCGCTCGACGCCGTGGTGCAGCGCGACGTGCTGGAGCTGATGGTCGGCCTCACGCGCGAGCACCAGACAGCCGTGCTGATGATCAGCCACGACCTGCCGATGGTTGCGCGCTTCACGCAGCGCATGGTCGTGATGCGGCATGGCGAGGTCAAAGAAGTCGGCAACACCGACGACATGCTCGAACACCCGAAGCATGAATACACCCGCGAGCTGCTGCAGGCCATGCCGCGCCGGCTGCCCGCGCGGCAGGCGGTGGACGATGCGCCCGTCATCGAAGTGCGCAGTCTCGTGGTCGACTACCCTGGCCATCGCCGGCTGTTCGCCAAGGCGGTGCCCAAGCGTGCGCTGCACGGCATCGACCTTGTGGTGCGTCCGCGCGAAGTGGTCGCGGTGGTCGGCGGCTCGGGCTCCGGCAAGACCACGCTGGGCCGCACCATCGCCGGCCTGCTCAAGCCCAGCGGCGGCGAGATTCTTTTTCGCGGTCGCCCCATCGCGCGCTCGGACGCCGGCTGGTTCGACTACCGGCTGCAATGCCAGATGGTGTTCCAGGACCCGTATGCCTCGCTCGATCCGCGCATGACCATCGGCCAACTGGTCGGCGAAGGGCTGCGGCTGGTCAAGGGCATGTCGTCGGCCGACAAGGCCAAGCGCGTGGCCGAAGTGCTCGACGAGGTCGGCCTCGACACGGCCTATTCGCCGCGCTATGCGCACGAACTCTCCGGTGGCCAGCGTCAGCGCGTGGCGATCGCGCGGGCGCTCGTGCGCCGGCCCGCGTTCGTGATCGCCGACGAGCCGGTCTCGGCGCTCGACGTGACGGTGCGCGCGCAAGTGCTCGAACTCTTCGCCGAGCTGCAGAAGCGCCACGGCTTCTCGTGCCTGTTCATCAGCCACGACCTCGGCGTGGTCGAGCAGGTGGCCGACCGCGTGATCGTGATGCAGGACGGCCGCATCGTCGAGCAAGGCTCGCGCGACACGGTGTTCGATGCGCCGCAGCAGGACTACACGCGCAAGCTGCTGTCGGCCATTCCGGCGCTGGAGCCGACCGAGGCCGGCGGCGTGCGGCTGCGCTGGCGCTTCGGTGCCGAAGCGCCGGTCTTCGCCTGATCCTTCTTTTTGTACTTGCCCCTGCAGGAGTTCCTGATGCCCCGCTCTTTCTTCCGCCATGCCGCCATCGCCAGCGCCTGTCTGGCCGCTTCGGGCGCCTTCGCACAGACCACGGTGACGGTCGCGCAACCCGCCGACATCCGCTCCACCAACCCCGGCGTGAACCGCGACAACACCACCGATGGCGTGGTGCTGAACATCGTCGAAGGTCTGGTGGGCTACCGCATGGACGGCAGCGTGGGCCCGCTGCTGGCGCAGTCGGTCGATATGTCGAAGGACGGCCTGACCTACACCTTCAAGCTGCGCAAGGGTGTGAAGTTCCACAACGACGCGCCGATGACCTCGGCCGACGTGGCCTGGAACTGGAAGCGCTACATGGACCCGAAGACCGACTGGCGCTGCACCAGCGAGTACGACGGCCGCAACGGCCTGAAGGTGGTCGAGACCGCCACGCCCGACGACAGCACCTTCGTGATGAAGATCAACAAGCCCTCGGCCGTGTTCCTCGACACGCTCGCGCGCACCGACTGCGGCATGACGGCCATCCTGCACAAGAGTTCGGTCAAAGCCGACGGCAGTTGGGACAAGCCCGTGGGCACCGGCCCGTTCAAGCTCGCGGAATGGAAACGCGGCGAATACGTCACCGTGACGGCCTTCAAGGGCTACACCTCGCCGGCCGGCGCCACCAAGTCCGATGGCTACACCGGCCTGAAGACGCCGCTGGTGGACACGGTGAAGTTCCTCGTCGTGCCCGATGCAGCCACCGCGGCAGCGGGCCTGAAGTCGGGCGCCATCGATGCGGGGCAGATCACGTCGAGCGATGCGCAGGAGCTGAAGAACGACCGCAACCTCGTGGTGCAGGCGCCGCCCGAGGCCATCAAGAACGTGCTGCTGATCCAGACGCGCGACCCGCTGCTGAAGAACCAGAAGCTGCGCCAGGCCATCGCCGCCTCGCTCGACATCGAGCAGATCGTGGCGGCTGCTTCCGAAGGGCTGGGCTCGGTCAACAACTCGGCCATCCACAAGGGCTCGGCCTTCTACAGCCCCGCGCAAAAGAAAGGCTGGCACTACGACCCCGCACAGGCTGCGAAGCTGCTGCGCGAGGCCGGCTACAAGGGCGAGAAGATCACCATCCAGACCAACAAGCGCGCCCATGTGCCCAGCTACACGGTGGCCGTGCTGGCGCAGGCCATGATGCAGTCGGTGGGCATCAACGCGCAGCTCGAAGTGCTCGAATGGGCCACGCAGCTTGACCGCTACAACAGCGGCAACTACCAGATCAGCTCGTTCAGCTATTCGTCGCGGCTCGATCCGGCACTGAGCTACGAGCAGTTCTCGGGCCCCAAGGACAAGCAGGCGCGCAAGGTGTGGGAAGACCCGCAGGCGCTGAAGCTGATCGACGACAGCTTTGCCGAGTCGGACCCGAAGAAGCGCCAGGCGCTGTTCGACCAGATCCACGCGCTGATGATCCAGCAGGTGCCGATGGTGATGCTGTTCAACGGCCTCGATGCATGGGCCGTGCGCAAGCGCATCGGCGGGTTTGCGGTGTGGGAAGGCAAGCCGCGCATGTGGGGCGTGTCGGTGAATGCGGCGGGCGCCGCCAAAGGTGGTTAAGGTCGATGGCGCCCGTCAGCCGGTAGGCTCTTGAGCGGTTGCACTTTTTTCCTGGAGTTCTCTTCATGTCCATCGGCAAGTCGGCAGGCCTCGTGCGCGCGGCGTTTCTTGCGCTCCTTCTCATCGGATCGAACGGCCTCGCCCAGACGCAGGGCGAAGGCGATCTGGCGACCCGCAACAGCCGCCGTGTCGACGAGCCCGTCAAACAGGTCGGTGACCAGCGCATCGCCGTCAGGACGGCGGACGGTGCGGGCACCATCCCGATCTTCGCGGACCGCCCGATCGATGCGCCCGCGCCCGACGTGCGGCGCGTGATCGTGATCGTCCACGGCATCCTGCGCAACGCCGACGTGTACTTCGCCACCGGAAAGAAGATCGTCCAGAACGCGGGCGACGCGGCCACGGGCACGATGGTCGTGGCGCCGCAGTTCCTCACCGCCACCGATGCGAAGGTCTTCAGCCTGTCGCCCGACGTGCTCGGCTGGGTCCGCTCCGGCTGGGCGCGCGGCGATGCGGCGGCCGGCCCCGCACCGGTCAGTTCGTTCTCGGCGCTCGATGCGGTGCTCGCGCATTTCGCGGACCGCAGTCGCTATCCGGCGTTGAAAGAGGTGCTGCTGATCGGACATTCGGCCGGCGGGCGCATCCTCAACCGCTATGTGGCCACCAGCGACGGCGAGGCGGTGCTGCGCCGCGCCGGCATCGGCATCCGCTATGTGATTGCCAACCCGAGCAACTACCTCTACTTCGACCGCGACCGGCCCTCGGCCGACGGCAAGCTGCAGCCGGCCGACCTGCAGGCATGCCCTGCCGTCAACGACTGGCCTTACGGCCTGGACAAGGCGCCGCCCTACGTGGCGAAGCAGGATGTGAAATCGCTCGAAGCCCGCTACGCATCGCGCAACGTCGTCTACCTGCTCGGCGGCGCCGACACCGACCCGTACCTGCATTTCTTCGACCGCTCCTGCAGCGGCATGGCCCAGGGGCCGAACCGGCTGGCCCGGGGGCATCCGTACTTCGACTACCTGAAGAGCCGGCACGCCACGAACTTCAACCAGCACATCGTCGAAGTGCCGGGCATCGGGCACGACAACCTCGGCATGTTCACATCCGACTGCGGCGTGGCGGTGCTGTTCGAGAAGAAGCTGCCGGCGGGCTGCCCGGTCTTCAGGTAGGCCCGCGACCGATGCCCTTGTCGCGCCGCGTGCGCAACGTGATCGAGTAGCGCAGCGCCTCGGTCGGTGCAATGGCGTGCTGCCATTCCCAGCGCGCAGGGCCGTGCAGCAGGTACACGGAGCGCGGCTCGATCAGGAATTCGAGCGCAGCCGGCCCCGATGCAGGCGCCCCCGGCACATAGGGCCTGAACTGCATCACCGCATCGTTGTTCAGCGAGACGCCGATGATGTCCTCGAAGTCGGGCACATCGCGGTGCCAGCCCAGCGGCGTGCCGGGCCGGTACTCGGCGATCAGCATGTGGGCGAGGTCTTCGGGCGCGACGCCGGCCCATGCGGCCACCTTCGCCCGCAGCGGATGCAGCACGTCGGGCAGC
The DNA here is from genome assembly GCF_014302995.1 of Variovorax sp. PAMC26660. NCBI lineage: Bacteria > Pseudomonadati > Pseudomonadota > Betaproteobacteria > Burkholderiales > Comamonadaceae > Variovorax > Variovorax sp. PAMC26660. The sequence continues at coordinate 6,616,435 of NZ_CP060295.1, forward strand.
GGCGCACCGGGTTTGAGGCGGTTCGTGTCGAAGTCGTAGCTGCCGCCGAAGCTGGTGCCGCGGCGGCGCGCGGTGTATTCCTTGTAGCGCATCTCCTTGAGCGGCAGGCCCTGCACGATGCGTATCAAACCGGCCTCTTCTTCATGCGAGAGAAAACCGCGCTCGTAGCGCAAGCCCTCGATGGCGGCCACGGGCGCCTCGCCGAACAGGTCTGGCTGGCCCGCGTGTTCGAGGCGTCTAGCGGCGCGCACCGTCTTCGTCTCCGGTCAGCCGCACATGCCACCAGCTCGGCAGCAGTTGCCGGATCTCCGCCCGCGCGAAGCGGTCGTCCAGCAGGTGCAGCACGCCCCGGTCTTCCTCGGTTCGGATCACGCGACCGGCCGCCTGCACCACCTTCTGCAAGCCCGGGTAAAGGTACGTGTACTCGTAGCCCTTGCCAAAGCGCGACTGCATGCGCTCGCGCGTGATCTCGTTGAGTTCGTTGTATTGCGGCAGCCCCAGGCTCGCGACGAAGGCGCCGATGAGCCGGCTGCCCGGCAGGTCGATGCCTTCGCCGAACGCGCCGCCCAGCACGGCGAAGCCGATGCCCTGGCCGCCTTCCTCGAAGCGCGCGATGAAGCCGTGGCGCTCGGCTTCGCGCATGCCGCGCGTCTGCGTCCACACCGGCACGCCGGGGTGGCGGCTGGAAAAGGCGGCGCAGGCTTTGTCGAGGTAGTCGAAGCTGCTGAAGAAGGCCAGGTAGTTGCCGGGCACGCGCTCGAACTGCGCGCCGATGATGTCCGCCACATGGCGCAGCGATCCGGCGCGGTCGCGAAAGCGCGTCGACACGTCCATCGCCACTTCCACACGCAACTGCTGGCTGCTGAACGGCGAGGCCACGTCAAGCAGCGCCGTGTCTTCCGGCAGCCCGAGCGCATCGCGGTAGAACTCGAAGGGCGACAGCGTGCCCGAAAAGCAGGTGACCGAGACCGCCTCCGCGAAGCGGGCTTCGAGGAACGGCGCGGGCACGAGGTTGCGGATGGCCAGGCTGCGCTGCTCTTGCGTGGCGCCCAGCGTGCGCTCGAACACCGAGTGGTCGCCGAAGGCTTCGGACATTCGCGCGAAGTGCAGCGCGTCGAAGAAAAAGCGCTGCAGCGGCCCCTGCGATGCGTCGGGCGTGGCCGCGAAGTATTCGGCCATGGCGGTGTTGGCGGCCTGCAGGGTGCGCGTGAAGCGCTCGGGGATCTCGTCGCCGGTCTCGTAGTCGGCCTGCTGCGACTGCTGCAGCGTGTCCCATTCGCGGAACAGCCGGGACAGCGGGCCGCGCAGTGCCGACGGCGCCACGCGGTGCGCCTCTTCGAGCGCCGCGCCATCGAGCTGCGCGGTGTACATGCCGCGCGCCCGCTCCAGCAGGTTGTGGGCTTCGTCCACCAGCACGGCCACGCGCCAGTCGGCGTCGCGCATGGTGGCGTAGAGAAAGGCGCTGCCGTCGAAGTAGTAGTTGTAGTCGCCGACGATCACGTCGCTCCAGTGCGCCATTTCCTGCGCAAGGAAATAGGGGCACACCTCGTGCGCGAGCGCGATGTGGAGCAGCGCGTCGCGGTCGAGCCAGGCGGCCTGCGCAGCCTGCTCGCGCGCGGCGGGCAAGCGGTCATAGAAGCCCTTGGCGAGGGGGCACGAATCGCCGTGGCAGGCGCGGTCGGGGTACTCGCACACCTTTTCGCGGGCCGCGAGTTCGAGCACGCGCACCCTGCCCTGCGCGCGGCCCTTGTCGAGCACACGCAAGGCATCGAGCGCGACCGGCCGGCCCGAGGTCTTGGCGGTGAGGAAGAAGACCTTGTCGATCTTGTGCGCGGCGCGCGCCTTCAGCAGCGGGAAGATGGTGGCGAGCGTCTTGCCGATGCCGGTGGGTGCCTGCGTCATCAGGCAGCGCCCGCCTACGGCCGCGCGGTAGACGGCTTTGGCCAGTTCGCGCTGGCCGGTGCGAAAGGCGCGGTGGGGAAATGCTAGCTGCGCGAGGGTGGCGTCGAGCGCGCTGCGGTGGCCGGCCTCGCTTTGCGCCCAGGCGCTGTAGCGGCCGCACAGCAGCTCGAAGTGCTCACGCAGCGAGGCATGGGTGTGGTTTTCTTCGAGCACGGTCTCGTCGCCACTGGCGAGGTCGAGATACACGAGCGCGACTGTCATGTCTTCGTGGCCGTGTTCCTCGCACAGCATCCAGCCGTAGGTGCGGGCCTGCGCCCAGTGCAGCGCGCGGTGGTTGCCGCGGATGGCATCGAAGTCGCCGCGAAAGGTCTTGATTTCTTCCACGCGCGCATTGCGAATGTTGCGAGCCTCGTAGCCGTCGGCCCGGCCGCGCACGCGCAGCGCGCCGCAGGTCGCCTCGAGGCCCACTTCGCTCTGATAGCCGCTGCCCCGCCGGCTCTGCACCAGCGCATGGCCGGCGATGCCTTCGAGCGCGCTGGGCGCGGGCACGAAACGCAGGTCGAGGTCGCCCGCCTTCGCGCCGAAGGCGCACAGCGCCTTGACGGAAACGACATGCGCCACTGGGGCCGCGTCTGGCAGGCTGGAAGCTTCGGGCGCCATCTCGCTCTTTTTACTGTATGAAATTACAGTATAACGAGGGCGTCCTTTGCCGGCCCGTTCCGGGCGATGCTCCGTCTCGGGGTGTTCTCCGACAGGGAGGGCATCCTTTTTCGGCAAAACTTGACAAGTTTTGCTTACAAATGCGCCTGATGAACACTCCCTCCGCGATCGATCCCGACGACTTCGAGCGTCTGCTGAGCCGCAACCTCAAGCTCCCGCTCATGGGCGGCGTTTTCGGCGCCGTGGTGTTCGTCGGGCTGATCCTTTTCCTGCTCAACACCATCGGCTGGGTCGAGCACACCGACCGCGTCACCCGGGCCGCCAGCGAGCTGCAGCGCCAGAGCATCGACATGGAAACCGGCATGCGCGGCTTCCTGATCACCGGTGACGAAACCTTCCTGGAGCCCTACCAGAGCGCCCTGCCCCGGATCAAGGGCGACACCGCCGCGCTGCGCGAACTGGTGTCCGACAACCGGCAGCAGGTGGAGCGGATCGACCGCATCGCCGCGATCCAGGACACCTGGAACGAATTCGCCCGCAGCCTGATCGCCGCGCGCCGCGCCGGCGAGGACACCCACGCCACTGTGCGCCTGGGCCGCGGCAAGCGGCTGACCGACGACATGCGCGCCGAGTTCACCGTCTTCATGGACACCGAGCAGGCCCTGCGCTTCCAGCGCAACAACGACGCCAACCGCACCGCCTGGTGGGTGGTGGGCCTGTTCCTGCTGTTCACGCTGGTGCTGACCGGGCTGGTGGCCTACTTCGGCCGGCGGCAGTTGATGCGGCTGTCCGACAGCTATGACGTGGTGCTCAAGGCGCAGACGGCGCACACGGATCGCCTGTCGCACGAGGCCTGGCTGCGCGGCGCGCAGACCGAGCTGGTGGGCGAATTGGTCGGCGAGCTGAGCGCGCCGGACATGGGCCGCAAGATCCTGGCCTTCTTCTCGCGGCAACTGGGCAGCGCGGTCGGCGCCCTGTACGTGCGCGAGCGGCACGGCCCGCTGCGGCGCGCGGCGAGCTACGGCTTTTCGAGCGAGGCCGAAGCCACGCCGCAGGTCTTTTCTCCCACCGAAAGCCTGGTCGGCCAGGCGGCGGCCGAGCGGCGCCGCATGCTGGTCGATCCGGTCAATGCCGACTACCTGAAGGTCAACTCGGGCCTGGGCGAGATGGCGCCCAAGGCGGTGCTGCTGATGCCGGTGGTGAGCGACGGCCTGGTCAACGGCGTGATCGAACTCGGCCTGGCCGGCCCGCTCGACGAGCGCGGCAACCAGTTGCTGGACGTGGTGGCCGACGACATCGGCACATCGCTCGCGGCGGCGCGCTACCGCGAGCAACTGCAGGACGTACTGGCCGAAACCCAGCAGCTCAACGAAGAACTGCAGGTGCAGCAGGAAGAACTGCGCACCGCCAATGAAGAACTGGAAGAACAGTCGCGCGCCCTGCGCGCCTCGCAAGCCATGCTGGAAAACCAGCAGGCCGAGCTGGAGCAGACCAACAGCCAGCTCTCCGAACGCACCGAGGCGCTGGACCAGCGCAACACCGCCCTGCGCCGCGTGCAGCGCGACCTGGAAGACCGCGCCGATGAGCTGCAGCGCGCCAGCCGCTACAAGTCCGAATTTCTCGCGAACATGTCGCACGAGCTGCGCACGCCGCTCAACAGTGCGCTGATCCTGGCCAAGCTGCTGGGCGACAACCCGCAGGGCAACCTGAGCGCCGAGCAAGTCAAGTTCGCCGACTCCATCTATTCGTCGGGCAACGACCTGCTGGTGCTGATCAACGACATCCTCGACATCTCCAAGGTCGAGGCCGGCAAGCTCGACGTGGTGCCGGAAGACGTGGCGCTCGACAAGCTGGCCCAGAGCCTGGAGGGCACTTTCAGGCCGCTGGCGATGCAGAAGAACCTGGGCTTCCGGCTGGAGATCCGGCCCGGCGCACCGGCCTCGCTGGTCACCGACCGGCAGCGGGTCGAGCAGATCCTGAAGAACCTGCTGTCGAACGCACTGAAGTTCACCGACCGTGGCGAAGTAGCGCTGATGGTGTCCGCCGCGGCGGACGGCGGCGCGGCCTTCGCGGTGTCCGACTCGGGCATCGGCATCGACCCGCAGCAGCACGAGCTGATTTTCGAGGCCTTCCGCCAAGCCGACGGCACCACCAGCCGCCGCTATGGCGGCACCGGCCTGGGCCTGTCGATCTCGCGCGACCTCACGCAACTGCTGGGCGGCACGCTCGCCGTGCAGAGCGTGCCCGGCCAGGGCAGCACCTTCGTGCTGCAACTGCCGGCGAAGGCGCCGCAGGCTTCGCCGCAGCAACAGGCGGCTCCCGCACCGGCACCGATGCGCGGCGCGCATTCCTATGTCGCGCCCGCCGCTCCGGTGCTTGTCGCGCCCTCGCCCAAGGCCGTGGTGCCGGCACCGCAGTTCGCCGACGACCGCTCGATTCCCCGCGACCAGGTACGCCGCGTGCTGGTGATCGAAGACGAGCCGCAGTTCGCGCACATCCTCTACGACCTGGCGCATGAGCTGGGCTACCGCTGCCTGGTGGCGCACGGCGCCGCCGACGGCTTCGAGCTGGCCACGCAGTTCGTGCCCGACGCGATCCTGCTCGACATGCGCCTGCCCGACAGCACCGGCCTGGACGTGCTGCAGCGGCTGAAGGATTCGCCGCACACCCGCCACATTCCCATCCACGTGGTCTCGGCTGCGGACAACGCGCAGGCCGCGGCGCTGCACATGGGCGCCATCGGCTACGCGCTGAAGCCGGCCACGCGCGACGAGCTGATGAAGGTGTTCGGCCGGCTCGAAGAAAAGCTGACGCAGAAGGTCAAGGTCGTGCTGCTGGTGGAAGACGACGAGTTGCAGCGCGAAAGCGTGATGCGGCTGATCGAGGACGACGACATCGAGATCGTCGCGGTCGGCTCGGGCGAAGAGGCGCTGGAGCTGCTGCGCACCCGCGTCTTCGACTGCATGATCACCGACCTGCGGCTGCCCGACATGCAGGGCAGCGAGCTGCTCAAGAAGATGGCGGCCGAAGAGATCGTGTCGTTCCCGCCGGTCATCGTCTACACCGGGCGCAACCTCACGCGCGACGAAGAAGCCGAGCTGCAGCGCTATTCGCGCTCGATCATCATCAAGGGCGCCCGCTCGCCCGAACGGCTGCTCGACGAGGTGACGCTGTTCCTGCACAAGGTGGAAGCCGAGCTGTCGAGCGAGCGCCAGGGCATGCTGAAGACGGCGCGCGGGCGCGACCGCATCTTCGAGGGCCGAACCATCCTGCTGGTGGACGACGACGTGCGCAACATCTTCGCCCTGACCAGCGCGCTGGAGCAACGCGGCGCGGCCGTCGAGATCGGCCGCAACGGCCGCGAGGCGCTGGAAAAGCTCGACCAGGTGAGCGAAATCGACCTTGTGCTGATGGACGTGATGATGCCGGAGATGGACGGTCTGGAAGCCACACGCCGCATGCGTGCCGATCCGCGCTTCCAGAAGATGCCGGTCATCGCCATCACCGCCAAGGCCATGAAGGACGACCGCGAGCAATGCCTGGCCGCCGGCGCCAACGACTACCTTGCCAAGCCCGTGGACCTGGAGCGGCTGTTCTCGCTGCTGCGTGTATGGATGCCCCGGATGGAGAGACTGTGACCCGGAACCGCCCACCCCTTTCCCCTTCCAGTACGTTCACGCCGCCGTTGCATCCGCTGAGCGACACGGAGATCGAGCTGCGCCTGCTGATGGAGGCGATCTACCTGAAGTACAGCTACGACTTTCGCAACTACACAGTGGCCTCGCAGAAGCGCCGCGTGCTGCATGCGCTCGACCAGCTCGGGCTGCCGAGCATCTCGGCGCTGCAGGAGCGGGTGCTGCGCGAGCCGGCGCTGTTCGGGCGGCTGCTGCAGTTCCTGACGATTCCGGTGAGCGAGATGTTCCGCGACCCGTCGTACTTTCTGGCGCTGCGCCAGCATGTGGTGCCGATCCTGCACACCTACCCGTCGGTCAAGGTGTGGGTGGCGGGCTGCAGCACCGGCGAGGAAGTGTTCTCGCTCGCCATCCTGCTGCGCGAAGAAGGCCTGCTCGCACGCACGCAGATCTATGCCACCGACATCAACCCGGCCTCGCTGGAGAAGGCGCGGCAAGGCATCTTTCCGCTCGAAGCCATTCGCGGCTACACAGTCAACTACCAGCGCGCGGGCGGGCGCGGCGAGTTCTCCGACTACTACACCGCCGCCTACGATGCCGCGCGCTTCGACCCCTCGCTGTGCGCCGACGTGATCTTTGCCGACCACAGCCTGGCCACCGACAGCGTATTCGCTGAAACCCAACTGGTGTCGTGCCGCAACGTGCTGATCTACTTCAACCGCGAGTTGCAGGACCGGGCGCTCGGGCTGTTCCACGAATCGCTGTCGCACCGCGGCTTCCTTGGCCTGGGCTCGAAGGAAAGCATCGACTTCTCGGGCTACGCGGAGCGTTTCGATACGCATGCGCGCGCCGAACGCATCTACCGCAAGCTCGCATGAGAAGACAGCTTCGCTCCTTCCTGCGCAAGCGCGTGGACGCCGTGGTGCTCGGCGCTTCCGCTGGCGGCATCGATGCGCTGACCGTGCTGCTTCACGAGTTGCCCGCCACCTGGCACATCCCGATGGCGGTGGTGTTGCACCTGCCCGAAGACCATGAAAGCCACCTCGCGGAAATCTTCGCGCAGCGGCTGCCGATTCCGGTGCACGAAGCCAACGACAAGATGCCGCTGGCCAGCGGCAGCCTGTATTTCGCGCCACCGGGCTATCACCTGTCGATCGAGCGCGAGCGCAGCTTCTCGCTCAGTTGCGAGCCGCCGGTGCTGTTCTCGCGGCCGTCGATCGACGTGTTGATGGCCTCCGCCGCCGATGCCTACGGCCCCGCGCTCGCCGGCTTCTTGCTGACGGGCGCCAACGACGACGGTGCCGAAGGTTTGCGCCGCATCCATCTGGCCGGCGGGCTTACCGCCGTCCAGGAACCGAAAGAAGCACTGATTCCCACCATGCCCCAAGCCGCCATTGCGCGCCACGCTCCCGATTACGTGCTCCCCCTGCGCGAGCTGCGCACCCTGCTTCTTCAACTCGAGGCCGCCCATGAACATTGACATCGAAAGCAAGCTGCTGATCGTCGATGACCTGCCGGAAAACCTGCTGGCGCTCGAAGCGCTGATCCGCGCGCCGGGGCGCACCGTGTACCGCGCCCTGTCGGCGGAAGCCGCGCTCACGCTGCTGCTGGAGCATGAATTCGCGCTGGCCATCGTCGACGTGCAGATGCCCGGCATGAACGGCTTCGAGCTGGCCGAGCTGATGCGCGGCACCGAGCGCACGCGGCACATTCCCATCATCTTCGTGAGCGCCGCCGGGCGCGAGTTGAACTACGCCTTCCAGGGCTATGAGAGCGGCGCGGTCGACTTCCTGCACAAGCCGCTCGACCCGCATGCGGTGGTGAGCAAGGTGAACGTGTTCGTCGACCTGTACCAGCACCGCAAGGCGCTGCGGCACGAGATGGAGTCGCTTGCAGCCGCCCACCGCAAGCAGGAAGAACTGGTGCAGCAACTGCAGCACACGCAGCGCGAGCTGGAGCGCGCGGTGCGCATGCGCGACGACTTCATGTCGATGGTGTCGCACGAACTGCGCACGCCGCTCAACACGCTCTACCTGGAAGCGCAATTGCGGCAGCTTCATCTGTCGAAGGGCAACCTGGCGATCTTCGCGGCGGACCGGCTGCCCGCGATGATCGAGCGCGACCAGCGGCAGATCCGCAACATGGTGCGGCTGATCGACGACATGCTCGACGTGACGCGCATGCGGCGCGATGCGCTGTCGATACAGACCAAGCCGGTGGACCTGGCGGTGCTGGCGCGCGCGGTGGTCGATAACCTGCACCAGCAGGCCGAGGCCGCAGGCTGCGTCATCACGCTGCAAGCGCCGCATGAATTGCGCGGCGTGTGGGACGAGTTCCGCATCGAACAGGTGCTGACCAACCTGCTGACCAACGCGCTGCGCTACGGCGGTGGCAAGCCGGTCGAGATGGTGGTGCAGCAGCAGGTCGATGGCTCGGCGCACGTGAGCGTGCGCGACCAGGGCATCGGCATCGCGCCCGAAGACCACGAGCGCATCTTCGAGCAGTTCGAGCGCACCGACGACAGCCGCAAGCACGCGGCCGGCCTGGGCCTGGGGCTCTACATCACGCGCAAGATCGTGGACCTGCATGGCGGCCACATCGGCGTGGACAGCGCGCCGGGCCAGGGCTCACGCTTCGTGGTCGACCTGCCGCTGCAGCCGGCAAAGACCTGAACGTAGGCCCACTCCTACCGCACGGCGGGCCACGGCCCGCGATACTGTCCCCTTCGAGAATTAACCGGAAAGAAAACACTCTGTGAACGTGCTGATCGTCGACGACAACGAAGCCGCGGCCGACCTGCTGCAGGAACTGCTGACCCTGCAGGACCACACGGCGCGCTGCACCTACACCGCGCAACAGGCGCTGGATGCGGCAGCCGCCGAGCGCTTCGATGCCGCGCTGATCGACCTCACGCTGCCCGACTTTCCGGGCACCGAAGTGGCACGGCGCCTGCGGGCCAGCGCGGCCGAAGGCGCTCCCAAGTTGCTGATCGCGATCTCGGGGTTTTCGGCGCAGGACACGGGTGGCCAATCGGCCGAAGGGCTGTTCGACCATCACCTGCAAAAGCCGCTCGACATTGCGCAGCTCGAGCGCATCCTGGCGCAGTCGCCGACCTGACGGCTTGCCTCGCCAGCCGAGGCTGGCCACCGCTCCCACGCCCTCCTGAATTTCCACGCCGCATGCCGGCGCGGCGCCAGCCTGTGCCTGCCATCCAGAGCAAATCGCCCTACTGGTAAACCACGAGTCAATAATTGGTGAACCACTTTTAAACTGGCTCACCAATCATGGCGACCATCCACGAACTCCCCCGCCTGCCTTCTGCCGAGCCGGACTCCGACCGCTCCTACCAGAAGCTCGCAGCCAGCATCGCCAGCCTCATCAACGAGGGCGAATTCAAGGTGGGCGACCGCCTTCCGTCCGAGCGGGCCCTGGCCGAGCGCTTCACCGTCAGCCGCACGCTGGTGCGCGAGGCGATCATCGTTCTGGAAATCCAGGGCGCGGTCGAGGTGCGTGGCGGCTCCGGCATCTACATCTGCGCGCCGGCCGCCGGCGCCGCGATGGCCCCCGCGTCCGCCTACACCCTCTCGCCCGGCCCCGGCCCCTTCGAGCTGCTGCGCGCGCGCTGCCTGATCGAAGCCGAGATCGCCGCGGTCGCCGCCGAAAGCCGCAAGGACAGCGACCTCGACCGCATCTATTCGGCCCTGGTCGAGATGCGCGAGAACATGCACGACAAGGTCGCCAACGAAGCGGCCGACCGGCTGTTTCACCTGCGCATTGCCGAGTCCACCGGCAACAGCGTGCTGCTGCAGATGGTGACGGCGGTGTGGGACCACACCAAGGCGCCGATCTGGTCGCAGATGGAGGCGCACTTTCACACGCCCGCCCTGCGCAACGCCTCGCAGGACGATCACCAGCGCGTGTTCACCGCGCTGCTGGAGCGCGATGCGGACGCGGCCCGCAAGGCGATGCGCGGGCACATCGAGCGCGTGATCAGCGAGTTCGCGCAAGCCTGGCGCTGACAGAGACAACGAACGAACGGCGCCACCGCGCGCCGTTCCGGATTCGAACATTGGAGACAAGAAGATGATTTTTTCCCTCTCAAGGGGGCGCACCGCCGCCCGGTGCGCGGCCGCTGCATTGCTCGCGGCGGCCACCGTCACCAGCCTGTTCGCGCAACCCGCGCCCGGCGCCAGCCCGCGCATCGACGCGATACGCAAGGCCGGCGAACTGCGCGTGGGCGTGCTGCAGAACGCGCCCTGGCTGCTGGAAAACACCACCGGCACCGGCGAGCCCTGGAGCGGCCCGGCCTGGCTGCTGGCGAACGAATATGCGCGGCAGCTTGGCGTGAAGCTGCGCACAGTGCCGGTCTCGCACGAGACCAAGGTACCGGTGCTCGCGGCCAACCAGGTCGACATGACCATCAGCCCACTGGGTGAAACGCCGGAACGGCTCAAGGTGGTCGACTTCGTCATCTACTCCGCCACCAGCGTGTGCATGTTCGGGCGTGCCGACAACGCGAAGCTGGGCAAGGCGAACAGCGTGGAAGACCTCAACCGCCCCGACGTGACCATCGCCTACTTCACTGGCGGTGCCGAGGAAGGCTGGGTCAAGGAACGCTTTCCGAAGGCAAAGCTGCGCGCCGTCGCCAGCTCGGGCGCCACCGCGCCGATCGAGGAAATCATGGCACGCCGCGCCGATGCCGCTCCCATCAATCGCGTGCCATGGGTCGGCCTGCAGCAGAAGGTCAAGGGACTGGCCGTGCTGCCGAAGGACAACAACTGCCAGTCGAGCACCGAGAAGGCTTCGCCCGTCGGGCTTGCCGTCGACAAGAACCAGCCGGCGTACCTGGACTGGCTGCGCCAGGTCGCACACGCGCAGAAGACGCGCCTCGATGCCGATGAAGCCCGCATCGTCGGCGGTTTGAAGTGAGTACGGTCCCCCACAGCCCATTCAGGAAGCAGTTCATCACCATGAAGTTCACCTCCATCTCTGCACGCGCATGGCGCAGTGCCATGCTCGCCACGACCCTTGCCGCGGCAGGCTTTGCGGCGACAGCGCAGACACCGCCGGCACCGGGTGCCAGCGCGCGGGTCGATGCCATCCGCAAGGCCGGCGTGTTGCGCGTCGGCGTGGTGAACAACCCACCATGGCTGGTGCAGAACACCACCGGCGACGGCGACGGATGGGCCGGCCCGTCATGGTTGCTGGGCAACGAGTTCGCCAAGCTGCTCGGCGTGAAGGCCGTGCCGGTGCCGGTGAGCCACGAGACCAAGGTGCCCGCGCTGATCGCCAACCAGATGGACATCATGATCGGCCCGCTGAACCAGACGGCCGAGCGCGCCAAGATCATCGACTTCGTGACCTTCTCGAGCACCGGCGTCTGCATGTTCGGGCGTGCCGACAACCCCAAGTTCACCAGTGCCAAGACGCTGGAGGACTTCAACAAGCCCGAAGTCACCATCGCCTATTTCTCGGGCGCGGGCGAAGAACCGCTGGTGCGCCAGCAGTTCCCGAAGGCCAAGCTGCGCGGCGTGGCCAACTCGGGGTCGGTGGCGCCGATCGAGGAAGTGATGGCCGGCCGCTCCGACGTGGCGCCGCTCAACCGCATGCTGTGGCCCAACATCAGCAAGAAGGTGAAGGGCCTGGCTGCTTTCCCGAAAGAAAACGACTGCCAGGACAGCAAGATCTTCGAGATCGAGGCCGGCATGGGCGTGGCCAAGGACCAGCAGGTCTACCTCGACTGGCTGCGCGCCGTCGCCCAACGCATGCAGCCCGCGCTCTCGGCCGAAGAGCGCCGCATGACGCAGAACCTCAAGTGAGCTGACGGGCCGGGCGCCTGCAAGACGCTCGCCCACCCCACACGCCCTTCGGACGCAGCCTGCCGGGCCACCGTGATCGGTGCAGCCCGTGGGACGTCCTTCGCCTGCTTTCCATCATTTTCGAGACCGTCACCATGCTGAACTGCGAAATCCACGGTGCGCGCGACCTGCGCGTGGCCGATGTCCCCACCGAAACACTGTCGCCCACGCAGGTCCGCGTGGGGGTCAAGGCGGTAGGTATCTGCGGCTCCGACCTGCATTACTACCAGCACGGGCGCGTCGGGGATTTCCTGATCCGCGCGCCGCTGACGCCGGGGCATGAAGCCTCGGGGCAGGTGCTGGAGGTCGGTGCGCAAGTCACCTCGGTGCGCGCGGGCGACCGCGTGGCGCTCAACCCCTCGCGCACCTGCGGCCATTGCCGCTTCTGTCGCATGGGCGCATCCAACCACTGCGAGAACGTGCACTTCTTCGGCAGCGCGAGCAAGTGGCCGCACATGCAGGGCGCGATGCGCGAGCAGGTCATCGTCGAGGCCCACCAGTGCCTGCCGGTGCCCGACTCGCTTTCTTTCGAGCTGGCCGCCTTCGGCGAGCCGCTGGCGGTGGCGCTGCACGCGGTGCAGGAAGCCGGCTCGCTGCTGGGCAAGACAGTGATGGTGGTGGGCGCAGGCCCCATCGGCGCGCTGATCCTCATGGCCGCAAAACTGGCGGGCGCGAGCCGGCTGATCGCGGTGGACATCGTGGACCAGACCCTGGCCGCATGCACCCGCGTGGGCGCGACGCAAACCATCAATGTCGCGAAGGACCCCGCCGCGCTGGAGGCGCTGGCCGAAGGCAAGGGCCAGGTCGACGCGAGCTTCGAGGTGTCGGGCAACTACGCCGGCCTTGCCAACTGCATCCGGCTGACGCGCCCGCGCGGCGTGATCGTGCAGGTGGGCACGCTGGGCGGCAACAGCGAAGGCTGCCCGCTGAACCAGATCATGGTGAAGAGCCTGTCGCTGGTGGGCAGCTTCCGCTTCATCGACGAGTACGCATGGGCCGTCGACTACCTGAGCCGCGGCGTGCTCGACGTGTCGCCGCTGCTCACCGAGGCGGTGCCCGTGGCCCGTGTGCACGACGCCTTTGCGCTCGCGGCCGACCGGCAGCGCGCGATGAAGGTGGTCGTCACGTTCTGACTACGGAGCTTTCATGGAATTCGACTTCTCGCCCATCGTGGACAACTGGCGCTTCTTCGCCGGTGGCCTGGGCGTGACCGTTCTGCTGAGCATCGTGAGCGCCGTCACCAGCCTGCTGGCCGGCCTGGCGATTGCGCTGCTGCGCATGTACGGTCCGCGCTGGCTGCGTCCACTGCTGGTCTTCTACATCGACTCGATGCGCGCGATTCCGGTGCTCGTGGTGTTGATCTGGATCTACTTCGCCTTTCCGATCCTCGTGAACGTGACCTTTCCGCCCTTCTGGGCCGCGCTGGTTGCGCTCACGCTGCACATCGCCGCGTATGCGGCCGAGGTGATCCGGGCCGGCATCGAATCGATCCGCCCCGGCCAGACGCGCGCCGCGCTGGCACTGGGCATGTCGCGCGCCCAGATCCTGCGCAAGGTGCTGCTGCCGCAGGCCATCGTGCGCATGCTGCCGGCCTTCGGCTCGATCCTGACCATCGCAATCAAGGACACGGCCATTGCCACCGTGATCGCGGTGCCGGAGCTGATGCACCGCGCCGAGACGGTGGCCGGCCAGAGCTACCGCCCGGTGGAGGTTTTCACCGCCGTGATGGTGGCGTACTTCTGCATCCTTTTCCCCGTGACCCGGGGCGTGGACCGGCTCTACCGCCGCTTCGCGCACCTCGGGCGCTCCTAGGAGTGGCGCGAACATGACATTCGATTGGTCCGTGATCTGGACGCATCGCACCGCGCTGCTCGAAGGCGCGGCGCTCACGGTGGGCCTGACGGTGGTCACCATGCTGCTGGCGGTGCCCGGCGGCATTGCGCTGGCGCTGATGCGGCTGTCGCCCAACAGGCTGCTGCAGTCGGCCTCGCTGGCCTTCGTGGAGTTCTTTCGCAACCTGCCGCTGATCCTGGTCATCTACTGGGCGTTCTATGTGATGCCCATGGCCTTCGACGTGCAGTTCTCCGCGATCACCACCGCGCTGGTGGCGCTGGTGCTGAACGTGGCGGCCTACAACGCCGAGACCTTCCGCGCCGGCATCAATTCGATCCGCAAGGGCCAGATGGAAGCCGCGCTGGCCATGGGCATGTCCCGCCGGCAGGCGATGTTCAAGGTGGTGATGCCGCAGGCGGCCCGGCGCATCCTGCCGGTGATTGCCAGCACCTGGATCTCGCTGTTCAAGGACACCTCGCTGGTCTCCGTCATCGCGGTCAGCGAACTGGCCTACACCGCCATGCAGATCCGCGCGCAGACCTTCCGCGTGCTGGAAATGCTCACCGCCATGGCCGTCCTCTACTGGCTCATGGGCTATCCCCAGGCCAAGCTGGTGGACTGGATTCATCGCAAATACGGAGTCAAGGAATGAACCCCACCCCTGTCGAGTCCTCGGCGCGCAAGAACGCCGGCCAGCCGCCTGTGCTGGTCTATGAAAACGTGCGCAAGCTGTACGGCGACTTCGTGGCGCTGCGCGGCGTGTCGCTGCAGGTGCACAAGGGCGAAGTGATGTGCCTGATCGGCCCTTCGGGCTCGGGCAAGTCGACGCTGCTTCGCTGCACCAACGCGCTGGAAAGCATCGATGGCGGCCGCGTGCTGATCGACGGCGTGGCGCTGCCGACGCAAGAGTCGCAGGTGCGCAAGGTGCGCCAACGCATGGGCATGGTGTTCCAGAGCTTCGAGCTGTTTCCGCACAAGTCGGCGCTCGACAACGTGGCGATGGGCCCCATCACCGTGCTGGGCATGCGCCAGGCCGATGCCAGGGCGCGCGCCATGGTGCTGCTCGAAAAAGTCGGGCTGGCGGCCAAGGCCGACAACTTCCCGGCTAACCTGTCGGGCGGCCAGCAGCAGCGCGTGGCCATTGCCCGCGCGCTGGCCATGGAACCCGAAGTGATGCTGTTCGACGAGCCGACCTCCGCGCTCGACCCCGAGACCGTCGGCGAAGTGCTCAGCGTGATGCAGAAGCTGGCGCACGAAGGCATGACCATGATCGTGGTGACCCACGAGATGGGCTTCGCGCGGCGCGTGGCCGACTGGGTGGTGGTGTTCGAGGCCGGCGCCATCATCGAACAGGGACCGCCCACGCAGATCTTCGACAACCCCACCGTGGAACGCACGCGCGACTTCCTCGGTCATCTCGGCTGGCACGGCTGAGCCGTTCGCGCGCCACTCCACCCTCTTTTCAAACGACGTCAACCCATGAAAATCACCAACGCCCGCGTCATCGTCTGCAGCCCGGGTCGCAACTTCGTCACCCTGAAGATCGAAACCGACGAAGGCCTCACCGGCATCGGCGACGCCACCCTCAACGGACGCGAACTCTCGGTGGTCGCCTACCTCACCGAGCACGTCATTCCCTGCCTGATCGGCCGCGACGCGCACCAGATCGAAGACATCTGGCAGTACCTCTACAAGGGCGCCTACTGGCGCCGCGGCCCGGTCACGATGACGGCGATTGCCGCCGTCGACACCGCGCTGTGGGACATCAAGGCCAAGGCCGCGAACATGCCGCTGTACCAGTTGCTGGGCGGCAAGAGCCGAACCGGCGTGATGGTCTACGGCCACGCCAACGGCCGCGACATCGAACACACGGTCGAAGAAGTGCTGCGCTACAAGGAAGAAGGCTACATGGCGATCCGTGCGCAAAGCGGCGTGCCGGGGCTGGAGAAGGTCTACGGCGTGGGTCGCGGCACCATGTTCTATGAACCGGCCGATGCCGACCTGCCGAGCGAGCACGACTGGTCGACCGCCAAGTACCTCGAACACACGCCCAAGCTGTTCGACGCGGTGCGCAGCGCTGTCGGACCCGACATTCACCTGCTGCACGACGTGCACCACCGCCTGACGCCCATCGAGGCCGCGCGGCTGGGCAAATCGCTGGAGCCCTTCAACCTGTTCTGGATGGAAGACGCGACACCGGCCGAGAACCAGGATGCCTTCAAGCTGATCCGCCAGCACACCACCACGCCGCTGGCCGTGGGCGAAATTTTCAACAGCATCTGGGACTGCAAGGACCTGATCGAGAACCAGCTGATCGACTTCATCCGCACCACGGTGGTCCACGCGGGCGGCATCACGCAACTGCGCCGCATTGCCGATCTGGCCTCGCTCTACCAGGTGCGCACGGGCTGCCACGGTGCGACCGACCTGTCGCCGGCCTGCATGGGCGCGGCCCTGCACTTCGACCTGTGGGTGCCGAACTTCGGCATCCAGGAGTACATGCGCCACACCGAGGAAACCGACGCGGTGTTCCCGCATGCGTACACCTTCGCGAACGGCATGCTGCATCCGGGCGAAGCGCCGGGCCACGGCGTGGAGATCGACGAGGCGCTTGCCGCCAAGTACCCGTACAAGCGCGCCTACCTGCCGGTGAACCGGCAGCAGCACGACGGCACGCTCTGGAACTGGTGAGCCCGAACATGCCACGCCTGCATCCCGACGCCCTGCCCCGGCTTCCATCCGACATTGCCCGCCCACGCTACCCGCGCGAGGCGCTGCGGGCCGGCATTGTTCACCTGGGTGTGGGCGCCTTTCATCGGGCGCACCTCGCCGTCGTCAACGAGGCGGCGCTGCACGCGAGCGGTGACCTGCGCTGGGGCACGGTGGGCGTGTCGCTGCGCGCCGCCGACACCCGCGACGCACTGCGCCCGCAAAGCGGGCTCTACACGCTGGCGCTGCGCGATGCGGCCGACGACGGCAGCCCGCGCGAAGCGCTGCAGGTCGTGGGCAACCTGCTCGACGTGCTGGTGGCGCCGGAAGATCCGCAGGCGGTGCTCGAACGCATCGCCCATCCGGACGCGCGCATCGTGAGCCTCACGATCACCGAGAAGGGCTACCACCACGACCCGGCCACCGGCGCGCTGCGGCTGGACGATCCAGGCATCGCGCATGACATCGCGCATCCCGAAGCACCGCGCACCATGCCCGGCTTCGTCGTGCACGCGCTGAACCTGCGCCGCCGGCGTGGGCTGGAGCCGGTCACGCTGCTGTCCTGCGACAACCTGCCCGCCAACGGCGACACGATGCGCGGCATCGTGCTGGCCTTCGCGCAGGAGGTCGATGGCGAACTGCGCGACTGGATCGACACGCACTGCACTTTCCCCAATTCGATGGTCGACCGCATCGTGCCGCGCACCACCGACGACGACCGCACGCGCATCTCGGCGCGCCTGGGCGTGGACGACGCCTGGCCCGTGATCGGCGAGCCCTTTCTGGAATGGGTCGTGGAAGACCGCTTCGCCAGTGGCCGCCCCGACTGGACGGCGGGCGGTGCCCGCTTCGTCGATCACGCCGAGCCCTTCGAGCGGCTGAAGCTGCGCATGGTCAACGGCAGCCATTCGGCACTGGCGTATCTGGGCGCGATGGCTGGGCTGCGCACAGTCGATCGTGCGATGAACGAGCCGGCGCTGCGCCATTTCATTGATGCCCTGATGCGCGAGGAGATCGCGCCCACACTGCCCGCGATGCAAGGCATAGACCTGGACGCGTATCGCGCGCGGCTGCTGCAGCGCTTCTCGAACCCGGCGTTGCAACACCAGACAAAGCAGATCGCCATGGACGGCTCGCAGAAGCTGCCGCAACGGTTGCTGGGCACCGTGCGTGACCGACTCGCGGCAGGCCTGTCGATCGACCGGCTCGCGCTGGCGGTGGCCGCGTGGGTCCACTACCTGCGCGGCGTCGACGAGACCGGCGCGGTCCACGAGATACAGGACCCGCTGGCCATCGCACTCTCGGCACGCCTGGCGCAAGCCGGCACCGCCGCTTCAGTGCAGGAACGCGTCGCCTTCTTCACCGGCTTTGCACCGGTCTTCGGCGAACTGGGAGGCGAGCCGCGCTTCGTGTCCGCGGTGGCGCATCACCTCGGCCTGCTCGAAGAACGCGGTGTGATGGGCGCGCTGGCCGCCATGTCCTGAGCGGGTGCCGGCGCGCCGGTCTTCGGTGCGCGAACCCGCCTCCTGGTGCACGCATCGCACCGGCTCGGTGATCGCCTCGTCGTTCGGCGAGGCCACTATTCATCCCGCTACAGAGAACTTTCCCCAGGGCAGCGCCCTTCGTAGGGGATTTCCCTCGTCGTCTGGCCCAGAGCTTGCGTAGCTTCGCAAGATAGTTGAACATTTCAACTATTGAAAATTTCTTCCATCTGGCCATGCACGCACCGCTCCAACTCAAGACTGACTACATCAACGTTCTGCTCGACCTTGCTTCCTCGCGGACGCGGGATCGCGGCTCGCGCGTGTACGAGATCGAACTCGGCCTGTCGATCCGCGACGTGCGGCTGCTGCGGATGATCGGCGGCGCACCCGGCATCACGATGGGCCAACTGGTGCAGACCTGCGCCATCGAAAAAACGCTGGTCTCCAAGCTCGTGGCTTCGCTGGTGCAACGCGAGTTGGTGCAGCGCCAGATCGGCAACGAGGACGCCCGCCAGATCCACCTGTGCCTGACCCAGGCCGGCATCGACCTCGTGCTGCAGGCCGAGCCCATCGGGCGAGAGATGGAAGCCCGCTTTCTCGACTGCCTCAGCGCGGCCGAGGTCGGCACCCTGAGCCGCATCCTCCAAAAGATCATCGACGCGGAAGCCGGTTCGCGCGACATCTTCGAGTTCCTGCTGGCCCAACTGCGCGAAAGCAAATCTTCGGACTCCTCCACGCCACCTCCCTCTGACACCCCTCGAAAGAAGTAAGGCTTCATGGCAAATTCACGCTCCCTGCGCCGCGCGTTCGCGGTCTCCCTGTCGGCGCTGGCGCTGACGCTCTGTGCCGCGGCCTCTGCGGACACCGTGCTGCGCACCGTGCCCTCGTCGGACCTGAAGATCCTCGACCCGATCTGGACCACGGCCAACATCACGCGCAACCACGGCTTCATGATCTACGACACCCTTTTCGGCATGGACGAAAAGGGTGTGATCAAGCCGCAGATGGTGGACAAGTACACCGCCAGCCCCGACAACAAGGTCTGGACCTTCACGCTGCGCCCGGGCTTGAAGTTCCATGACGGCGCGCCCGTCAGCTCGCAGGACGTGATCGCCTCGCTCGCTCGCTGGGCCAAGCGCGACACGCTCGGCCAGAAGATGTACGAGGTCATGGACAGCATCGCGGCGGAAGGTCCCAACACCTTCCGCATGAAGTTCAAGCAGCCCTTCGGCGTGGTGCTCGACGCGCTGGGCAAGCCCAATCCGCTGGTGCCGTTCATCATGCCCAAGCGCGTGGCCGACACGCCCGCCGACAAGCAGATCGACGAAATGATCGGCTCCGGCCCCTTCACGCTCGCCAAGGAAGACTTTCGCCCCGGCGACCGCGTGATCTACCGCAAGAACGCCGCCTACGTGCCACGCAAGGAGGCCCCTTCGGGTCTTGCGGGCGGCAAGGTGGTGAACGTGGACCGCGTGGAATGGGTGCTGCTTCGCGACCCGCAGACGCAGGTGAATGCCTTGCTCAACGGCGAGGTCGACATGGTCGAGACCGTGCCTTCTTCCGGTTTCGCCGACATGCGCACCAACCCGAAGATCGAGCTGGTGGACGTGATGCCCGCGGGCCCTTTCACGGTGATCTACAACCACAAGGTCGCGCCTTTCAACAACCCGAAAGCGTTGAAGGCCGCCATGCTCGCCATCAACCAGGAAGCCATGCTGCGCGCCCAGGCGACCTACCGCGACTTCTACAAGCCGTGCACGTCCATCTACCTGTGCGGCTCGATGTATGCGAGCGACAAGACGGGCTTCTTCACCGGCAAGCCGCAGTTCGAGGAAGCCAGGAAGCTGCTGAAGGAATCGGGCTATGACGGCAAGCCCGTGGTCATCCTGCTGCCGGGCGATGCACCGGCGCTGAACAAGCTGCCCGCCATCTACGGACAGTTGCTCAAGCAGGTGGGATTCAACGTGGACGTGCAGACCACCGACTGGGCCACGCTCGTGACGCGCCGCACCAAGAAAGACCTGCCGGAAAACGGCGGCTGGAACGCCTTCATCACGTTCTGGGGTGGCGTGGATGCCAGCAGCCCGATCACCTACAGCCCGCTGACCGGCAATGGCGACCAGGGCTACTTCGGCTGGCCGGTCGATCCCGAGCTCGAAAAGCTGAAGTCGCGCTTCATCGAAACCGCCGACATCGCGCAGCGCAAGGACATCGCAACGCAGATCCAGCTTCGCGTGCTCGAAGGCGGCGTGATCGCCCCGCTGGGTGAAGGCAAGGCGCCCACCGCCGTGCGCCGTGGCGTGGTGAGCGGACTGCTGCCATCGCCCGCCGTTCTGTACTGGAACGTGCGCAAGAAGTAGGCGAGCCCCCTCACCTCTTTCACCGAGGCGTTGGGCCGGTTGCACCCGTTGCAACCGGTCGGGGATTTCCTTTGCCCGCGCCGGCAGTTCAACCGCTCGAACGAGACCTTCTCACATGCTCAACTTTCTGTTGCGACGCGGCCTGGCCACCGTGCCCGTGCTCCTGATCGTGGCCGTCATCGTCTTCCTGCTGCTGCGCATGACGCCCGGCGATCCGGCAGCGGCCATCGCGGGCGACGCGGCCAGCGTGCAGGACATCGAGCGCATTCGCGCACAGCTCGGGCTGGACGCGCCGATCGTCAGCCAGTTCTTCGGATGGCTGGGTCATGTGCTGCGCGGCGATCTGGGCTACTCCTTTTTCTACAAGATGAGCGTGACCGACCTGATCGGGCAGCGGCTGGAGCCCACGCTGTCTGTGGCCGCAGTGACTGTCGTGCTCACCGTGCTGATCGCCGTGCCGCTGGGCGTGCTGGCGGCCTCGCGACGCGGCGGCGGGCTCGACCGCTTCATCATGAGCGCATCGGTCCTCGGCTTTTCCGTGCCGGTGTTCGTGGCGGGCTACCTGATGATCTGGCTGTTCTCCATGCAGCTGGGCTGGTTGCCGTCGCAGGGCTACAACCGCATTGCCGCAGGCGTCGGCCCGTGGCTGCGCAACCTGGTGCTGCCCTGCGTCACGCTGGCCGTGATGTATGCGGCACTGATCGCGCGGGTGACCCGTGCAGCGGTGTCCGAAGCACTGACCGAAGACTATGTGCGCACCGCGCGCGCCAAGGGCATTCCGGAGTGGCGCATGTTGACGCGCCATGCGCTCGCCAATGCGGCCGTGCCGATCGCCACCATCATCGGCCTGAGCGTGGCCGGCCTCATCGGTGGCGTGGTGGTGACCGAAACCATCTACGCCATACCGGGGCTGGGCCAACTGACGGTGGACGCGGTGCTCTCGCGCGACTACCCGCTCATCCAGGGCATCACCCTTTTCTTCTCGCTCGTCTACGTCGTCGTCAACCTGCTGGTAGACCTGAGCTACCTGCTGCTCGATCCGCGTATCCGCTACTGACGCGCACGGCCATTTTTTTTCGGAGACCTTTTCCATGACTTCGATTTCCCTGCCGGTGGACACGACAGCGGCAACGCGCCGCCATCGCAAGCCCTCGCTGCTGCGTCGCGTCTTCTCGAACAGCGCCGTGCGTTTGGGCAGCGTGCTCCTGTGCCTGATGGTGGTGCTGGCGGTCGCGGCCCCGTGGCTCTACACCATCAACCCCAACGCCATGGACCCGGCCAACTCGCACCTGTCGCCGGGCGCGCATGCCGAATTCACGACGCTGGCCGGTGACAGCTTCGAGCGTTTCTTCCCGATGGGCACGGACAGCATGGGCCGCGACATCTGGAGCCGCACGGCCTACGGTGCGCGCATTTCGCTGTCGGTCGGCGTGGCGGTGGCGCTGGGCTCGATCGCGCTCGGGATGCTGGTGGGCATGGTCGCGGGCTACTTTCGCCGCTTCGACGGCGTGATCATGCGGGTGATGGACGGGATGATGGCCATCCCCGGCATCCTCTTCGCCATCGTGCTCGTCGCGGTCTGGCGGCCCAGCCTGTGGACGGTGATCCTGGCCATCGTCGTTCCCGAAACACCGCGTGTTGCGCGGCTGGTGCGCTCGGTCGTGCTGTCGGTTCGCGAAGAGCCGTATGTCGAGGCGGCCATTGCACTGGACACACCCGCCTGGAAGCTGATGCTGCGCCACATCCTTCCCAACACGGTGGCGCCGCTGATTGTTCAAGGCACCTTTGTCTGCGCTGCGGCGATGCTGGCGGAGGCGGTCATGTCGTTCCTGGGCATCGGCCTGCCCTCCGACGTGCCGACCTGGGGAAACATCATGTCCGAAGGCCGCGCGTATTTCACTTCGCATCCGTCGACCGTGCTGCTGCCCGGCGCCTTCCTCGCGCTCACGGTGCTGGCCGTGAACATGCTCGGCGACGGCCTGCGCGACGCGCTCGATCCGAAATTCAACAAGCGCGGGAGCTGACCATGGCACACACGCTTTCCGCCACACCCGCCGTCGAATCGCCATGCCTCGTGGTGCGCAATCTGAGCATCGACCTGCCCGAGGGCGCGGACCGGCCGCACGCCGTTCACGCCGTTTCTTTTGAAGTGATGCCCGGTCAGGTCGTCTGCCTGCTGGGCGAGTCGGGCTCCGGCAAATCAGTGATCGCCCAGGCGGTGATGGGGCTGCTGCCCGATTCGCTGGTGCCCTCGGGCGGAAGCATCGAGGTTCTGGGCGAGAACATCCTCACGGCCGACGCTGCGCACCTGCGTGCGTGGCGCGGCGCCCGCATGGCGATGGTGTTCCAGGAGCCCATGACGGCCCTGAACCCGGTGATGCGCTGCGGCATGCAGGTCGACGAAATGCTGGCCGAGCACACCGAACTCAACGCCGCCGAGCGCAAGCAAAAGGTGCTGGCCATCTTCGCGCGCGTCAAGCTGCCCGAGCCCGAACGCATCTACGACGCCTACCCCCACCAGCTCTCGGGTGGGCAGCGGCAGCGCATCGTGATTGCCATTGCGCTGATCCTGCGGCCCGCGCTGTTGATCTGCGACGAGCCGACCACCGCGCTGGACGTGACCACGCAGGCCGAGATCCTTTCGCTCATTCGCGAGATGCAGCAGGAGAACGGAACGGCGGTGCTGTTCATCACGCACGACTTCGGCGTGGTCGCGGACATCGCGGACCATGTCGTGGTGCTGCAGCTCGGCCGCCAGATCGAAAGCGGACCGAAGGACGACGTGCTGCGCCGGCCGAAGGAGCCCTACACGCGCATGCTGCTCGATGCCGTGCCGCGCCTGGAGCCCGCACCGCGCCCGCCCGTCGCCAACGCTGCGCCGCTGCTCGACGCGCGCGGCGTGACCAAGACCTATCGCTCCGGCTCGTGGCCGGGCAAGCGCCGCACGGTGCATGCGGCGACCGATGTGTCGCTCAAGCTCCATGCCGGCGAAACCGTGGGCATCGTGGGTGAGTCCGGTTCGGGCAAGTCCACCGTCGCGCGCTGCATTGCACGGTTGATCGAGCCGACCAGTGGCGATGTGTGGGTGCCTCACATCGAGGCCCAGCACGCGCCGCGCGCACGGCTCTCGGCCTTCCGGCGCATGGTCCAGGTGGTGTTCCAGGACCCGAACCGCTCGCTGAATCCGCGCCGCACCGTCGGGCAGTCGATCATCGAAGGGCCGGTGAACTTCGGTCTTTCTCCAGAGAAGGCCTGGAAGCGCGCCGAAGAACTGATGGACCTCGTGCGGCTGAAACCCGAGGTGCTGCACCGCTATCCGAGCGAGTTCTCCGGCGGCCAGCGGCAGCGCCTGTGCATTGCGCGCGCGCTGGCCTGCGAGCCCCAGGTGCTGATTGCCGACGAGGCCGTTTCGGCGCTCGACGTCTCGGTGCAGGACCAGATCCTCAAGCTGCTCGCGGAGATCCAGCAGCGCCTGTCCATCGGCATCCTCTTCATCACGCACGACCTGCGCGTGGCCAGCCAGATCTGCGACCGGCTGATCGTCATGCACAAGGGCCGCATCGTCGAGCAAGGCACGGCGCACGACGTGCTGCTGTCGCCGCAAGAGGCCTACACCCGTTCCCTGTTGGCAGCAGCCCCTGGTCAGGGCTACGCATTCGGTCAGGGCTGATGCGCGCGCACCAGTCCCCTGCCCCGATCAACATCTTCGACCCCCAAGAGCAACACACCATGGAAACACCCCTGTACGCACTCAGCGCCGTTCAACTGCTGGCGCACTATCGCGCCCGCACGCTCTCTCCCGTCGACGTGACGAAAGCTGTGCTGGCACGCATCGAGCGTTGGGAGCCGAGCATCCACGCCACCTACGGGCTGGATGCCGAAGCCGCCTTGGCCTCGGCCAAGGCCTCCGAGGCACGATGGGCCCAAGGCGCGCCGCAAGGCGACCTCGACGGCGTGCCGGTCACGCTCAAGGAAAACATCGCCACGCGCGGCACGCCGTCTCCGATCGGCAGCGCCGCCACGGTGCTGTCGCCTGCCGCGGCGGACGCACCTGCTGCCGCGCGCCTGCGCGAAGCGGGCGTGGTCATCGTCACCAAGACCACGATGCCGGACTTCGGTTTTCTGGGCGCGGCGCCATCGAGCTTTCATGCGCTCACGCGCAACCCCTGGGACCTGAGCAAGAACACGGGCGGCTCCAGCTCCGGTGCCGGCGCTGCTGCCGCTGCGGGCTACGGCCCCTTGCACCTGGGCACCGACATCGGCGGTTCGGTGCGCATTCCCGCCAACTTCTGCGGCGTGTTCGGGCTCAAGCCCAGCCAGGGGCGCATTCCGGTCGATCCACCGGCGGCAGCCCGCGTGATCGGCCCCATGACGCGCACGGTCGCCGACGCCGCGCTGCTGATGAAAGTCGTGTCACGCCCCGATCCGCGCGACTACATGAGCCTGCCGGCACAAGACATTGCATGGGAAAGCCTGAGCCGCGACGTGCGCGGCCTGCGCATCGGCCTGTGGACCGACACCACGGGCGGCTGGCCGATCGATCCCGAAGTGAAAGAAGCCGTGCTGGCTGCGGCACGCGTCTTCGAGCAGGCCGGCGCCATCGTGGAGCCGCTGCCCGACTGGACCACGCTGGACATGCGCATGGGCATGGCGCATTTCTTCACCATGCGTTGCCGCGTCGACCTGGCGGCCATGCCGATCGAGCGCGCCAAGCTGGCGGCCGACTACATCCATGCCGCAGGCGAGTTCGCGGGTTCGCTCACGCCCGAAGAAACCTTCCGTGCCTTCACGCGCATGCAGGCGCTGCGCGCGGCGACCGTGGCCGCCACGCAGCCCTACGACTACGTGCTGTCGCCCGTGTCGCCGGTGCTGCCGTTCGCGGCGGAAGCCATCAACAGCGGCCCCGAGAACCCGCTGAAGGACTCGCACTTCACCTCGGTGTTCAACCAGTCGGAGCAGCCCGCGGCGTCGATCAACTGCGGCTACTCAAAGAGTGGCCTGCCCATCGGCCTGCAGATTGCAGGTCGCCGGTTCGACGACCTGGGTGTGCTGCAGATGGCTTCGTTCTACGAATCGGTGCGGCCGGCGCAGGCACAGTGGCCGGAGCCTGCGTGACGCTCGCCGGCTAACGCATCGCCTTGTAGCGGTAGAGGCGAAAGCCGTCCTTCTGCATGAAGCTGATGGGTTCCCAGCCGCGCGCCAGCGCGCTGTCGGTGATCAGCGCCATCTGCAGGCCAAGGTAGTCCTGCAGGTTGTCGGCCACCGCGATCTCGAACTTCCGGAGGTCGCGGTCCAGCGCCTCGATCGCCGCGATGGCGGCCTCCACGTTGCCGAAGGGGCGCAGTGCATGCACCATCGGGCTGCTGCTGCGCGGCAGGCTGTGCGGCGCCACGGGCTCCGCCCCGAAGTTGACGATGGCGCCGCCCTCCATGCCATTCAGGCCGCCGATGCTCATCGATGTCATGCCATGAACCCGATGTCGCGCGGACAGGCGATGCCGCTGGGCGCCGTCATGCTGAAGTTCTTCAGGTTCGGCAGGATGCTGTTGAGTTGCGCATCGGGCACGCCCAACCAGCGCGCCAGCGTGGCGGCGTTCAAGGGCCGCGGCGCATCCTGCGCGGCTTCGTCGGCCACACATGCGCAGCCGGCTTCGATCTGTTCCACCATGTTCCTCGCTCCTGCGGCGCTCCAACGCCGGTCGAGCTGTTCAAGGCAAGTGGCATGCCCTGCGGAAATCGCGTGGTGGGTGGCTTGAAAACAAGGCGAGTCAATCCACAAATGTGACTTATTGTGACCTTTTGGTCACTTCCAGAAACAAAAATGGCATGCCAGAAAACTGGCGCGGTTCAGCAAGCCTTCAGCAGCGCACTGCCTGCGGAGAGGTTCAGTCGCGTTCGTCGTACCAGTCGTCGTTCGGCGGACGGTACGGATAGCCGGGGCCGTAATAGATGCGTCCTGGCGGTGGGCTGTAGATGGGTGCCGGGCGGTAGTACACCGGCGGTGGCGGCCGGTAGTAGACCGGCGGAGGGGGTTCGTAATAGATCGGAGCCGGGTACGAATAAACCGGCGGCGGCGCGTAGTACGGCGCCGGGTAGGCGCCGATGGCCAGGCCGGGCGTGCCGATTTCCACCGACCAGCTTCCGCGCGCGCTGGCCGATCCCACGGCCAGCAAGGCGCCCGCTGCAATCGCGCCGATGGCAACCCATTTGAAAACAGAAGAATGATTTTTGAAGTTCACATTGGCTCCAGGGCCAAGGGCGGACAGCGCCCATGTGGATACGCAACGCCCGATGCATGCATGCGGTGCACCCGCGGTGCTGTCGGGTGGTTGCCAAACGTCACCGGCAGCACGCGCCGCGAAAGGCTCAACGCGCGATCTCGCGGCGCGACAGCATCACATCACCGCCGGTGGTGCTGAAAGAGATGGTCGGTGCGCTGAAGTCGCTCAGCGGCGCGCCAAGGCCGATCTCACCGCGGCCATGCAGCACGCACTCTTCGCGCCGCAAGGCGATCTCCGTGCTCGGCCCGCCGTTGCCGTGGAAGCGGACCCAGGTGCCGTAGGTGCTGACGTCGATCAGCACGCAACTGCCCTGCCGGACCTCGATGCGCGCGTGCAGCCGCGAGACACGCGGGTCGTTGACCACGAACTGCGCGTCGTCGACGCGCCCGAGGTGAATCGGTAACTGCTCGGTACTGAACATCGAGCGAACGTCGAGCCATGCGAGTTCGATCTGGCCGAACGAAGAGTCCGGCACCCGCAACGGCGCCAGCGCGGCCGGCACGGTAAGAAAGGAGGTCACGTCTTCCTGCCAGTCGATGCGGTGCACCACCGACATTTCGCTGCGGCCCCGGATGTTGATGAGGCCCAGGTCGCGATGCTGCACGCCGCCTTCGCGCAACTGCGAGATCACGGCGTCGGTCACCCAGATCTGGCCGGGCCCTGCCAAGTCGCTCAGGCGCGAGGCCAGGTTGACGGCGTCGCCGTAGCAATCGCCCTCCACTTCCACCACATCGCCACTTGCCACGCCGATCTGCAGCGCCATGCGCAATGGCGCCGGCCAGACCAGCAAGCGCTTCTGGTGGTAGCGCTGCAATTCGATGACTGCATGCGTGGCTGCGGCTCCGCTGGAAAAGATTGCGAACACACCGTCTCCCAGCGACTTGACCACCCGGCCACCGTGCGCCTGGCAGACGCCACCGATCCATTGAGTAAGTCGCGTGACGGTTTCGGTAGCCCGTGCATTCCCCATGGCCTCGAAGACCCTGGTACTCCCCGTCAAGTCCGCGAATACGACTGTGGAATTGACACCCATACTGTTGTGATTCTCTATTGCGATCTCTGGTTGATTATGGTCAAGGCACCCCGCATTCACTTGCAAGCAGTTTCCTTGACGTGCGACCAGACATACAAGGAACGATCTGCCTGACCTCTTTGTTGACCATATGTATGCGCTCGTAACCGCGAGGCGGATGTCCCGGGGACATTGACCATATGTAGTACTTTGGAAAACAAATTGAAAATGACAGTGAAAACGACAAGTAAAGCGTGTTGTTTTACAAACAAGAAACACTGTTTGCGATCTTGTGTAACCGTGAACTGCGGCTTAAGGTAGCGACCGTCCTTGCTTCCCGCAATACGCTTCTCGTCCCATGCTTTTCCGCCGAATTCTTCGTCTGCTGAACGTGCCCGGCTTCGGATCCCGCCAGGTGGCAGAGAGCCAACTGGGGCGCATCCGCACAGCCATGCTGTCGGCCCTTCAGGGACGTGGCGGTCATTCGATCCAGCGTGTCAGCCAGCGCGTGCGCTTTGCGGCCGACATGGAAGCCCTCTGGTATCTGCGGCAGGACGTGATGGTCGCGCTCAGCGACATCGACGGCGAATCCGCCGCGCGCCGCCAGATGAAAGCCATCAACAGCATGTTCAAGGGCGGACTGCCCGGCTCGATGGGCCCGCGCGCTCACCAGCGCTTCACCAACAACGGCTGAGGCCGCCGCGCGACCCGCGCCCTGTTCAATGGGCGTGATGGTCGTGGTGGTGATGGTGGTGCTCGTGTGAATGGTCATGCTGATGACCCCACACCAGGAACACGTCGCGCCCTTCGGCCGCCATCGACACCTTCGCGCCCACGGGAAGCAACACCTTTGTCGGCACATGCCCGAACGGCAGGCCTGCCAGCACCGGCACCTTGAGCGTGGCACGCAGGCGGTCGATGACCGTGTTCAACCCGAATCCCCGGTCGTAGCCCGCCACCTTGCGGATGCCGGTGAATTGACCGAACACGATGGCGCGCTGGCGCGCGAGCACGCCGGCCAGCTTCAATTGATCGAGCATGCGTTCGATGCGATACGGATGCTCGTTGGTGTCCTCGATGAACAGCACGCCCTTGTCGACCGCCGGAAAGTACGGCGTGCCAAGCAGGCTGGTCAGCACGCACAGGTTGCCGCCCCACAGCACGGCGTCTTGCACCGGCTTGAACTTCAGCTCGGCATCGCGTGCCGGCATGCGCCAGCCAGTGCCTTCACCCTGCCCGCTCAGCAAGTCGTCGAAGCAGGCTTCCATGATGTCGTCGGGACCGTCCTCAGCGCCGAAGTCTTCGCCGACCGCGGGGCCCGACCAGGTGACCGCGCCGGTCTTGGCAAGCAGCGCGCTCTGCAGCGCAGTGAAGTCGCTGCAGCCAACAAATTGGGTGCCCTTGTGGATCGCCTTGGCCACGGTCTTGTACGGAATCGCGTCGAGGATGCGCGTGAGCCCGTAGCCACCGCGCGCGATGAGCGCGATGTCGGCACCGCTGGCGGCCGCGCGCGAAATGGCGGCGAGCCTCGTGGCGTCGTCACCCGCAAAGCGCTGGTGCACCGACAGGGCTGCGTCGTCGACTTCGACTTCATGGCCCAGCGCCGTGAGTCGCTTCACGCCGCGCCGAAAAGCAGCCTTGTCACGGATCGCGCTGGAGGGGGAGTAGATGTAGATGTGTTTGGTCACGAGGTCGAGTATCCCATTGCGTTGCGCGCTTGCAGGGCGAGCGCCCTGGCCTGCGCGGGTGTCGGTCCCGAAGAAGAAGCGATGGGGCCGAGCGCGCGCAATGCGGCTTCGTAGCCTCGATCGGGAAAAGGCGCGCGCCATGCGTCCTTGATGCGCTCGCCGCCTTCCGGCGCCACGAGCGTCGCCACGAAACGGTCGCCCGACACAGCCTGCAGCAGCGCGGCCAGGCTGGCGGCGGATGCGCTGTGCACCAGCACCACTGGCGCCAGCTGCAAACGGTCGAGCCATTCGAGCAGCACGTCGCGATGCCATTCGAGCGTGTGCGTCGTCTCGCGCTTGGGCTTGTCGCTCTTGCCGAATCCGATCAAGTCGGGCACGAGCGTGCGCAGGCCGGGCGCGCCGACAAAGTGCCGGAAGAAGTAGCCCCACTCACCGGGGCCATGCAGGCACAGGCAGCCAGCAAGTGGATCGCCCTCACCGCTTTCGTCCATGTAATGCATGCGCCAGCCTTGCAGGCTCGGCAGGTCCTGCACGTGATGCGCGGCGAAGGCGCAGTCGCCCAGCGCGGCAAAGCGCTCCGCTGGCGTACGCAACGCATCGTCGCGCAAGGGCTCGGCCTGTTCGCGCGCGACGCTGCGGCGCTGCTGGAAGAAGGCTTGCAGCACTGCCGCGCATTCCTGCGCCAGCACGCCGCCCTGCACCTGCGTGCGGTGGTTCAGGCGCGGCTCGGCAAAGAGGTCGAGCACGGAGCCGGCCGCGCCGGTCTTCGGGTCCGTCGCGCCGAACACCACGCGCGCCAGCCGCGAATGCAGCATGGCGCCCGCGCACATCGCACAAGGCTCCAGCGTGACGAACAACTCGCAGCCGTCCAGCCGGTAGTTGCCGAGCACGGTGGCACCAGCGCGCAGCGCGTTGATCTCTGCATGCGCGCTCGGGTCGTGATTCGCCACGGGCGTGTTGCGGCCGGTGGCAATGACCTGGCCGTCCTTGACCAGCACCGCGCCGACCGGCACCTCGCCCGCTTCAGCAGCGAGGCGGGCCTCGGCCAGCGCCAGCGTCATCCAGCGCGCGTCGTCGTTCATCTGCGAAGGCAATGCGGGCTCAGTTGTCATCCGGCATCTTGCGCGCCTGGGCGGCCGCTTCGAGCGCGTCCTTGACCTGCTGTTGAACCTGCTGCGCCTGATCGCGCACCGTGGTGGGTGGCTCGCCGGCCGCTGGCGCGGCCACGCCGGGCACGGCCGGCAAAGCCGTAGCAACACCGCTCCCCATCTGCTTCTTCGCGATCAATCCGACGATCAACAACGCCAGCACCAAACCGATCAATCCGAGCACGCGCATTTCAGCGTCCCTGCGCCACGGGCGCTTCGACGTTCATGCCGAGGCGGTCCATCCACACGGCCAGCGCTTGCTCATCCGGCGTGCCCGCGCTGTAGGCGGCGTGCATCGCGGCATGCGATTCGCGACGGTGCTGGTTGAGCTTGACCTTGCATTGCAGCGCCGTGACACGCAGCTCGAAGCCGACGATGCCGGCCAGCATCTTGAGCTGGAACTCTTCGCCCAGGTCGCGCCATTGCTGCGCGTAACCGGGCTCGTGATCGCCGATGAGCTTCTTGAGCAGGACATCCTTGGCGGCCGGCTCTTCGATCAGCCGGGCCTCGACGGTGCAATGGACCGCCAGGTAGTTCCACGTCGGCACGCGCGCCAGATCGGGATAGACCGAGGGCGAAAGGTATGAATGCGGCCCGAGGAAAGTGACGACCGCGCTCGGCCGTGCCTGCAGATAGCGCCAGTGCGGGTTGGGCTTGGCGCAATGGCCCCACAACACCAGCTCGTCGCCCTCTCGTCGCTCGGCCACCAAAGGCAGGTGAGAGACGAACGGCAGCCCGTCGTCGTCGTTCGAGATCAGGCTCGCGAAGGGGTGCGAGCGCATCAGTTCCAGCGCGATGGCCGGGTCCTTGGCATTGAACTGCGGAGGCATGTACATGGGGCGGGTTCCTCGTGGCGAGGCCTGATTGTCCCCGAGCCGCGCTACTTTGCGTGCACGGCCTCCAGTTGCTTCACCATCACCGTGTAGCCACGGGCCCTGGCCAGTTGCAGCGGTGTGTTGCCTTGCCGGTCGGCCAGCTTCAGGCTGGCACCGGCGTCGATCAGCGCGGCCAGCGTGCGCTGGTGGCGCGATCCGCCGTCGCCGAGCACGATGGACTCGATGGTCGCGGTCCAGTGCAGGTTGTTCACATGGTCGAGCGGCGCGCCGTCCGCGATCAGGCGGCGCACCACCTCGTCGTGGCCCAGATGCGCGGCGGCGATCAGCGCCGTGCCGTCGTAGCGGCTCGTGGTCTGCCCGGCATTGGCGCCGAGCGACAGGAGCAGCGTGAGCGAGGCCACATCGTCGGCCACCGCCGCGATGGTCACGGCGTCGTAGCGATCGTCTTCGAGCAGATCGAGGTTGGCGCCGGCCTTGGCCAGCAGCTTCACCGCGTCGCGTTGCCGCGCATGGGTGGCGACATGCAAGGGCGTGCGCCCGCGCGGGTCGCGCGCATCGAGGCTGGCGCCCGAGGCAATCAGGCTCCTCAGCTTCGGCAGGTCGCCATGCCAGGCCGCCCGGTGCAGCCCTTCATAGGCCAGCACCTCGGTCGCCAGCGGCGGCACCTGCGCGGACACGCCGGCCGATGCGCCCAGCCCGAGCGCCACAGCCAACACCGCCGTCCAGGCACCGCGCGCCGTCATCAGAGCTGGCCCTTGATCTTGTCGATGGCCGCGTTGGCGCACTGCTCATCAAGGTTGCCGCCTGGTGCGCCGCCCACGCCCACGGCACCGATCACTTCGTTGCCCGACTTGATCGGCACGCCGCCGCCCAGCAGCAGGAAGCCCGGCAGGTACACGAGGTTCGCCGCGCCCGGGTTCTTTTGCGCGCCTTCCATCATGGCTTGCGTCGGGCTCTTGGCCGAGGCCGAAGTCCACGCCTTGCGCTCGCTCGATGCCAGCGTGTGCGGGCCTGCGTTGTCGGCGCGCTGCACGGCACGCACGGTGCCGGCGCGATCAACCACGGTGGCCGCCACGTTGTAGCCATTGGCTGCGCAGGCCGCCACGGCTTCGGCCGCGACCTGGTTGGCCAGTGCGAGCGAAATGTTCTTTTCGGTGCGAACGGCCGGTACGGGCGACTGGGCCTGAGCGGCGGATGCGGCGAGCAGAACGGCAAGGCCGCCGAGGCGAAGGATCGAATGCATTGTTTGGTTTCTCCAGTGGATGCAGGGTGAGTGCGCCGGCTGCTTGCCGACCGCTGCGCCACTGTAGAAAACGCCGCGCCCGAAGGCCATTCGTACGGCTACGCGCGGCGCTCCGTAGTTCTACGGAGCGCGCCCTGCCCCGCCTTTCAAGCCTTGTTGTCGACCAGCACCGCGTAGCGCCGGATCAGTTGGGCCAGCGAGTCGCAATCGAGCTTGGCGAACAGGTTGGCGCGGTGCGTCTCGACCGTGCGCGGCGACAGCGCGAGCGTGCGCGCGATCTCCTTGTTGGTCAGGCCCTGCACGATGAAGGCGAGCACCTCGCGCTCGCGCTCCGACAGTTGCGCGACCTGCTCGCGCGCGGCGTTGTCGGCCTGCGAGCGTTCGCGCGTGCGCACGTGCTGGCGCACGGCCTGCTGCAGGGCTTCGAGCAACTGCTCGTCATCCACCGGCTTTTCGAGGAACTCGGCGGCGCCGGCCTTGAAGGCGCGGCGGCACATCTCGACGGTGCCGTGGCCGGTCAGCATGATCACTGGCTGGTCGACACCCTGTGCCATCAGCCGGTCGAGCACCGTGAGCCCGCTGATGCCGGGCATGCGCACATCGAGCACGATGGCGCCCACGCTCGCGCGGTCGAAGCCGTCGATGAAGGCCTGCGGATCGGCCCAGTCCTGCACCCGCAGGCCGACCGTGCCGATCAGCAGTGACAGGCTTTCGCGCACCGCCTGGTCGTCGTCGATCAGGTGGATGAGCGGCGACAGGGGCTGGTTGGTGCCGGGCGTGCTCACGGTGTGCGCTCCGGGGAAGATATTGGCGCCACCAACGGCAGCAACAATGTGAAGCGTGCGCCGCGCGGCGTGGCGTTGGCCGCACTCAGGCTGCCGCCCATGCCGCTGGCCAGCGTCTCGCTGAGGCTCAGGCCAAGGCCTAGCCCACCTTCGCGCGTGCTGAAGAAAGGCTCGAACAGGCGCGGCAGCGCCTCGGGTGCAATGCCGCGTCCGTTGTCGGTCACGGTCAGCACGCCCTCTTGCCCATTGCGGCCGACGGACACCACCAAACGCCGCTCGGCCGCCGGCACGAGGTCAAGCGCCTGCAGTGCATTCATCAGCAGGTTGTGCACGATCTGCTCCAACGCCACCGCTTCGGCCTGCACGCGCACCGGTGCCTGTGCGGTCGCATCGAACTGGGCCGTGATCGCGTGCCGGGAAAACTCCGGCGCCAGCAAGTGCATCGCGCTGCGCACCACCTCCTGCAGCACCAATGGCTTCACTTCGCCACCGGCCTCGGGCCGCTCGATCACGCGGCGCAGGCGCCCCACCACGCCGGCCGCGCGGCGCGCCTGCTCGACGGCCTGGCCCATCGCGTCGCGGGCGGTGGCAAGGTCCGGCGGATCGTCATCGAGCAAGCGACGCGCGGCCTGCGCATTGGCCAGCACGGCCGTGAGCGGCTGGTTCAGTTCGTGCGCCAGACCCGCCGACAGTTCACCCAGCGCGTTGAGCCGCGCGACCTGTCCAAGCCGCAGCAGTTCTTCAGCCCTGCGACGCGCAACGCGCTGACGCTGGGCTGCCCACAGGCCGGCCAGCAGCAACGCCATCGCCACGGCCCAGCCGCCGATGCTGCGCCACGGCAACTCGCCCCAACCCACATGGCGTTCGGCCACGAGGTCGAAGGGCTGGCTCGGCGACGCCAGTGCCTTGGTCAGGTCGAAGCGCCAGCCGCTCGCCGAAGGCCGCCCCGGTTGCAGCACCAGTTGCTGGCCATCGCGCTGCAGACTCAAGCGCACGGGACTTTGCTGCGGACTCATCGGCCAGTCGCGCCACGGCACCGAGCCGGCCAGATCGATTTCAAGCGCATAGCTGAAGGGCATGGCACCCATCACGAGCTGGTAGCGGCCGTGCGTCAGGTCGAGCGTGGCCAGCTCAGCGCGGTGCTGGCTGCGCGAACGCGCCTCGGCTGCGGCCAATGCGCTCGCCTGTTTTGCGTCGGGCCAGGGCTCGTCGCGATCTCGCCGCTGCACACGCAGGATCGACGAGTACACAGACGGCAGGCGCTGCTCGGGGTGATCCGCCTCGGTGCTGGGCTCCAGCAATGCGAGCGTGGCCAGCACGGCGTCGTACTGAACCACCTGCTGGCTCATGAGCCGGTGGGCAATGCGCACGTCGGTCTCGAAGTCCTGATGCATCTGCGCCAGTTGGGCGCGCGCCAGCCACACCGCACCCACGGCCGTGAGGACCAGCCAGGCCAGCCACCAACCACCCTGCGTACGCAACCACTGTTTCATGGCGCGGATTGTGCCCGCCGCTGCGGGCCCCTTCGATGTTGGTCGAGAATGCGGCCCCACACATGGCTGAAGTGCAGGACTCCCTTTTCCCCGATCTTCCGCGCCCGCAAGAGGCGCCTGCGGCATCGCTGCCGCCCGGCCCGGAGGCAGGGACCGAAACGCCCGCGAAGAAGAAATCGCGCACCGGCACGGTCGAGGCTGCGCCGACCGATCCGGCGCTCGTCGAACTGGCCGCGGCGTTGCCGCCTCAACTGAGGCTCGGCACCTCGTCGTGGAGCTACCCGGGTTGGGCCAAGCTCGTGTGGGACGGTGAATACGCCGAGACCGTGCTGTCGAAGAACGGCCTTTCCGCGCTGGCGAAGCACCCGCTGTTTCGCACCGTGAGCCTGGACCGCAACTTCTACCGCGCCCTCACCGCGAGCCAATACGCGCGCTACGCGGCCATGGTGCCCGACGACTTCCGCTTCGTGGTCAAGGCGCCGAGCCTGGTGACCGACGCCACCGTGCGCGACGAAAGCGGTCGCGGCATGCAGGCCAACCCGGTGTTCCTGAGCAGCGAGATCGCGCGGCAAGAGTTCGTGCTGCCGGCCCTCGAAGGGCTCGGCCACCGCATCGG
The DNA here is from genome assembly GCF_014302995.1 of Variovorax sp. PAMC26660. Taxonomy (NCBI): domain Bacteria; kingdom Pseudomonadati; phylum Pseudomonadota; class Betaproteobacteria; order Burkholderiales; family Comamonadaceae; genus Variovorax; species Variovorax sp. PAMC26660. The sequence continues at coordinate 6,651,974 of NZ_CP060295.1, forward strand.
CGTGCTGGTGTTCCAGTTCAGCCCCATCCCAGGGCACCTGCTGGCCGACCAGCCCGCGCTGCTCGGGCGCATCGCCGCCATGCTCGAATCGCTGCCCGACCTGACATCCGTGGCGCCCGACGCGGTGATCGCGGTCGAAGTGCGCGATCCGCAGTTGCTGTGCCCCGCCTTCGCCGACATGCTGCGCAGCGTGCGCGCCACCTTCTGCATGGGCCTGCACGCCAAGATGCCGCCGATCGAAGACCAGTTGCCGATGCTGCGCGCGCTCTGGCCCGGTCCGCTGGTGTGCCGCTGGAACCTGCACCGCCGCCACGGCCGCTTCGGCTATGAGGATGCGGAGAAGCTCTACGGCCCCTTCGACAAGGTGATCGATCCCGATCCTGAAACGCGCGCGGCATTGGCCAAGGTGATTGCCGGCACCACGCGCGCGGGGCAGAACGCCTTCGTCACCGTGAGCAACAACGCCGAAGGCTGCGCGCCGCTGACGATCGCCTCGCTGGCGCGCGACATCGTGAACCAGCCACCGCGTTAGTCGGCTTCGGACAGGGGTAGACAGGCAATCCTATTCACGTAGCATGGCCTTCCCCCGAATCAAAGGACACCCCAGTCATGAGCGCGTCGGCACTGCTTCGTACACTTTTCAACTACCAGACATGGGCCCACGACGAGCTGCTGGAACGAATGGAAGGCTTCGATCCGGAATTGCACAGGGATGCGCGGCACACCGCCATCCGGCTGATCAACCACTGCCTCGTGGTGAACCAGATCTTCGCGGCGCATCTCGTGGGCAAAGCGCACGACTTTTCCATGGACAACACCGAACACACACCGACGCTGAAGGACCTTCGCACCGCCGTGGCCACGCTGGACCGCTGGTACCTCGACTATCTGGAAACGATGACACCGGCGCTGCTGGCCGAGCGCGTGCCCTTCGTCTTCACCGATGGAGACAAGGGCTTCATGTCACGCGAAGAAATGCTGACCCATGTCGTCACCCACGGCGGCTACCACCGGGGTGAAGTCGGACGCCTGCTCCGGCAGGAGTCGCGCGAACTGCCATATGACACCTTCGCGGTGTACCTGCACCAGGCCGAGCCGTCGCGCCGCCTGCAAGGGGCACAGGAAGCACAGGCGGCCTAGGCGCCCAGTGCGTCAGGCCTTTGCGGCCACCGTCATCTCGACCTCGACGGTCGCGTTCTTCGGCAGCGCATAGACACCGACCGCCGTGCGCACATGCACGCCGACATCGCCGAACACGCGGTGCAGCAGGTCGGACGCCGCATCGGCCACTTCGCTCTGCTGCGTGAAGTCTGCCGTGCACTGCACGAACACGCCGACGCGCAACACCTTCTCGACCGCATCGAGCGAACCCAGCGCACGCCGCAGCAGCGCCAGGCTGCGCAGCACGCAGATCTGCGCACCGTCTTGCGCCTTGGCCAGCGACACCTGATCGCCCACCCGCCCGGTGACGACCACGGTGGTGCCCACACGCGGCACCTGCCCGCTCAGGTAGACCGTTCGGCCATCGCGCACGAGGGGCACGTAATGGCCGCCCGCAATGATGTCGCCCTCGAAACTGTGGCCCAGTTCCGAGGCGATGAGGTCGGCGATCTGGTCGCGGGTTTGCTCTGTCATATGGCTTCCATGAAAAGGAGCGTCATTGTCGCCACCCCCTTGCCGAAAAACAGATACAGATCGCGTGGACCCGATGCGGAACAGATCGCTCAGGCCTCGAACGCGAGGAAGACCCGGCCGCCCTCGATCTTCACCGGGTAGCTGCGCAGGTCTTCGGTCAACGGCGCGCACATCGCCTTGCCGTTGCGCACATCGAAGCGCCCCTGATGCAGCGGGCATTCGATCTCATGGCCTTCCAGGAAACCGTCGCACAGCCGGGCGTGCCCGTGCGTGCAGATGTTGTCGGTCGCGTGAATGCCGTCTTCGGTGCCGTACAGGGCGATGTCCCTGCCCTGCACTTCGATGCCCACCACGTCGTCGGCGGGAACATCGCCGACTGCTGCGGCGTCGACCCAGGTCATCGTGCTCATGTTCATTTTCCTTCGCTCAGTTGTCGGCCTTGATGCCCGCGCGTTCGATCACCGGCTTCCAGCGGCGCAGTTCCTCGCCCATGAACTTGCCCAGCGCTTCGGGCGTGCTGCCCACGCCATCGAAGTACGCGGTCTGCAGGCGCTTCTGGGTTTCGGGGTCTTTCAACACAACGGCGATCTCACGGCTCATGCGCTGCACGATCTCCGGTGACGTGCCCTTGGGCGCCATGTAGGCGAACCAGGGCACCGCCTGGATGTCGGGCAGGCCCGATTCGCGCAGCGTGGGCAGGTCGGGCAGCAGCGCCGAGCGCTCGGCCGAGGTGACGGCCAGCGCCTTCAGGCGCCCGGCCTTGGCCTGCGGCATCACCGTGACGGGCGGCAGGCAGGCGTACTGCACGTCGCCCTGGATGATGGCCGTGACCGCCTGTCCCGACGACGCATACGGAATGTGCACCGCGAACGACTGGGTCTTGAGCTTGATCAGCTCCACGCCCAGGTGCGAGATCGATCCGTTGCCCGTCGACGCGAAGTTGAACTTGCCGGGGTTCTGCTTCATCGCGGCCAGCCAGCCCTTGACCGAATCGACGTTCATCGAATTCGAGACCACGCAGACATTGGGGGTGGTCGCGGCGAGCGACACCGGCACGAGGTCCTTGAACGGGTCGTAGGGCAGGTTCTTGTAGAGGATGGTGTTGTAGACCAGCGGCGCATTCACCGACAGCAGGAAGGTGTAGCCGTCGGGCGAGGCTTTCGAGACCTGGTCGGTGCCGGTGTTGCCGCCGGCGCCGGGCTTGTTGTCGACGATCAGCGGCTGGCCGATGCGGGCCGAGAGCTTGTCGTTGACGATGCGCGCAAGGATGTCGGGCGACGAGCCGGCCGCGAACGGCACGACGATGCGCACGGGGCGCTGCGGCCATTCCTGTTGTGCGTGCGCGCCGGCCACAGCGAAGAGCGCGGCGACGGCAAGCGGCAGCATGCGGATCACGCTCATGGCTTGGCCCCCACATCGACCATGCCCAGATGGTCCTGCTGCTCGCGTGCGATGAAGCCCGCGATGAGCGCGCGGTAAGCCGCCTCAACCACCTCCGGGTAAGCGCCCTCCTTCTCGGCCAACGCCCGAACCTTGTCGATCACTTCCTGCTGGCGCTGCGGCGCCGACACCTGGAAGGCATCGCACTTGAAGCGCGCGGCGTCTTTCACGTAGCGGCCGCGCTCGGCCAGCAGCGCGACGATCTTGCGGTCGAGCGCGTCGATTTTCTCGCGCACATCGGCGAGGTTGCTGCACAGCGGCTGGTAGGCCGGGTCGACAAAGCGCCTCAATGGCGCACCGTGGGTCTCTGGTTCTTTTTCTTGCATGGCTCAGATGGGATAGATGATGGAGTTCGGGATCATTTCGCTGTCGAACACGCACAGGCGCGAAGCGAACTTCAGGCCTTCGGGCGTCGGCACGACCTTGTCGATGTAGCGGCCGACATTGAACACGGTGGAAGGTCCGTCGAGCTTGGTGCGGAACACCGCGTAGTTGGCTTCGCTGTGGATCGCGCCATCGGCGTCCACCGAATGCACCACCGGCAAACCGACCACATGACGTTGGTAGTACGGGTCGTGGAACAGCGTCTCCTGGATGCCGTAGACACGGTCTTCGAGCATGCCCCGGCTCTCGAAGGACAGCGTGGCCAGCGGCAGATTGCGCTCGTGGTTCTCACGTGGCTGCAGCCGGTAGCTGCATTGTTCGATGAAGAACGCGGGCCACAGGTCCCACTTGCCGGAATCGACCGCATGCGCATAGGCCGCGTAAAGACGGGCCAGTTCGAGATAGGTGTCGGCGTCGAGCTTCATGCCGCCTCCATCACTTCGCGCCAGTAGCGGTACATGCCGCGAATCAGCGTCTCGGTCACCATGTGATCGGTGTTCTCGACCTCGCGCCCGCCCAACTCGGCGAGCGTGCGGTGGTAGGGCTTCTGCTCGAAGCCTTGCTGCGAGAACTCGATCACCTCGCCGTCGTCCGCCGACACGAAGCCGGCCGGCCCGAACAGGTTGGCCTGCCGCAGACGGCGCTGCGTCATCTCTTCGGTGTCGTCTTCAAAGCCGAAATGCGTCCAGACGAAATCGAAGGCGTCGTGGCCCACCGGCTGGATGTGCCGCGTCGACACGCTGTTGACCTGCTGCTGCAGGATCAGGCTCGGGAACAGCGTCATCATCACTGCCGTCGGTCCATCCCACCAGGGCTCGGGCACGATGTCGAGAAAGCGCGGGTCCTTGAGCTGCATGCTTTCCTTGAAGCTCGACACCTGCGTCACCTGCGCGGCCTTGCCTGCATTGCCGCGCGTGGAAATCATGGCGGCGTGGCGGCCGCGCGCATCCATCTTCAGCTCCGACTTGTTGTCGGCACGCCAGAGGCCGAAGGTCACGAACCAGGTGTGCAGCAGGCCCGGGTGGTAGGGGTCCTTGATGTTCTCCTGCATCAGCTTCCAGTTGCCCGGAATGCGCTGGCGGCTGTAGCCCAGGATCGTGAGCTTTCGACCATTGAACAGGCGGTCGAAGTAATGAAGGATGTCAGGGCCGAGGAATTCCTCGAAGGATTCGATCTCATGGTCGAACGAGGCGAACACCACGCCGCCGCGCGACGCGACCTTGAGCTTGTTCAGGCCGTTGTCCTCGGTCTTGAAGTCGGCCGGCATGCCGCCGTGCACCTTGCCGTCCTGCTTGACGCCGCGGCGAAACGGCACGCCCTGCAGGTCGCCCTTGAGCGTGTAGTTCCACTGGTGATAGGGGCAGACGAACTCCTTCTTGTTGCCGTGGCGCTCACGGCAGAACTGCATGCCGCGATGGGCGCAGACGTTCTCGAAGACGTGGATCGCGCCCGCTTCGTCACGCGACAGGATGACCGAGCGCTCACCGATGGCAGTGCGCTTGAAGTCGCCGGGGTTCGGGATCTCGGCTTCCAGCCCGACATAGCACCAATGCTTCTCGTAGAAGAAGCGCTGCAGCTCCTTCTTGTGCAGCGCCTCGTCGGTGTAAGCCATGAAGGGAATGCGGCTGGTCTTGTCGTTCTCCCATCGCAACTCGATGGGGAACACGGCTTGCGTGGTCATCGCGGGTCTCCTTTTCTTGTCTGTCTGCGTGTGTTCTTCAGGTGCCTTGCAGGTAGAAGGCATCGGCATGGGTCTGTTCGGGTGCAAGGCCGCGTGCGCGCACCAGTTGGGTCACGGCCTCGACCATCGGCGGCGAGCCGCAGAGGTAGGCGCGCCAGCCGTCGAGCTTGCCGGGCCAGTCGGCACGGATCGCATCGGTGATGAGGCCCAGGCGCTGGCCATCGCGCGCCGGGCCGGTGACGACCACGACGTGCACCTTCAGGCCCGCGTGCTGCGCCTGCAGCTCGCGCAGCTCCTGCAGGCCGTAGACGTCCTCATCGGAGCGCACGCCGAGGTACAGGTGAATCGGCTGCGTCAGCCCCGCCGCGATGGCGCCGCGCACGATGGAAAGAATCGGCGCGAGCCCGGTGCCGCCCGCGGCGCAGAGCATCGGGCCTCGGTGCTTCGTGCGCAGGTAAGCCGTGCCCAGCGGCCCGCTCACCCGCACGGAATCGCCCACACGCAGTTGCTCGAAGATATGCGCCGTCACGCGGCCGCCCGGCACCCTGCGGACATGGAACTCAAGCTCCGCATCGCGGCTCAGGCCAGCCATCGAATACGGCCGCGCCAGATCGGGGGCGAACTGCAATTGCGCGTACTGGCCCGGAGAAAACTCCAGCGGCTTGTTGGGCTTGAGCCGCAGGCGGCGGATGTCGTGCGTGAGCACATCGATGCCCGTGACGGTGGCCTTCAGGATGCGCGCCGGATGCACCACCACCTCATCGGGCTCGGGAATCTCGATGGTGCAGCTTTCGGTCAGCGTGCTCTGGCAGGCCAGCACGTAGCGCTCGCCCTGCCCGTCCGGCCGGATCGCGTCCTGCCCACCGTCGAGCACCTGGCCCGACACCACCTTGCAGCGGCAGGTGCCGCAGCGCCCCGACATGCAGCTGTACGACACCGGCACATGGTGCTCGCGCAGCACTTCGAGCAGGTTCGCGCCGGGGCGGACCTCGAGGGTGCGGGCAAGGGGGTGAATGTGCAGGTCCATCGTCGGGCTCTCTTTGCGCCGGCGTCATGGCCGGCTTGTCTCTGGGGCTGGATGATGCGCGGCCGATGAAGATTGACCAATAGAATCTGGTGAATCATCTTCATCACTGGCATGAATAAAGGTCCGCCATGCAGCTCAAGGACATCGACCTCAACCTGTTGCTGGTGTTCGACCGCATGCTGGCCGAAAAACGCGTGTCGGCCGTGGCCGAATCGCTCGGGCTTTCACAACCCGCCATCAGCAATGCGCTGGCACGGCTGCGCAAGCTGCTGGGCGATGAACTTTTCTTGCGTACGGCGCGCGGCATGGAGCCCACGCCCTTCGCACTGCAACTGGCCGAGCCGGTGGCCTATGCGATGGGCGCGCTGCACACGGCGCTCAACCAGCAGGTGGTGTTCGACCCTGCCACCAGCACGCGCAGCTTCACGCTCGCCATGACCGACATCGGCGAGATCTACTTCACGCCCAAGCTGATGGAAGCGCTGTCGCTCGCGGCACCGGGCGTGACGATCAGCACCCTGCGCAACAACACCGCGACCAACCTGCGCGACGAGCTGGAAGCCGGCCATGTGGACATTGCCATCGGCCTCTTGCCGCAGCTCAAGGCGGGCGTGTTCCAGCGCCGGCTGTTCCTGCAGCGCTACGTGTGCCTTTTCTCGGGCACGCATCCGCTGGCGCGCAAGCGCAGCCTGTCACTGAAAGACTTCAGCGCGGCCGACCATGTGCTGGTGCAGGCAGCCGGCACGGGCCACGGCAAGGCCGACGACGTGATGGCCGCGCAAGGTATCCAGCGTCGCATCCGGCTGCGCGTGCCGCACTTCGTGGCCATCGGCCACATCCTGCGTTCGAGCGGAATGATCGCCACGGTGCCCGAGCGGCTGGCGCAGAGCATTGCCGAACCCTTCGGGCTGGTGTGGCGCCCTCACCCCGTGGCGCTGCCGCAGATTGCGATCAATCTGTTCTGGCATGCGAAGGTGCATCGCGATCCGGGCAACCAGTGGCTGCGCGGGTTGCTGTTCGACAACTTCGCGGATAGCGATTGACCGGCTACCCAATGCCCGCTGTCGGCTCGAACCGGTCCGGCATGGCACTGCGCGCGAGCTGATCGACGTTGCGCAACAGCGTCGGCACGCGAAACGGACCGTGCATGCGTTTCAGCGCCTCCGCAACCGTCGATGCATCGATACCCACCGCCGTTACGAACAGCGGCGAGCCGCTCTGGCCGCGCCGCACTGCGATGGCTTCGGGTGCGCTGCGGTACGCGGTTTTCGCGATGCCGACGACGGGCACTTTTCGATCGAGCGCCGCATGCAGATGCGCGCCGAGACCCGCGCGCCCCTCGCCCAGCGAGACATAGCCGTCCACGACGATGATGTCGGCCGCCGGCCCTGCGCGCAGAACGCCGAGCAGGCAGGGCAACTCGCGGCGATAGAACTCGCCGGGCTCGTAGGGCGCGATGCCGCTGAAGCCCGCGACGGCGCGTGCTTCTTCGCGCTCCGCGGCCCATCCACGGAACCAGACGCCGGCGCCCACCGCCGTGTCGGCGCGGTAGTCCACGTCCAGGCAGACCAGCAGCGGCTCGCTCACCTCAGGCCTCCTCAGAGTTCTGCATGACCGGCCACTGCGCCAGGATTTCGTGGACGCCCTCGCCCACGTGGCTGTCGATCAACGCCAATGACCCGGCGCGCCACCGGACCGGTTCGTCGATCGCGTGCTCTTCGAGCTTGCGGCGCGCGTAGGCCAGCGTCATGTGCGGCGTGAAGGCGCGCGTCGGCTTGAAGCCCGCGTCCGCCAGTGCTTCGCCCAGTCGCTGCCTGAACTGCGCGAGCGCGCCGGTCCCTTCATTGCCGCACAACACGAGCGCACCCTTCGCATAGCTCATGGACCGGTCGAACACGACGTCAAAGGACGGCGCTTCCAGCGTCGCGGCGGCAGCCCGCGCGAGCGCCACTTTGTCTTGCGGCACCACCGCGTACTCGCCCAGATCGTGCAACGTGACGTGCAGGCGCGGCGCATCGATCAGCGTGGCTTTCAGCACATGACGCGAGTCCATCAGCGCGCCCAATGCGGCGATGGATGCGGCGTCTTGCGGGCTCGGGAGGATGGCGAAGAAGAGTGCGTGCGGCAGCGCTTCCTTGCGCTGCGGCTTGTTTTTTCGGCTGCGCGGCAGAGGCCGCGGCGGGGGATCGATACCGGGAAGAAGAAACTGTTCAGACATGCCTCGATCATCGCGCATGGCCGCTGCCCTTCATGCGATCTTCAGCAAGCACCAAGCTCGTCTTCAGCTTGAAATTTGAGAATCGATGGACGCTGATGGCACGGCAACAGCCTGCCACCTGTCGATCGATTTCAACCCAATCCCACAAGGAATTTCATCTTGACGAAAACGCAAGCCTGCACCGTCCTCGCAGCCCTTTTGCTCGGCACCGCATCCATGGGCGCTTACGCCGCCGGCCCCTCTCAGGACACCGGCTTCTACGCGGGCGGCGCCATCGGCCGCTCGAGCTACAGCCTGTCGGGCTCCAACAGCGTGCCCGCGCCGTGGGGCGGCGAGAAGAGCAGCAAGTCCGGCACCGCCTACAAGATGTACGGCGGCTATCGCCTGACGGAAACCTTCGGCGTGGAAGTGGGCTATGCGCGCCTGGGTCGCGTGAGCCAGTGGACCGCGGTGAACGGCATCTCCAGTCACCAGAACGGCACAGGCAGCGCCTTCTATGCAGCCGCGACGGCCCGCTTGCCGATCGGCGAATCCTTCGCGCTCAACGGACGCCTGGGCCTCGCGCGCGGCAGCGTCTCCGGCGGCGACAAGTGGGCGCCGAGCTACCAGCGCATCTCCGGCAACGCCACCGGTGTCATGGCGGGCTTCGGTGCCGAATACCGCGTGACGCAGAACCTGTCGGTGACGGCGGACTACGACTACTTCGGCAAGGTGTCGAAGCAGGCCAAGGGCGGCATGTTCTCGGTGGGTCTGAAGGCCAGCTTCTAAGCCTCGGTCTGGCAACGATATGCGCCGTCGCCAGCTGGCGACGGCGCACTGTCGCGTCTGCAAGTCATCGAACGGATGCCAGGTCGGCCGCAGTGTGGCGGGTCGTCTCACCCGTCCATTCGCGCACGAACGCATCCGGCGCTTCTCGCGCGGGAGCCTGCGTCGCCTCCTTCGGGGTTCCCACGTACAGGAAGCCCAGCAGCCGCTCTGCGTCCTGCAGGCCCAACGCCTGCTGCACATGACGGTCGTAGCTGTTGAGCCCCGTCGCCCAGAAACCGCCATAGCCCAGCAAGTGCAGCGCGTTGAGCATGTTCATCGCGGCGGCGCCCACGGCGAGGACCTGCTCGGATTCCGGCACCTTGTGCGGCGACTGCACCCGGGCGCAGATCGCGATGAGCACGGGCGCTGCCATGGCTTTGCCGCGAAAGCGCTCGCCGTCGTCGAGGGGATCGCGCAGGCGCGCAGCGTTCGCGAAGACGTTGCCCAAGGCCAGTCGTGCATCACCACGGATGAGTACGAAGCGCCAGGGGCGAAGTTGTCCGTGGTCCGGGGCCCGCAGCGCGGACTGGAACACGAGGTCCAATTCTTCAGCGGACGGCGCGGGCTCGGTCAATGGCCAGGGCGAATGACGTTCGAGCAAAAGGTCCAGCGCATGGCGCTGGTCGGAGCGAGCTTTGGAAGTATCCGGGTGCATGTCAGCGTCCTTCAATCGAGATGAGAAGGCCGCCCCATGGCAGATGGCAGGCGCTGGGAAGATTTCAGTGGCAGGCTGGCTCGCTGGTGCGAGGTGGCTGGCATCCGGCGCTTCGCGCGTTTCGCTGAAAAGAAGAAAGAAGCGAAAGGCGAAGCCGTTGCACCATCGTTCGACAGGGCGACGAACAGGCGGTCATCGTAGCGATGGTGCATTGCCCACGCACCCGGTGCGTGTAAACGCAGGGCCGGGTCACGCAGGCTGCGGGCTTACTTCATTCCCACTCGATCGTCGCCGGCGGCTTGCTCGACACGTCGTAGGTCACACGGTTGATACCGCGCACTTCGTTGATGATGCGGCCCGACACCTTCTTGAGCAGCGCATACGGCAGCTCGGCCCAGTCGGCGGTCATGAAGTCGCTGGTCTGCACGGCGCGCAGCGCGACGACGTAGTCGTAGGTGCGGCCATCGCCCATCACGCCCACGCTCTTCACGGGCAGGAACACGGTGAAGGCCTGGCTCGTGAGGTCGTACCAGCTCTTGCCGGTCTCGTCCTTGAAGTTGCGCAGTTCCTCGATGAAGATCGCGTCGGCGCGGCGCAGCAGGTCGGCGTATTCCTTCTTCACTTCGCCAAGGATGCGCACGCCCAGGCCCGGGCCGGGGAACGGATGGCGATACACCATCTCGGGCGGCAGGCCGAGGGCCACGCCGAGTTCGCGCACTTCGTCCTTGAAGAGATCGCGCAGCGGCTCGAGCAACTTCAGGCCGAGCTGTTCGGGCAGGCCGCCCACGTTGTGGTGGCTCTTGATGGTGACGGCCTTCTTGCTCTTGGCACCGCCCGACTCGATGACGTCGGGGTAGATCGTGCCTTGCGCCAGGAAGGTCGCGCCCTTGTGCCCGCCGTCGCCGGCCTTGAGCTTGGCGGCTTCCTGCTTGAACACGGTGACGAACTCGCCGCCGATGATCTTGCGCTTGGCTTCGGGGTCGCTCACGCCGGCGAGCTTGCCCAGGAACAGATCGCTTGCATCGACGCGAATCACCTTCGCATGCAGCTTGCCTTCGAACATCTCCATGACCATGTCGCCTTCGTTCAGGCGCAGCAGGCCGTGGTCGACGAACACGCAGGTGAGCTGGTCGCCGATGGCGCGATGGATCAGCGCAGCGGCCACGCTCGAATCGACACCGCCCGACAGGCCGAGGATGACTTCCTCATCGCCCACCTGCTCGCGGATCTTCTGCACGGCTTCGGCGATGTGGTCGCGCATGACCCAGTCGGGCTTGGCGTTGCAGATGCCGAGCACGAAGCGCTCGAGGATCGCCTTGCCTTGCACGGTGTGCGTGACTTCGGGATGGAACTGCAGCGCGTAATAGCGGCGCGCCTCGTCGGCCATGCCGGCGATGGGGCAGCTGTCAGTGCTGGCCATGAGCTTGAAGCCCGGCGGCAGTTCGGTGACCTTGTCGCCGTGGCTCATCCACACGTTGAGCATGCCGTGGCCTTCAGGCGTGGTGAAGTCGGCGATGTCCTTGAGCAGCGCGGTGTGGCCAAGAGCGCGCACGGCCGCGAAGCCGAACTCGCGCTTGTGGCCGCCTTCGACCTTGCCGCCGAGCTGGTGGGCCATGGTCTGCATGCCGTAGCAGATGCCGAGCACCGGAATGCCGAGGTCGAACACGGCCTGCGGGCACTTGTCAGTGGTCTCTTCGTAGACGCTCGCGTGGCTGCCCGAAAGGATCACGCCTTTCAGGTGGCCGTCGGCGGCGTATTCGCGCACCCATTCGTCGGTGACGTCGCAGGGGTGCACTTCGCTCAGCACATTCGCTTCGCGCACACGGCGTGCGATGAGCTGGGTGACTTGCGAGCCGAAATCGAGGATGAGGATCTTGTCGTGTTGCATGGGCGTTGACTCAGAGCGTTGAAATGTCGAACAGCTTGACGCCCGCTTGGGGCGCGGCCTTGATGAGATGCTCGTCGAAGGTGGCGAGCGGGAGATTGAGCGACTTGGCGAGCCAGAGATAGCCCGCGTCATAGAGCGACACGCCGGCGTCGATGGCCACGGCCAGCACGGCCTTGTGCTGTGCCGGTGCAAGTTCGTGCAGCTCGACGCGGTGGCGGATGGCATCGAGCACGCTCCACAGCCCTTCGACCGCGGACGATGGAATGCGACCGCTGCGCACGCCGTTGGCAAGGATGTTGGCGCACTCCCATTGCCAGGCGTTGGGCGCCTGCGGCTCGACCTCGTCGCGGCGAATGGCGGCGTAGAGCTTGCGGGTGTGTTCGCTGGCCTGGTCGGGCAGCAGCCAGGCGGCGGTGACGGAAGCGTCCATGACGAAGGCTGTCACGATTGGCGCCCTTCGTCGAGCAATGCGCGCACCGAAAGGCCCGGCTGGATGGTGGCGTGCAGCGCGTCGATCTGGCCGAGTTCGCGCTCGATCTGCTCGTCGGTGATGATCGGCTTGCGGCGCACCGGCAGCATGCGCACGACTTCCTTGCCGTGGCGGGTGATGCGAACCTCCTCGCCCTTTTCGACCGAGTCGATCAGGGCAGAGAAGTTGTTCTTGGCTTCAGCGATGCCGATGGATTGCATTTGGGCCAGAAAAATTGAATCTGGCCCAAATTCTAAACCCAATCTGGCCTTATTTTCAAGGTCTGGCCAGATTGGAAGCTAGGCCGACGCCGGGCCGCCCCACACGCAGTGGGGGCGCGTGGGGGCCACATTACTCCGCGCGGTAGTTCGGCGCTTCCTTGGTGATCTGCACGTCGTGCACGTGGCTTTCGCGAATGCCGGCCGTGGTGATCTCGACGAACTCGGCCTTGTTCTGCATGTCCTCGATGGTCGCGCAGCCGCAGTAGCCCATGCTGGCGCGCACGCCGCCGGCCATCTGGTAGACGATGGAGACGATCGAGCCCTTGTAGGGCACGCGGCCTTCGATGCCTTCGGGCACCAGCTTGTCGGTGTTCGGGTTGCCGGTGGTCGATTCCTGGAAGTACCGGTCGGCACTGCCCTGCTGCATTGCGCCGATGGAGCCCATGCCGCGGTAGCTCTTGTAGCTGCGGCCCTGGTACAGCACGATTTCGCCCGGAGCCTCTTCGGTACCGGCGAACATGCTGCCCATCATCACAGTGCTGGCACCGGCGGCAATCGCCTTGGCGATGTCGCCCGAGTAGCGCACGCCGCCGTCGGAGATCAACGGAACGCCCGTGCCTTGCAGCGCGATGGCGACGCTGTCGACCGCCATGATCTGCGGCACGCCCACGCCGGCCACGATACGGGTGGTACAGATCGAGCCAGGGCCGATGCCGACCTTGACCGCATCGGCGCCCACGTCGGCCAGCGCACGCGCTGCATCGCCGGTGGCGATGTTGCCGCCGATGACGTCGACCTGCGGATAGTTGCGCTTGACCCAGCGCACGCGCTCGATCACGCCAGCACTGTGACCGTGCGCGGTGTCGACCACGATGGCATCGACGCCGGCCTTTACCAGTGCTTCGACGCGTTCCTCGGTGCCGTCACCCACGCCGACCGCCGCGCCCACGCGCAGGCGGCCGCTGGGGTCGCGTGCTGCGTTGGGGAAGCTGGTCTGCTTGGTGATGTCCTTGACGGTGATCAGGCCCTTGAGCTCCCAGTCGCTGTTGATGACCAGCAGGCGTTCGAGCTTGTACTTGTTCAGCAGCGCCTTGGCATCGGCGAGCGTGGTGCCGTCGGGCACGGTGATGAGCTTGTCGCGCTGCGTCATGATTTCGCTGACCGGCACGTCGTAGCGCGTTTCAAAGCGCAGGTCGCGCCCCGTCACGATGCCGACGACCTTGCCGCCGTCGATCACCGGGAAACCCGAGATGCCGAGCTGGTCGGACAGCGCCATCACCTGGCGCACCGAGTGCGTCGGCGTGATCACCACCGGGTCGCGCAGTACGCCCGATTCATAGCGCTTCACGCGGGCCACTTCGGCGGCCTGCTGTTGCGCGGTGAGGTTCTTGTGAACGATCCCGATGCCGCCCTCTTGCGCAATGGCAATTGCGAGGCGGGCTTCCGTCACGGTGTCCATGGCCGCAGAGACGAGCGGCAGGTTCAGCGTGATGTTGCGGGAAAACTTGGTGGCGAGAGAGGTGTCCTTGGGCAGGACCTGGGAGAACGCTGGCACCAACAACACGTCGTCGAAGGTGAGCGCTTTGCCGAGAAGGCGCATGGGTGAAGCTCCAAAAGACGGATTGTAACGAGGGGGCCGGGGTGTCCGCTGGCCCGGGACTTTCAGGACCGTTGCAAAAGCACCCAATCCGGATGTTGCCAAAAGTAAGGCGCAGCTAAACTTCGGGGATGAAATTCGCACACTGGCTGCTACTGGGATGTGTTGCTGCGATGCCGCTCTGTGCGAGCGCGCAATGGCAATGGATCGACAAGAACGGGAAAAAGGTCTTCAGCGATCAGGCGCCGCCGCCCGACGTTCCCGACAAGAACATCCTGCGCCGCTCAGGTTCGCCGCCGCCGGCACGCGCGACCGTCGATGCATCCAATACCGACGCACCACCGGCAGCCGATGCCTCCAGCAGTGCTGCATCCAAGGCACCCAAGCCCACGGGCGTCGACAAGGAACTCGAAGAGAAGACAAAGAAGGCCGAGGCCGAGCAAAAGGCCAAGGAAGCAGCGGAAGCCGCCAAGGTCGCCAAGGCTAGGGCAGATAACTGCGCGCTCGCGCGCCAGGGCAAGGCCACGGTCGACAGCGGCATCCGCATCGCGAAGGTCAATGCGCAAGGTGAACGCGAAATCATGGACGACACGGCCCGTGCTGCTGAGCAGAAACGCCTGCAGACCGTGATCGACAGCGACTGCAAGTAAGCAGCGCTGGCAGAGTCCGTCAGTAGCCGGCCTTGCCGCCCTTGCGGCGAGTCGCAAACAGACCCGTGCCCCGCGCGCCTTGCCGCTGAAAGCGCTCGCGGCGCGCCACTTTCGGGTCCACCTTGAGGGGGCGGCACAGCTCGATGCGGTCGCCGTCCTTCAAGGCCTGATCCCACTCGACCGCCCTGCCCCAGATGCCCGGCGTCATGGCATGCCGCCAGTCCAGATCGGGAAAGCGCGGCACAAGGCCACTGGCCTGCACGGCATCCACCAGCGTTGTTCCAGGCGCGAGCTGCAAGACCTGCTCGAACACCTCGCGTGCTGCGGGCGAGCAGCTCAGCGTGACTTCGATCATCGATCAGGTGGCGCCGTAGACCTGCTCGGCGCGCTTGACGAAGGCTTCGACGAGGCTGGAGGCGATGGTGTCGAACACCGGGCCCACCAGCGCCTGCAGGGCGAAATTGCTGAAGCCGTAGCTCATGTGCAGCTCGACGCGACAGGCGCGCTCGCCCTGCTCGCCCACGGGCACGAACTTCCAGGTGCCATCGAGGTTGGAGAACGGCCCATCGACCAATTTCAATTGCACCTCGCGCCCCGGGACGTGGGTGTTGCGGGTGGTAAAGCTCTGGTGGAAACCACCGAAGGACAGGCCGACTTCGGCGGTCATGCCAGCCTCGTCCTCCTCGATGATTCGCGACTTGTCGCACCATGGAAGAAACTGCGGATACTTCGCCACATCGGTGACGAGCGCATACATCTCTTCGGCGCTGTACCAGATGAGGACGGACTTGTTGACTGTTTTCATAGAATCGGTGCAGCGTGCGCGACGGATTGTATTGAAGCCATGCAGCCCCAACATTCCTGAGTCATGGCCACAAAGAAACAAGATACCTCTTCCCGCATCGCCGACAACAAGAAGGCCGCCTACAACTATTTCTTCGAAGAACGCTTCGAGGCCGGCATGGTCCTCGAAGGCTGGGAGGTCAAATCCCTGCGCGAAGGCAAGGTGCAGCTCACCGACGGCTACGTGGTGATCCGCGATGGCGAGCTGTATGTCGTGGGCTTGCAGATCAACCCGCTCAAGAGCGCGTCGACCCACGTCAGCCCCGATTCGATCCGCACCAAGAAGCTGCTGCTGCACAAGGAGGAAATCCGCCGTCTCGTTGGCAAGGTCGAGCAGAAGGGCTACACGCTGGTGCCGCTCAACCTGCACTGGAAGGCCGGCAAGGTCAAATGCGACATCGCACTGGCCAAGGGCAAGGCCGAACACGACAAGCGCGACACCATCAAGGACCGCGAAGGCAAGCGCGAGGTGGAACGCGCGATGAAGAGCCGCAGCCGCTAAAAAATATTTTTTTGCGAGCGTTGGAATAAAAGGTCGGCTGCGGGCGTTTGTGCAGTTGTCATCGGATCGCCGATGCCAACACCCACACAGGAGTCTTTCCATGTCGCCTTTTCGCGCTTCTTCCGTCGGTCTCGCCGCCATCCTGCTGGGCGGCGTTCTCGCCCTCCCGGTGCTCGCACAGCCCAAGCCCGCTGACGGCGCGCTGGTCGGGCCGAATGGCATGACGCTCTACACCTTCGACAAGGACACGGCCGGCAACGGCAAATCGGTCTGCAACGGAGGCTGCGCGACCAACTGGCCGCCCTTCATGGCCGCTGACAGCGACAAGCCTGCCGGCGACTTCACAGTCGTCACGCGCGACGACGGCAAGAAGCAATGGGCCGCCAAGGGCTGGCCGCTCTACTACTGGGCCAAGGACAGCAAGCCGGGCGACAAGACCGGCGACGGCGTCAACGGCACCTGGAAGACCGCCAAGCCCTGATCGGCCGATCGCCCGCCCTCACCCCGCCCGCCCATGGACGCCCGCCTGCTGGTCGAGCACATCCCGAGCCTGCGCCACTACGCGCGGGCGCTCACGGGCAACGCGCGGGCTGCCGACGACCTGGTGCAGGACACGCTCGAACGCGCCTGCAGCAAGTGGAGGCTCTGGGTGGTGGGCAGCGACCTGCGTGCGTGGCTCTTCACCGTCATGCACAACATCTTCGCAAGCCAGGTGCGGCGCACACCGCCGCCGCACAGCGTGGTGTCGCTCGACGACGTGCCGCACGAGTTGCATGGCGGCGTCGATCCGGGCCGCGACCAGGGCACAGGCATCGACCTGCAGCGCTGTCTGATGCAGCTTCCCGAGGAGCAGCGCGCCGTGCTGCTCCTCGTCACCCTCGAGGACCTGTCGTATGCCGAGGTGGCCAAGGTGCTGGGCATTCCTGCCGGCACCGTGATGTCGCGCCTCTCGCGTGCCCGCGCCCGGCTGCAGGAACTGATGGATGGCGCATCCGCGCCCATTCGCCCCGGCCTGCGCCGCCTCAAATGACAACCGCCGCCGCACCACCATGAACCGCCCCGCCCCGCCCCCTACCGACGACGAGCTGCACGCCTGGGTCGATGGCCAGTTGGCCCCCGATCGCCACGGCGCAGTCGAAGAGGCGCTGGCGCGCGATCCGGCCGTGGCCGCCAAGGTGGCGGCATGGCACACGCAGCGCGACGCCTTGCGGCGGCTGCACGGCGAATTGCTCGGCGAACCCGTTCCCCCCGCTCTGATGAGCGCGCTCGACCGCCAATTGCCTCGGCACACCCGGCGCGGTGCCTGGCTGCGCTGGGGCGGCATGGCGGCCGGCCTGCTGGTCGCCTTTGCCGCCGGCTGGCTCGGCAGCGCCCAATGGTCAGGCACGCTGCGTGCCGGCGCTCAACTGGCACGTGCCCCCGCCGTGCGCGAGTTCGTGCACGACGCATCCGTCGCACACGCCGTCTACGCCCCCGAGAAACGCCACCCCGTCGAGGTCGCCGCCACCGAGCAGCAGCACCTGGTGCAGTGGCTCTCCAAGCGCCTCGACAGGCCGCTCAAGGTGCCCGACCTGTCGACCCAGGGCTACACGCTGGTCGGCGGTCGCCTGCTGCCCGGAGAAACCGGCGCGCGCGCCCAATTCATGTTCGAGAACGCCACCGGCGAGCGCGTGACGCTGTACATCGGCACCCTCGACGCCCGCGCCGCAGACGCCACCGCATCGCGCGAGACGGCCTTCCGCTTCGCCTCCGAAGGCCCCGTGCCCAGCTTCTACTGGGTCGACCAGGGCTTCGGCTACGCCCTTGCCGGCAAGCTGCCGCGAGAAGTTTTGCTCAAACTGGCGACGCTGGCCTACCGCGATTTGTCTTAGCAACCGCATAAACTGCCGGCTCGCGCAATCACCTGGCTTGTTGTCGCGATTTTTCAACTGAAGGAGAAACTGCATGAAATTGCTCAGCGCCTCGATCCTCGCGGCGGCCCTGCTCGCCGGCTGCGGCGGCATGTCCAACAAGACCGCCAGCGCACCCGACGCGCCCACCCGCACCGCCGACGGCGTGCTGGTCGGACCGAACGGCATGACGCTCTACACCTTCGCCAAGGACACGGCCGGCGCCGGCACCTCCGCCTGCAACGCGCAGTGCGCCGCCAACTGGCCCGCGCTCGGCGTGGCCGACACCGCCAAGCCCATGGGCGGCTACACCATCATCATTCGCGAAGATGGCAAGCGCCAGTGGGCCTACAAGGGCTGGCCGCTGTACTACTGGGCAAAGGACGCCAAGGCTGGCGACAAGACCGGTGATGGCGTGGCCAACGGCGCCTGGAAGGTTGCCCGTCCCTGATCCCCTGAGGATCTGAAAAGAAGCGCCGGCCGATGCCGGCGTTTTTTTGTCCGCTTTTCCTGGCACGAAGGCCTCTGCCACCCACGGCAGAATCCCCGCATGACTTCTGACGCCAATCCGGATGCGTTCCTGGCCCTGCTGACGCAGAGCCTCATCACCGACGCGCAGCACGATGCCGTGCTGGCCCATCCCGAGACCGCCACCCTCCCCCCGCTTCCGAGTCCGGCCCATGCGCTGGCCTGGATGCGCGTGCGAGGCCTGATCTCCACAGAGCAGCAGGACGCGGCCCTCGAGAAGCTCGAAGCGGCCACCCCCGCCGACCCCAACCTGGACGACGCGCAAGACACCGCCATCGACGCCGACGACCTCGTCGAGCTGGCCGAACGTGGCATCACGCATGAAGCAGTCGAGTCGCTCTGCAAGGACGGCCTCATCGACACCGAGACGCGCGACATGGCGCGGCGGGAAACGCCCGTCGTGGGCACCGTGCCCGCAGCGCCTGCGACCACGTTGGCCTGGCTCGTGACCGAAGGCCTTCTCGAAAAAGAAACCTTCGACGCCACTCGCGCCCAGGTCGCCACCGAGCCGGGCTTCGCAATGACCGCCGAGCGGCAGCGCATCGTGGCCGAAGCGCAAGTTCTGATCGACGCTGACGAGCAGGCCGTGCGCACATGGAGGCGCCAGGCGCAACGCACCCGCCGGCTCGGCGCATGGAAGTTCATCCTGGGCACGTTGGTCGTGGCCGGCGGGCTCGGCTGGTTCTTCTTTGCGCCGGGCAGCGTGCCCGCCTGCGACGCCGCCTCCACGCGCAAGACACTCGACAGCCTGATGGTCCGCGTGGCCATGGACGTGCGCATGCGCAACCTCGACCCAGGCAGCAGTTCCTCCATCCAGACGCCCTCGGTCGGCAGCATGCGTGAGGTCGGCTACCGCAAGCCGGAGCGCGTGCGCGGCTGCGTCGCGCTCATGAAGCAAGGCGACAGCACCGAATCGATGGCCTACACCATCGGGCCCCGCTCGCCGAAGAGCGACGAGATCGTGGTGCGGGGCGCGGATGTCGCCATCGTCGAGGCCCGATTCGGGCACCTCGACGCCAGCGGCAAGCCGCTCTACAACGCAGAGCCCATCGGTCGCGAGGCGCTGGAGAAGGCCTTTCGCGAAGGCGCAGCGCCCCTGAGTGCGCGTTCGTCTTCCGCCAAGGATGTCCTGCGCCGACACACCGAATCCGGCCTGCTGACCCGGGACCCCGACCGTTCGCGCGAGATTGCCGAGATCGAACTCACCGGCCCCTGCAGGCCGCTCGAAAGCCGCACAGGCCAGACCTGCCCACTGGTCGTCGAATACAACGACCGCCTGCTGGGTGCCATCGCTGGCAGCGGCGACACAACGCTTCCGGTGAGCGGCGAATTCACCTTCGTGCAGGAAGACGGCACCTGGCGCGTGGGAGACGACTTTCCACAGACCTTCACGCGGAAGGTGCTCGAAGCCCGCTTGAGCAGCCTGGGCGTCATGGACGCCGCCATGCCCGCATTCGAGCCCACGCCGCGTTAAGGCCGGACGAACCGAACGACGCGAACCCCGCGGCGCAGCGGCCTAGCGAGCTGGAACACGCCGAGAAAGGCCAGCGTGCCGAGGTCGTGCGCCCCGCCAAAACGACAAAATCACCAGCAGCGACAGCATCGTGAAGAAGCTGCGCCAGAAGGTGATCTCGAAACTGTGCGCCTGTGCGCCAGGCGCTTCAGGCGCAGGGCCCGTGCAGGATCAGGCGGGACGGCCGGCGCGCTTGCGCTCGTGTTCCTTCAGGAAGCGCTTGCGCAGGCGCACGCTCTTGGGGGTGATTTCGACCAGCTCGTCGTCCTCGATGAATTCCACGCCGTATTCGAGCGTGAGTTCGATCGGGGGCGTGATCTTGATCGCATCTTCCTTGCCCGAAACGCGGAAGTTCGTCAGCTGCTTGGTGCGCGTGGCGTTCACCACCAGGTCGTTGTCGCGGCTGTGGATGCCGACGATCATGCCTTCGTACACCGGGTCGTTGGCGCGCACGAACATGCGGCCGCGGTCGTCCAGCTTGCCCAGGGCGTAGGTGAAGATTTCACCGTCGTCCATGGAAATCAGCACGCCGTTCTTGCGGCTGCCGATGTCGCCCTTGTGCGCTTCGTAGCTGTCGAAAATGTTGCTGATGAGGCCCGAGCCGCGTGTCAGGTTCAGGAATTCGTTCGTGAAGCCGATCAGGCCACGCGCCGGAATGCGGTACTCCAGGCGCACGCGGCCACGGCCATCCGGCTCCATGTTGACCAGCTCGCCCTTGCGCTCGCCCAGTGCCTGCATCACGCCACCCTGGTGCTGGTCTTCGATGTCGGCCGTCACCAGTTCGATGGGCTCATGCTTCTCGCCGTTGACGGTGCGGAACACCACGCGTGGCTTCGAGACGGCCATTTCATAGCCTTCGCGACGCATGTTTTCCAGCAGGATGGTCAGGTGCAGTTCGCCGCGGCCCATCACTTCGAAGATGCCTTCTTCGTCGGTCTCGTTCACGCGCAGCGCAACGTTGTGCTGCAGTTCCTTTTGCAGGCGGTCCCAGATCTGGCGGCTGGTGACGAACTTGCCTTCGCGGCCGGCCAACGGGCTGGTGTTGACGCAGAAGTTCATCGTCAGGGTCGGTTCGTCGACCTTGAGCATCGGCAGCGGCGCCGGGTTCGTGGGGTCGGTCACGGTGACGCCGATGCCGATGTCGGTGATGCCGTTGATCAGCACGATTTCACCCGGGCCGGCTTCCGTCGTCTGCACGCGGTCCAGGCCCTGGAAAGTCAGCACCTGGTTGACGCGGCCCTTGACGGCCTTGCCGTCCGGACCTTCCATCACGACCACGTCCATCATCGGCTTCAGGGTGCCCTGGCTGATGCGGCCCACGCCGATACGGCCGACGAAGGTCGAGAAGTCGAGCGCGGAAATCTGCAGTTGCAGCGGTGCATCAGGATCACCCTTTTGCGCCGGCACGTGCTTCAGGATGGTGTTGAACAGGGCTGACATGTCGGGGCCCCACTGTTCACCGGCAGCGCCCTCTTCCATCGACGACCAGCCGTTGATACCCGAGGCGTACACCACGGGGAAGTCCAGCTGTTCGTCGGTGGCACCGAGCTTGTCGAACAGGTCGAAGGCGGCGTTGACCACCTTGTCGGGGTTGGCACCCGGCTTGTCGACCTTGTTCACCACCAGGATCGGCTTCAGGCCCAGGGCCAGTGCCTTCTTGGTCACGAAGCGCGTCTGCGGCATCGGGCCTTCCTGGGCGTCGATCAGCAGCACCACGCCGTCGACCATCGACAGCGCGCGTTCCACTTCACCGCCGAAGTCCGCGTGGCCGGGGGTGTCGACGATGTTGATGTGCGTGCCTTCCCAGGTCACGGCGCAGTTCTTGGCCAGGATGGTGATGCCGCGTTCTTTTTCGATCGCGTTGTTGTCCATCACCGTGTCGACCACTTTCTCGTGATCGGCGAAGGTGCCCGACTGGCGCAGCAGTTGGTCGACCATGGTGGTCTTGCCATGGTCCACGTGGGCAATGATGGCGATATTGCGGATTTGCTTGGTACTCATGGTGTCGCTTCGGTCTGTTGTGCGTTCAAAAGAATTTGCTGAATTTCGATGGGGTTCAGCAAGCGCCCCGGGATCAGTTCGCCGGCCACCACGTGGGCCGTGCCGAGGAAGGCATGCGGTTCGCTGCCGAACACGGCCACCTCTGTCGCGTCGGCCCAGCCGCCGCGGCGGCGCAGGCCCGAAAGAAAGCGAGCCGCATCTTCCGCGCCGAGCGTGACGCGGCTGTGGCCGTCCACCAGCGATTCGGCAGGCAAGAGCTGCGCCAGGCGCTCCTCTTCGTCCATGGCTTCGAGCGCTTCGAGCGTGATGCATTGCGCCTGCCCGAAGTCGCCGGTCGCCGTGCGGCGCAGCGATGTCAGGTGCGCACCGCAGCCGAGTGCCTCGCCGATGTCTTCGCCGAGGGTGCGAATGTAGGTGCCCTTGCTCACGGTCGCAGCGATCCCGATGGCGCGCTGCCCTTGCCGTGCGGCCGACTCGACCAGTTCGGTCAGGTCCAGCTTGTAGATGATGACATCGCGCGGCGCCCGCTCGACTTCGATGCCTTCGCGTGCGTACTCGTACAGCGCCTTGCCGTCCTTCTTGAGCGCGCTGTGCATCGGAGGCACCTGCCGGATCGGGCCGGTGAACTGCGCCTGCACACGCGCCAGGTCTTGTGGCGTGACATTGACAGGCCGTTCGGCGATCACGTCGCCTTCGGCATCGCCGGTCGCGGTCTTGACGCCGAGACGGGCCGTGGCCTCATAGGTCTTGTCGGCATCCAGATGCAACTGGCTGAATTTGGTGGCCGCGCCAAAGCAAAGCGGCAGGACACCCGTGGCGAGCGGATCGAGCGTGCCGGTGTGGCCCGCTTTTTCGGCGCGCAGCAACCACTTGGCCTTTTGCAAGGCCTGGTTGCTGGAGAGTCCCAGCGGTTTGTCGAGCAACAACACCCCATGCACAGGGCGCCGCTGCACCCTTGTGCGTGGCG
Source organism: Variovorax sp. PAMC26660 (assembly GCF_014302995.1). Lineage (NCBI taxonomy): Bacteria > Pseudomonadati > Pseudomonadota > Betaproteobacteria > Burkholderiales > Comamonadaceae > Variovorax > Variovorax sp. PAMC26660. The sequence continues at coordinate 6,674,889 of NZ_CP060295.1, forward strand.
CATTCATGGCTAGTCGTCTTTCGAACGCGAAGCGACGGCTTGCGCGATGAGCGCGTTCATGTCGGCCGCACGCTCGGTGGTGCGGTCGAACAGAAAGTGCAGCGTGGGCACCGTGTGGATGTGCAGGCGCTTGAACAGGCCGTTGCGCAGGAAGCCTGCGGCCTGGTTGAGCGCGTCGGTGGTCGCGGTCACGTCGCCTGTGAGCATGCTGAAGTAGATCTTCGCGTGCGCATAGTCGGGTGTGACCTCGACCGCCTGGATCGTGACCATGCCCACGCGCGGGTCCTTCAACTCGCGCGCAATCAGCTCCGTCAGATCCCGCTGGATCTGGTCGGCAACCTTGAACGCGCGGTTGGGGGCGGCGGCTTTTCTTTTCGGCATGGCCGGGGTCGCGTCGAACGCTTACAGCGTCCGGGCGATCTCCTTGATTTCGAAGAATTCGAGCTGATCGCCTTCTTTGATGTCGTTGTAGTTCTTGAGCTTGATACCGCACTCAAAACCTTCGCGGACTTCGCGGACGTCGTCCTTCATGCGCTTGATCGAGTCGACTTCGCCGGTGTAGATCACCACGTTGTCGCGCAGCAGGCGGAAATGCGCGCTGCGGTTGACCGAGCCAGAAGTGATGTACGAGCCGGCCACAGTACCGATCTTCGACGCCACGAACACCGTGCGGATTTCGGCCGAGCCGATGATCTCTTCGCGGCGCTCCGGTGCCAGCATGCCCGACATCGCAACCTTGATCTCGTCCACAGCGTCGTAAATGATGCTGTAGTAGTTCAGTTGCACGCCGTTGTTTTCGGCCAGCTTGCGCGCACCGGCATCGGCACGCACGTTGAAACCGATCACGACCGCCTTGGAGGCGATGGCGAGGTTGATGTCGCTTTCGCTGATGCCGCCGACACCCGCGTACACCATCTGGACCTTGACCTCTTCGGTCGCCAGCTTGAGCAGCGACTGGGCCAGCGCTTCTTGCGAACCCTGCACGTCGGCCTTGATGATGATCCGCAGCGTCTGCACTTCGCCGGCCGAAAGGTCGGTGAACATGTTCTGCAGATTCGCGGCTTGCAGCTTCGCCAGCTTGGTGTTGCGGAACTTGCCGGCACGGTAGGTGGCGATTTCGCGCGCACGGCGCTCGTCGGCCATCACCATGAACTCGTCGCCCGCTTGCGGTACTTCGGTCAGGCCCTGGATCTCGACCGGGATCGACGGACCCGCAGTCTTGATGGTCTTGCCGTTTTCATCGAGCATGGCGCGCACGCGGCCATAGGTCGAACCCGCCAGCACCACGTCGCCGGTCTTGAGCGTGCCGGATTGAATCAGCACCGTTGCCACCGGACCGCGGCCCTTGTCGAGCTGGGCTTCGATGACCAGACCCTTGGCGGCGGCATCCACCGGCGCCTTGAGTTCCAGCACTTCGGCTTGCAGCAGCACCTGTTCGAGCAGGTCGTCGATGCCCTGGCCGGTCTTGGCCGACACCGGCACGAACGGCACATCGCCGCCGTACTCTTCGGGCACGACCTCTTCGGCCACCAGTTCCTGCTTCACGCGGTCCAGGTTGGCGTCGGGCTTGTCCACCTTGTTGATGGCAACCACGATCGGCACACCGGCCGCTTTCGCGTGCTTGATGGCTTCCTTGGTCTGGGGCATGACACCGTCATCGGCCGCCACCACCAGGATCACGATGTCGGTGGCCTGCGCACCGCGGGCACGCATGGCCGTGAAGGCCTCGTGACCCGGGGTGTCGAGGAACGACACCATGCCGCGTTCGGTTTGCACGTGGTACGCGCCGATGTGCTGCGTGATGCCGCCGGCTTCGCCCGCTGCGACCTTGGCGCGGCGGATGTAGTCGAGCAGCGAGGTCTTGCCGTGGTCGACGTGACCCATGACGGTCACGACCGGTGCGCGCGGCAGGGCTTCGGCGGTTTGCGCCGACACGTCTTCGTCAGTGAAGGCTTCCGGATCGTCGAGCGCGGCAACCACCGCGTTGTGACCCATGTCCTCCACGATGATCATCGCGGTGTCCTGGTCGAGCGACTGGTTGATGGTTGCCATCATGCCGAGCTTCATGAGCTGCTTGATGACTTCCTGCGCCTTGACGGCCATCTTGTGAGCCAGTTCGGCCACGGTGATGGTTTCAGGCACGTGCACTTCGAGCACGCGTGCCTCGACCGGTGCGGCCGGTGCGTGCTGCTCGTCATGACCGCCTCGGTCGTTGCCGCGACGGCCACGCGGGCCTCCGCGCCAATTGCCGCGACCCACACCACCGCTGGCATCGCCGCGGGTCTTGATTTCTTTCTTCTTGGCAGGATCGCCAGCCCAGCTCGACGAGAGCTTCGCGGACTTGACTTCCTTGCCTGCACCAGCAGCACCAGGTGCTGCTGCCGCGCCAGGCGCAGCAGGCGCGCCAGGGCGGGCCGGAGGAGTGGCCGGCTTGTGCAGCGTGCCCTTGACCGCAGCCTTTTCGGGCTGCGGCTTCTCGGGCGCCTTGTGCGGCACCAGCACGCGGGCCGGTGCGTTCATCATGGCGCGGATGGCTTCGGCTTCGGCGAGGGCCTTGCGGCGACGCTCGTCGAGGTCCTTGGCGCGCGCGGCTTCCTCGTCGGCGCGGGCCTTCGATTCGGCGGCGGCCTTGGCCTTCGCGTCTTCCTTGGCTTGCGTCGCGGCGGTCTGGGCTGCGAGCTTGGTGTCGGCGGCCTGCTGCTCGGCGGCAGCGGCGGCGGCCGTCACTGCGGGAACAGGGGTGGCGACCGGCTTGGCAGGCGTGTCCTTGGCCGTTGCGGTTGCAGCAGCTGCGGCCGCGGCGGCCTTCTTTTCGGCGGCGATGCGTGCGGCTTCCTGCTCGGCCTGTTCGGCGCGCTCGGCCTTTTCGGCCTGCTCGCGTTCGCGGGCTTCGGTCTCTTCACGCAGACGGCGCTTTTCGACCAGCTCTTCTTCCTGGCGGCGAATCAGCTCAGCCTGGCGGCGCGCTTCTTCCTCGCGGCGGGCCAGTTCGGCCTCGTCGACCTGGGGAGCGGCCGGCGCAGCTGCCGGGGCTTCGGCGGATTGCTGTGCGTGCTCCGGCGTGGCCGGGTGGCCTTCATCGCGCTGGATGAAGGTGCGCTTTTTTCGCACCTCGACCTGGATGGTGCGAGCGCGGCCGGTGGCGTCGGCCTGCTTGATCTCGCTGGTCGACTTTTTGGTCAACGTGATCTTCTTGCGCTCCGGCTCGACGGTGCCATGGCTGGCTTTGAGGTGGCCGAGCAAGCGCTGCTTGTCGGCCTCCGTGAGCGCATCGGTGGCGGCCGCTTTGGGCACGCCTGCGCTCTTGAGCTGGTCAAGCAAGGTTTCGGGAGTCTTCTTGAGCTCGTTCGCGAACTCGGCGACAGTGGTACTGGACATATTGGTTTCGTGCCTCCATGACCATCACTCTTGGCCGGCGAACCAATGTTCGCGGGCTTTCAAGATGAGGGCTTTGGCGTCATCGGCGCTGTGGCCGGTGATCTCGGTGAGTTCATCGACCGCGAGGTCGGCGAGGTCGTCACGGGTGTTCACACCCGCCTCGACCAGCTTGGGAATCAGCTCGGGGTCAAGGCCCTCGAGGTCATGCAGGTCCTGGGACACCTGCGGCTGCACCTCGACACCCTCTTCCTTGGCGATTTCCATGGTGAGCAGCGCGTCCTTGGCTCGCGTGCGCAGCTCGTTGATCGTGTCTTCGTCGAAGCTTTCGATTTCGAGCAACTCGGAGATCGGCACATAGGCCACTTCTTCAAGGCTGTTGAAACCTTCGGCAATCAGGATGTCGGCGATTTCCTCGTCGACATCGAGCTTTTCCATGAAGAGCTTGCGGCTGGCATCGGTCTCGACGGCCTGCTTTTGCGCAGATTCGTTGGCGTCCATGATGTTGATCTTCCAACCGGTGAGGTCGGAAGCCAGGCGCACGTTCTGGCCGCCGCGACCGATGGCGATGGCGAGGTTTTCCTCGTCGACCACCACGTCCATGGCGTGCTTTTCTTCATCGACGACGATCGACGACACGTTGGCCGGAGCCAAGGCACCGATCACGAATTGAGCCGGGTCTTCGCTCCACAGCACGATGTCGACGCGCTCGCCAGCGAGCTCGTTGGTCACGGCGTTGACACGGGTGCCACGCACGCCAACACAGGTGCCGATCGGGTCGACACGCTTGTCGTGCGAGAGCACGGCGATCTTGGCGCGCGAACCCGGGTCACGGGCGCAACTCTTGATTTCGAGCAGGCCTTGTTCGATTTCGGGCACTTCCTGGCGGAACAGCTCAATCATGAACTCGGGCGCCGAGCGCGACAGGATGATCGGCGCGCCGCGCAGCGTCAGGTCGACTTCCATGATCATGGCGCGCACACGGTCGCCATTGCGCAGGTTTTCCTTGGCGATCATCTCGCTGCGGCGCAGGCGGCCTTCGACGCGGCCGGCCTCGACGATGATGTCGCCCTTGTCCAGACGCTTGACGGTGCCCACGAAAATCTTGTCGCCGCGCGACATGAAGTCGTTGAGCAGCATCTCGCGCTCTGCGTCGCGGATCTTTTGCAGGATGACCTGCTTGGCAGCCATGGCGCCAATGCGGCCGATAGGCACCGAGTCCACCGATTCCTCGATGTACTCGCCGACTTCGATGTCCGACATTTCTTCCTTGGCTTCGAACAGGAGGATTTCCTGGTCGGGCAGCTGCAGGCCGGCCTCATCGGGAACGACGTGCCAGCGGCGGAAGGTTTCGTAGTCGCCGCTGTCGCGATCGACCGAGACGCGGATGTCCACGTCACCCTGATGGAGCTTTTTGGTGGCTTGCGCCAGTGCGGATTCGACCGCGCCGAAGACGACGTCACGCTCGACGTTCTTCTCGCGCGAGATCGCATCCACCAACATCAACATTTCGCGATTCATGCCACCACTCCTCTGTTCAGTCCGGAACATTCGTTCCGTCGTCAATATCCGAAAAACCCGGTTGGGTTTTGGCCTTGCGGCCCTTGAAATCCACAATGGGCGCAAGCCGCGCATCGCGCAGCTCGCCCAGCACGAAGCCCAGCGCATGCAACGGTGCAGGCGCGCGCTTCTTGCTCACTTTTTGACCTGGCTTGGTCTTGGGCTCGTCGCTCCAGACGATTTGCCAAACCGGAGCCGCATCCGCCGCAACCCCTTCTGCCTTTTCAGCACGCTCCAGCGTGCCGCGAAATTTCTTGCGGGTGGCCGAGACCTGGCCTGCAGCCGCCGCACCCATGGGCGCCTTGAGCGTGATGTCGATCACCGCACCCACAAAACGTCCGAAATCCTGTTCATTGCGCAGCGGACGGTCGATACCGGGCGAGGAAACCTCAAGCCGCTTGTATTCGACACCGTCGACTTCCAGCGCAAACTGCAATTGACGCGTGACCTTTTCGCAGTCTTCCACCGTCACGAAAGGCTCTGGCACGCCGGCAGCCACGTCTTCGGAGGTGGGGGCCGTCCACGGCAAATCAATCGTCACGCGCAGCAATCCCCCGGCCGAGCGCTCGATCTCAACCAGGTCGTAGCCAAGACCGGCCACGGTTTGTTCAACTATTTGCTGCAATGCCACGTGTTCGAAAGTGCCTTTTAAATACCGAATTCGTTTCACCCGCCCGCTACGGATACCCGAATCCCAACAATCTCAATGAATGCTCAAGAATGAATAGACCAAAAAAAACGGGCGGTTGGTACCCGCCCGTTTGGTCGTGAGCCTCGAATTATATGCTATTCGTGTGATAAATGAAGGGGCATTCGCACTCAAGCAGCCACGGGCGCACGAGATTTAGACCAAACCACCGCAAACAGCACCGCACCGAGGGCCAAGGCGGCAGCGGCAACCAGCAATGGCAGCTCGAAAGACCCGGTTCGCTGCGCCAACGGCGCCGCAAACAACGGGCCGATGATCTGCCCCACCCCATAGGACGCCGTGGCATAGCCGATCAGTCCGGCAGCGGCATTGCCCCGTAGGCGGCGCGCTTCCCGCATCGCAAAAAGCGTGATGGCGGTGAACGGCATGCCCAGCAGCAAGCTGCCGAGCGCAAAACCGCCGATGGTCGGCCATGCCACCGACAGCACCACACCGAGCGCCTGCAGTGCATAGGCCACGGCCAGCAGCAACCGGTTGTCCCAATGCGTCGGCGCGCGCGCGCCAATCAGGGCGCCCGGAATGATGGCCAGCCCGAACAGGGGCCAGAAGAAATCGGGCCACGACGAACCGGGCAGCGCTTGCCGGGCGATCACGGGCAGAAAGGTCGCAGTGATGATGTAGCCGAAGCCGGCCAGACCGTAGAGCGCCACCAGCCAGATCGCGTCGCTGCGGGCCGATGCCGACCCCGCAACACCCGCTGCCGCCACAGGCGCCGGTGCAGCGCCATTGCCGACTGCGGGCGGTTCGCGGTCGTCGAACACCCGCCAGATCGTGGCGATCAGCACGATCGCCAGAAAGCCGAGGCCGATCCATCCGGCCTCCGAGCCCCAGCGCCCCAAGACCCCGCCCAGCAATCCGGTCATCGCGATCCCGATGCCCGGCCCGGTGTAGATCACTCCCGCCAGCGTTGGTGCATTGGTTTCAGCCAGCCGCCGCATGCCCCAGCCGGAAGCGAAAACGAAGACCCAGGCGCTCATCACGCCCGCAGCCGTACGCAGGACGCCCCAGCCGACGAAGCTGTGCAGCAGCCCCATGCCGAGCAGCAGCGCTGCGGTGGCGACCAGCCCGCCGCGCACCATGCTCGACGCCTTGACCCCGATGGCCGCGCAACTGACGGCCCCGAAGAAGTAACCCAGATAGTTGAGCGACGCCAGCACACCGCCGGCTGCCAGCTCCAACTTTCCCTCGTGCAACATGATCGGCAGCATGGGCGTGAAGGCAAAGCGCCCCAGGCCCATCGCCACCGCCAGGGTGACCATACAGGCCAGCGCCGCGCGCCAGGCACCGCGCTGGTCGCGTCCGATTTCCGACATTTCTTGCAGTCTCCGTTTATTCCAGCAGCGCGGCGGCCACCAGCTTTTTTGTATAGGGATGCTCGGGCGCATCGAGCACGCGCTCGACCGGCCCGGTTTCGAGAATGGCCCCGTCCTTCATCACGATGACCTGGTGCGCCATCGCCCGGATCACCTCGACGTCATGCGTGATCAGCAGGTAGCTCAGCCCCCGCTCCCGCTGCAGGCGCTGCAGCAGGCTCAGCACCTGCTTCTGGATCGTCACGTCGAGCGCGCTTGTGGGCTCGTCGAGCACCAGCAGTTGCGGATCGACGATCAGCGCACGGGCAATGGCCAGCCGCTGGCGCTGCCCGCCCGAGAACTCGTGCGGATAGCGGTCGAGCAACGAAGGAAACTGCGCCTCGGTCAACCCCACGTCGGCCAGCGCCGTGAGCGCACGAGCGCGGCGCGCCTCGGTGTTGAGCTCGGGTGCATGCACGCGCAGCCCCTCGCCCACAATCTGCTCCACCGTCATGCGCGGCGACAGCGAGGAAAACGGGTCCTGGAACACCACCTGCATCACGCGGCGCAGGCCCAAGTCGGATGCGCGACCGACCGCCCAGCCCTTGCCGTCCACCTTCAGCGTGCCTTTGTGCTTCAAAAGCCCCAGCGCAGCGAGTGCGAGCGTCGACTTGCCCGACCCCGATTCGCCGACCACACCCAGCGTTTCGCCGGGCACGATGCGGAAGTCCGCACCCTGCACGGCGACGAATTCGCCTTTGCGGAACCAGCCGACAAAACCTGGCCGCGGCACCGGATAGATCACGCGCAGCGCCTTGGCTTCGAGCACCGGCACCGCATCAGCCCGTGCCGCCACGGCGGCCACATCGCGCTCCGGATGACTGTCGATCAGCTTGCGGGTGTAGGGGTGCTGCGGCGCGTCGAACACAGGCGCCACCGCGCCATGCTCGACCACATGGCCGTTCTCCATGACCACCACGCGGTCGGCGAAACGGCGCACCAGGTTCAGGTCATGCGTGATCAGCAGCACAGCCATGCCGTACTTGCGCTGCAGGTCGGCCAGCAATTCCAGAATTTGCGCGCGCACCGTGACGTCGAGCGCCGTGGTCGGCTCGTCGGCCAGCAGCAGGCGGGGCTTGCAGGCAAGCGCCATCGCGATCATTGCGCGCTGTCGCTGCCCGCCCGAGAGCTGATGCGGGAACGCCCTCGCCCGTCGCTCGGGCTCGGGAATGCCGGTGTCGGCCAGCAACTGGACGGCTGCTGCCTGCGCGGCACGGGCCGACAGCCCTTCGTGCAGCTCCAGCACCTCGGCGATCTGGTCGCCGACGCTGTAGAGCGCATTGAGCGCGGTCATAGGCTCCTGGAAGATCATCGCGATCTCTTTGCCGCGAATGCCGCGCAGCTCCCGCTCTGGAATCGATAGCAGGTCACGTACGTCCTGCGGCCGTTCCGGGCCGAAAAGCCTTGCAACACCGGCAAGATCGGCGTTCTGCACCAGGCGCAGCAGCGACAGTGCCGTGACGGTCTTGCCCGAACCCGACTCACCAACGAGCGCGAGCTTTTCGCCGGCGGCGATGTGGAAGTCGATGCCGTGCACCACCTCCTTGCCGCTGAACGCGATGCGCAGGCCCTTCACGTCGAGCAGCGGCTGGTTCTTCTTGTCGCTCATCATTTGTCGGCCTTCCGGGGATCGAGCGCATCGCGCAGCGCGTCGCCCATGAAGGTCAGCAGCATCAGCGTGACGACCAGCACAGCGAAGGTGGACAGCGAGATCCACCAGGCGTCGATGTTGCCCTTGCCCTGGCTTAACAGTTCACCGAGCGATGGCGTGCCTTGCGGCACGCCGAGGCCAAGAAAGTCGAGCGAGGTCAGCGCAAGAATGGCGGCACTCATGCGGAATGGCAAGAAAGTAACGACAGGCACCATGCTGTTGGGCAGGATGTGGCGCCACATGATCTGCAGGTTGCCCACGCCGAGCGCGCGCGCCGCGCGCACATAGTCCATCTGGCGATTTCGCAGGAACTCGGCACGGACGTAGTCCGAAAGCCCCATCCAGCCAAACAGGCTCAGCAGGATCAGCAGCAGCGCCACGCTGGGCGTGAAGATCGCGCTGAAGATGATCAGCAGGTACAGCTCGGGCATCGCCCCCCAGATCTCGATCAGCCGCTGGAAGGTCAGGTCGATCTTCCCGCCGAAGAACCCCTGCACGGCCCCCGTCGCAATGCCCACCACCACGCCGATCACCGTGAGCGCAAGCGCAAACAGCACGCTCATGCGAAAGCCATAGATCAGTTGGGCCAGCAGATCACGCCCTCGCTCGTCCGTGCCGAGCAGGTTCTCGCGCGAGGGTGCCGCCGGGTTCGGCGGCTTCGAGAAATAGTTGAGCGTGCTCGGGCCGTAACGATTGGGCGCATAGAGCGCCCAGTTGCCACCCTGGGTGATGCGTTGCTCGACGAACGGATCGAGGTAGTCGGCCGGCGTCTCGAAATCGCCGCCGAAGGTCTTCTCGGAGTAATCCCGCAACACTGGGAAATACGTCTTCCCTTCGTAGCGCACCACGAGTGGCTTGTCGGTGGAAAGCACGTCGGCAAAAAGGCTCAGCACCACCAGCACCGAGAAGATCAACAGGCTCCAGAACCCCAGCGGATTGCGGCGAAAACGGCGCCAGGCACGGCGCCCGGGGCTCACGGACACAGCAAGCGCTTTAGTCAAACTTCACCCTCGGATCAACCCAGACGTAGCAAAGATCGGAAATGAGCTTGGTCACCAGACCGATCAGCGTGAACAGATAGAGCGTTCCCAGGAACACCGGGTAGTCGCGCCGCAGAACGCTTTCGTAGCTGAGCAAGCCCATTCCGTCGAGCGAAAACAGCGTCTCGATCAGCAACGCGCCCGAAAAGAAAGCGCCGATGAAGGCCGTCGGAAAACCAGTGATGATCGGAATCAGCGCGTTGCGAAACACGTGCTTCCAGAGCACCTGACGCTCGGCCAGCCCCTTGGCACGCGCCGTCAGCACGTACTGCTTGCGGATCTCTTCGAGGAACGAGTTCTTGGTGAGCATCGCGGTGATCGCGAAACTGCCGAGCACCATGGCTGTCACCGGCAAGGTGATGTGCCACAGGTAATCAACGATGCGCGCACCCCAGCTCAGCGACTCCCAGTTCGGCGAAGTCAGCCCGCGCAGCGGAAACCATTGCAATTGGCCGCCGAAGATCACGAGCAGCGCCACGCCCAACACGAAGCCCGGGATGGCATAGCCGACGAGCACGAGCAACGTCGTCAGGAAGTCGAAACGCGAGCCTGCGCGAACCGCTTTCGCGACGCCCAGCGGCACCGCAATCAGGTAGCTGATGAAGAAGGTCCAGAGTCCCAAGCTGATTGAAACCGGCAGCTTCTCCTTGATGAGCTGCCACACGTCCTTGCTCTGGAAAAAGCTCTTGCCCAGATCGAAGCGCGCGAACTGCTTGAGCATCTGCCAGAAGCGCTCTGGCGCCGGCTTGTCGAAGCCGTAAAGAGCCTTGATCTCCGCCACCTGCCTGGCATCGAGAGTACGCCCGGTGGGGCCACCCGAGATGCGGTTCTCCTTGTTGGTCAGTTGCGACAGCAACTGCTCGGCCGGACCACCCGGAACGAATTGAACGATGGCGAAATTGAGCAGCAGCACCCCGAACAGCGTGGGAATGATCAGCAAAAGGCGTCGGAGCAGGTAGGCGGCCATGCGGTCTGTCTGTGTCTGTCTACTTCGTCGCCGGATCGATCCACCACATCGTCAGCATCGCCGAGCCGGCGAGAAGACGTTGTGGCAAAGGGGCATCAGGACGGCGCAGCTTGCGCTTGTGGGCAATGAAATATTGCTTGCCGTAGTACATCGGGATCACGTAGTGCTGGTGCAGCAGGTAGCGATCCAGCAGCCGCGCAGCCGCCGCGAGCGACTTGCGGTCCGAACTGTTGACGATCACTTCGAGAATCTCGTCGATCACCGGATCGCTGATGCCGCTGAGGTTCTGACTCCCCTTTTCGGCGGCCGATTTCGAGCCGAAGTCGTCATACAGCTCGTTGCCGGGACTCGACGAACCGCCCGCGATATTGATGGCCATGTCGAAGTCGAAATCGTCCTGTTTTTTCTTCAGCAGGCTCGGGTCACGCAAGCGGTACTCCAGCGCGATTCCCAGTTTGGCGAGGTTGCGCGCATAGGGCGCCAGCACCACGCCCGAGCTGCGGTCCGCAATGTCGAAATTGATCACGAAAGGCGTGCCGCCCTTGTCGCGCAGCGCACCATCGCGGTAGGTCCAGCCCGCTTCCTTGAGCAGTTCCTGCGCGCGAATCAGGTTGCGCCGCAGGCCTTCGGCGGTGCCTCCGCTGCTGTCGGGACGCGGCAGTTCGCCCTTCACGTTGTCGAGGTAGCGCTGCTTGTTCTTGAGGCGGTCGATCAGCATCTGCTCCTCGGGGCTGACCTCGGGCTGTGCCATCAGGTCGTCGCTGTTCTGGAAGTAGCTCGTCGTGCGGCCTCTGCGCCCATAAAAGAGATGCTCGTTGAGCCAGTCGAAATCGAAAGCCAGTGCCAATGCGCGGCGCACGCGCATGTCCGTGAAACGGGGCTGCCGCAGGTTGGGCGCAAGGCCCTGCATGCCTGTGAAGCGGCGATGCGAAATCTCTTCCTTGACCAGCTCACCAGAATCGAAACGGCGGCCCTTGTAGCGGCGCACCCAAGCGATGATCGAGCGTTCTTCCATCGCATCGAGTGAGCCAGCCTTGAGCGACTCCTCCTCGCCCAGTGCATCCTTGAAGTACTGATAGGACACCGTGCCGAAATTGAACATCCCCTTGCGCACCGGGAGATCGGCTGCCCAGTAATCCGGCCGCCGGCGGTACGAGATGAACTTGCCAAAGTCGACCTTGTCCACGACATACGGCCCGCTCGCGATCGGCGGTTCGCTCACGATCTGGTCGAACGGCTTGCCCATGCCCCAGGCGCTCGAGAACACCGGCATCCCGCCGATGATCATGTGCAGTTCGGCGTTCTGGCGCCTGAAATCGAAACGAACCGTGCGCTCCCCCACCACCACGGCATCCTTGATGTCAGCCCAGTAGGAACGAAAGGTCGGCCCTGCCAGTTTGCTCATCAGGGTGTCGAAGGAATACTTCACGTCCTTCGCCAGCACCGGCGAGCCGTCAGAAAACCGGGCCTTGGGATTCAGGCGGAAGGTGACGCTCAGGCGGTCGGCAGCAAGCTGCACATCTTCCGCCAGCAATCCGTACTGGGAAAAGGGCTCGTCTTCGCTGGGCGTCGTCAACGAATCGAAGATCAGGCCGTACTCGGAGAACACGAAGCCGTTGGCGCTATAGCCCATGCCTACCGGCGGCACGCCCCGCAGCGTGAACGGATTGAGCTTGTCGAAGCTACCGCTGGCCGACAGCGTCAGCTCGCCGCCCTTGGGGGCATCGGGATTCACGTAATCGAAATTCTTGAACGACGCCGGGTACTTCGGCTCGTAACCCATGCCCAGGCCATGCGCTGCCCACGAGGGAAGCGCCAAGAGAGCCAACATCAGGAGCAGCCAACCTCGCATGCGAGAATTCTGCCCAAGATTTTCACAAGGCAACTTCATGGGCTTTCTTTCCGGCAAAAAACTGTTGATCACCGGTGTGTTGAGCAATCGCTCCATTGCATATGGCATTGCCAAGGCCTGTCATGAACAGGGCGCCGAACTCGCCTTCAGTTATGTCGGCGAGCGATTCAAGGACCGTATCACCGAATATGCCGCAGACTTTGGCTCGAAGCTGATTTTCGACTGCGATGTGGGCGACGACGCGCAGATCGACAAGCTCTTCGCCGATCTCGCGCAGACCTGGCCCACCTTCGACGGCTTCGTGCACAGCATCGGCTTCGCACCGCGCGAAGCCATCGCGGGCGACTTCCTCGAAGGCCTCTCGCGCGAAGGCTTCAAGATCGCGCACGACATCAGCGCGTACAGCTTCCCGGCGATGGCCAAGGCGGCCCTGCCCTACCTCAACGCCAAGTCGGCCCTGCTCACGCTGACCTACCTGGGCGCCGAGCGCGCGCTGCCCAACTACAACACCATGGGCCTGGCCAAGGCCTCGCTCGAAGCCTCGGTGCGCTACACCGCTTCGTCGCTCGGCCCGAAGGGCATGCGCGTGAACGGCATCAGCGCCGGCCCGATCAAGACACTGGCAGCCAGCGGCATCAAGGGCTTCGGCAAGATGCTGGCCGCCGTGGCAGACGCTTCGCCGATCCGGCGCAACGTGACGATCGAGGAAGTCGGCAACGTGGCCGCCTTCCTGCTGAGCGACCTGGCCAGCGGCGTGACCGCCGAGATCACGTACGTGGACGGCGGCTTCAGCAATGTGGTCGGGGGCATGGCGGAATAACCGCTGAACTCGACCGGCTTGAAACGGCCGCCCAGCGGCCGCTTTTCGCTATTCATTTCGTAGCATCATCATGTTGAATCGACGCTCCCTCCTTCTGGCCGGCCTTGGCGCGACCTTGCTGCGCGACGCGTTCGCGCGCGACGCCGCACCATCGCTGATGCTTGCCGAGGTCTACCGTCGCGGCATGTCGCTGGGCGACTACTGGGTCAGCGAGAAATTCGATGGCGTGCGCGGCTACTGGGACGGCAAGCAGCTTTGGACGCGTGGCGGCGAAAAGGTCGTGGCGCCAGCGTGGTTCACCGCCCCGCTGCCGAAGCAACCGCTGGACGGCGAGCTGTGGGCGGGCCGCGGCCGCTTCTCTCACGCGGTCTCGACCGTGCGCAGCCAGAGCCCGAGCGACGTTGCCTGGCACGAGATGCGCTTCATGGTGTTCGATCTGCCGGCACAAGGCGGCGACTTCACCGCGCGATTGGCGGCACTGCGCAAGCTGCTGCCGGTCACGGATGCACCCTGGGTCGTGCCCGTGCCGCAGCAGCGGGCGACCACGCACGAAGAACTGCAAGCACTGCTCGACAAGACGGTGAAGATGGGCGGCGAAGGCCTGATGCTGCATCGTGGCGGCTCGCTCTACCTCGGTGGCCGCAACAACGACCTGCTCAAGGTCAAGCCCTTCGACGACGCCGAAGCACGTGTGATCGAGCACGTGCCCGGCAAGGGCAAGCACAGCGGCCGGCTCGGCGCGCTGATGGTGGAGACGCCCGAGGGCAAGCGTTTCAAGCTCGGCACCGGCCTGACTGATGCAGAACGGGAGAACCCGCCGCCCATCGGCAGTTGGGTCACCTATCGCTACAACGGCGTCAACCCGAGCGGCCTGCCCCGCTTCGCGCGCTTCATGCGGATTCGGGAAGACGCACCGCGCTCGTGAAAGAGGCGCCATTGTGGCGCCCCTTCTTTTTGATCACCGTCAGTCGATCTTGCGCACGCAATCTGCGTAGTAGCGCTTCTTGCCCGTCTCGTCGATACGCGCTACCAGGCCGTGGATGTCGGTCTCGAAGCCCGGGCACTGGGTGTTGAACTCGCGCGAGAACCGCAGGTAGTCGACGATCTTCTTGTTGAACACTTCGCCCGGGATCAGCAGCGGAATGCCCGGCGGGTAAGGCGTGATCAGGCTGGTGGTGATGCGGCCCTCGAGCTCGTCGATCTCCACGCGCTCGGTCTTGCGGTGCGCGATATGGGCGAAGGCGTCGCTGGGCTTCATGGCTGGTGTGAGGTCGCTCAGGTACATCTCAGTCGTGAGGCGCGCCACGTCGAAGCGCGCGTACAGCTTGTGGATGTGCTGGCAGAGGTCGCGCAGGCCGAGCTTCTCGTAGCCCGGATGCTGCTGGCAGAACTCGGGCAGGATGCGCCACATCGGCTGGTTGCGCGCGTAGTCGTCCTTGAACTGCTGCAGCGCCGTGAGCAGCGTGTTCCAGCGGCCCTTGGTGATGCCGATGGTGAACATGATGAAGAAGCTGTACAGGCCGGTCTTCTCCACGATCACGCCGTGTTCCGCGAGGAACTTGGTCACCACGCTGGCGGGAATGCCAGTCTCGGCGAAGTTGCCTTCAAGATCGAGGCCGGGCGTCACGATGGTCGACTTGATCGGGTCGAGCATGTTGAAGCCGTCGGCCAGGTCGCCAAAGCCGTGCCAGTTGCGCGGCGACTTCTTGGTCTTGCGCTTGGCTTCCTTCTCGCCCTTCATGATCCAGTCGTCGGCGCGCCCAATGCCTTCGTCGACGAGCTTTTCAGGGCCCCAGACCTTGAACCACCACTCTTCCTTGCCGAACTCTTCCTCGACCTTGCGCATGGCGCGGCGGAAGTCGAGCGCTTCGAGAATGCTCTCCTCCACCAGCGCGGTGCCGCCGGGCGGCTCCATCATCGCGGCGGCCACGTCGCAGCTCGCGATGATCGCGTACTGCGGGCTGGTCGACGAGTGCATCAGGTAGGCCTCGTTGAAGAGGTCACGGTCCAGCGCGCGGTTCTGCGAGTCCTGCACCAGCACGTGGCTGGCCTGGCTGATGCCGGCGAGCAGCTTGTGCGTGGATTGCGTGGCGAACACGAGCGAGTCTTTGGGGCGCACGCGGCGCTTGCCCATCGCGTGGTAGGCGCCGTAGAACGGGTGGAAGGCCGCGTGCGGCAGCCACGCTTCGTCGAAGTGCAGCGTGTCGACGTAACCGTCGAGCATGTTCTTGATGGTCTCGGTGTTGTAGATCACGCCGTCGTAGGTCGACTGGGTGAGCGTCATCACGCGCGGCTTGACCGTCTCGGGATCGACATGCGCGAGCAGCGGGTTGGCCTTGATCTTGGCCTTGATGGCACTCTGCTCGAACTCGCTCTGGGGGATCGGGCCGATGATGCCGAAGTGGTTGCGCGTGGGCTTCATGAACACCGGAATCGCGCCGGTCATGATGATCGCGTGCAGGATCGACTTGTGGCAGTTGCGGTCGACCACCACCACGTCGTCGGGCGCCACCGTGTGGTGCCACACCATCTTGTTGCTGGTGCTGGTGCCGTTGGTCACGAAGAAGCAATGGTCGGCATTGAAGATGCGCGCCGCATTGCGCTCGCTGGCTGCCACCGGGCCGGTGTGGTCGAGCAGTTGACCCAGTTCTTCCACGGCGTTGCAGACGTCGGCGCGCAGCATGTTCTCGCCGAAGAACTGGTGGAACATCCGGCCCACCGGGCTCTTGAGGAACGCCACGCCGCCCGAATGGCCCGGGCAGTGCCACGAATACGAGCCGTCTTCCGCGTAGTCGATCAGCGCCCTGAAGAACGGCGGCTGCACGCCTTCGAGGTAGCTCTTGGCCTCGCGGATGATGTGGCGCGCCACGAACTCCGGCGTGTCCTCGAACATGTGAATGAAGCCGTGCAGCTCGCGCAGGATGTCGTTCGGGATGTGGCGCGCGGTCTTGGTCTCGCCGTAGATGTAGATCGGCACGTCCGCGTTCTTGCGGCGCACTTCGCCGATGAAGGTGCGCAGGTTCAGCACGGCCGGATCGAGGTCGGGGCCGACGGTGAACTCCTCGTCGTCGATCGACAGGATGAACGCGCTGGCGCGGCTTTGCTGCTGCGCGAACTGACTCAGGTCGCCGTAGCTCGTGACGCCCAGCACCTCGAAGCCCTCGCTTTCGAAGGCCTGCGCGAGCGCGCGAATGCCGAGGCCCGAAGTGTTTTCGGAGCGGAAGTCCTCGTCGATGATGACGATGGGAAAGCGAAATTTCATGAGCGGGGCTCCGGACAGGCAGTAAGGCGAGGCAATGAGACGAGGCGCGAAGTGTACGGAATTCAGATGAAGAATCTGGTCAGCCTGACGCAAGACATTCCAGCGATGGCGGCAAGGGGCCCTTCCGTGGGGACAGTACCCCTACGTAACACAAGCGCTTGAAACGGTATGCCTCAGAATGGCGCGAATCGAACAAGCACAAAGAGGAGTTGTCATGGCGAATTCCACCGTCTGGTGGCTGATAGCGGGGGCCGCCATCGTGGTCGAGCTGCTGTCCGGCACTGTCTACCTGCTGCTGCTGGCCGCCGGCTTCGCTGCCGCGGCGATTGCGGCGCACCTGGGCTTTGGCACCGTCACACAGTTGCTGGTGGCGGCAGTGATCGGCGTGGGCGCCGTGCTGGTCTGGTATTCGATCCAGCGCAAGCGCCCGCCAGCACCGCCGACAGGCACCAACCGCGACGTGAACCTCGACATCGGCGAAAGCGTCTTTGTCGATGCATGGAACCCCGACGGCACCGCCACCGTGCGCTATCGCGGCGCGCAATGGACCGTGGTGCAGCGCGCGGGGCATACGCCCTCGACCGGCGAGCACCGCGTGGTCGAGATGATCGGCTCCCGGCTCGTCGTCGACAAAGTCTAGTCAGTCAGAACACAGAACTCAGAAAAGGAAGCGCACCATGGAATTCTCCGTACCTCTCATCATCCTGGTCATCGCGATCATCTTCATCAGCCAGTCGGTCAAGTTCGTGCCGCAGCAGAACGCATGGGTGCGCGAGCGCCTGGGCAAGTACCACGGCACCATGACGCCCGGCCCGAACTTCCTGATTCCGTTCATCGACCGGGTGGCCTACAAGCACAGCCTGAAGGAAATCCCGCTCGACGTGCCGAGCCAGATCTGCATCACGCGCGACAACACGCAGCTGCAGGTCGACGGCATCCTTTACTTCCAGGTGACCGACCCGATGCGCGCGAGCTACGGCTCGTCGAACTACATCGTGGCCGTGACGCAACTCGCTCAAACCTCGCTGCGCAGCGTGATCGGCAAGCTCGAACTCGACAAAACCTTCGAGGAACGCGATGTCATCAATGCCCAGGTGGTCGCCGCCATCGACGAGGCCGCGCTCAACTGGGGCGTGAAGGTGCTGCGCTACGAAATCAAGGACTTGACGCCGCCGAAGGAAATTCTGCTGGCCATGCAGGCGCAGATCACCGCCGAGCGCGGCAAGCGCGCGCTGATCGCCGCATCGGAAGGCCGTCGCCAGGAACAGATCAACATCGCCACCGGCGAACGCGAAGCCTTCATCGCCCGCTCCGAGGGTGAAAAGCAAGCCCAGATCAACAACGCCCAGGGCGAGGCCGCGGCCATCACCGCCGTGGCCACCGCCACGGCGGACGCCATCGAGCGCGTGGCGGCCGCCATCCAGAAGCCTGGCGGCGAGCAGGCCGTGCAGCTCAAGGTGGCTGAGCGCGCCGTCGATGCCTACGGCAAGGTCGCCGCAGACTCCAAGACCACGCTGATCGTGCCGAGCAACATGACCGAGACGGCCGCACTGATCTCGTCGGCCATGCGCATGATTCAGACCGGCAAGAGCTCCGGCCCGACCTGAAAACGGCCCGAAGCCACGCTATAATCGTGGGCTCAGGAGCGGTGGATGAGCGGTTTAAGTCGCACGCCTGGAAAGCGTGTGAGGGTTAATAGCCCTCCGCGGGTTCGAATCCCGCCTGCTCCGCCAGTTATCTAAGTAAATCAATAACTTAGATCTGTTTTTGGGTTTTGTCCCACATAGAAACCCACATAAAGCCGCTGCTCTTTGAGCAGCGGCTTTTTTGTTTCAGACCGCAATCCGCGCCGGAGGCTTGTCACCCAGCCGCCTGCCTTGTAGCTTTGCCTGAAGTTTCCGCTCCGGATCCCGAGAACTATTTGCGCCGGCCGCCCCCTAGTGGCTGGCCCTTCCCGCTACTGCTGCGTCCACCCACACGTCGACCCGCGAGCCCAGACGCAGGGTCGATACGCAGGATCGAAGGTGCTTCGCCTCAACAAGGCACGGGCACAAACAGGCTCAGGCCGCACGAGCGTCTTCAACCGGATCAATCCGTTTTACGCTGACTCTGATCCAGGTTTTCCGAAACGCGTCGAAATTGGCCGACGCGCACGCTGATTTCTAGAGCGGGACATTGACGAACGGATCTCGCGGCAGACGCAAAAGCGTTGCTGATCAACCACCACCTGACGCGCTCCTTCGAACGCTACAGCGCTCCCAACCTACATGAAGTTCCACGATGCAGTTTGGTATTGCCTGAAGTCTGGTTTCGAAATGACGAGGGGCGACACAACGACGAGTGACTCGGCGCACGCCACATTGGCACAACAAGTCACGGCACCTTCCGTTGCCGAGCGGCCGCACCATTCGACCTTGTCCAAAGCCGGCGCCGATTCCTCACCACGAGGACAAGCCACTGCGCGGCATGAGGCCGTGGCCAGCGCTCCGACGGGCGCGATGCTGAGCCCCAAGCAGGTCATGGCGCGCACGGGCCTGGCGAGGTCGACGTTCTATGAACGTCAGAAAACCCCAAAAGCCGATACTTCGATCCTAGTTCTCCGCAGGCTCGATCGCTGGGCGGGCTACCTGGAAACAGAGGGCGATCGACGGATAGCCGCCCGCCCCACGGCGAGGCGATAGCCCCGACCACGGACCGCGCAGCGGCCACTCAGGTCCCCACTGGGCGCCGCCCATGTATCGCCACTTGCCGGCGACGATCGTTATGGCGACTGAATTGCCTCAGTCGAACTAGCACGCCGTCCCGCACCGTTACCAGATGAAGGACTTTGAGTGGGGCATCAACACTCGTGCATCTAAAAAATTAGCGCGCCCACGCGCGGACAATGCCGTCAGCCCGAGCAACAATTCTATTTTCTCGCACCAAGTATTCCAATGTTCTGGCGCGTTGAGATGCGCTTATCTTTGGACGACCAGGCCCATAATGAGCAATCTCAGTTCGAGAAATCGGCTGAAAATCGGTCATCGTCCATCTTTTTTCCAAAAAATTAAGCAATTGATCTGCATCACTTTTAAGCTGGTCAAAAGCTTTCCTCTCGAACAATACATAATTCATTTCATTCAAGTGCCAAATGACCAGTTTTATCGCACTCGTGATGTGGTAAAGACGAATATTTGGATCATCTGATTCCATTTTGGAAAACAAAGCTGCAAGCCTGGCAGCATTTTCGGCTGCCTTGGCTGCCGCAGATCGGATATTTTTGAAACGCCCGCCTTTCGTCACGGATTCTTCTAGGTGCCGGACAAAAGATATCCATGCTTGTGCTGCTCGATGATCAAATGTCAAAATTATCGCCTGACGGACATCGAAATCTATTAGTGCCTGCTGCGCCAATAGCGCGTCAAAATTCTTCAAAATCTTTTGAACATAGTTTCGACTCTTTCTAAGGATACCGTACCGCTGTCCTTGTGTTGATTCAGGGTGAGAAACAAGGCACCTCGCCAGCATCCCACTTTCAGCAAACTCTCCATCTCGCTTTGCTATGAGCTTCTCAAATCCCTGCGGCTGAATCATCAGACCTAATGTGAAGCGAGGATCCTTGACAGCAATGTCATAGTCTCTATTTTTTAGATGGACATTTCTCCCATCCCAAAGAGAGTTCAAAAAACCCAATTCCTCCATTGCACCCGATTTTGTGACATTCAGTCCTTCACTTGAAATAAGGGAAGTAACAGGAACACATTGGGAAAACGCGCGTTTGAAAGCAGCAAATGTCGCGGCCTCTTGAAGTAATTTCAAAACCACTGGAGGCGTGGGTTCCTGCCTATTCAATTTATGCAGCTCGATCAAGGCGGTTGCCTCACTGCCGCCGCTGGCCTTGTTATATAAACGATTTGCTTTTCTGACTTGGGCTGTCCAGGTTCTGTGCTTCGCCTTGAACTCAAGTCGCGATTCGCTCATTTGAAGATCGACTTTCTCCTGGAAGTTTCTGAGGGGTGCGGTGAAAATGTTGTCCACTGCAGTCTTCCGTTCACCGCTCTCCGCAACGGTTACCAAAAACAGACCGCAGGAGCTGGGTTCGAGACCTGGGCGCTGCACTTTGATGCCAGCTTGGCATACCGCGGATAGGCTTGCAATCAAACTCCCACTGATCAATGCAGCAGGCGCGCCAACCAGCGCACGAACCTCCTCAACTGCTTCTCGCAAGGGCTCAAGCAGATAGTCCGTCGGAAAAGGAGGCGCGCGGGGTTCTTCGTACCAAGGAGTTGATGGTTTCAAAATCTCGTAGCTGATCGGGCAGCCTTCAGCTGTCGCCCATCCACCTGGGTGTGCAAGCCCTACCGCCTTCAAGGCCTCCTCTTCACGCGCTTGCCAGGATCCGTACTTCTCGTCGATCTCGCTTCTAGACATCCGAGGAACGTCCCACAAATCATCAAGGCTCGATTTGTCCATTGCCTACCAATTTTTTGCTAATGACTGCTACTTTAGCAAAGCTTAGCAATGGTTTTTCTCCGTTTTTCTAAATTTACTCGACATTGAGGTTTCAGTACGACACCATCAGTCGGGTCGTCGCTGGCTATCGAGTGCGAAGCGATGGCAGTTTTAGGGAGCAATCCGGGTGACATGTGTGCCGGCGCAAGCGCCTGCCAGCAAACGAAAGTTTGGTGCTGTTGCTGATCATCGACAGAATGCCGAGCAGCCAATTTGCCATCGTTCGCGGTGCCTCGACTGCTTCGCCGACTAGTCGCCTGTCACTTCAATCTCTCTTACGCCATTGTTCGATGGATCCGATCCGCCTCAGCCCCCACCCCTTTTTCGCGCGCAAGCTCTCCGCCCCTACGACTTCAGCGATTGATCTGCGCTGAGCACCCATAGCGGCACAGTTTGCGATGATCAGATTCGCTCAACCTTCTTGCACCAAGCGCAAATCCCGAATAAGCATCACGCGATGCCCCATCAACTTGCCGGGGGAATTCACTCATTTCTCCACGCTCAATTCCCCTCATTTTTCGAGGAAAAATCTATTTTCAACGCATTGATTTGAGTAAATTTTAACTAGGGCTCTTATGAGATAGGAAGCGGCCAGTCATTATTGCAATAGAACCTAGCTTGCTTTGCAACGAGCGTCAGCCTCTTCCATGCATGACCGTTAGCCATGCATTCCATCTCAACCCGAGCCTCAGGAATCCTCTTATGGAACCATTTACTCTCTTCACCACCGAAAACTCAACCACGCAGGACGATGCTGAACAATGCGCTTGGAGTCCACTTGACGAAGAAAACGAGAAAGGCCCTCTTTCTCGAAGAATGACGCGGTATGTCAACATGTGCTGCGCACTGATCGAAAGCGCTGGGCGTATACAGTGTACGCAGCTCCCCCGCAATAGATTTGATATCAAATGGGGTCCAGCAATGAAGCCATTCGTGGAATTCCTGCGCCGCGAGCAAGCCACCTACATGACGGATGGTTATCCAATTTCATGGATAGACCATGCTCATGCGGAATTGTTGGTTCGCCACATACATGCCTCTAATCTCTTTGAGCAAGACCTTGAGTGGGATTTCGTCTGCATGGATTCGGACGTCGCAGCGCAGCAGATCAAGCTGCTCAATAACGTTGTCTATGCGATTCGCTCCGAGGGGGGTAGCCTGGAGTTCAAGGAGAAGCTTCGTCGCCAAAAAGATCTGGTCGAGCAGCGCAACGGCTTGATCACGAAATTCCTGGGCACCCACTTTCTGAATCATCGCCGCATTCTGGTGCTGCGTGTGGACCTGGGATGGAACACACCAGCAGAGGGTACGTGGGATGCGCTTGAAGGATCTGTATCCTACGCAGAGGTTAGGGAAGCGCGTGAAGCGTTGATAGCGTATTTGCGCAAGCGATTTCCTAAAACCCTGGTGGGGTATGCATTACGCCTCGAATACGGCCTGGACAAGGGGTTTCATTACCACCTGCTCGTGCTCTTGAAAGGCAGCAAGCACCGGCGCGACGAACTGCTCGCGCGAGAAATCGGCGAGTATTGGAAAGAGGTAATTACCGCGCAGCGAGGGCACTACTACAACTGCCACGTCAATAAGGAAAGCTACAGGCAACGGGGTCTGCTGGGCATCGGAATGATCCACCGCCGTGACCCGCTCGGCAGGAAGAATTTGGAACGCACCGCCTGCTACCTGCGCAAGCACGATCCTTTCATCAAAGCGCACATGCCGCAAGGCGATCTGACGTTCTGGAGAAGCGAGATGCCGGAGAAAAACATTGTTCGCCGCGGTCGGCCGCCCAAGAAGCGGCCAGCGCTCTCGAAGCCGGGCAAGAAGCCAAACATTACGCTGCGCCCTCGCCCGTCGAGCAAGGCCAAGACGAACAGTCGGCATAAGCCTCGACCTGTTCACCGCGACAGGATCATGAGGCTGGCCTCAGATCCTCTTGCTTGAGAGTCCCGATCACGTGCTCGAAGCCGCGTGGGCTCTTTTTTAGAATTTCATCTTCAGGTGGGGCCCAGGAAGCTCGTTGAAGTGCTCGACGGCCACGGGCTACCCTGATCGCGGCGCTAGTTGCCTGCGGCGTCCATAGACCAGAGGTGGTCAATAATGATCAGATGCGCAGGTGCCGCCGACAGCCCGAAGGAGGCTGCGAGCGCCCTGTTCCTTCGACACCTGAACCGCATTTCAACACTCGCATATCCGTGGCCAACGTAGATGGACGGGGCGTCCACCTGCCCGCCAATGAAAAGGTGTGGGAGTCCTGGGTATCGCACGTCCTCGAATCCAAATTTGGAAGTCGAGCCAACGCGTACGGACGCCATGGACAAGCCCAGGACGGCATCGATTTCGTAGTCTATGACGGCGATGCGCGCGTGGGTATCCAGTGCAAGTTTGTCGCCCTCGGCAGTCGGTTGAACGTCGCCCAGGTCGCGGAAGACATCAAGGCCTCTCAAGCGATCGTTCCGCCAATCACCAAGTTCCTGCTCTATACATCGGCGCCAAGCGATGCCAAGACGACCAACGCGCTGGACGCCCTGCGCCCCGCCGTTGTAGCCCAAGGCAGATCCTTCGAATACGCGATGTGGCGCGACTTTGAAGAGGAAGTGCGGCGCTACAACCTCTTTGATCGACTGGATGGCACAGGCGGCGACACGCTTGCAAGCACCCCGACAAAAGAAGCGTTGCACGCGGTCTCCAAGCCGCCGAGCGAAGCCGGCGTCATCACTCAAGATGCCGTCACGAGCCGTGCCAGCACGGCCGCGACCTACCTGGTCATGCTGGACGAAGTCAAGCTGCACATGACCGACGGCGATATCGCTGGTGCCACAGCGCTGGTTGATCTGGTCCTCAAGCGCAAAGACGCGCTGCCTGACGCCGAGTTGGCGCGAGCATACGGCCAGAAGGCCGTGCTGGTGGGGCGGGCAGGCAACGCGCCAGAGGCGGCGCGACTGTGGCGCAAGGCCGCCGAAGCAGAGCCATCCGAGGACCTCCGACACGGCCGCTTGGCGCAAGCCTTGGTGTTCGAGGGGCGCCATGAAGAGGCATTGGCTGCAGCGATTCCCGGACTTGCACTTGACCCGCCCTCCACGCTGGCAGCGCTGGCAGCATTGATCAGCAGCCAACATCTTGGAAGACGGGCTGAAATTGATGCACGCCTGAGCCGGCGCCTCAAGTCCGATCGTGACGTGGGCTTGATCCGGGCGCATATGGCCGCGGTGGACGGCCAATTCGCGCTGGCCGAGGAAGCACTGGACGAAGTCGCCAGGGACAACCCGGATGATGCCGATGTGATGTCACTGCAAGCCGACTTGCTGATGCACGAGGCCATTGGCGATCCAAAGAGCCCTCGAAGCCGCCTCGTGTCAGGTCGCGAACGCCGTGCAGTGGAGGCCGCTCTATCGCTCTACCGCGCCTCTCTCGATAAACGCGACCCTGTACGCGAAAAAGGCGGCTGGCTTCCCTCTGCCCTGAACCTCGTGACCGCGTACAAGATGCTCGATCAGCACGAAGAGGCTGCCGACCTCGCCGCCCGCATCTTCGACGTACTGGGCAACGTGGACGAGCACTTCGACAGGCTTATTCTTGCAATGGCGGAGGGTGGCCACGAGCAACGCGCACTGGATCTGTCAAAACCGAAGGGCTTTGGAAGCGTCATGCTGCAGCTGTCCCGAGCCAGCGCCTGGATGCACCTTGGAGACTTCGGCAAAGCCGAAGCAACGCTGGCGGCGGCGGAGTCGGCGGCAGAAGGCCACGAAGCCGATGATTTGCGCTGGATGCTACTGGCAGCGCGTTCAAAAACGCACCCGTCCGCCAGCCTCGAAACAATGGCGCGAGGCTACTACGAGCAGGCACATGACAAACTGTCTGCATGTCGCCGCATCGCGGAAAACGCACGAAGCCTGGGTCACCCGGAGCTAGTCTTGCAGTATTCGCGTCAAGCCATTGCTCTTTACCAGAAACGGGCTGCCCCCGACTTCTTGCTTTTCATCGCTGACGCCCACTTGACGCTCGGAGAAAAGGAGGAAGCACTCCGACTGTTGCTTCCGCACGTGAATCTGGATCAACCTCAGGGCGGGCTGCTGGAGGAGCGCGTGGCCTTCTGTTTGCTGCGACTGCATCGACTCGAATCGCTCGGCAAACTGCTGCTGGGATTGGATCCGAAAGCTTCCGACGCCCGACGCTTCGATGCCTACCGCATCGACTACCAACTCGCGCGTGGGGATCGTTCCGCCGCGCTGAGCGCAGTTCACCTCGCGCTGGCGCGCAGACCGGCGGAGCTCAAGCTCCAGATGATGGAGATCGTGTTGCTGCGCGAGAGTGGACAGGTTGCTGAGGCAGTGTCTCTACTTGATAACACGGCGTACCAGTCCCATGCATCGTTGGATGCTGTAAGCCTCTATACGAGGGAGGCACGTGCACTGGGTCGAGAATCGATGGCCGACGATCTGGCATATCGCTGGATCCGTGAACACGGCGATGTCCCGGAGAACGCCGCATGGTTCCTCTCCTACGTACTGCTCGACAAGAAGGAGCGCCCAGTTCCTCTTGGGCTTTCGGCGGTCGAACGTCAGTGCGGTGTCTGCCTCAAGGCGACCGCCGGAGACCACCAATCGCATTGGATCGTGATCGACGAACGGTTTCCTGAAGACGTCGCGAGCGGCTGGTTCACGCCACATTCCGATCGAATCTCAGCGCTACTCGGCCAGCCGCGCAAGGCGAGGATCGAATTCAATGCCTTCCCCGGCGGACCGTTCAAAATTGAGTCGATTGTGGGTGTGCTTGTTGGTGCCTTTCAGCTCATCCAACGCCGCTATGGCAGCCAGCTTCCCATGGTGGATTCCTTACGCAGCTTTTCCGTGAAAGGGAAAGGCGGCGAATATGACTTCTCCGCACTCTTCAAGATGCTGGACGATAGCAAGCGAGCATCGGATGCAGCCCTGTCCTTCTACGCGGATACCTTGATCCCTATCGGGGTACTGGCCCATGCGATGCATCGGCATCCGATTGACGTCTGGGCGAAGTTGGTCGGGACGCATCGGCGTGTCAAGGCCATGTCGGCTGGCGCCGAGTCGGCGGCGAGGTTCTCCCAACGTCTTCAAGGGTCACTCGACATTGTTCTTGACCCCTTGGCGCTTGTGAGCTGGGATGCGTTCGGACTGCTTCCTTCCGCCTTGAAGTCCACACGCGCTATTTCGATGACCGTGTCCGCTGTGGATCTCATTCGCAGCAAGCAGTTGATTCTCGCGAAAAATCAAGGCAAGACGCAGACACTCCTGGGCGCAAGCACGCAAAACGGGTTCTATGAAAGAACTGAGATCACACCGGAGATAAACGCGAAGGAGATCGAGCGTTTCGATCGGATCATGAGATGGGTGGACGACCATGTCCAGGTGGTCCCAGCGCCGGCCAGCGGCCTGCAGGAAGAAGTGTATGCAGACATGCGCATCGATTGGCCCCACTACATCGCTGACGGAATGCAGTTGGCAGCATTTCAGAATCGAGTCCTGGTTGCCGACGACATTGCGCTTGAAGCGCTGGCCGCGACCTCGGGGGCCTTACAGGTGCCTACCACCGCGCTTTTCCGAGAGGCAGCAGTCAAGGGGCGGATCACGGCCATCGAGCACGCGCAGGTCTTGCGAGCGTTTGCAACGGCGAACTATGAATTCATCTCCTTCAATGCACAGGACCTCATGACCCTCACGGACGTGGAGGCGACGTCCGTCACTCCTGGGGTGCTCGAGATGATTCGCTACCTGCGAATTCCGTTGCTGGACCTGCCAAGTGGGCTCCGAGTAATGGCTGAATATCTGCAGCGATTGGCTGAATGCAGGGTGGCCGTCGGCGTTCTGTCCGCCGTACTTGTGACGGCCTTGTCGTCACTGAGTCGGCACGCGACACATGAGCTTCGGTTGGTGTACGGCACGTTTTTTCGATTTGTACGGCGTAGCCTTCCCAGCCCGTATTCAGAACAATCAGCACTAGCTATGGATGCTTGGCGCAAAAGCCATTTGCGATCGCTCCAGGATGTCGGCCTACGCAAAGCTCCGCTACGGCTCCGAGCCGAGCAACCGAAAACTGCGTGGCCGCAACGCAAGCGAGGCCGATAGTCCCGCTTTCGACGAAAGAAGCCCGTGTGAATGCTCTTGGCTGAAGCGTCCACGCCTGCCGTTCAACTCTTTAGGAGTTGATCACGGCTGCCGTGTTGCGACGTACTCCATGTTGTTGCCACGTAGATCTTTTCCGGCCGTACGCAGGCCTGTTTCCGTCAACTCGACAATCGAGTATTCCTGTGATCCTCCACGAGGCGTCAGGTCTTCCAGGCGATAGCGTGGTGGTGGCGGCATTCCGACTGTCGGCGCAAGGGCCGTCACGCGATCAATGTCTAGGTCCGGTTGGCCGGTCTGACGCACCACGGTCTTGAGCGACTTCAGATCGATCGACGTGATCGAAACACTTTTGCCCGCCGCACGCCACGTGCCGGTTTCAGAAACCGTCCAGACAACTGTTTTGCTTGGCGTTGACTCCCCATGAATGCGCATGATGCATTCCCCACTGAAGTTGTAGGCGCCATTCTGCTGAAATCGTGTGTAGCCGGTGGCAATAATCTCCCCCTCCGGCAGCACATACCGCGCCACGCCTTTCCATCGGCCCACCAAGGCTTCTGGGAAGGTTTGCGACTTCTCGCCTTCTGCTTCACTGCCAGCCGCCTTGTTGGGCGCCTGGTTGACTATCGTGACGTTGTTCAGCCGATTTCCATTTCCAATCGCAACTGTTCCACTTTGCTGGATTGACGCAGCCTTCTCGGACGCGGGCGCTTGAGTGAAATAGGTAACGATGGCGCCAAGAAGGCCGAGGATCGCAGTGGCAATGGTTGATTTCTTCAAGGATCAGATTCCGCTGTGATTCGATTTCTAAGACGCGCTGCCGAGGTTTGGGACTGAACCATTGAATCGTACGTCCAAGAACGCACCCGGAAGCTTAGCGAATCGTCCGCGAAGGAAGATTTCACGACCTTCGGCAACACGTGCCTGTGCGATGCACCTAGTCACGGATTGCGGGATCTCTGGACCTGCACTTGTGCTGACGAGCAGGATCCGCGCTGTCAAAACGACGATGGAACATGTGCCGACGCGCGCAGACCTATGCGAGCGCTTGCGCACAAAAAATAACGCGATGACAGATGGGATGGCACAAGCCGCTGCTCGTGCCTTTCATCTTCTCCATCCCCTTGGTGCTCCGGCTGCACCACCCCTTAAAAAGGTCACCCATGCATTCCATCAACAGTGCCCCAACAATCGACGAAGTCTGGACAGCACGCGCCATTCGCTACAGCCAGCGTGAACTCGTCGGAGCACAGGAGGGGGCGATCACTCAGAGCCCTCTCCTAAACGCGATGCGGCACGCCAGAGCGTGGGAAGAGCTGGGAAAGAGCATCGTGCACAGCGATAACTGCTTCTACGACAAGTGGTCCGAACGCCTTCCCCGAGGAAAAGTCCAAGCCTCGGACGCTGAGTCTTGGCTCCTGCGCCCGATACTCGGCGAGGATCTTCTCAACATCGATACGTGGTCCTTCCTGTACTCCCTGTACATGAACTCGGTCAGCGGCGGTCGCAACGGCAGCTTCACGATCAGGAATCGCTTGTGCTGCTTGCACGACTCAAGCTTCGTGAGAGCTGCTTCTTCGAGGCCAAGGTGGGCACGCAGGTAGGTCAAAGCCGGCAGCTGACGCGCTCCACACCTCGGTCGGGGGGCTCGTCGAAACCGGGTTCCAGCCCATGCTTTCGCATGAAGGCCAGCATGCGCAGGTTGGCGTCGAGCACATCGCCGTAGAGGTGGCGCAAGCCTGCGTCGCGGGCACCTGTCATGAGGGTGGACATCAGCCGGCCTGCCACGCCGCAGCCCTGCCAGCCATCCAGCACGCTCAGGGCCAGCTCGGCGCTGCCGCGTTCGAGGTCCACGACGAACCAGCCTGCTTCGCCGATGATTTCCTCTCCGTCAGTACCCCAGATGCAGGCCACCCAGGCCGCATGCCGAATGCCATCGGCGTTGACCAGGTAGGCCACCAGCTTCGGCGAGGCGCCGCTCACGCCGCCATGGAAACGGTTTCGCCGCGATGGCACCGACCATCCAGGCAGACTCGGCAGCTGCGCAGGCAAAAAGCCTTGCTGGATCTTCTGGCCGATCTGCAATTCGCGGGACAGCGCCTGCAGCAACTGGCTTTTGTGATCCTGCAGGCGCTTCTTGGCCAGCGACGATTCGATGCGCGCATGCAGTACCACGGGGTTGAAGGGCTTGGGCAGGTAGTCGTCTGCCCCCAGCTCGAGACAACGCACCACGCTTTCGCTTTCGTCAATGGCCGAGACCATCACCACGGGCAGTTGTGCCAACTGGGGGTCGGCGCGGATGCATCGCAGGGTTTCGTAGCCATCCATCTCGGGCATGGTGATGTCCAGCAGCACCAGGTCCCAGTCCTGCTGGTGCAACTTGTCGAGCGCATCGCGGCCATTCACGGCGACGCCGGCTTCATGGCCCAGACGTCGAATGCGCCGCACCAGCAGGTCGCGATTGATCTCGAGGTCGTCGACCACCAGGATGTGCATCGGGCGCTCTGGCGGCTGCGTTGGCATCGGCATCGACTCAGGCCGCGACGGACTCAACGCGTTCGCGGCGATCTGCATCGAGCAACGCGTGAAGGTACGGCAGTTGCTGCAAGGCGGCCTGCTCGCCCTCTTCGATGATGTAGGGCACCTTGTCGGTGTCGAACAGGCGCACGCGCTGCTTGAATTGCGGCAGGATCAGGATCATCTCGGAGTGGTGCGCCGCGCTCTGGAAAGCCAGGCGTGACTGGAGCAGGTTGTTCGCGAGGATCGCGCTGAGCTGGGCCGCAAAGCGGCTCGCGCTGCGGATATTGTCCTGGTATGGGCTCTCGAAGCCCACTGCGACGATCACGCGGCTGCCGTTCTTCATTGCCACGCTGACCGGCAGCGGGTCGGACATGTAGCCGTCGACCAGCAGCCGGCCGCCCAGCTTCACGGGCGCAAACGCCAGCGGCAGCGAGACGCTGGCGCGAATCGCATCGACCATGTCGCCGCGAGTGATGTCGACCAGTTCGCCATTCATGAAGTCGGTGGCCGTGATGTGCAGCGGAATCGGTGTGTCCTCGATGCGCCGCTGCCCGAAGACATGGCGAAAGGCCGCGAGCATCGAGCCATCGTCGCGCAAGCCGAAGTTGTCCGCCCGAAACCCGAAGAGCCTGGGTGCCAGCAGGCGCAGGAAGCCCATATGGTTGCGCCTGGAGGTCATCTTGCGGGTCCAGGTGCGCAAGGTGACGTCGGTCATCCTGGCGGCGTCGAAGCCGAGCGCAACGCCGGCCGCGAACAAGGCGCCGCCGCTGCACCCGACCACGCGATCGATGCCGATGCCCGCGTCGGTCAGCGCCTTGACCACGCCGATGGAGGCCGCGCACTTGACGCTGCCCGAGCCGATCACCAGCGTGACCGCAGGCCCCTGAACCGGCGCGCGTTTCATGCGGCCTCCGTGAAACTCTCCACCGCGTGGCGCACGTCGGGAAATATCTTGAGGATGCTGGTGAAGCCGGCGATCTCGAGCACCCGCCTGACCTGAGGCTGCACGGCGGCTATGCGCAGGTCGCCGCCGGCGAGACGGCAGCTCTTGACGGTGCCGAGCAAGGACCTCAGGCCGGCGCTGCTGGTGTAGTTCACCAGCGAAAAGTCGGCCACCAGGCGCACGTCACCCCCGGAGATCGACGCCGCAAAGCGCTGGGTCAGCGCATCGGCGTTGAGGCTGTCCACGCTGCCGGTGATGGCCAGCACGGCCACCGTATCGTGTTGTGTGATGTTGATCTGCACGAGCTTTCTCCAGGGGTCAGTAGGATGCGAGCGGCACCAGGTATTTCTCGATGGTGAGGACGTTGCCTCGGCGCGGGCGGCATTGGTAGTGCTGGCGGTCGGAGAGTTCACGGATCAGGTGAACGCCCAGGCCGCCCGGCGCACGTGCCTGCAGCACCGCGGTGGCGTCCACAGGCGCGACCGTCAGCGGATCGAAGGGCTTGCCCTGGTCTTCCAGCGTCAACACGATGCGGCGTGGGCCGCGTTGATGCACGATCCGCAGCTCCAGCGTCAACGGGCCGACCTGGCCCACGGGGTAGGCGTGGTGCATGACGTTGACGCAGGCCTCCTCGGCAATGAGCCGAAGGTCGTGGCATGTCTGCTCGTCGATCAACTCGCGACTGCACATGGCGGCAACCATGGCCAGCAACGCCGGCAGGTTGGCGAGCTCGGCTCCGCACGTGATGCGATCGAGCGCGCTGGCAAGTCCGAGGGGGGAGATGCGCTGCTCTGTCATGCCCGGCTCTTCGATGGCGCGTCCGACGACGGCGGCTGGGGCAGCCAGACGGTGAAGCACGAGCCCGCGCCGGGCGTGCTGGTCACCTCGATGTCTCCGCCCATCAGGCGGCACAGGCGGCGGCTGATCGCCAGGCCCAGGCCGCTGCCGCCAAAAGCCCGCGTGCTGCCCTCGTCGGCCTGCAGGAAGGGCTGGAACAGCTTGCCGATCTCCACGGGGCTCAGGCCGATGCCGGTGTCCTCGATATCGAAGCGCACCTCCAGTGCGCCGGCTTGCCGCTCGCGTGTGGACGCGCGCAGTTGCACGCGACCTTGGGTCGTGAACTTGGCCGCGTTGGACACCAGCGCAATCAGCACTTGCCGCAGGCGAAGAGCGTCCACATCGACCAGGACCAGGCCCTGCTGCACGTCTGTCCGCATGAGGTTGCCGTTGGCGATCAGCAGCGGCCGCACGGCGGCCTCCACGGACGTCAGCAGGCCGTGCAGGTCGCAGTCCTCAAGGTGCAGCTGAATCTTGTCGGCGTCCAGCCGGGTCAGGTCCAGCACGGCATTGATCATCGACAGCAACTCCTTCGCCGCATGCTTGATGCGTCTCAGGTCCGCGTGGGCTGCGGCGGGCACGCTGTTGGTCAGTT
The DNA here is from genome assembly GCF_014302995.1 of Variovorax sp. PAMC26660. Taxonomy (NCBI): domain Bacteria; kingdom Pseudomonadati; phylum Pseudomonadota; class Betaproteobacteria; order Burkholderiales; family Comamonadaceae; genus Variovorax; species Variovorax sp. PAMC26660. The sequence goes on from NZ_CP060295.1 coordinate 6,706,958, forward strand.
CTTCTTCGAGCAGCTCCGCGTAGCCGATCACGGCGTTGAGCGGCGTTCGCAGCTCATGGCTCATGTTCGCCAGGAAGGCGCTCTTGGCCTTGTTGGCCGACTCTGCCTCCTGTCGCGCTTGTTCGAGGTGCAGGGCCTGGGCTTCGATCTGGCGATTGCGCTCCTGCAATGCCGCACGCGTGCGGGCGGTGCGCAGCGACTCGGCGTGAATCGCATGCCCGAAGAGCGAGAGGTAGAGCGCCGCGGCCACGGCCGACAGCGAGATGGTCAGCAAGGAGGTGTCTGGACGGAACTCGAAGCCCGTTGCGGCGGCGCCCGTCACGATACCGAGCACAACGGCCAACAGGCCCCGCAAGGCGTGGCGCACGCCGCCTGAACCCACGTTCGATGCATGCATGGCCCCCCCCCAACGCGACGATGATCCAGGGGTTGATGCCCGAGAGTCCGCCGTAGATTCCGATCAGGAAAGAATCGACCAGCAAGGCGCGCATCTCGCTGCGCCTGCCATCGGCGGCGCGGCAGCTCAGCCAGTAGGCCAGATGCGGCCACGTCAGCATGACCACGCCCGCCCACCACAGCGCGATCGGCGGCTGCGTGGTGAAGACCGAGCCGAGCAGCAGGCCGGCGGCCAGATGGGCGCCGATACGCACCGGGTAGTTCACCCGAACCCCGCCGTACAGGCGCCGCGGCGCCGTCATGACAGCAGGCCCTCGATTTTCGCTAGCAACCGTTCGAGTTCAATCGGTTTGGTGTCGAAGTCGTCGCAGCCCGCGTCCATCGCGCGCTGGTGGTCTCCGTCCATGGCATGCGCGGTGAGTGCGATCACCGGGATGTCGCGCAGATCAGGGTTGGCCTTCAGGCGGCGCGTGGCCTCCCAGCCGTCCATGACCGGCAGGCTCATGTCCATCAGGATCAGCGCCGGCCTAGCGCTCGTGGCCGCGATCAGTGCATCCGCGCCGTCGAAGGCCATCACCATGTCGTAGCCGCGCCGCGACAGCCGCCGCGACAGCATGTCCCGGTTCAACTCGTTGTCCTCGACCAGCAGGATCTTTGGCATGTCAGTCCTCGGCTGCGTTTTCTGCGAGGGGCAACTTCGCGAGCACGACCGCCCGAAACCGGCTGCCCACGCCGAGCGTGCTGACGGCGGTCACGTCGCCGCCCATCAGGCGGCACAGACGGCGGCTGATGGCCAATCCGAGGCCCGTTCCGCCGTATTTCCGCGTCGTCCGGGATTCGGCTTGCACGAAGGGCTGGAAGAGTCGGCCCAACTGCGAAGGAGTCATGCCGATGCCGGTGTCGCTGACCTCGAAAACCACGACAGGCTGGCCACTCGCATCGACGTCGCCGGTGGTGGCTATCGAGATGCGGCCGTTGCTGGTGAACTTGGCCGCGTTCGACACCAGGTTGATCAGCACTTGCCGCAGCTTCGTCAGATCGGACTGCATCAGGCTCAACCCGTGTGCGCACCGCACCTGCAAGCTGTTGCGGTTCACGGTCATCAGAGGCTGGGTGGTCGAGAGCACCTGGTCCAGCAGCTCGGCCAGCTCGAAGGACTCGACATGCAGCTCCATCCGGTCGGCCTCGATTTTCGACAGATCGAGCACGTCGTTGATCATTTGCAGCAGGTGCCGCGCAGCACCCTTGATGCGGCCCAGGTCGGCGAGCGCGGTGTCGAGTTCGTCGCGCTCCGCCAGGTCCTCTTCCAGCATCTCGGTGTAGCCGATCACCGCATTGAGCGGCGTGCGCAGTTCGTGGCTCATGTTCGCCAGAAAGGTGCTCTTAGCCAGGTTGGCGGTCTCCGCCTGTTCGCGGGCCTGCTCGGCAATCACGCCGGCCTGCTCGAGATCCGCCTTCTGTTGCTCGATGACCTGGTTGCGCGCATGCACCTCCCGCTTCGCGCCAATGGCCTGGCGCGTCCGGAAATGCGACGCCAGGCCAAACGCGGCCGTGTAGGTGGTGACCGCGAGCGCCGTCATCACGTGTGCCAGCAGCGGGACCGGCAACACGTCGAAACCGGCATTGAGCCCCACGGCCAGAATCCCGAGCACGAAGCACCCGGCGCCGGCCAAGCCCAGGCGCAGCCCGCCGATGCTCAGGTTGGCAGCGTTGATGGCCGTGAAGGACACCACGCAGATCCATAGGTCGAGGCCGGTCAGCAGCGTGAATGCGCCCATGAGGAAGCTGTCGATCAGCAGGTTCCGCCGCTCGGCGGCCTTGCTGTCGCGGGCGCGGCTCGCCGCCAGGTAGGCCAGGTGCGGCCACAGCAAGGCAGTGCCGCACATCAGCACCAAGATGCCGACAGGCATCGGCCGCAGTTGCAATACCGAGAGCGCCACGGCACCGAAGAACCCGTGTCCCACCACGCGCAGGCCATAGTCCAGGCGCACGGTCGGATGGACGCGCGGCCGCGGCCTCGGGGATGGCAGGCCCCGTACGGCGGTCATCGAGCAAAGACTCCGTGCAGTTCCATGTCCGGGCCCTTACCAGCGCATCTTCAAGCCCACGCTCGCGTTCACGCCCCCCTCGGTGCGCGTGTTGCCGCCGCTGGCGTTCAGTTGCCCGACTTCGCCATACAGGCTGGTGCGCTCGCTGAGCGCCAGCGTGGCGCCCATGGCCACTTCCGTGCGCGTGCCGCCGGTGGGCGTGCCGATCACGGTGAGCGCAGCCGGCGTGCGGTAGCTGGCGCTGTCCGTGCCGTTCGGGCTCTTGTAGACATTCAGCCGGCCATAGGGCTTCAGCGTGCCGATGGCGGTGGCCAGTTCGCCTTGCACCCGGATGCCCATGCGCAGGCTCCAGCCGCTCTTCGTGTTCTGGCCCACGGTGGTGAGGCCACCCAGGGCGAGATCGTCCAGGTCGAGCGATTGGCGAATGAGCTGTAGCTGCGGCTCGATGCGCCAACCCGGCGCAAGCTCGAAGGACTGCCCGACTTCCAGCGAGGCGAGCAGGCTCGACCCCTTGCCGTTGGCGCTGCTGCTCGTGATCGCCTCCACGCCATAGCGATGGCGTGCGGCCTGCAGCACGGCTTCGGCGTACAGGCCGCTCCTGCCCTGGTAGCTGCCGTAGGCGCCCAGGTACTGGTTCCTCAGGTTGTTGCGCCCGACCTGCAGGTTCGCGATGCCGCGTGCGAAACCGCTGGCGCTCATGTCGCCGTCGAGCTGGCCGACGGAGACGCCGACCTGCCATTGCGCATCGGCGCTGCCGCCGACGAAGAGGTCGGTGCCGGCCTGGAAGCCGGTGAGGCGCCCGCGGCTGTGCGGGCTGACGGCGCCGCCCTGGGCGATGTCGCGCTGCACGCTGAGGACGCGGCCCCAGGCCTGGCGGGAGCCTGCAGGCGCATCGGCGCCCACGCTGTCGCCCACGCGTTGACTGCGGTTGGCCAGCATCGCGAGGTTGGCTTCACGCAGTTGCTCGGGCAGCGCGGCGATCAGCGGGACTTCGGCACGGTACAGGGGCGCAGATGGTCCTGGCGTGCCTGCGCCCCCGGAGTTCACAGGGTTCACTGGGTCTGCAGGGTTCATCGGGTCCACGGGGGGGACGTTCGAGTTCAGCCAGGCGCCGCTGGCGTTGGTGGTCATGCGGTATTCGAAGGCGCCGGCATCGACGTGGCCGCCAGGCAAGCTGAACGCGTTGGGCTCGATGCGCGCGCCCTTCTCGGTCACGACCACCGGGATGCCGTTGCCCTTGGTGAGCGCGCCCAGGCCGGCGACGTTCGTCACTTGCACCTGCGTGCTGCCACTGGCGACGGCGCTGGCACCGCTCAGCAGGAGCCGGTCGCTGGTGCTGGTGCTGTCGCCCAGCGCTGTGGCGATCTGCAGCACGCCGTTGTTGCCCACGTAGGGGCCGGTGACGGTGAGCGTGCTGCCCACGGCACCGCCAGCGCTGCGCAGGTTGACGGTGCCGGCATTGGCGAGAGCGGCAACGGTCTGGTCGAAGCCGGCCGTATCGAAGGTGGCGCCGGCGGCCACGCTGTGGGCGCTGCTCGAGGCGAATGTGTTCGCGGCGCCTGCCCTCAAGGTGCCTGCGGCCACGTTCGTGGCGCCGGTGTAGACATTCGCGCCAGCAAGGATCAGGGTACCCGTGCCCTGCTTGGTGAGAAAGCCGCCGCCCGAGATCACGCCGGCGAGGGTTTCGCTGAAGGCACCGGTGTCGATCACCGGATCGTTGCTGCCGGTCATGTGGATGGCGTTGGCGATGGTCAAGCCATCGGTAGCAAAGCCGAGGGTGGTGCCGTCGTCCATGGACAGCGTGCCCGTGCCCAGGGCCATGCTGTGGCCGAGATTCAGGCGACCGGCCTTGAGAGACGTACCGCCTGAACGCGCACTGGCCTGGTCCAGCGTCCAGGTGCCGCTGCCCTGCTTGATGAGGGTGCCGGCGAAGGTGGTGTCGCCGGTGACCGCCCGCGAGTAGAGCTGAACGCCCGTGCCGTCCAGTGTCAGCGTGGAGGCTGCGTTGGTGCCCATCTCCAAGGTGCCCTCGATGACGGAGCCGCTGACCAGCGTGACCTTGTGGGTGCCGGCATCCGACAGCGCGACATTGCCGATCATCTTGCCCGCGTTGCTGAAAGTGACGTCGCCCTTGGACGCATACAGCGATGCATATTTTCCTTGGATGGTCGAGGCCGCGCCATTTACCACCGTTGCGGTATCGGCCTGCAGGAACAAGCCATTTCCGTCCCCTGCGATGAGGCCGCCTTCGGTATTGGTGATGTTGGCTGCGCCGCCAATGACATACACCCCCGAATAGTCGGCCTTGTCGGCGCGGATCGTGGCCCCGGTGTTGACTACCGTGTTGCCGCCGCTGCCATACATCGCCACGCCAGTTTCCTGGCCCGAGATAACGCCGCCGAGTGTGTTGTTGACCGTGGCTGTCACGCCACCCGTCGCGACGGCAGTGCCGTTGATGGTGGCGTTGGCGTGGATCGTGCCACCTGCGTTCGTCACCGTGCCTCCATTGACCAGGTCCACGCCACGCGTGTCGCCCTCGATCCGTCCGGTGGCCGCGTTGTTGACCGTGGCGCCGCCAGTTGCCGAAACCACCGCCTTCTGGCCTGCGGCAGTTCTCAGGATGGTGCCTGAGTTGTCCAGCGCGCCCAGGTTGTTCACGATGACTTGGTTGCCAATGCGCACGCCCGCGTTGACCTCCAACCTGGCGTCGAAGTTGCCGCTGTTGTCCACCGTGACGGTGCCGGTGCCAAGCGCCGTGTTGCTGGCTGTTGCCAGTGTTCCGCCATGCACGGCGGTGCCGCCGGTGTAGCTGTTGGCCCCGCTGAGCACCAGGGTGCCTCGGTCGCGCTTGTCCAACTTGCCGCCGCCGTCGATGGCAATCGCGATGCGGGCAGTCGCGCCCGCATCGACGCGGATCTGCGCGTAGCCATCGCTGTCGTTGACCGCCGTCAGCTTGCCATTGGTGCCATTCACCAACGCGTAGCCGTCGACGGAGAACTGCAGGCCGCTGAAGCCTTGAGTGCCGTTCACCGTGACGGTGCCCCCACTGCCCGAGAAGATGCCGAAGTCGTGAGCCCAGGCCTGGCTCGCGCTGCCGTCGGTCGTGGTCCAGTTGGTGCTGCCGGCGTTCCAGGTGCCGCCGCCACCATGGACGGTGCCATCGGCCTGCAGCACATTGCCATTCCAGAACCGCAGGGTTCCGGAGCTGGCGCCCACCACCAGGTTGACCTGTTTGGCGACACTGGTCTGCACCGTCATGTCGCCAGCCTTGTAGCCCAGGGGCAGGTCGCCCAGGTCCAGGCCGTTGTTGGTCAGGCTGCCGCCGTAGTCGATCAGTCGGTAGGCACCACGCCCGAACCCGCCCGCGTCGGTGACGTTCAGCTTGCCGTCCAGCGTCAGGTTGCCGGTGAG